>NZ_JAVIIY010000024.1:0-61838 GCF_033977345.1 Mesorhizobium dulcispinae
TCGGCAGGCACTGCAAAACCGACTGCGGGGCTGATGTCGGCCTCTGCTGGTCAAAAAGCGATATACCGACCGACGTGTTGTGGAATCCCAGCCTGATCCCGGAGCCGCTGTGCGCCATCGCTAAACCTCCCACGAAGAGGTCAAGCTTCCAATGTAATGAGTTTCAGTTCCAGATTTGATTTAGGGGCCTGCCTAGGAGATCGGTCATCAGCCGATAGTTTTCCGCTCGTGTCTGATTCTTCTTGCCACGATCGCAGGGCTGAGAGCCTGCGTGCAAGCTCTCGGACTTGCACTTCTGTGCGGATCCACTTTATTTCGGGGCGTCCTTGGGGAGCAAGAAGCCTGTCGCCTGCCCACTTATCTGCTTCAGCTTCTGCGCCAGTCGTGACGGGCAGCACGGGCGCAGACCTCCCCGCAGTAGCGCTGTCCGCGGTCGCAACTGCGGCAGATCGTTACCTGCGAACGGCAGCGGCCGCACAGAAAGAAGCGGCCCGTGAACATCCGCGACGGTCCTTTCGGAGCGCCGCTGGGAGTTCGGGGAAAAGGTCGACGGAATGCGCTGACAATGCGATAATGCAGGTCGCGCACCGTCAGTGGAGCGTGACACCGAGCCTGGACTTGCCAGTTGAGATCGGTGTTGCGCCGGATTGTTTCTGCGGCGCTGATTACCCGCAGATCTACCACAAGGCAGGCGCATGGCGGGGTAAGTCGAAAGCCGCCTCAGGGCGACTGGAGACGTGCCCCGCGTCTATCCCCTTCTCAACCTCAGATGATCAGCACCGCCCCGCAAAGGCGGTCGCCCGCTACAGCGCTAGTTGAAGAGCGCGCGGGCGACCGCCTTTGCTCTCTCCAGCGCTTCAGCTCGCGTGTCATCGTTTATCAGCGGTTTTCGACCGTCGTCGACAACAGATGACAAACCGCTCAGCGGCAGCGTAGGATCGTTCATGGCGGGTGTGGTCTCCGGGAATGGCGAGGATCGGCGTAAGCAACCAAATCCTACGTCATTTCAACGGCTTGCACCACATCCGCCAACCCCCATGCATTATCCGGGCTAGAAGCGATGCCATGGCGCGATACAACGACGCACTCGATCATGTTCTCAGGTCCGCATCCAATCAAAGGCGATTAGCTTCCGGCTTGTGCAATGCACTTGATTCAGTAGAGAGAGGGCCGAAGTCGCAGAAATCAATTTACCGCCTTGCATCGGGTTCAATGCGGGTGACCACCTGATAAAACCGTCTTTGCCACCCTAATGAGGGGTCCCGTCAGCCAGGAAAAGCCGTAACGTTAGCTGCACTTCCGGCGGCTCAGGTCCCCCACGGCCGTAGGCTGTGCGAACTAGCCAGGAGAATAGATCCGGCACGAAGAGCGAATTTCAGCTGTCATGCCAGTCGGCCACTTCCCGACAAATTGACTGACGGGCAGTGCCGATCGCCATGCAAGCCGAGACAATCATGAGCAAACACAAAGACCGTCGCAAGTCACGTCGCGATCGATATGACGACGAGCCCTTTTTTTCAGAACTGCACCCGGAGCCCAGTTATTTTCAGCGGCAGTCAGCCGGCACCTCGAACTGCGTCACGCCGAGGTGAAGTGGTTCAATGCCAGCAAAGGTTTCGGCTTCGTTGCACTCGCCGACGGCGCTGACGCATATCTTCATATGCGGGTGGTGGAGGCGGCCGGATGGCCGCAGTGTCTCAGAGGGCGCGCATCTCAAAGTTATCCTAGAGGAACGGCCAAAGGGCCGTCAGGTGGCGCAAAATTGTAGAGGTCATGAAAGCATCAACTCCTCAGCGTGTAGCGGACCGATCCAGTGTTGGACTGGGCCCCCAGTCGGGGGTCTCAGGCACCGTTAAGTTTTACAATCCTGAAAGGGGCTTGGGCTTCATTGCACCTGAAAGCGGCGAGAAGGATATCTTCGTTCACGCCTCCGCGCTGACGCGGTCTGGGCTCGCTGCGCAGGTTGAAGGTCAAAAAGTATTCGCCGAATGCGCGGCAGGCAAAAGAGGTCTGGAGCGCATTCGGCTCGCATAGCTCATCGCTCGGGCAGCCGATTCTTATTCTTGGTAAGGAGCCCGCTGCCGGAAGGCGACAGCGGGCTCGCATCGAAAACAGCGCACGAAGGGACAGCGCTGAATTCACGCCGGCATGCACTTCATGGACGTGCAATGCCGACACCGGGACCTTACAGGCCGAAGAGCTCATCGCAATGCACAAAATCTTTTCGCATGTGCGAAATTGTCAACACCTCAGTTGCGCCAGGAATAATTATTCGCTGAACAATTGAGGCTCTCGCGTAGCCATCACGGTGCCCAGTATTTTGTTGTTGGTCTGATAATTGCGTCGCGCAGAGGAACTGGCTTGGGAGGTGGGAGAAATGGATCCAAGATGCGGTTGTCCCTATCGGCGCCCTCCACGTGCAGAGGAAATGGCTACCAGCTAGGATACTGTTCAGCGCCTAAACTGCCGATATGTGGAGCTTACTGGGCGCCGTCCGGCCAACTTGAACACAAGGTATCGGACCCAAACTTCACGTCGAGTACGTGGTAAAAGCGGCGACTTTGAACATTGCGCAGGGCCTGGGCGTTCTTGGTCTGCGTTCGGTTGGGCAGGCAAATTACATGGCGCGCAGATTGCTTCGCATGGCGCAGCTGCGAGGAACTTACCCCCATTCACCGAGACACAGGAGTATCGCTGGCCGGCTATCTGGAAGCACTGCCAGAGCAGCTCCGGTTCGGAGGGAGCACCCGCTTGGTGGTGCTCTCGCCTTCGAGGCTGACACGCTGATTTAGCCCAACTGATGCTGCAGAAGGGGTGGGGGGACCGTGTCCGCTACCGCCGGCCAAATACATGAGCGATACCGCACCAGCTATGCTGGCCCCGGTTCGGCAGCGTGAACAGCAATCCGTGCCGAACCATCGCTGCCGTGCAATCGCATCGGCCAAGGCCGGGGAGTGGTATCCGACAATGTCCGACAATGGACAGGTCAGTTTGCGTGCGGAAGCGTTGCTCTGGAAGTCGTTTCTGCTTGGCACGTTCCATGCTTACCCGATCTGTCGAACGTGTAGCGCACCAAGGAGCAGAACAGATTCATGACCATATTCGCTGCAAACCCCGGCGGCTGGGTTTCCAAGACCCTGCTGATAACCATCTTAGCCTTCACCGGGATCAGGTCGCCAATGGCCGGCGAAGAGTCGCCATCCGATTTCCTACTCCACAATGGCATGGAAGTGGTCGTCATTCCTGACCATCGCGCCCCGGTCGTCACCCACATGATCTGGTACAAAATCGGCAGCGCCGACGAGCCGCCCGGCAACTCCGGCATCGCGCATTTTTTCGAGCATCTGATGTTCAAGGCGACCGCCAATCACGCCGCCGGCGAGCTCGATCGTGCGGTGTCCGAGATCGGCGGCTCCAAGAATGCCTTTACCTACTACGACTTCACCGCTTTCCACGAGACAGTGCCGTCCTCGGCGCTCGAGCAGATGATGGGTTTTGAGGCCGACCGCATGCGCAACCTCGTCCTCACCGACGACGTCATCAAGACCGAGCGCGACGTGGTTCTCGAGGAGCGCCGCTCGCGCATTGAAAATAATCCGCAGGCGGTGCTCACAGAGGAGCTTGATGCGACGCTCTGGCAGAATCAGCCTTATCGCATCTCGGTGGTCGGCTGGATGCAGGAAATACAACAGCTCAACCGAGAGGACGCGAAGGCGTTTTACGACGCCTACTACCACCCAAATAACGCGGTGCTGGTGGTGGTGGGCGATGTCGATCCCGACGCCGTGAAGGCGATGGCCGAAAGGACCTACGGCAAGATCGCGCGTGGACCGGATCTGCCGCCGCGCATCCGTCCGGTCGAACCCGAGCAGAACACCAAGCGCACGGTGACGCTCGCCGACGCGCGGGTTTCGGTGCCGAGCTTTTCCACGCAATGGGTGGTGCCGTCCTATCACACGGCCAAGCCCGGCGAAGCGGAGGCGCTCGACCTGCTGGCCGAGATCCTGGGCGGCGACAACCACAGCCGGCTTTACCAGGAGCTCGTCGTCAAGCAGGGGATCGCCTCTGACGCGGCCGCCTACTTCCAGGGCACCATGCTCGATGCCACCAACTTCACCGTTTATGGCGCGCCGCGCGGCGACGCCAGGCTTGCCGATGTCGAGGCGGCCATCGATGCCGAGATCGCCCGCGTCGTCAAGGACGGCGTGACCGAAGACGAGCTGGAGCGGGCCAAGACCCGCTTTGTTCGTTCGATGATCTTCACCCGCGACAAGCAGGACGAAATGGCCAAGATGTACGGCTCGACGCTCGCCACCGGCGGCAATGTGAAGGATGTGCAGGAATGGCCCGACCGCATCCGCAAAGTGACAGCCGCAGAGGTCAAGGCGGTTGCCGCCCGCTACCTCGTGCTCGACCACTCGACCACCGGCTATCTTCTGCCGCAGCAACAGGCGGGGAACTGATGATGAGCCTGGTCCTTGAACGGATGAGCAGCGTTCTTTCCCCCGCAAGGGGAGAAGAAAAGGTGGCGCGCGCCATCGCCACTCTGTGCATTGCCCTGTTCTTCCTGTCGCTGCCGGCGCTTGACGCGCGCGCCGAGATGAACATCCAGGAGGTGAAGTCGAAGAAGGGCATCACCGCCTGGCTGGTGGAAGACCATTCGATCCCGCTGGCCGCCATCCGCTTTGTCTTCGACGGCGGCAGCGCGCAGGATCCCGCCGGCAAGGACGGTCTGGTCAATCTGATGACCGGCCTGTTCGACGAAGGCGCCGGCGACCTCGACAGCGATGCCTTCCAGCTGAAGCTCGACGATGCCGGCGCCGAGATGAGTTTTGAGGCGGCGCGCGACGGCACCTATGGCTCGATGCGCATGCTGTCCGACCAGATGGACGAGGCGTTCGGCCTGCTGAAGCTGGCGGTGAACAGCCCGCGCTTCGACCAGGCGCCGATCGATCGCATCCGCGCCCAGGTGCTCTCCGGCATCCTCGCCAACGAGCGCGACCCCCACACGGTGGCGCAGCAGCGCTGGCTGCGCGCGATCTATGGCGGGCATCCCTATGCGCGGCCGTACCAGGGCACCAAGGAGAGCCTCGCCACCATCACCGCTGACGACCTCAAGGCCTTCCGCAAGGCGACTTTCGCCCGCAGCGGCCTGCATGTGGCGGTGGTGGGCGATATCGACGCCGCGACGCTGAGCGGCAAGCTGGACGAGGTGTTTGGCGACCTGCCGGACAAGCAGACGCTGGCTCCCGTGGCCGACGTCAAACCCAAGCTCGGCCAGCAGCTCGAGATCAATTATGACCTGCCGCAGACCTCGCTGCAGCTTGCCTGGCCCGGCGTGAAACTGAACGCGCCAGATTTCTTCGCTGCCGCGCTGCTGAATGAGATCCTCGGCGGCTCGACCTTCACCTCACGTCTCTTCGAGGAGGTGCGCGAGAAGCGCGGCCTTGCCTATGGCGTCAGCTCGAAGCTCGTCGATCATGAGCATTCCAACGCGCTGCTGGTGACGACCGCGACGCGCTCCGATCGGGCCGCCGAGACGCTTTCGATCGTGCGCAAGGTGGTGAAGGAGATGGCTAAGAACGGGCCGACCGAGGAGGAGCTCGCGACGACCAAGAAATACCTGATCGGCTCGTTTGCGATTAAGTACCTCAAGTCTTCGGATTCGATTGCGGCGACACTGGTCAGGCTGCAGCGCGGCAATCTGGGCATTGACTATATCAAGCGCCGAGCCGCGCTGATCGACGCGGTGACTCTGGAGGATGTCAGCACGGAGGCGAGGAAGCTTCTGTCGGCTGATCCGACCGTCATGATCGTCGGGCCGCCGCTCAACCGATATTAAAGGATGAGCGGCAGCTTCCTTGCTGGTTAGCAAGGCATCGCTTCAGCTTGCATCACCTGCCTCCTGGCGCTAATGCCGCCCTCTTGCTGCGGCGTATGCCTACGACAAAAAATGCGGGCGCACGCGATCCGCGCGGCCCGCAATGATAAATCGAGCTGGGGCGTCTAAGCTGACGCCTCAACATCGTAGATCGGCCACTTCCCATTGCTAGGAACCGAGGCACAGCCGTCCCGGCGTCGGCTTGCCGCGCCAGCATTGACTGACTTTGAGATTCTGAGCGCGCTGATTCCTCCCCGGCCAGCCGCGCCAGCTTCTACGATCCCGAGATCAATCGCAGCTACGGCATGATGGCATCCCATTATGGCGTCGGCGTTCTTCCAGCACGGCCGCATTAACGCGACCCAGGATCAGACCGAAACTGGCCGCTTTCAAATCGGAACGGCGGCCGGAATGAAATCGGAATGACTGGCCGGCTTCAAATCGGAATCGATGGCCGGCTTCGTCGGAATACGCATCCAGGCCTGCCTTCGGCCCCATTTGGTCGATGAGCTTCAGCGCCGAATTGATTGTCAATTCCGGCAGGGACGACTCCTAGGCCGCTTTTTTGGATACCCACGATCGCGCGACGCCGCAGTGAGCCGCGCGACGTCGCGGTGTGCAAGGAGAGTTGGTCGGCGGGAGTGGATGCGTTGCTCTGGAATCAACCGCTCTCGATTGTTGTGCTCTTATGAATCTCAGACATAGACGCGTGGAACGTGGTCCCGGAGCTGAGCATACAGCCCGACGATGTCGGTGCCCCACCAGGTGGCGACCTCATGCTGTGTGATGGTCTGGTCTCCCTGCTGCCCGAGCAAGAGCACCTGATCGCCGAAACAAGCATCGGGGATGTCCGTGAGGTCGATACGGAGATGTTCTAAATGAACCGGCGGCAGCAGAGGCGCACGCCGGCCTCTCACCAGTGCCTCAGCGCCGGGCGGGAGCTGACGTGGCAGCCCGTCTCCCCAACCGATACCGAGCACTCCGACGACCATTCCTTGCTGGTAGCCAGGCAGGCTCGGCGCCGTCCCGAGCGAGGAGTCGGTCCGCTTGATTGAAACCAGAGAGCTCGAAATGGCTTTAAGAGCCGGCCGCAGGGCGACAGGCCGGGTGGAGTGATCCGTGTCGGAGACACCAATGAACAAGGCGCCGGGATCGACAGCATCGAAATCCATCTCAGGGTATCGAAGCACACCCACCGTGCTCGCCACCATCGCAATGGGAGGTCGTGTCCCAGAAGCATTGGCCGATTGAAGAATCTGCTGCAAACGGGAGCGCTGTTCGCTTACATGGAAGGGCGTCTCCGAAGGCAGTTCGCTGAGATGCGCATAAAGCCCTTCGACATCGACATCGTCATAAGCATGGCCGGCCGCGAGCAATGCGCTGACAGCCGACGGCGCTGCCCCCGACCTGTAAAAGCCAAGATCAACCTTTACAAAGACCCGCGTGCTGTCCATTGCGGCACGCCAGCGTTCCAGTTCCTCGAGGCTGGAGATCGTGACTGTAAGCCCGAGCCGTTCGATGATGTCGGCCGATGACGGCAGAGGTCCTGGATAGAGCAGGATTGGAAGCTCGACTCCCATATGCCTTATCGCGACCGCATCCGGCAGCGCAGCGACGCCGAAGCCGTCAACCCCCTCTGCAGCCAGAGCTGAAGCCACCGGTCCGGCGCCGCACCCATAACCGTTGCGCTTCAGGCACGCGAAAATCCGTACTGCCGCGGGCAGGTGTGCGCGAAGCTGGCGATAATTGTGCCTGATCGCGTCTAGGTCGATCTCGTACCAGCTGCCGCGCAGCGGCGTGCGGTGGGGGTCAGAGGCGGCGGGTGGACCGCAATTTGTCAGTGTCTGATAGTCAAGCTGCATGACAAAAAAACAATGAAAACAATCCCGAGAACCGTCGATTTATCAAGTTTTCCGATACCGTCCAAGTGTTGGTGATAGGTGGGTTCCTAACCGCGTTCGGGAGCATTCCACCCTCAAGGAGGCAATTTAACCATCAGAGGGCAAGGCCATCAGTGTTGGCAAGCCCGCATGCCCTCAGGGAGCTTGCGGGCCTCTCTTAGCGAGCGCCGCTTTTGCTTGTCAGGTAGCCTTGCGGCCAAGTCCCATTGACTTGGCAAGCGAAGAACGGGCGGCGGCGTAGTTCGGGGCCACCATCGGATAGTCAGCCGGCAGGCCCCATTTGGCGCGGTATTCGTCCGGCGTCAGGCCATAGTGAACGGAAAGATGCCGCTTCAGCGACTTGAACTTCTTCCCGTCCTCCAAGCTGATGATGTAGTCCGGCGTGACGGACTTCCTGATGGGCACCGCTGGCGTGAGAGCTTCCGGCTTTTCCGCCGCGTCGCCGCCGGCGCTCTTCAACGCTCCATGCACTCGATCGATCAGGGCCGGGAGATCTCCGACCGGGACTGGATTGTTCGAGACATAGGCTGAGACCACCTCGGCGGTCAGCTCGATAAGGGCGCTGGTGTTGTCGTCGGTTTCTTCCATCGCGGTGCACTCCTTGCCTGAAGCAATGTCGCCGAAGCTCTCGTTTTTAATGGTGGCGTGGCGTGAACGCAACGAAGTCCGCGGGTAACGGGGTCAAGTTGAAAGTCCACGGAGGCTTTTTGCCACCGACAGGTCCCGGAATCGCGGGACTATCGCCGCCCTCGCGGGCTCAACAAGGCCATGAAGTTTATCCGACCTCTAGGTCCGCTTGATCATGGTGTCGGGTTGCGCGATTGTCGGCGCTGTGGACACAGGTGAGCGATGCGCCAGACGAAGAAGGCATGCCTTTCGTGCCGAGCGAATTTCACACTTCGACAGTCAAGGATTCCACGTGATTGGCATTCTCTCGATTCACACCACGGAAGGCCTGTTGGATATCGCGCTCGACGCGCACGCTGCCTACGCGATCCTGAAGGCCATCCGTTCGAACCGGTCGAAACTGGGCCTGCATAAAAGGAGGCCCGGTCGTAAGCCGGGCCCAGGAGTTAAACGGGAACGTACCCGTGAAGTGGTTCCAACGGCACCAAGGGATTGGGATTTATCCAACCTGATAGCGGCGGCCATGACGTGTTTGTTCACATTTCCGCTGTCGGCGCAGGCCTAAAGAGCCTCATTGATGGCCAGAAGATCAACTATGAGATCGAGCAGGACCGCCGCACTATTCTTCGCGGAATGCGCGATTGATCTGGTCAGACAGTGGCTTGAGAAAATAGGAAAGCGCTGTCCGCTGGCCCGCCTGGATCATAGCTTCGGCCGGCATGCCTGGGATCAGTGTCAGATCCTTGATCTTCGTCAGTTCAACACGCGGAACTGACAGGCGCACCAGGTAGTAAGAAGTGCCGTTTTTTTCATTCGTCGTCAGATCGGCCGCTATCCAGCTTACATACCCGTTCAACTCAGGTGTGGTTCTCAAGTTGAAGGCCGACATCCGCAACACGGCTTGTTGACCAAGGCGTATCTGGTCGATGTCCTTCGGAGAGATCTGTACTTCCAGCAGAAGATCGTCGCCATCAGGAACAATCAGCATGATCGGATCGGCGGGTCTGATCACGCCACCAACCGTATGGACAGCAAGCTGTTGGATGATTCCTGAGTGCGGCGCGACGATATCGATTCGCCGAAGCTCATCCTCAGCAGCTACCTTGCGTTCTAGGAATTCCTCCACTTGGGCCTGGACCTGTGCGAGTTCCCTGCCGACTTCCGCCTTGAGATCTTGATCAATCTGCAGGATTTGCAGACGAGTTTCGGCAATACGGGCCGCCGTCTGTGCCTGGTTCGCGACCGTTTCACCACGTTGACCGCTTAAGGTGGCAACCTGCGACTTGAGGCTGTTTAAGCGTTGGTCCGAGACAATGCCTTGTTCGCGCAGCCTACTCAAAACAGCAATTTCATGTCCGAGAATGTCAATACCTTTCTCATATGCAATCTGCTGCGCTTTGAGGCCCTCGATCTCATGCTTGTATTGCGTGATCCGCTCGGCCAGCTGCGACTTTTTTCCTTCGCGGGATTGCCTGCGAAATTCGAATAACTTCCGCTCACCGAGTATCGCGGAGGCAGCCGATGGAATATCTCGGCGCTTGAGCAGCCATTCCGGCAAGACGATCTCTGCCAGATCGTCACGCTCGGCTTCGAGCCGTGTTAGCCGAGACGCCAACTCATCGAGTCGCTTAATGATGATGGCTAGATTGGCGCGTGGCTGAGTGGCATCAAGTCGCATGATAACGTCGCCTGTCTTGACTCTATCGCCCTCACGCACGAGGATTTCTTTCACCACCCCACCGGTCGGGTGCTGCACTTTTTTAATGTATGAATCGACGACAAAGTGTCCGGGCGCGACAACCGCACCAGACAGATTCGTCACTGAAGCCCAGGCTCCCGCCCCTCCGAGAACGGCGACGCTCAAAAAAAGTGCTGTCAGTAAGTTTCGGCGAATAGAACGGGAAGCGTCGGCTTTCGTGTCAATTTCGGACATCGCAATCCTCGAATCAGGGTAGCCCTAGGTCTTTTTATGTGGACACAGCGCCCTTGGACGCAGACTGGGCAATCCCCTGAGCAGACGTCTTCCCAACATCGATCGCAGACACATCCTTGGATTCAGCTCGTGGCGTCGTCGCTGCTCTCTGCAAGACAGTGGAAAGCACTTCATCACGCGGACCGAAGGCTCTCTGTCGCCCACCTTCGAGCATCAATATGCAATCGACGGCCGCGATGGCGCTGGGGCGATGTGCGACGACAACGGCAATGCCGTTGCGCTCACGAACGGAATTGATCGCCTCGACCACGGCGACCTCGCCTTCCGCATCGAGGTTGGCATTGGGTTCATCAAACACGACTAGGAAGGGATCGCGATAAAGAGCACGGGCAAGACCGATACGCTGACGCTGCCCGGCGGAAAGTGCCGAGCCAGCTTCACCGATCTGAGTTTCATAGCCATGTTCAAATCTGAGGATCAGTTCGTGTGCGCCCGCTGCTTTTGCCGCAGCCACGATAGCCTCAGAATCAGGATTGTCGTCAAAACGAGAGATGTTTTCGCCGATGGTTCCGTCAAACAATTCAACGCCCTGAGGCAAATAACCGAGATGGCGGCCCAGTGCTTCTCGGTTCCATTGATCGAGGCCCGCGCCGTCGATGCAAACCTTTCCGGCGGACGGCCCCCAGGCGCCGACGATGGCGCGTGCGAGAGTTGACTTGCCAGAACCCGATGGACCGATGACCCCGAGTGCGCTTCCCGCTCGAACGGCAAACGCAAGGCCCGCCACAGTCGGTTTCTTCTCGCCGGGTGGAACGATCATCACGCCTTCGACGCGCAGTTCGCGTTCAGGTGCGGGCAATGGCATGACTGGAGCGGTTTGAGGCATCTTGGCCATGAGGTCCTTCAGCCGTGCCCAACTCTGGCGCGCCAGAAACAAAGTTTTCCAGCTTGAAATCGCCAAATCGACTGGAGCCAAGGCACGGCCCATCATAATAGAGCTGGCAATCATCACCCCAGCGGTAGCTTCACGTGCGATCACGAGGTAGGCGGCAACGGCGAGGATCGCCGATTGCAGCATCATGCGTAGCGACTTTGAAATCCCGCCTAGCCCAGCTGCCACATCTCCGGCTTTGCGATTGGCAGCAAGATATTTGGTATTCACCTTGTGCCATCGGGACGCGATCTGGCTTCTGAGGCCGAGAGCCTCTATGATTTCGGCATTGCGGCGCGCTGCTTCCAGTAGGCCGTTGCGGACCATGTTGTGGTTGATGGCATCGCGTGTGGCCCGTCGGGAGCATGCGTTTGTTAGAGCCGTTAGGGAAACCAGGACGACCACCCCGACAAGCGCCGTCATGCCAATCCAGAAGTGAAAAAGGAAGCAAATGCCGAGATAAAGCGGCATCCATGGGAGATCGAAGAACGCCGTGGGGCCGTTTCCGGCTAGAAACCCGCGAATATTGTCGAGGTCGCGAAGCGGCTGCAAGCCGTCGCCCGGTCTGCGTGTTAAAAGGGGCAGGCGAACAATTGCCTCATGAACGCGTCCGGAAAACTCCCCGTCGAAACGCTCGCCGATCCGCAGCAGTACGCGTGCGCGCAGAATGTCGAGCAGGGATTGGAATGCATAAAGTCCCACAGTAAGCACGACGAGCCCCAGCAACGTCGGTACGCTGCCGCTCGCCAGAACGCGGTCATACACCTGCAGCATGAACAGTGGCGAAGTCAGCGCAAGCAAGTTGATCACGCCACTGATTGAGAAAATTGCCCAAATGGTGGCCGTTAGGGCGAAAGGCCTCGAGGGGGACTGCTCTTTGTTCGCTGAAATTTTCAAGAAGGGACCCCCTAGGAAAGGCCTTCGTTCATAAGCACCGTCGGGGCTGGGATCTGCCACTTTTTGGGCCCGCAAAACCGGCCTACGTCACCGGCGACACCAACTCCTGACACACGGCGACTGCTCAGCGCGGGAATGCTTAGTCCTGGCGTCTTGGAGGAGACGAAGGTGAAGTCGGACCCAGTCAGATGCGGCGCCTCAATGTCTGCTACACTGTTAACAGCGCTCGGTCGTCATGCTCCATGCGAAGTTCATTTCGACCGTCGCCGAAATGATAATTAAGCCCTCTCCACCGAAGACTTTGTCGTTGTCCGCGCCGCCGAAGGCTCGGTCGACGCCCCCATCGGCCGAGATGGAGTCTTTGCCAGCACGGCCGTCGATCCGAGTATTACCTTGGAGAAATCTAAGATTAAGTCGTCACCGCTACTGCCGTACGGGGTATTGGCTGCGGGCCCAGCTTCGATAGGCGTTGCCACCGCATATACTCCTCACGATTGATTTCATAGCACTCTTGTGTCGCTGCACGAATTTGTAAAATCGATTGATTGGATAGAATGCATTCACTCTCTGGATGTCCTCCGGGTAGCGCGCCGCATCACACCCTCGAAGCTGGATTGGCTCTACGCCCCGCTGCCCCGTGGGACACAACGGAACGGCAGCTTGTGATGAGCTTTGCCCCGAAAGCAGCCGCCCGCTTTCAGCCCTGGACTACGTCACTTAGCAATACCCACTTGTTTGCACTTTCATGATTCCTGCGCGAGGCGTCGTTTATCGATACCGCGCAAGAAATCGGCCGGGCATCCATGCGGACACCCGACCGAGTTGCCTGAGCTGATAAGCCCATTCGCAATCCAGGAAGCACAAAGCACTTTTCCCGGATCTGCTCTCCAGGGCTATTTCTTGACCGCTGCCGAGAGTTCCTGGTTTGCTCCAAGATCAAGGCAGCGACGACGACTCACTTCACGATTGGCCGCAACCAATATCGTCACTGATCCAAACAATCACGCCGCCTTGATAGCCAACACCGCATTGGTGCCCGCGAACGCAAAACTATTGGAAAGCGTCACCTTGACTTTCCGCTCCCGCGCCACGTTGGGGGTAACGTCTAGATCGCAATCTGGATCTGGTTCGTCATAGTTGGCGGTAGGCGGTACGATCCCATGCCGAATTGCCATCACGCAGGCGATCAGCTCCAGTGCACCCGAGGCCCCGAGGCAGTGGGCATGCATCGATTTGGTCGAGGATACCGACATTCGATAGGCGTGGTCGCCGAACGCTCGCTTGATTGCTGCGGTCTCGATCTGATCGTTTGGCTTAGTGCCGGTGCCGTGAGCGTTCAGGTAATCGACCTCCTCCGGGACCAGACCCGCGTCGGCTAGACAAGCGCGGATCGCCGCCTCGGGACCCTCAATGGTCTGTGCCGCGATGTCGAAAGCGTCGGCTGAAAGGCCCGCACCGGCCAATTCCGCCAATATTTCAGCGCCTCTAGCGCGGGCATGGTCGTAACTTTCCAAGACTATCATGCCTGCGCCTTCGCCGAGAACAGCGCCCTGCCTGTTCGCGGAAAAAGGCCGGCAAGTGTCGGGCGATAGCACTCGCATAGCCTCCCACGATTTCACTACTCCCCAAACCAATGGCGCATCGGCGCCACCTGCCACCATCACATCAGCGCGGCCCCACCTAATCTGGTCGACGGCGGAGGCAATGGCATGGTTAGAGGAGGAACAAGCCGAAGTGATGCCGTAGACGGGACCGCGCAGTCCAAGGTCCATGCTGACATGTCCAGCAGCGGCGCCCGGCATGACCTTGGGCGCGGTGAAGGCCCCGGTCCTCTTTCTGCCGTGGAGCAACATAGCCCGGTAATCTTGCTCAATCGCCTCCCATCCGCAGACGCCCACACCGACCGTCGCACCCAGGCGATAGCGGTTTTTGTCAGACGCGGTCAGCCCTGCTTGCTGGACTGCTTCGCGAGCGGCAAGCACTGCAAGCACGCTGAACCGATCCATCGAAAGAACTTGCTTACGCTCGATCTCATGCTGAGGAAGATTGCGGATGGCGCATCCCGTGCGCGCGGTGATGTCGTGCAGCGAGGGACCGCTCAACACGCCGATTGCTGAACGGCCGTCGCACATGGCGGCCCAAATATCGGCAGCACAGCTGCCGAGCCCACAAATCCCGCCTATGCCGGTGATAACAACGCGCTTGTTCATTGTCAGTGCTCATTAAGCGCACGGAGGGCTTCGACCACGCTGCCCACGTTCTGCAAATCGCTCCAGGCCTCAGTAATGTCCGTTTCGATCTGGATCCCGTATTTCGTCTCAAGATCAAACAGGATGTCCGCCATTTCCAGCGGATGGATGCCCAAATCAGTCAGCTTCGTCTCAAGAGTGATCGGATTCCCATCCGGTTCAGCGTGCTTGCAGATCTCCGCCAGGATTTCGGCCGTAAGCTGGTTAGTCATGCCTTTCACCTCCCGTCTGGCGGCCGACCATGAATCTCGGTGACGCGAAAGATTCACCGATCAGCATTGTTGTGATGCAAAATTTCGCGCTATTGGGGAAATTGATATTTTGGATAAGAATCATTCAAGCAATGGATGGTGTGCCTATAGCCCAGAGGCGGACTCCGAACTATTTGTTTGCGACCGGCGTCGGGTTGGAATAGCCGCCCAGCATCACCGGAATACTCATTTTGAAGGGCGTCGTTCACAAATCGCATTTTTCCTGTACATAGTGATGTGCTAGAATTTCAGGACGCCGGAAATAGCATCGCTAGTCGATCCGGGTACACGCAGTCATATTGCGCTTTCGCTTGAGCCGCCTTTGCACCCGGCTCAACGTACCCTTATCGACGTCGCGGTCGACCCGAATGCACAGCGACCAACCAGCTCGATCTCGATTCCGGCCATCCCGCGCCGGCAGGCGTGCCGACGGCAGTTCCCCGATCTGCTCGTCGCTGGCCTCACAGGCAGCAACGGCAGCAGGACTGGCTCCATTCGGCGGGAGGGCTCTTACGCCAGCGAAACGGCTGGCTCGTATTGATCTGCGGCCCGCGCCGGGCAGGGAACCGGAGTGTCCAGTTGCGCCTCCTGGCGGAGATGACAGGCGGCCACTCGCCGCAAAGCACACCGCCGAAACGCTGAGCAGATCCAAAGTTGTGCAAATCATACCGCAGCCTTCGGCTATGGCACCAGGCGAGATGCCTCCTCCAACAAAATCTTCCGCATCCAGATGCTTGCCGGATCGCCATTCTGAAGCGCAGGCCACTGCATCGCCAGAGTGAACACCGGCAACGAGAGCGGAAGTTCGACGACGCGCAGCGGTAGTGTTTTTGCGAAATGCTCAACCAGCCTCAAGGGCATGGTCCCAATGCGACTGGTGCCCGGTAGCATCAGAGGGATCATGCTGAACCCCTGCACGACCACCTCGGCCCGCCTCTTGAGGCCATGCTCGATCAAAAACCACTCGTCAATGGATGGCTTGAGCGAACGTCCAAATCTGGCCATTACGTGACCCATTGACATATATTTTTCGAACGTGAGCTTTCTCGACAGTTCCTTGTTTGTCCGACAGCCCACACAGGCGAGTGTATCGTCGAAAAGCTTCGCTTTTGGATGCCCGCTTAACAGGAACATTTCAGGGAGTATCAGAAAATCGGCGTCACCGCGCCGGAAAATTTCTTCCATATCGTCAGCGAGAGGCAGGAGTTCGAAGCTGACGAAAGGGGCTTCTCGCGCAACACGGTCAATGACCCCCTGAAAGAAAACGATCGTCATGTAATCGGAAAGGATGACCCTAAAACAGCGATCGGATTTCCGCGGATTAAATTCCTCCCAGGAAATAACCGAGAGCTGTATATGCAGCAGCGCCTCGCGGACCGGCGAGGCGAGCGCCTCGGCTCGCGGTGTCGGGATGAGTTCACGGCCTTTCATTGTAAAAAGCTCATCACCAAAATAGCCGCGCAGCCGGGCGACAGCCGCGCTCATGGCTGGTTGGCTAAGGTGGATACTGCGAGCCGCCGCTGTGAGGTTACGCTCAATCATCAAAGCGTCGAGCGCGACGAGGAGATTCAGATCAAGGCCTTTAAACCGCATTTCAATTCCAATCTAGCGCATGGATGCATTTCATCCGAGCAATAGATTTCACCAATGTCACGAGACACCACATTTGAAAAGTGTCTTTATATGCAAATCGGGGAGGCAAAATGAAGCAGCCGACCGCCCGGGAGCTCATTAGCTCTGGCCCGAGATGTGCTGCAAGAGTCCTGCGCCCCAGCGGCCGCGTCAGGATCGGGACGGCACGTCTTTGAGCAAAGGGCTTTGAATCCAGGTTAACGAGCGAGTTCTCCGATGATTGAGGCGAGATAGTCGGGGTTCCATCCGGCGACTTTTCGTCGACGCTTGATGGATCGCTTGTCGGAGAGGGCTCTGACCAGATTGAGGGCGAAGTGGCGAACGACGGCGCTGTTGTGTGCGCCATGGCCTTTCGGAGCCGCGATTGATCGTCGTTGAAGACGACGTCGAGGGTCCAGTGCAGGGCGTTCTCGATCAGCCAGTGACCACCACGCACGGCCGAGGCGGCCTGCTCGGCGCCGAGCCGTGCTAAAGACATGAAGTATCTGGTCGTGGCGGCAGCGATCCTTAAGTTCGGTGCGGTTTTTCACGCGGATGATGGTTTTGGCCTCGGGCAAGCGCAGTTCGTCGGGAAAGCGGCGCGAGCCCGCCAGCCAGTCGGCCTCGCAAGAGACGGTGACGCGCCGTTCCTCGATGTCGGTGACGCGGTCGAGTTCAGCGGCAGGTGCATCAGCAAAGCAGGCTTCGACCTCAGCGCACAAGGTGGGCTGGTTAGCATTGATGGCGAGCAGATAGTCGGCGCCGACATTGCGGATTGCCGTGGCGATCGTTGCGTTGGTAGCGATGGCATCGATGGAGACGATCGCTCCCTTGAGGCCGTCATTTGCGCCCAGACGCTCCAGATGTGCCGCAAGTGCGGTGGTCTCGCCGCTCTTGTCGGGCACCGCCCCCTGGCCGGGCACCAGCCGAGACGTCGCGGCGAAGGCGGAGACTAGATGCAGCGGAGCCTTGTCGGCACTGCGGTCATGGCTGCGGCGCGAGGTGGCCACGAAGTCGGGCTTGTCCGGCGATGTCTGGCGCATCCAAGCGGTGAACGCATCGACAAACAGCGCAGGATTGATGCGGTTCATGAGGATGGTCGGCCATCCGCCGCAAATGCCCTCGTAGATAGCAGCGGTCAAAGCGCGGAGTTAGCCAGCGGTGCGTTTCAATCAAAATGCGGAAGCGAGCGGATTTGAAATCCGCGCTCAAGTAAAGCTGGGATTAGACGGGATACCGCCGTGACGGTCTGATCGCGCAGACCTGCACCAGATACGGCTAGCAACTCGTCGGGAGGAAACCCGTCATGCAAGCGGACGATTGCCCCGGGCTTGGCCGATTCCAGGACCGCATCGACGATCGTGTCCACCCCGGGGCGAGACCAGTCGCGCGGATCAACCGACCATTTGATAGCTGCCAGTTCAGCGATGGCGGACGCGGCAAAGACCTCTTCGGTCCAGTTCCCGTATGGCGCGCGCAAGTGCCGAACTGACGCTTGAGGGCAAGCCATCATAATAGCCGCATTAGCGTCAAATATTTCACGCTGCACCTCGTCGAACCCGCATCTAGACAGGTCCGGATGAGTCATCGTGTGGTTGCCTACCTCGTGCCCTTCCGCGACCATTCTTTGAATTAGCTCCGGCTGGCCCAAGGCATAGGCGCCAATGACGAAGAACGTCGCCGGGACCCGATGTTCCGCGAGCAGATTCAAGATCTGCGGTGTACAAAGCGGGTGAGGACCGTCGTCAAAAGTCAAATATATACTGCGGCGGCCGATGCAGTCGTCGCACTCACTGCGCAGGTCCCATAACCAGTCGGAATGTATCATTGGCTCTGGTCCGTTCCGGTCGATTGTCGCTCCGGCCGGCCAATCGGACGTTGAACATTCAACCGGTGTAACAGCGACAGCTGCGTTTTCCGTGCGCTTTGGGGCAAATCGGGTAGCGCATTGTGAAGGGTTGACCCCGACGTCGAATTGAGCGCCATCTTGTTCCAGGCGTGCCTGCATGGGGGTGCGATTATACTTCGGTCACAAGTGGGTCGAAGGCGCCAAACTTAGTGAAATGGCAAAGCAATCTGGTACATGTCAGTGTTGATGTGATTTGGCAAGGACTCTTAAGAGCCGCTTTTTTCCCAGGCTCCGGTTTGTACCTCGCTCAATTTGCGTTGATGTCCGATCATGAATGCAGGACTCAAGCAAATCAGTCAAATTGATTGATTGGATAAATCCCATCCGTATTGATACCACGCCCGGGGTCCAGTAAACCTCGCCTCGCACGGCGGTCGGCAGTTCTCCGAGACGTATTCCGGCGCGAGCGTAAACATCGGCGGCTCACTATTCTTGCGCGCTCCTGGGCTTGCGCGATAGCGGGTCGACCCGGTGCCTTTCACGGCAGAGACGCGGATCGGTTGAGAAGTCTTAGTCTAGCTTCCACCGCATAACCGCTCAGTGCTCGACCACCCCGGCAAAACCCAGGTCACGGCGTGTCACGGAGAGCAGGAACTCGTGTTCCGCCTCCTCATGGGACCACAACGGGCGCTCCTGCGGCCCCGGCACTGGAAGCCTCCTGTCGCATTTTCGGCGGGCGAGGCATGGATTCGCGAGCACAACGCACAGTGCCATCGGCATCGTGGCCATGCCCTCGGTGGCGGGGCTGAGCGTGTCGATTTCCACCGCCGGTTCAACGCGGTCTCGATCAAATCTGCTCTTCGCGCGCAGTCCTATTGGCTGCGGGGGAACCTGACCGCGACGGCGCACAGCACCAACTTCGGCCAGCCGATCATGAGCGGTCAGGACCCTTGGAACGCATAGATCCTAACATCCACCGATCGAATATCAACCATCCAAACAATCGATTTTACCAATCGATGGCGGTGCTGCATTAGGAACCCGAAATGAAGGGTTTGGCTCAGGAAGGACGGCAAGTTTGAGAGATCCCATCAGCGCTGGAACCCAGTCGTACGAGGTTCTGCCAGTTCAATTGGCTAGTATCGCGATCTCCGACGGCAGCGTCTGAACTCGCACCAGATCACGCGGCGTCGAACGCGTGATGCGTGCCCTCGGGAAGTATCAAAAAAGGAGTCTTTGTATGCGCTCTCAGGTGCGGTGGAAGCTGTGCTGGGAAAACGAGTTGCAACTTTCCGACCATATCGAACTCGCCGAATTCTTTCGAAGGACCTACGGACCGACCGGCGCCTTCAATGCCAAGCCGTTCGAAGGCAGCCGAAGTTGGGCCGGAGCTAGACCTGAGTTCCGTGCGATCGCGTATGACTCGAGCGGTATTGCGGCACACATGGGCATACTGCGTCGATTCATCAAAATCGATGGGGCTGATCTGCTAGTGGCTGAACTCGGATTGTACGGGATTCGTCGGGATCTCGAGGGGCTCGGAATCAGCAGTTCATTCCGCGTCGTGCTTCCCGTGTTGCAGGAACTCGCGGTTCCATTCGGCTTCGGCACGGTTCGGCCAGCGTTGCATAAACACGTTGCAAGATTGGGGCGAGGCGGTCTGCTGGTCGTCAAGTCGGGCGTTCGCGTGCGCTCCACCCTTAGAGACGCGCTTCTCGACAAACCGCCCACGCGCATAGACGACGCACTCGTCGTTGTCTTGCCAGTTGGGCGTCCGATAACCGATTGGCCCGCCGGCGAGATGATTGATCGGAACGGAGCAGAGCTTTGAGCCACCTCGACTGCTTGTCCGAAGTGTACAGCGAGTGCGCTAACGGTGCCGGCCAACCTAGCGTTTATTTGACGTTTGACGACGGCCCTCATCCGTTTTGCACACCGAAGGTGCTCGACGTGCTGGCGCAACACCGTGTGTCGGCGACTTTCTTCGTCATTGGCGCGTACGCGGCAGACCAGCCAGCACTAATCCAACGAATGATCACGGAAGGGCACGAGGTTGCTAACCATACGATGACCCACCCTGATCTGTCCGAATGCGAACCCGGCGTAGTGCAGCGTGAGATCTTCGAGGCGAACAGAGCCATCAAAGCGGCCTGCCCTGGAGCCTCGGTGCGGTACATGCGCGCTCCTTATGGCATCTGGACCGAACAAGTGATCGCCTCTGCGGCCAGTATTGGGCTGTCGGCTGTCCACTGGTCGGCAGATCCGCAAGACTGGTCTAGTCCCGGTGTCAATGCAATCGTCGATGCAGTGCTGGCCTCCGTCCGGCCGGGCGCAATCGTGCTCTTGCACGACGGGTGCCCTCCTAGCGAGATGAAGCCGGGCAGTGACGCCGGCTTGCGAAGCCAAACCATCCTGGCCCTCTCGCGCATAATTCCAGCATTGCACGACCGCGGCTTTGTAATGCGCTCGCTTCCCCAACAACACTAAACGAACCAAAGATCTCATGGACCTTCTTGGCACAGTCAGCACTGTCACCATCTCGTGTTATGCGCTGCTCTCGACCACATATAAGAGCATGCAAGCCGCTTATGCCGGCACGGCAAGCGTTTCATTGGTCTCGGACAACCTAGCCAGTCCCGATCTTTGGCCGAGCGTGGACGTCATCATTCCTTGCTACAACGAGGACCCCCGCACACTCTTCGAGTGCCTCACGTCGATTGCAAACCAGGACTACGCCGGAAGACTGCAAGTCTATGTAGTTGATGACGGTTCTGGAAACCGGGACGCCGTTGCGCCCGTTCACCAGAGCTTCGCGGGCCACCCGAACTTCAACTTCATTCTGCTCCCCAAAAATGCCGGAAAGCGCAAGGCACAGATCGCCGCGATACGCCGATCATCTGGAGATTTGGTGCTCAATGTCGACTCGGACACGATGCTAGCGTCCGATGTCGTCACAAAGCTTGCGCTGAAGATGCAAGATCCCGGGATCGGCGCAGCCATGGGTCAGTTGACAGCCAGCAACCGGAGCGACACTTGGCTGACCCGGTTGATCGATATGGAATACTGGCTGGCTTGCAACGAGGAACGCGCAGCGCAGGCTCGCTTCGGCGCCGTAATGTGCTGCTGCGGCCCGTGTGCCATGTACCGTCGATCCGCACTCCTTTTGCTGCTGGATCAGTATGAGACCCAAACATTTCGGGGAAAGCCAAGCGACTTCGGTGAAGATCGCCATCTTACGATCCTAATGCTGAAAGCAGGCCTTCGAACTGAGTACATCCCGGACGCCATCGCGGCAACAGTCGTTCCAGATAGCCTAGGGCCTTATCTGCGCCAACAACTCCGGTGGGCACGCAGCACTTTCCGGGACACCTGGCTTGCACTGAATCTGCTACCGGGCCTCAACGGCTTTCTAACATTGGACGTGGTGGGACAGAATCTCGGGCCGCTACTACTCGCCGTATCGGTGCTAACAGGCCTCGTGCAGTTCGCACTGATGGGCACCGTGCCATGGTGGACAATCCTGATGATTGTATTCATGACCATCGTTCGCTGCAGCGTGGTGGCGCTTCGTGCTCGCCAACTTCGATTTATAGGCTTCGCTGTCCACACATTCATCAACGTCTTTCTCTTGCTCCCCCTGAAAGCCTATGCGTTGTGTACGTTGAGCAACAGCGATTGGCTGTCGCGCAGCTTCGCTGCCACCGTGGCAGTCAATGATGGGAAACAGGCTCCCGTCCAGAACCTGACCACTGAATCAAGCACTACAAAATTGTCGGAAGATGCGGTGCCGAATCGTATGCGCCATCTTGCGCGGGACTGTTCGGTGCTGGTGACTTCCGATGAGTGATGGTTGCGTAATCGAGGTAGACGAATTTTGAAGTTGGACAATAATCATCGATTGTTGGATCGGGAATTGGCCGCCGACGATCCGTGGCTGCTCGATGCCAATTCGTTCGAGCGGGAGCGTCACACGCAAATGCTGCGGCTGTCGCTTTTGCATGGATCCATCACAAATGCACTTGAAGTTGGGTGTGCGGCAGGCGCGTTCACGGAAAGGCTAGCGCCCCATTGCCAACGGCTTACAGTAATCGATGTCGTGCCGCGCGCGATTGATCGAACGCGCAGACGGATGAAGGAGCTACCGCACATCACCTGGGTAGTCTCCGATGTTCAACAGTTCTCGACTGAGGAGCCGTTCGATCTGATCGTCGTGGCGGAGGTTCTTTATTACCTCAACGGCATAGCCGAGATGCGCGCTGCCATCCGCAACCTTGCGCGGATGCTTGCGCCAGGGGGACACCTGGTATTCGGATCGGCGCGTGATGCCACTTGCCGGCGCTGGGGTCACGCCGCTGGTGCCGAGACTGTCATGGCAATGCTGAACGAGACGTTGATCGCTGTCGATCATCTGCAGTGCCAGGGTGACACCCCTAGCCAAGACTGCTTGCTCGCCCGTTTTCGGAGTCCGGTTCGGCCTCCGGATCTATCGAATTGCCTGCGTTAGACGAGGAAGCATTATGCGCATTTGTGGTATCAAGCTGACGCATGACGGGGCGGTCGCCCTTGTCGAGGACGGACAACTCGTCTTTTGCCTTGAACAGGAGAAGCGGGACAATAACCGACGATATCAAGCCATCGACCATCTGGAGTCAGTTGTCTCCGCCTTGGCGGAGCACGGTCTGGATCCGCGGGACGTAGATCAGTTCGTTATCGACGGCTGGGACGGTGATTTGGAGTCGCAGTTCCAGGTCCTTAGCGGGGCGGGTCCGATCACTCTCAAAGGGGCCCCCTACGTCGAACGCCATGCCGAGGGCCTCCTCACTTCGCTCGACGGCTCCGGCCTGATGCTCGGTGGCCGGCTTTTCTCTTATAGAAGCTACCCGCATGTTACCGGCCATGTGACCTCGGCGTACTGCACCAGCCCTTTCGCCAAAACCGAACAGCCCGCATTCTGCTTGGTCTGGGACGGGTGCATCTTTCCACGCCTCTATTATGTAGAACGCCGCGGCGCCCGGTTCCTAGAATGCCTATTCCCAGTGATAGGCCATGTTTACGCAGCTGCGGGCCATCACTTCGGGCCTTATAAGCGGGCGGGTCGCGGCGACTGGGATCTAGGTGTTGCCGGCAAGCTGATGGCCTACATCGCACTCGGGTCGGTCGATGAAGACATCGTGGCAGTGTTTCAGGAACTCTACCGGGAGCGCTTTGCGGGCGACACAGAGCTAGCCAGGCATTACCGTGCGGATATCAACAGCGCGGAGCCCTTGCTTGCGCGCGTGCATGACTTCTTCGAAGCCAGTGCGCTCCGATTGAGGGATCAGGCACCCGAAGATGTGCTTGCATCCTTTCATCTTTTTCTCGAGCGTCTCCTCGTCAGCGAAATGGCGACCGCTGCGGAGCGGCACGCACATCTTTCGGGGGCGCGAAATTTGTGCATCGCCGGCGGCTGCGGTCTCAATATTAAATGGAACAGTGCCTTACGCGAGGCGGGTCTCTTCGATGCTGTCTGGGTGCCGCCATTTCCGAATGACAGCGGCTCGGCAATCGGTGCCGCTTGCAGCGCAATGGTTGTGCAAGATGGCTTCGTTCCTCTGGATTGGTCGGTTTACAGCGGCCCGGCCCTGCTAGATGGCCAACTGCCTTCGGGATGGAACTCCGAACCGTGCAGCATGCGAAAACTCGCTTCCATTCTCGCCAGCAATAAGCCCGTCATTTTCCTTACAGGGCGCGCCGAGCTCGGACCACGGGCACTGGGTGGCAGAAGCATTCTCGCGGCCGCGACTTCGCCCGAAATGAAGGATTATCTCAACGACGTCAAACTTCGCGAACACTTCCGCCCCGTGGCGCCGATCTGCCTTGAGGACCGCGCGCCGGAAATATTCAGCCCAGGAACGCCGGATCCTTACATGTTGTTCGACCATCAGACACGGGCGGAATGGCGGGACAAAGTCCCCGCTGTCGTGCATCTCGACGGTTCTGCGCGACTGCAGACCATTTCCAGAACCTCTGAGCACAAGGTGGCCGAGCTACTCATCGAATATGAAAAACTCACGGGCATTCCGCTGCTTTGCAATACGAGTGCCAACCACCATGGACGTGGGTTCTTTCCGGGTGCCGCCGCAGCCTGCGGCTGGGGAAAAATTGAACACATATGGTCCGATGGTGTGCTGTTGACCAAAATTCCCGAAACTGAACTATCGCCGGTCGACGGCGCCCTTACGCTGGTTTGAGTGCGCGACCATGGTGGCAATCGACTTTGTCGGCGTGACGAAATCATATGGCAAAAGGGTCGTTGTCGACGGCATGTCATTCACCGTTGCACCGGGAGAGTGCTTAGGGCTGCTGGGGCCGAACGGCGCGGGCAAAAGCACGATTACACGGCTGCTCCTCGGTATGGCAACGCCTAACGCAGGCAAGATCACGGTGTTCGGCGTGCCAGTGCCGGCACGTGCCCGTTTGGCACGTGGACGCATCGGCGTGGTCCCGCAGTTCGACAACCTTGATCATAGGTTCACGGTACGTGAAAACTTGCTGGTGTTCGGGCGATACTTTGGCATGAGCAAACGCGAGGTCGAAGCGGTCAGCCCATCGCTGCTCGAGTTCGCCCGCCTCGAGAACAAGGCGGATGCGCGCGTCGCCGAACTGTCCGGCGGCATGAAGCGACGCCTGACGATGGCCCGTGCGCTGATTAATGACCCGCAACTCTTGGTCATGGACGAGCCGACCACTGGCCTCGATCCACAGGCGCGCCACCTGATCTGGGAACGCCTGCGTTCCTTGTTGGCGCGGGGCAAGACGATACTTCTGACCACTCACTTCATGGAGGAGGCCGAGCGGTTGTGCGACCGGCTGTGTGTGCTCGAGCATGGGCGCAAGATCGCCGAAGGGCGACCACACGCGTTGATCGACGAGCAGATCGGCTGCCAGGTGGTCGAAGTCTATGGCGGCAATCCACAAGAACTGAGATCGCTGGTCAAGCCGTACGCGCAACGCATCGAGCTGAGCGGCGAAACCCTCTTTTGCTATGCGCCCGATCCCGAGCAGGTGCTCAGGCAGCTGCGTGGGGTTGCTGGTCTGCGCCTTTTGCAGCGTCCGCCGAATCTCGAGGATGTCTTCTTGCGGCTGACCGGGCGCGAGATGAAGGACTGAACAATGATCGAAGGTTATATGGCCGTTATGCCCGCCAATGCCTGGAATTGGGTTGCAGTGTGGCGCCGCAATTATTTGGCTTGGAAGAAAATTGCCCTTGCGGCGGTTCTCGGGAACCTCGCTGAGCCGATGATCTCGTTGTTCGCTCTCGGCTTTGGCCTCGGGATAATGATAGGTCGTGTTGAAGGCACTTCGTACGTAGCTTTTCTGGCGGCTGGCATGGCCGCGGTAAGCGCGATGACCTCGGCGACCTACGAAACGATCTACTCGACTTTTGCTCGCATGGGAGGCGAACGCACCTGGGAAGCGATGCTGTGCACTCAACTCACGCTCGGCGATATCGTACTTGGTGAACTAGCCTGGGCCGGCACCAAGTCTCTTCTGGCCGGTACGGCGATTACGCTAGTTGCTGCCACGCTCGGCTATGCCGCGTGGCCATCCCTTCTCTACGCGCTGCCAATCATCGCCCTAACTGGCCTTGCTTTCGCAAGTCTAGCCATGATCGTCACGGCGCTTGCGCCCAACTACGACTGTCTCGTATTTTATCAAACGCTTGTTCTCACGCCTATGCTGTTCCTGTCCGGGGCCGTCTTTCCGGTCAGCCAAATGCCAGGCGCTTTTCAGCAGGTATCGTCTCTCTTGCCTCTTGCTCACTCGGTCGACCTGATCCGCTCAGTCATGCTTGGCCGCCCGGCTGAAAGCCTCGGCCTGCATATTACGACACTTTGCGTCTACGCGGTTTTGCCGTTCTTCTTGTCGGCGGCGCTATTGCGTCGGCGCCTGATGCGCTGACGCTGCTGCGTCGGTGCCGAGGCTTTGGCACTCGCCCCCTGTCAGCGCAGACCGTGGTGCTATCCCTTCGATTGTACGGTTTGCTTGAGTGCGAGCTTAATCCGACCGGTTGCGAACATCGTCGAGCGAGGCAGTGTCGAAGATGGCAATCAGGCTTCTCGTCCGAAGCGCCACCCGAACTGCCGCGACTAATGCTGGTTAGGAACACACGCAATGACTGATAGCCACATACCGCCGCCTGCGCCATTCGTGATCCTGGCCATGCCAAGAACTGGGACGCACTACCTGGAAGAATTGCTGAACGCGCATCCGAATGTGCTGAGCAACGGTGAGCTGCTCAATCCATATGCCACGACTTGGCCCGATAAGCATCGTCTGCTTCGCAGCGATCGAGAGCTGCTTGAGCTTGCCTACTCGTGCTGTCCCGCGCAGAGCGACAAAAAGGCGACGCATGTCGGCTGCAAGGTCAACGAACCTCAATTTCATGATCGTCCGGGTTTTTTTGCCGAGCTGACACGCTGGCCGGGCCTCAGAGTCATCCTCGTGGTTCGCGAAAATACCTTGGAATCGCTGCGGTCACTGGTACAGGCGAGACAAACGCGCCAATGGCTGAAGTTCAGGTCGGACAATGATGCTCCGCCGCCGCAAGTTAGATTATCGACCGCCGACTGTGAGGCATACTTCAAGGCTGCCGACGATTTCCACGCTCGGGTCGCGCGATCCTTCACGAAGAGCAATATGCTTGAGATCGAGTACGAGTGCCTCCTGCGCGAACCTGCTACATGCTTGACAGCGATTTGGGAGTTCCTAGGCGTTCCGGCGCTTCGATTTTCCAGTACGGCGACACTTCAGCGCCAGGAAACGCGACCGCTAGAGCAAACGATCGAGAATTTTCATGAGTTGCGCCGCCACTTCTCGCACGGACCTTATGCGAGATTCTTTGACGTCGGCGAGAGGGGAAGGGCAGTGGCGATCGACTGACAGTCAAGGTTATCGAAAGATAAAGAAACTCACGCGAACACCGAAGGCCACATGCTGGGGAACGGATGGAGCGTATGGCCCGACCGGCATCGGCGTCCACATCAGACGTGTCGCCGACGTTTCCTGGCGCGCCTTCCCCCGCGCCCGCTCCTCGATGTGCGGCTCCGCGTAAGTCCGAAATCATTTTACCGGCTATTCACCGCCTCTGGCGCCTATGCTTTCAGGCAGACGCACTGGCTCGGCTATCCAGTCGCGGTCTAACCAGCTGAGCTTGGGGACCCCCAGCCCAAGACTCCCTGCGATGCGGACGGCGAAATCAGGTATGAGTGGGTAGGCCGCGACACAGAGTCCGACAAGCGCGAAGGTCACTGCGCGGGCCGCGGTCCTGTCAAGCGCCTCGTTTTCCTTCGCTGCAGCTGGAACGTGCAGCACTGAACATGAATAGCGGTCGATTGCGTCGACGAACGCCTCGATTGCATGTGTCAGCTGACGTACGTCCGGGTAATCCGCTTCGAAACGCGCTCGCACTTCTGCGTTGAAGCGTCTGCACTCCGCCAAGAACGCAATGTCGGTGGCTGACCACTGGCCAGGACAAGGGAGCTCGTCAGTTGCGACCCGCTCGATGACCTGGTTAGCCTTCCCGGTCGATCTTAACAGCCGTCCGTCCCAGAAATTCCGTTTCCAGCTTTCATAAGAACTCAGGGAGAAGTCCTCAACAGAACCGTCCGGCCGCCGGCGACACAGGTAGAAGCGAAGCGGCTCGCCCGTTTCTTTTGCAGTGATATCGTTCACCCAGATTGCGTGATTTCGTGATGTTGAGAACTTCTTCCCATCGAGAGTGAGCATCTGATTTACGAAGATCCGTCGAGGGAGCATCTCATGCAGATCAAGGGCCGAAAGTACGCCGGGAATGACCAACAAGCGTCCGAAGGCGTTGTCCGCCCCGAAAAGAATGTTCAGCTCCGGCATCTCGTCCCGCGGAATTTGGTACCACAAGGCAGGGCATCCGCTCTTTTCCCTTATCATTTCTAAGGCAAGCAAGTGCCGAGGCACGTG
This sequence comes from Mesorhizobium dulcispinae, assembly GCF_033977345.1. NCBI lineage: Bacteria > Pseudomonadati > Pseudomonadota > Alphaproteobacteria > Hyphomicrobiales > Phyllobacteriaceae > Mesorhizobium > Mesorhizobium dulcispinae. The sequence goes on from NZ_JAVIIY010000024.1 coordinate 28,109, forward strand.
TTCGATGGTGATGTTGAACCGCTGACACTCAAATCCTGGGATTGGAATCCGGATTCCCTCTCGGTTTGGGTTAGAGATGCAGACTTCCGGAAGCCCCCGGCTCAGCCAGGATTCGATGTAGTGCTTGGCGTAAATGGGCAGGAAGGACCGCGAGGCGAAGGATTCGAGCGCGTCATGCATTGGAGCGAGGTTCAGGAAAAGGCGCTTCAGGGGGCGACGTTCCAGGGAACGCCCCTCGAGATCAACCGGATCCTGAAGTTCGGCATCGAGGACCAGCGCGCCGCAATCCTCGCATTCATGGCCGGAAGCATAGCCGCCGCAATAGGGACATTTGCCGTGGACGAAGGCGTCGACCCTGAAGCGCCCGCTTTCGACGTCATATGGGACCAAATGCTCTCTTTCAGCGATCAGGCCCTTGCTACAAAGTCGCTTGAAGACCTCGAGAACGACCGCCTTGCCGCGGCGGTCTGGCTCTGTCCCAAGGAAAATATCCGGGACTGCGTTGAGCCGATCCAGAGCCTCTTGGAAAGAAGCCGTATTTTTCTCCGCGAGCTGGTAGTATTCCAGTCCTGCAGCGTCGGCCGCAATCGCAATGTGCTCAAGATGACCGTGCGTGCCCTGCAGCACGAAGACCTCTCGGTCGCCTGTCTCAGCAATTCGGCGCAACACATCCGCGTGGAGGAACGGTCCTGAGGCATGACCTATGTGCATTTGCCCATTCGGGGTAAGCATGGCGGGGACCAGCAACAACGGTTTGTCTTTTGCTGTCGCTTCCTTCGTGGAAATCGCCTCTTCGAACGCTGCGCGGCTGTGCCACCACACCGTCTGCATGACTGCACCGCTGTCCAAAGCCTCAATTCTGTGCCTGCGCAGCGGGTCGATCCTAATGCTCTCTCCGCCAAGCAGCAGGAAGGTCTTTTCATCCAGGTGAATTCGAACGCCGCCAGAGATCACTGTCCAAAATTCGACTTCCCCGTGGTTGTGACGGCAAGTGGTCGCGCCTGAACTGAACTTCAACAGACGTACCGAAACGTTACCCCCTTCTGGGAAGGGATCATGCCTGACGATGCCGCCATCAATCGAGATAGGGACCGCACGTGCTTCATTTTTGAGATCTATTATTTGCGGATAGATCATTTCGTTTCCACTCTTGAATTTCGGGTTGGCCATGCCGCTGGCAAGGTCTCGGGGCGACCTTGAGCAGGTTGAAGCACGTGCCCGTCTTGCAGCGCCTTCGCCACGACCGCCGCCCGCTCGGCCAGACCGCCGAGCGTGTGCTCCGTTGGGCCCCGAAGGCCAAAAGAGTGGTTCGTGAGGAAAACGCGAGGTCGCGGACCGGAGCGGCGCAATGCCGTCTGACCGAGATCCACTTCGAACGACTCGTCGATAACGAGGGCGGCGTCTTCGATGACCGGTTGCAGCGGTTGGAGGAAGGATAAATGGCGACGGTTTGAAAAGCCCGTCGCGCAAACCAGAAGGTCGATTTCAAGCGTTGTCAGGTCTTGCCTGCTTCCGATTCCGCGAAGGTGAAGACGAAAGCTATCCTCAACACGCTCCGCCGCCGTGATTTCCGTATACGGAAACAGTCTGAGCCGATCGCGTCCACACACTTGGTCCTCGAAGCGAAGATCGTAGATGCTTTTGAGGACGTCCTTGGTGACGGTGGAGAAGTTCGTGTTCCTCGTGTCGGTAAGAAACCTATTGCGATCTTCGGGTGGCAGCTTCGCGAACTTTAGCGAGTGTGGATAGGTGTAGAAGTCATTTACAAACGGGTTGTCATCCGTCTGTTCAAAGAGGTGGCGCCGGCCAACGACGATAACCTCCGATACTTCCCGATGCTGAAGCAGGAATCTGACTATCTCGCCGGCGCTTTGCCCGGACCCGACGACTGCAACGCGAGCGTTCGCGTTGATCAGTCCCTCGTTCGCATGGGACAGGAAGAAGTTTGAATGCACCACGCGGCCGGGATCGACGGCCAGTTCTTCGGGAAGGTATGGTTCATGCCCAAGGCTCACGACCACGTCGTCAGCTTCGGTTTCCGAAACGTCCCCGCTCGACACATCCCGGACCGTGACGACAAGGGTTGGGATTCCCGATGGCCTCTCGCGGAACCTGACTTCCACCGCCTCCTTGCCGAAACGAATCTTATTCGCAAAAAACCCGCTTACCCAGACCAGATAGTCGGAGAACAGCTTCCTTGAGGGATATAGTTCGTTCGTATGAATAAAGTGATAGAGAAGCTCCCTGTCGTGCAAGAACGAGAAAAAAGTGAATGGGCTTGCCGGATTCCTCAGGAACGCCAGGTCCTTGAACAAGGAGACTTGGAGCCTTGAATCCTCGAAAGCAATGCCTGGGTGCCATTCTGCACTGTCGCGGCGCTCAAGGACTTCCAGCGTATCCAGAACTGAGGAACCCCATTCTTTCAGGCACGTCAGCAGTGCAAGGTTTGCTGGTCCGCTGCCCACGAGCAGTGTTTTCCGCTTTTGCATTACCGGCTCCAAAAATCGTGGTTGTTTCCAACAGCCCAGTTGCGCGCTCGGCTAAGACAGCCATCCGGCTTCCCCTCATTTTCCCGAGGGCCATCGAGGCGACTTCGGCGAGAGTGGCTTCACCGGGGTGGATGGCACCCCGCAACTGTTTGCGCATGACGCATTCCACGGCTGCGGCCACTGGAACCGCGGTCGCGATAGCCATGCTTGAGAAGCCTCGTTCCTGAAGTGCGGAGCGAAGGATGCACGTCCAGCGGCCAGGTTTGCGATGGCGATCCTCAATGGCCACATCAAGGATGACCTGGTCGTCATGTTCCTTTGGGCTCCGGCGAGTTAAAAGCGCTTCCGTGACGTGCTTGACCCGCAGGCGGGCGCTCCCGATCTCAACCTCCTCGTCGGACAGCAGCCCGAGGCGATGCAACATCCGAACGCCATCCGCAAAGCCCGGCCATCGCACAGTCAATTGCCGGATGGTCGGAATGCTGAGATGAGTGCTTGCGGCAGTCGACGGAACCATTGCGTCATCGTATGCCTCAAGAAGTCCGACACCCTCCACGAACAGCGAAGACACGCTTTCGAATCGATTTCGTGTTACGGCTCGGCCATTGACTCGAGCCAACGCGGGCCTCTGCCCTATGGGCAGCCGACGTCCAAAGGCGAGAGCATAGTTCAGTGGAGGTTCCGGAATTTTGGGAATCCCTCCGCAATGAGTTACGATGCTCTCTAAGCCGTCTAGTTCAGCTGCTGCCAGTGAGATTAACGATTCAACCAGTCCTGGTTCGAGACCCGCTCCCAAGACTACCGGCGGACCGTTAGGCGGCATCCGGGCGATGTCAGGATCCTCGGGGTCCGGCCTGCCCACGCAAATAATAGGGGTGTGTAGACCTGCCTCGTGCATTTGGTGCGCGAGTTTGCCGACCAGATTTCGGCAGTCATTCCAAGACGTAGCCATGATCAGCGATCGTGCTTGGATTGAGAGAGCGCATGGACCTAACGACCCGTCGAAGCGGACGTTTTTGAGGTCGCCCAGAAGCCCTTGCGCCGCAGCAAGCACAGAATGGCTCCTGTCAATCAGGACAACCAACGTGTCCGGCTGGCCCGCAAGTTGCAGGGCCACCGCCCGGCCGACTGGCCCGGCTCCGATGACGACGTGGGACCTCCCGCACATCGTGCTTTAGCCTTTGTTGCCGGCCACGGTCGAGGCGGGCTTGCGCCGGGTCATGCGATAGCCAAGAAGAGCAATAGCCGTTTGCAGCAGAGCCAAGCCGGCAATTAATAACGTCAGTGTATCGTATCCCAGGTGAACTGAGACGATGCCGGCAGCGAAAGGAAAGAAATACAAGCCGAGGAAATAGGAAAGACTGAAGATGATCTGCACCAAGGTTCGGGACTGCGGCGCAGTCACGCGGACAGCTTCTGCCTGCATCAGGGGATACGATAGCCCGTAGGTTATGCCGGTCGCTAGTGATCCCACCGCGTAAATAACAGGATGGCCCGGAGAGTAGTGGAAACCGAGAAGCGAAATAACCATCCCGCCCAGGAGTAGCGGCAAGATCCGATCGGCCGCACCGCGGCTCACGCGCGGACCAATTGCAAACCTAGAGCCGACTACTGCTATCGCCCAAGAGCCAAAAAATATTTCATACCGAAGACCTGAATTGTTCGCAAATGGAGCTTGGAAGTTTATCAACGTGGTGTAAATGCTTGCCGACAGCAGTACGAGTACAAAAAACATTGCAGAATTGCTAAAGAGGAGAGTGAAAAGGTCGCGTGCAAGCGAGGCGTTGTTGGGAATATCGGCGTTGCGGATGTTCGCCGCACGCTGCGCTGCCCAGGATGACAATGCGGAACCTGCCGTCGCCGCAAGCATTGCCAGAATGAACATGTCCAGCGTGCCCAAGCCGGTGAACCGGGTAAGGAGGCTGCTTAGCAGAGGTCCGCAGGTTACCCCTAAGGTTGAGAATGCAGAGTAGGCCATGAAGCTCGATGACCGGTCTGCATCGCTTGAGAGGGCGGCAATGCAGATCGAGCCCACGGTGAAGTGCAGCGCCCATCCACCCGATTGCAGCATGTAGCTCAGGAAGTAGGGGAGTGTCGCGCGCACCCCCGAAAGCTCGTTTACGAGGATGGTCGCGCAGCCTGCTGCATAGAGAAGCCCGCCGATAGGTGCAAGCCTTCGCACGCCAAACCGCCGGGCGAGCGAAGGACTGATCAAGACTATTAAGATGGCGGTCGCCATGCCTGCTGCTGAGATCGAGCCAAAAAAGATCTCGTCTCGCCCAATCGACAACAGGTAAACTGGAAGCAGCGCAAAGATGCCCATCGAGAAGGAAATCAGGCATCTTTCAGCGATGAACATACGCCTATACCACAGAATACGAGTGCTGGCGATTGAAATAGCGGGGGCGTTCATTTCTCGTTCCATGAAGTTGTTCGCGGCTTCCGCGCGGAGCGATGTTGTATTTCAAGGCTAGTCGGCCGTTCTGTGCGCACATGTCTTACCGTGCTAAGAGCAACGCGTGCGCAACCGTAGAGCATCGCTTTGCTCCAACCCTCCATCGTTGCTACCCGTGACACTAACCACGACAGTCAGCTCCCGCCCGCCTGACAATGGAGATGCTCAAGATTCATGCCAGTTTGATCGATTGAGCCGAAGGAGGAATTTTGTGGTGTCTTTTCAGTCGATTAGCTGAAGAAAAGCTAGGGCTCGGCTAAAGAAGGCCCCTATCGTGAACTCGACAAACCCGACAGAAGATGTCGGGCGGCGCCGTGGAGACGGCTATGCCTGACTTCGGTGAGTCACAACTATCCTACAGGAGTTGAGAGGCGGGTAGGGCCTCAGGATGGCCGCCGCGAGGTGCGCTACGACACGATGCCGATGCTGCGGCGCGGAACGTGCCTGCGACCACGCCTTTATGTCGGTGGGGCGCAACAGCGATCGAACTCCCGAGGCTAAAAGCGGTCGGACGATACGCACGCTTCGACTACCGATCCAGAAGCGGGCCTCCACCGAAAAGCCAACTGCGCCGAGACTAGGCGCTGCCGCATCTGGGATGGGTGGTGGAGATCTGTAGCGGTTGCTCGATGCCGACCCGGTTTCAGCCGGGGCTCCCATCGCGGAGTGGCGGTGCCTTAACTAATAGAGCCTCGCCCCGTCTATCGGCAGGCGATCATGCCCGGAGCCGGAAGTCTGCGGTCCGAAAACTTTTATGGACGAAATGCGCTCGGTGCCGATGACACATCGCTGGCGCATTAACGAAGCCGGCCTGCATTGCGGTTATCTGGGCCGCAATGATCCGGCCGCTTTCATCTTCACCGGATGGGCATCAAAGGCGGTCGCCTTTCGTGTTCTGCGGCCGCCTCCTCTACCCGTTACTGCCGCATTCTAAGGCCTCAGTTGAAGTCTAGGATGAACCGCCGATTAGGTGAACGGATAGGCCGTGCGTTCTGGGGATAGAGCGAGGTAAATCGAGCAATATCCGCAGCGTCGACCTCTACCGGTTCTTTTGCCAACATCCATTCAACGTTCTCGGTGCAGGGCGGCGTCGTCAATGATCCCTCATAGGTCCAGTAGCTGAGCGAGGCCGGGAGAAGCCCGCTGGGATCGATATCGGCGGCCATTGACGCGCCTGGCCACGCAGGGAAGACTGCTGCCAGGCTTGCAAAGCTGGCATTTGTCGCGCCTGGTATCAGAAAGACTCCCAGGACACCAAAGCTGTCGCTCTTTGTGTCCTTGTGGACGAAATGCACTTCCATCGGGAAACTCTTGCCAGCTATGCGATGCTCGCTTGGCGCATGAAAATGGAATTGGATCAATTCGAAAGTGCGATCGCCGCGGGTCAGCGTGCTGCCTTCCGGCATATTGATTTGAATGGTATGGCCGTTATTCACCATCTTGCGGCGGCCCTTGTGCCAATCTACTGCGATACGCGGCATGTCGGCCTTGACGGCGTCGGTAATATCAACGGGTGATTGCTGCGTACCCGCCGAACAGACGAAATTCTTCCTGTCCAGATCGGCCCAGTGCTCGGGCCCCACCTGACCGGTGTATCCCCAATGGGCCCCATCCGCACGCGCGGCCGCGGCACAGATGAGGCAAGCGCCCTGTGCAACGAACCCTTTGATCAGGTGACGACGGTGCATATTGCTTTCCCTTCCTTACGCGAATTGATGCTTTTCCAATTGCAAAAAGGGGGCCGTTGCGAGGACAGACGCATTCGATCCAGCGAGTTGATCGGGTCCCGACATTGGGCCTAGCTTAGCTAACCAAGCTTCACCCTCCAGCTTTCGAATCATGGGACGAATCTGGCTGCTTCAAACCATCTCATCGGCTCTAACGAGCAGCCGCAATCAGCCTCTCGGCAAGTCTTGTCCGGCGAGCGATTATCTCTGATCCTTCATAGGAAAGGTGGCCGCTGTCCCGGTAAAGGAATTTGCCATCGATCTCCGTCTTGCATGCTGTGCCGTCGCACAGAAAGTCGTGATAGGAAATGACCTCTACGCCAGCCTTCAAGGCCACCTGGTTCAAGAGCTCGAGAGTGTCGGAATGGCTTCGACGGTACTGTGCGACGTATATTTTACAGTCACTGTAAAGCCCGACAATAACAATCCCACGTGCCTTCCTCTCAAGACATTCACCGATGTCGATATTCCCAACTGGTGGAGGAGCAAGAACGACCACTCGCTTGCCCAAGGCGCGGACGGCTTCGACGAGAGCCTTGATGCCATCAACGGCCTCATCAATAGAAAGATTGACCTCGGTGAAAGTATCTTTGGTCCTCTTAAGCAGCATGAATTCACCCGGCGCCGCGACGCCAAACGGGCTTGAAATGACAACGGTCTTTATTTCGGGTCGAGCTTTCAAGATACGCAAAACGCTGTCATTGAAGCGAATACAGCTCTCGCCGAAGGCGCGGGAATAGGGAGACGCTGTCGGCGGCTTCGAGAAACCAGCTATTCCGACAGCAGGGAGGCACGCGCTCATCGTGAGCTGAGCCAGTCCCGTTTCTCCGATTGTCTTGGCCAAGCCGGGAACCACCGCCATGGCAAATGAATCACCCCAGACCAGCAACTCGGGCTTGTCTGTCGTTTGGCAGTTCCGAGGGATTTCCTGAGGAGGCGATCCGGGCCTGAAATCACATGCTGGTCCCAAACCTTCGTTGATCCGTCGGATATAGACAAAGTCAATGTTGCTCTGGGTCGCTGCAATGGCGAGCGAGGGCGAGAAGCCGAGCAGAACCGATACAGCAACAAGACCCGAAGCCAGCCGTACACGGGACGTCGCATATCCCCGCCGGAACGGCTCTTCCACGAAACGGTGAAGAACCCAGCTCGCGACAAATGAGAAAGCAACTGCCGCATAGATCGCAAGGGCAGGTGTATCTGCAAGCCAAGCGGCCCGCACAAAGACGAGCACCGGCCAATGGATCAGATAGAGCGAGTACGAGACATCTCCTATCCTCGCCATGCCTCGAACCGCCACATTATCTCTACTGGGCGCAAGCAGGAGGACCAGCGTTGCGAGACAAACCACAGCCGCATCCTCGACCGGATGAGGGGAGCCAGTGGGGACAACGGCAACAAAGAGAAGCAGTGTGAGCGCCGGGAGGCGCAGCCTCGAAAGCTTGGCAGCCACGTTGGGGTTGATGGGAAGCAAGGCCCCGAATGACCCCAGGGCCATTTCCCAACATCGGGTCGGCAAAAGAAAAAATGCGGCGGATGGATCGCGGGAGGTTAAATAAAGGCATAGCGAGAAGCTGGCAACGAGGAGCACGCCTACTCCTGTCAGCCACCATCTCCTCGGAGCCAACGCCAAGAAGGCAGGGAGCAGCAAATAAAACTGCTCCTCGATAGCGAGCGACCAGAAATGCAGGAGGGGCTTCGTTTCGGCGGCGCCACCGAAGTAGTCGGACTGAAACCAGAGAACGATATTGCTGGTGAATGTGAGGGCCCCGAGAACCTGGTTTTGGAACCCTTTCAGCTCCACCTCCGACAGGAAGAAAGGCGCAGCGATCGTCGTGAGCGCAATGACGACATAGGCAGCCGGCAACAGGCGTTTAGCACGCCGGTAGTAGAACTCCCAAAAGCTGAACCGTGATTGTTCAACATGCGTCCTGACGAGGCCTGTGATCAGGAACCCCGAAATGACGAAAAAGATGTCAACGCCAAGATAAGCTGCGGCGCCCGGACCAAGACGGGCGTGATAAAGAACAACCAGAAGAACGGCCAAGCCTCGCAAGGCCTGAATATCGGTTCGCAAATATCGCGGCATAGACTACCTGATATAGAGGTGATTTTACTAAAGTGAGATGCCACAACAGTGACGAAGACGACCGTGGCCTTATCCTACCGGTTGAATTCCTCGTGTCACCGAGTTCCCAAGTCTGGACGTCACTTCCATGCTTACGAGCGCCATTTGCATACGTGTGCTCGACGTGCTTTGAAACCAGTCAGATCGAGATTTGCCTCATTTCAAAAAATTCGAAAAATCAATTGTTTCGATGGCACTCATCCACACCATGGATAGTAGGGCGGCTGCATAACGATTGAACGGCGACTTTTTCTCTCACCCATTGCAGAAGCGATTGCCTGGGCAGTTCGGAGGCTTTTGCATATCCAATCGTCTATTGCTGCATGCATTCGACCCCCCCACCCGCCGAACCTCGGGTTGGGATCGTCTTTCTGATTTCCAGACAATCATATGGTCGTGGTGCGTCTTTGTGGGCAAGCTCCTCACATCAGCCTGGTGATGGGTCTGGTAGCGCAGTTATACGGCTCTCCAGTTTCATCTCGCAGAGGGTCATCGTCGAGACCGGAACGAGAAGAATACGGAAGCAGAGTCGATGAACGTTTTCCGGTGATGAGATAAATGGAATTCTGTCGTTATGCTCTGTCGTAGCGAACCGCTCAAAGAGAACGAATCTCGCCTCAAATGTTTTCCGGCAGATAAATCTCAAACGGCAAAAACGTCTGCCATGGCGCCTCCGCGGTGCCTGTCTCGATTGCCCTGGCCATCAGCGTCATCAACTCTTGGCAAAGCGGGCGCAGGGGCGTGGCAACCGCCATCGTAATGAGGTCGTCCGCGAGTGCTGCCCGCGACTCTGGCGTGATCTCGTTGACGATCGCGAGGAGATTCCGACCATCGCCCTCTTCCCGGAGCGCAGCGATGGCGCCCTCCGTGCCTCCGCCGGCGACATACAAGCCGACAAGTTCGGATTCGCGTTGTATGACATCGAGCGTGGCCTCGTAGGTGGTTTGCCGCGTATCGAGATTCACGCGCGTGTCCAGCACCTCGAACATCGGCGCTTTCTCACGAAAGTATGAGCGAAAGCCGGTTTCTCGCAATTCGGGACCCTGAAAACGGTGGCTAACGACCAAGACCGCCACCTTGCCCGGCCTTTTTGCAACCTTGGAAAACATCCAGGCGGCCGTCCGTCCAACCTTGCGGTTGTTGAGGCCCAGATAGCCCTCGCGCACGCCGGCGGCAAAATCGGAAAGCAGCGAAAAAACCGGGGTTCCGTTCGATTTGAGTTCTTCGACAGCTGCCGTGACGGTTGGATGATCCGGTGCCATCATCGCTATCGCGTGGCAGCGTGCACCCATGTCCTCGAGCAGCTCGACCAGGTCGCCAGGCCTATGCGACGGCGCGAATTCAACGACTGGAATGCCCCGGAAGGACTGTGCCGCGCTGACAGCAGCTTTGATCTCTCGCGCGAAATCCTGATAGAAATGCTCGGCCGGCATTCCGAGAATAAAGCCTAATCGGTACTCCGGCAAAATCCGCTGCGCGCGCTGCTGCATCAGACCAGCTGCGTTGTAGCCGATGACGCGGGCCGCCTCGCAGACCCGTCGTGCGGTCTGTTCCCTCACCAGTCGACGGCCGTTCAAAACCCGATCGACGGTCGCTACGCTAACCCCGGCTTCGCGGGCGAGATCTGCAATTGTGGGGCGCTTAGTCATGATTCGAGTCTAACAGGAAGTCATGGGGAACATACAGGACGGGGTCACGGAATTTGACAGAATGTGTCAGTCTGCGGTTGATGCCGCGATGTCGCAGTAGATCCCTTCTTCGCCGGATTCGGCGATTACGGTGCGTGCTCGTTGGCAGTTCGACGCAACTGCATCGACACGCATCGACCGAAAGAACACATATGCAGCACGAGGTCTTTCAGGTCTCGGAGCCAAAAAGGACTGATCCCAAACGGCCCGATCATCAGGCGCCCCCCCCTCTCACGAGACGATCCGCACACCGCCAGAGCGCGCCCCTGACGTATCCGCACCGGAGAAGTGTATTGTTGGGTGCAAGCAGCTTTCATTTTCCCGGCGCCCACAAGCCCATAGCAGCCTTTCGGCGACGGGCGAGTTCAAGAAGATTTCGAACAATCGCGGCTGCTTCGATACGCGCCCGGAATTATTCCATAGCGTTTCAGCTTGTCGTAGAAGGTTTTGCGGGGCACCTGCAGAAACTCGGTCGTCCTCCTCACGTCGCCATCGCATTCCCGCAATGCGTTGCGGATAACGGTCGCCTCATAAAGACTAACCTTTTCGGAAAGAGAGAGACTTAATTCAGCGTCTCTTTTTCCAGGGGGCGAATTCGGCGCCCCTTCAAGTCCCAATGCAACCCGATCCGCGAAATGCGCAAGTTCGCGGACATTGCCGGGCCAATCATGGCCCATGAGATGATTACGCACGGCCGCGGTTATCTCCCACACTGGCTTGCCGAAGCGTTTGCACGCGCGTTCCAAGAAATGCGCAAAGAGGATCGGGATGTCCTCGCGCCGCTCGCGAAGAGGCGGAATATTGACCGTCACGACGTTCAGACGGAAATATAGATCTTCCCTGAAGTCACCGCGGGCGGCCGGATCGCTCAGATCGACCTTCGTCGCAGCCACGACACGAACATTGATGCTGCGGGTTTCGTTGGTTCCGAGTGGCGTGACCTGGCGGGTCTCGAGTACCCTTAGGAGTTTAATCTGGAGTGCAGGCGGCATGGACTCAATTTCGTCGAGGAATAGCGTGCCGCCATTCGCGTATTCGAGGCGACCGATCCTACGCCTGTGCGCACCGGTAAACGCGCCTGCTTCGTGGCCGAAAAGTTCGCTTTCGATGACACTTTCGGGCAGCGCCCCGCAGTTCAAGGCCACGAACGGCTTGGTACTTCGTCTGCTCCAGCGGTGAAGCAGATCCGCGACCACCTCCTTACCGGTGCCGGTTTCACCCTCCACAAGGACGTCCACATCCGTATCGGCGATCTGGCGAATCGTTTCTCGCAGCCATGTCATACTCGGCGCGTTCCCTAGGAGAGGCATATCGCCCGCGGATCGGACGACCGCATCCCTAAGGCGCCTGTTTTCCAGGACTAGGTGCCGGTTTTCGGAAGCGCGATTCAGCGTCACCAAAAGCCGGTCGGTCTCATATGGCTTGGAGATGAAATCGTAAGCGCCGTCCTTGATGGCGGCAACGGCGAGTTCGACGTCGCCGTGCCCAGTGATAAGGACAAAAGGGATGTCCGTATCGATTGCTTTCACCCGGTCAAAGAGCTGAAGCCCGTTCATTCTGGGCATGCGGATGTCGCTGACGACGGGACCATTGAAGTTCTCGTCGATTCTGGCGAGTGCGGCCTCGGCGGAATTGACGACGATAGGGCTAAAGCCGGCAAGTTCCAGCATCTGCCCTGCAGCGGGCAGCAGATCATCGTCGTCGTCAACGAAGATGACAGGCCCTTTTTCGCCACTCATTCGGCACGCCTCAATTCGATGGTGAAGGAAGTCCCCCTCTCGTGGCTGGTATCGAGCCGCAACGAGCCGCCGAGTTCGCGGGCGATTTCCTCTGAAATAAGCAGGCCAAGGCCGAGCCCCTTTTCCTTGCTTGTGGTGAACGGCATGAAGAGGCTCTTGCGAATTTCAGGGGCGAGGCCGGCACCGTTGTCTCGAACCGAAATGGTGACTGTTTCCTTGTTCTTGGCAAGTGCTATCTCGATCCGCGGCTCCGGCAGGCCCTTCAGGGCATCGAGCGAATTCTGCAAGAGATTGACCAGGATTTGCTCCAGCCGAACGAAACTTGCCATCACCGTCGGAGACGGATCTGTCCGTTGCCGTTCGATCGTCACGCCGCATTCGCGGATGCGGCCCGAAAGGAGCGAAAGCGCCCCGTCGATCGCCTCCTCCGCCGATATTGGCCCCACGGAACCGGTTGCGCGGCGAGAGAACGACCGCAGCGTTTCGGTGATCGCCCCGATACGTCCCGTTATAGCGATGATCGATTTCAAATTCCCGGCGGTTTCTCGCGGCCTGTCGCCTTGGAGAAGACGTGAAGCATTCTCGGCATAGGTGCGAATTGCGTTCACCGGCTGGTTAATCTCGTGAGCAACTCCGGCTGCGATCTGTCCAAGAATTGAGAGGCGATTCGCCTGAGAGAGTTCTTCACATAACCGGCGCACCTTTGCCTCGGCATTCTCGCGCTCGGCTATCTGAGCTGCGAGCGCTTCGTTCGAGCGGCGGAGCTCTGCCGTACGCAAGTTGACGCGATGTTCCAGTTCCGCGTTCATGTGCGCAAGCGCGTCCTGCCGTTGTCGGATCGCCCGGCGCCGTCGAACAATAACGGAAACGGCAAATGCCACGAGCACGAGGGCAAGCAGTGCTGTCGCGCGGGCTGTCATCATCGCCGCGGAAATCTCTGCATCGGCAGGAATGAGCAGTGACAGCCGCCAACCTGGGACCACTTTGCCGAGATCCTGCGAAACCGTGACAAAGCCGGCTGCCTTGTCGGCGGTACTTGCGGTGACCAGGTTGCCGCCGCGGTGCGAAAGCGGAACGGGCTCGAACGCCGCGCCAGGCAGCTGCAGATGATCGCGGGCGATTTTTGCCTCTTTTTTGGAAAGAGGAGAGAGAGTGCCAAAACGCCATTGAGGCACGCTGGTCGAAAGGACGACGCCGCGCTCGTCGCTCGTGAAGACTACGAAACCGCTCTCGCGCCAGCTCGACTCCACACGGTCGAGCTCGACCTTCACCACGACGACACCGAGTGGCCCCTCCGGTCCATCGATCCGGCTCGACAAGAAGAGGCCGGGGCGCTTGCTAACGGTACCGAGTGCGTATTGCGTGGCCATGCCGCTCGCCATCGCTTCAACGAAGTAGTGACGGAAACGGTAATCGCGGCCGACAAAACTGGTGGGCTCGCCGGCATTGCTCGCAGCAACCGTCGTTCCCTCACTGTTGATGACGTAGATGACTGAAGAGGCGGCGTCGCGCGCGATGGCTCGAAGCTTTTCATCCAGCGCAGCTTCCCCACCGGTGCCCGGACTGCGAAGCATCTCCTGGACCGCACCATCACGAGCCAAGACGCGCGGAATTAATCGCTGCTTCTCGACGTCTCCTTTCAAAGTGTCGGCTGCAAGTGGGCGCGCGGCAAGAGCACGGTCGCGTAGGTCTGACTCAGCTTTGGTGCCGGCAATACGGCCGGCTGCAAAAACAAAAAAACCGAGCCCCGGACCAAGAAGTGCAAACAAAACCACAAGCCAGAGAAACCTGCCGGTGCCCAATCTGCCAGGGAAGTTGAACGGGGCCTTATGCAAGCCACCCTCGCTGATGCCGTCGTTTGCTACCGCGTTCTCCAGACTCAACCTTAGTGCCGGATTTCGCCAAATGGAACCACAGAGTGCGGAAATTCACACATGTGCGTGGCGCAACCTCCCTGAAAACATCCGAAATTGCGCGATCCGCTCGGCCTCTCCGGTTGGCATATGTCTTGCGACGAACAGCGCAGCAGCGTCCGACCGGAGCGCAGCGATCGGGAATAACCCGGGGAGGAGAGGCACTGCCGAGATCCGGTCTGGGAGAGAGATTTATGTTGACCGCAAAGGGCCCCAACGCAAACGCCGCGCCTCGCAAGCCTTTCTATGCACGGCTTTACGTGCAGGTGATTGCCGCCATCGCCCTGGGCGTCGCGCTCGGCCATTTCAACCCCGAAATCGGCGAAAACATGAAGCCGCTTGGTGACGCCTTCATCAAGCTCGTCAAGATGATCATCGCACCGGTGATCTTTTTGACCGTCGCGACCGGCATCGCCGGCATGCACAGCCTTCAAAAGGTCGGCCGGGTAGCCAGCAAGGCGATGGTCTATTTCCTCACCTTCTCGACGCTGGCACTGATCGTCGGCCTCATCGTGTCCAATGTCGTTCAACCGGGCGCCGGCCTCAACATTGATCCGGCCTCGCTCGATATCCAAGCCGTCAATCCCTATGCCGCAAAGGCCCACGAGCAGTCCGTGACGGGCTTTCTGATGAACATCATTCCGACCACGATTGTGGCCGCCTTTGCAGACGGCGACATCCTTCAGGTCCTTTTCTTCTCGGTCCTGTTTGGCATTGCGCTTGCGATGGTTGGAGAGATGGGCAAGCCGATCAGTTCCTTCCTCCAGGCGCTCACCGTGCCGATCTTTGCGCTCGTTGGTATCCTGATGAAGGCTGCCCCGATCGGCGCGTTCGGCGCCATGGCCTTCACAATCGGCAAATACGGCATCGGCTCCGTCGTCAATCTCGCAATGCTGGTCGGGACGTTCTACCTCACGGCTTTTCTCTTCGTGTTTATCGTTCTCGGCGCGGTCTGCCGTTTCAATGGCTTCTCGATCGTTTCTCTCATCCGGTACATCAAGGAAGAGCTGCTATTGGTTCTTGGAACGTCCTCCTCGGAGGCCGCGCTGCCCACTCTTATGGAGAAGATGGAGAAGGCTGGCGCCAAGCGTTCAGTCGTGGGCCTGGTCATTCCGACGGGATATTCCTTCAATCTGGACGGCACCAACATCTATATGACGCTCGCGGCCCTCTTTATCGCCCAGGCGACGAATACGGATCTCTCGATCGGCGATCAGATCCTATTGCTACTCGTTGCTATGCTTTCCTCTAAGGGAGCGGCGGGGGTCACCGGCGCCGGATTCGTCACGCTGGCCGCTACTCTTTCTGCGGTGCCGTCCGTTCCGGTGGCTGGCATGGCATTGATCCTCGGTATCGACCGTTTCATGTCCGAGTGCCGGGCCCTTACGAACATCATCGGCAATGCCGTGGCAACGCTCGTGATCGCCCGTTGGGAAGGCGAATTGGATCAGGCGCAGTTGGAAGCCGCGTTTGCAGGGCATCATCTTGCCGAGACATTGGCCGGCCAGCCACCCGTCCCGCAGCCGCCAAGTGAGGCCGCCTCGTTGCGACCCGTCCCTTCGCCGGATCGGTCACCACCACAGCACGGGCAAGCCGCAGACACCAAGCGAGGACTCGCGGATTGATGAAAACAAACGCGGCGACAGCAGCCCAATCGCGCTTGAGCAAACAACGTTCATCACTATGCGGGTTTTTGCCTGGAGCGCTGTTCACCGGCGCCGTGTCGACCATAGAGATTCAAACGAATCGACCCCGGGAAATCCAGCACGAGGATCGGGCGGTCCTGGCCGGCTATTGACGCGAGCGGTAGAAATACTGTGGCGCCTCATTAGCCGTGGACGAAAAGCAATCTGGCGCAGATCAACGCCGCTTCGCAACCAGCCTCCAATATGTCGATGAACAAACGGCGAGGCATGCACACGCGAAGCATAGCCTCAGAAATAGACGTTTCGTCATGCCCTTTAAAACCATCGCACGGAGGCAGATGAAGTCGATGAGGCAGTGTTGTTAGAAATAGGAACGAACATTAATTGGCTCTTACAAGAAAGCTAATCTGAGTTTGAAATGAACTCAGACAAAAAGGATTATTAGCACTTATACAGGAAGTAGTGAAATTGGTGGGGAGCTAAACATGAGCAAGTTGAGGGTGGATGATTGAGCCCTCGAGTCGACTGGAGAGGATATGTCGGGAACAAAACTAAAAAGCGTGCTTTCGTCGTTTTCGCAGGTGCCAAGGGAACTAAAGCCTTTGCCCTCCGATCGCCATTCGCTGGACGATAGCTGCGTCCGGTTGAATACGAACGAGAATCCATTTCCGATGCCGGAAGTCGTAATGCAAAGTGCAATTGCCGCCCTTGAGCAGCAGTATCTATATCCAGAACACGACAACATCGGTTTGAGGGAAGCGGCGGCTGATGCCTACGGCCTCACCAAGGATCAAGTGATTGCCGGAAACGGATCCTCCGAGCTGCTGGGACTCATCTACAGAGCCTTCCTCGCCCCTGGCGACAGCGTGGCGATGCTATCGCCGGGCTTTTCGTTCAACCGCAAACTCGCCATGTTGCAGGGGGCTCAATTTCTTGAAATCGAATGCGGTCAATCTGATGTCCTGCCGGTAAAGGAATTGCTCTCTGGTCCCGCAGAAGGCGCCAAATTCATTCTTCTAGCTAATCCGAACAATCCAACTGGAACATTCGTTTCGGTGGCCGAGATCGAACGCCTCGCGGCGCAGTCGGATCGCCTGATTGTTCTGGATGAGGCCTATGTCGACTTCGCCCCGGATAATGGCCTGCGCCTTATCGATCATTATCCCAATATTCTGCTCCTACGGACATTTTCAAAAAGCTACGCCGCCGCCGGTATCCGTATGGGTTTTGGATTGGGGCACCCCGAAATCATTGGAAGGCTGCGCAACATCCAAAATGTTTTCAACATGAACGTGATCGGCCATGCGGTTGGCGTCAGCATCCTTGCGCATCGCGACGCCTATGAAGAGAACCACAGATACATCAAGCAGGAACGGGAGCGCGTGTCCTTCGCGCTCTCGCAACTGGGATTTTCCGTAACGCCTTCGCATGCAAATTTCTTGCTAGCCCGCGTGCCGCCAGGACAAGACGGTAGGTGGTGGCAAAAAACGTTGAAGCGGCGGAAAGTACTGGTCGCGGCTTTTTCCGAGTCATTTTTGAAAGAACACATAAGAGTAAGCATAGGCACAAGAGAACAAATGGACATACTGCTGTCTGAGATGTCTGATACACTAAGAAGGCTAAAGCAGCAAGTATAACCCATCTGCCTATAGAAATCATTTATATACCCCCGCGGACAGGGGTTGCTTCGCAAAAATATGTCGTTGCTCTGAGCGATTCGAGCGTCGTTCGAAGCAAGGACCTTCCGCGTCAAAACTCCGGAGACAATAGAGTGAAAAACGTCTTGCCTTCGAAGCCGACCTTCGGAATCTTCGATCACTTGGATGAGGACGGTCGCGACATCGGCCTACAATGCGCCGATCGTCTCAAGCTGGCGGAGGCCTGCGATCACCTCGGCTTTTATGCATATCATCTCGCAGAGCACCACTGCACCCCCCATGGGAGAGGTGTGTCGCCAAATCTCTTCTTATCGAGCGTCGCACAGCGCACCCGCCAGCTGCGTGTGGGTCCGCTTGTGATGCTCCTTACCCTTTACCATCCGCTTCGGGCGTTCGAAGAGATCTGTATGCTCGACCGGTTGAGCGGTGGTAGGGTGGAGCTCGGTATAGGGCGAGGCTCTCTCTCAGCCGAATTGGGTTATTTTGGGATTGGCGCGGACGCAGTGCCAGGCCGTTATTCGGAAGCCAGCGAAATCGTAATCGCCGCCCTGAAGGGCGGGAAGTTATCCTATCGGGGCCGCCACTTTGAGCTGAATAGCGTTCCCTTGACGCTTAGACCCCGTCAGCGCCCGCGTCCTCCGACATGGGTCGCCACCAATCGACCCGAATCGGCAGGTTGGGCAGCCGCGAATGGCGCAAATCTCGCGTGCGTGGGGCATAGCTCCTCCGTACGCAAAGTTACCGACGCCTTCCGCGCCAAGCGGGAGGAAACCACTGACAAAGGTAATCCGTCGCCGTTGCTAGGATTGCTGCGCATGATCGTGATTGGGCGTTCTGACACGCATGCCTATTCGATCGCGGCACCTGCTTATGAAACATGGCTCAAGAGCTTCAAGTTTCTTTACGACCTCAATGGCATTCCAACTCCACCAAACCTGCCGCTGACCCTCGAAGCGGCGATTGAAAGTGAACTGTGCATAGCGGGAACGGCAGCTTTTGTGCGGGACGCTCTTCTTGGTCAGTTGGAAGTGGCTGGGGCCAACTATCTTCTTTGCCAGCTCGCGTTTGGGGATTTGCCATTGGAAGCGTCTCTGTACACTGCAGTGACGATTCATTCTGAAATCATGACCCG
The DNA here is from genome assembly GCF_033977345.1 of Mesorhizobium dulcispinae. Classification (NCBI taxonomy): domain Bacteria; kingdom Pseudomonadati; phylum Pseudomonadota; class Alphaproteobacteria; order Hyphomicrobiales; family Phyllobacteriaceae; genus Mesorhizobium; species Mesorhizobium dulcispinae. Next base: position 46,684 of record NZ_JAVIIY010000024.1, read on the forward strand.
ATTTGACTGACCATGAATACGTGGCGTAGGGCGGCTCGAAGGAGTCGCCCGCGGCGTCTACCAGCAACCAGCCCGCTGCCAGACCATAGCCTTGCAGCGCGTGGCCGACGTGGGATTCCATCGCTATGCCTGCCTAGGTCGGACGCCGTTTCCGGACGATGGTTAGAACTGGTTTTCTGGACGCGACACTTCACGGGACCACATTGCCCCACGTTCCCAGCCCCCTCGCTCAACGTCGCTGTTCACACGGACCGTTTGCCACTGCCCGTCTTGCAGGCGGCAATCCACTGCATCGCCGAGGTTGGATCTTCCAATATGGCGGCCCGTTTCGCAAAGCCGCAAAAGGCAGCGCGGGCTGCGCTTAAGGGCTTGTTCCCATCATAAGCGTCAAAACATGCTTTAAAGGCAGTCTCGTGAATCAGGTCCCTGCGATCTTCGGGCCACTCATCGAGAAAATCGATGGCGTCCTCGAGGTCCGCAATCTCTTGCACGACATAGGCTGCACGCTTCACGAAAATCGGACTGCCGAAGGCCTGCGCCTTCATTTCGTTTCCTCCCGACCTGCTGACAGCCGACTTGCGAGGCGGCGTCATCGACACCCGCCGACCATTGCAGAATGTGTTGTCAGCCCGATGACGCTTCAAGAGAAAAGTCGGCAATTCATCCTCGGAAGGAAATGGATCGATCACCAGTCTACTGCCGCAAAATTGGCCACGTCGACAATGTCGATCGTTCTGGCCGCCGCCGATGAACGGTGAACCCAGTCACCCAACCCGGTCGTTCACCGCAACGCAGCGAAAGACAGCACGACATCGCCTTGGCAGCGCGCCGATATGGGAAGCCGCAAGCTCAGGCTGAATTAATCCAGCCCAAGCCTTTTCTTCAGTTCCGTATTTTCCTTGCGCAGACGATCCGCAAGCAGGCTCTTCAGCCGCTTGTTTTCTTCCTCGAGCGCGACGAGATCCTTCAGCTCGTCGCTGTCCGCTGCAGGCGTCGCCGCTTTCTTCCAAAGATAATATGTCTGTTCCGAGATGCCGGCCTGCTTCACCGCGCTCTTGAGAGTGGCGCCGCCGCCGATCAACGTCTCGATCTGAGCGAGCTTCTGGCCGCGCTCCTTTACGGAGTAGACCTTGCGGCCTGTCCGTGCCGATGGCGGTGCTTCAGTGGTCGCGGATGTCGGCTTGGCGCCGTTCTTACGGCCAGGCGCGCTCGGCTCAGCCTTTGGCTTCCTCGACCGCGGTGTTCTCGCCCTCGATTTTGACTTCTCCGCTTCGGCTGCCGGTTCGGTAGGAATTACTGCTGTTTCGGTTTCCAGGCGATTTGCCATGAAATTCTCCATTTGCGGTTTGTGCAAAGGTTCAGCATCAAGGGCCGCGACAGTAGAGTCAACAAGCTGACGATTGGACAGTTGAACCTTCTGGAGTTCCTCTGAAGTTTCGCCCATCGCCGCAGCGATGTCGAAATCGCCCCAGATGGAACGGGCGGCTTTTTTATAACGGCGCTTCTGTTTGACTTCCACGGTGAATGGTCGCGTTTGCCGCCTCATAGTTCCTTCCTGATGAGAAACGATTAGAAGAATGAAGTCGCCGCTCGGAACTCCTGGCGCTTCCTGGTTCGCGCGGAGCTTTATCGTAAAAGTCCCTCGACGAGCAAGTGATACCGGTCGCGCCAGTGTTCGCAAGCGGGCCGAGCGCAGGCCTCCGCGCGAGGAGAATGGAATGCAACGCTACGGGAGTGGGTGCATTCGGCTCGGAAACGCTTGAGCGTCCGAAGCTGCAGGGCGGTGCAGTATCGGATCAGATGTCGCATCTTGCCGTCGGGGAACTCGGGAACTCTTCTTGAAATTGAAAAACTGCTGCATCTCGATTGTGTTCAGTGCGCATGAAGAACTCGCCAGCAGATGATAACGGCCGATCTCGCCAGCGGTTTAGCGTCAGCCCACAACTATCTGCCTGGGTTAGCAGGCGCGCTCACTGTGGCAGCTTGGCTTGGGCCGCGAGGCCGTGGTTGAGTGAGCTGAAGAGATCCAGCCTCGCGGTCGATTCCGAAGCTTCCCACAATGGCGAAGAGAACATCTCCACTCGTACCCTTTCAGCACAAGACATTCCGTTCTCTGTGGTCGGCGGCCCTTGTTTCGAATCTTGGGACGCTAGTTGAAGGTGTGGCGGCTGCGTGGCTGATGACGAGTATTGCCAGCTCCCATGGAATGGTGGCGCTCGTACAGGCATCGACCACCTTGCCCTACATGATCTTCTCGCTCGCAGCCGGAGCGCTTGCGGATAACTTTGACCGTCGCCGGATCATGCTAATGGCGCAACTGCTGATGGTTTGCGTATCAGCGTCCCTGGCGCTCTTGACCTACGCCGGGGAAATCACACCCTGGACCCTTTTGGGTCTCACGTTCCTGATCGGCTGTGGTTGGGCATTGCACGATCCGTCGTGGCAAGCCTCGATGGGAGATATCCTGCCTCGCGAAGACCTCCCAAGCGCAGTTGCGCTCAACGGCATGAGCTACAACCTCATGCGCAGCATCGGACCGGCGATTGGCGGCATAATCGTGGCGACCGCCGGGGCGGCCTTCGCGTTTCTCTTCAATGTTTTTTGCTATGTCGCCCTGATCGCCGCGCTGTTACGCTGGAAAACTGTACCGGCGCGACGAGCGCTGCCGCGGGAGGCTTTCGGAAGCGCGATAGCGGCAGGATTCCGCTATGTGCTTCTGTCGCCAAACCTTCTCAAACTGATGTGCCGGAGTTTCATTTTCGGCCTCACGGCAGTCGTCATTTTGGCTCTGCTGCCGTTGGTTGTTCGCGAACAGGTTAAGGGCACTGCGGTCACCTACGGGGTCATGCTTGGCTTTTTCGGTTTGGGAGCGATCTGTGGCGCGCTCCTCATCGGACGCGCCCGCGAGATTCTCTCCAACGAATGGGTCGTTCGCGGCGCGTTTTTTACACTGGCGATCAGCTGCTTGCTTCTGTCGTGGAGCGAGCACGTTTGGCTTAGCTGCCTCCTCGTCATGCCAGCCGGTGCGGCATGGATCCAGTCATTCTCGCTGTTTAACGTCACAGTTCAGCTTTCGGCGCCTCGGTGGGTGGTGGGACGAGCCCTCTCTCTCTATCAGACGGCCGCATATGGCGGCATGGCAGCGGGAAGCTGGCTCTGGGGCCAGTTAGCGGATCTGCAAGGCGTTTCGGGAGCCTTGCTCATCGCAAGCTTGGTTCTTGTATTTGGCGGACTGCTCGGCGTTATTTTGCGTCTTCCGGATCTTGAAACGCTCAAACTCGATCCGACCAACACGTTCTGCGAGCCAACCCTGCAGCTTGACCTGCGACCACGAAGCGGTCCGATCATGATAATGGTCGATTATCGTATTCACCAGAAAGACGTTCCAGAATTTCTCAATGTGATGGCATCATGGCGAAAAGCCCGACTGCGAGATGGAGCCAGGCAATGGGCGCTGCTGCGTGACCTCGAAAAGCCCGAACTGTGGACCGAGTGTTATCATGTGCCAACTTGGGTCGAGTATGTTCGCCACAACAAGAGGCAGACCCAAGATGACGCCGAAATCGTTGCGCGCCTTGAAGCCCTGCACTGTGGCGACTGCCCGCCCAAAATTCACCACAAGATCGAACGGCAAACCGTGAGCGTACATGACGATATGCCGCTCCGGCCTCATTTGGACAGGACTTGAACGAAACCGCAAACCAATAACTTGGCTCAAGAGAAGGCGGCGTCGTCCGGAAGCCCGTTTGCTCAAAACTTGGGGCAGATCTTGGGCCAGCTGTGCGCCAAGCGCGTAGCGTTTGCATCTTCGCCCTTGAGGCTAACGCCACGTCAGATTTCGGCGATCTATGCTACGACAATGAATAACCGATCCTCGTCGGGCTTCAGCCAGTCCATGACGCGTGCTTTGGGAGACGCTGCGAGGCTTGGACAAAAAGTCACGGGACCTATCGCGAGCTTTTCGTGAAATCAAATGCTCGTCATGGGTGGTGGCGATCTCGGCATCGCACAGGCGCTTGATCTGCTTGTGTAAAGCCGGCGACGCGTCGGCTATCACCGCTCGGCAAAGCGCTTGCACGAATGCGCTGGCTCCTCGGAGCTTCGCGCCTCAGATCTGTAGTCCGCTGCTTCGGAGGTCGAGTTGCTCATCGGGCGTGTCGTCGAACGAGGCGTGGTTGAGCCTGTAGAGTTTGGAATAGAGACCGCCTCTGGCGATCAACTGGTCGTGCTTGCCGGTTTCGGCGACTTTGCCATTCTGGAGAACGATGAGACGGTCGGCGCCTCGGACCGTGACAAGGCGATGGGCGATGACGAGGCCCGTGCGGCCTTCGAGGAGCCTTACCAGTGCCTTTTGGATTAGCATTTCCGTGTAGCTGTCGACATTGGCCGTTGCCTCGTCGAGGACGAGGATCTTGGCATTTGCCACGAGAGCGCGCGCGAAGCTGATAAGCTGGCGTTGGCCCAGCGAGAGATTGCCACCGCGTTCACCTAGAGCGGCATCGTATGCACCAGGAAGGCGCACGATGAAGCCATGCGCGCCGACCGCCATGGCGGCCTCGATTACCTCTTCGCGCGTGGCTTCAGCCTTGTGGTAGCGGATGTTTTCGAAAACCGTGCCGGTAAAAAGGAACGGCTCCTGCAGCACCATGGCGACCTGACGGCCAAGCGATTCCTGGGTGAGATCGCGCACATCATATCCGCCGACCAGCACTTGGCCCTCCTGGACATCATAGAAGCGGCGGACGAGGGCCACTGCGCTCGATTTACCTGAACCGGTCGGGCCGACCAGGGCGACGGTTTCGCCGGGATTGACCCGAAACGACACGTCCTTCAATACCGGATGCTTGGCATCATAGCCGAAAGTAACGTTCCTGAACTCGATCGAGCCATCCATCTCGGGCGAAAGCACCCTGGCGTTCGGTTTGTCCTGGACCTCAATCTTGACGTCAAGCACGTCGGTCAGGCGCTTTCCCGACGCCATCGCGCGTTGCATAATCGAATATTGCAAGGTGAGCGAGCGGATCGGATCGAAGAAGCGTTGGATGTAGAAGAGGAAAGCGACCATCGCACCCACGTCAATGCGGTCGTTCATGACCATCGAGCCGCCGATGACGATGATGACAGCCATGGCAACGCCCATAAGGCTATCGACGATCGGCACCATGATCTGAGCGTATTTGGCGGCGGTCAGATGTGTCATGAGACTGGCGTGAGCCTTGTCATCGTAAAGAATTAAGTTGACCCGCTGGCGGTCCATCGACTGCACTGCCCGTACGCCGTGAATGGCTTCAGCCAGCGCGCCATTGGAAACCGAATTGGCCTCATTGGCGGCCATGAAGGCGTCCCGGGCGCGCGGCAGCCAGAAGATGCGCACGATGAGGAGAACCGGCAGCACTGAGAGCGTAAGGAGCCCCAAGCGAACGTCGAGCCACAGCATGACGAAGATGATGCCAAAGAGAAGAGTGATGTCGCCCAGCGAAAAGACTGACGTCTCAAGGAATTCCTGCATAGAATTAACGTCGCCCTGCAGACGCGACATCAGCCGTCCTACCTCTGTCTTGTCCATGAAAGAAAGCGCCACGTCCTGCAGATGGCCGAACGTGGCGCGGCGCATATCGAACAGAACATTCTGCGCCATTTTGTAGACCACGATCTCTTGCGTATAGCTGACGGCAAAATTGACCGAAATGGTGAGAAGGAAGGCGCAGGCGGCTGCAAGCAGGGCCGACCGATCGCCACTTTCCGGGTGCAGGCCGTGGTCGATCGCAAAGCGGATGGTCAGCGGGACGAGAAGCTGCGTGCCGGTCAGGATCAACATCGCAGCAACCGAGATGATCAGTTTTGTGCGGTAGGGCCGGACGAACACCCAAATGCGTCGTACGATATTCTTATCAAACGCCCGCCCGAATATCTCCTCTTCGATGTGGTGCGAGCCGACGACCGCATGCGGCGGACGCCGGTCGTGGTCGCGGGCGTCGTTGCGTTCCGTCTCGACTTGTCCGGTTTGGAGCATCAGCTCGCCCCCTCTTGTTCGGGCAGCATGTCATCAAGTGGGCGCACCTGGAGATCGTAAAGGGCCTTATAGCGTCCACCCTTCGCCAGAAGGTCTTCATGAGTGCCACGCTCGACAATCTCGCCGTTCTCGATAAACAGGATGTGGTCGGCATGCATGAGCGAACTCAGCCGGTGGCCGATGATGATGGTCACGCGATCCTTGGCAAAGAGTCGCACGGCGCGCCGAATGCGCTGCTCTGTGGCTGCATCGATCGCGGCAGTCGAGTCGTCGAAGATGATGACCGACGGGCGCAGCATCATCGTGCGAGCGATCGCCAGGCGCTGACGCTGGCCGCCCGAAAGGGAAACGCCGCGCTCGCGCACCACCGTTTTGTAGCCGGCCGGCAGGTCGAGAATATAGTCGTGAAGCTGAGCTGACTCGCTCGCTCGCTCGATCCACTGTTCCTTGGCCCAGGGATCGCCATAGGCGATATTGTTTTCGATCGTCGTAGTGAAAAGGAATGCATCCTGCTGCACGACCGCGACCGCCCTGCGAAGCGTGGCGAGGGTGACCTCGCGGATATCCTGGCCGTCAAGCGTGATGACGCCGCCGGTAACGTCGTAAAAACGAGGGACCAGATGAGCCATCGTCGACTTGCCGGAGCCGGGCGGGCCGACAATAGCGATCGTTTCGCTCTTGCGGGCCTCGAAACTAATATTCTTCAGAAATGGGCGGTTCTCGGCGTCGGGATAGGCGAATGAAACATTGTCGAAGCGCAGGGTGCCTTCTCTAATTTCGAGCGGTTTAGCGTCTGCTGTGTCCTTGATCGCGATATCCAGATCGAGCAATCCGAACAGGCGCGAACCGCACGTCGAGGCGCGGGCGAAGCCGTCGACCATCAAGCCTATCTGGCGAACCGGCATCTGTAAGATGGTCATAAAGGTCAGGAACGTCGCAAGTTTGCCCACGCTGATTTCGCCCGCAATGACTTTGTTCCCGCCGATCCACAGGACCAGTCCCATCGCTAAAAAGAAGGAGAAATTCATCGCGGAAATGTTGCACACGTAAATCTCAACACGTTCGTGCATGAGGCCAAGCGCACTCTTTGATGCGCGGTCGAACTTCAGCATCTCGTGGGCCTGCGCCGCAAAGGCGCGAACAACCCGGATGCCGCCGAAATTCTCTTCCATGACGCGGCTGAGGACCGAAAGCCGCTCCTGCAGGTCAAGCCAGGTGGCGCGCAGCTTGAGCTGGGTGATTGATGAGAGCCACCCGACGAAGGGCACGAAGCTCAGCGCGAGGAGGCCAAGAACCACGTTGGTGGAAATCAACATATAGGCGCCGATCCCGATCAACATGACGAGCAGGACGGCGCGAACCAGAGCGGTAGAAAGATACGTCCGCACGCCGTCCACATCGAGCATGCCGATCGTAATCAGATCGCCCGAGTGCGCCTGGTCATGAAAAGAAAAGCTGAGCCGCTGGATCTTCTCATAACAAGCTACTCGCAGTTCATACGCGACGTGATGTCCGACCGCTTCGGCAAAATAGTTCTGAGCCAGCGTGAAAAGGCCGCGCAGCACGCTGACGGCAAGCAGCACGAAAGCCGAGGTCCGCAGCGCCTCTTGCGCTGCCGCCCCGCTGGCACCCCCGCTGACGGCGGTCTGGGTCTGGTCGATGGCCTGGCCGAGGAGCTCGGGGATTAGCAATTGGAGCGATGCCGCGACGAGTGTCGAGCCGATAGCGACGGCGACCTGCCAAGAATGCCGCAAATTCATCCGGGTAAGGCGCACTATCGTGCTCAAGCCCCGGTCCGAAGCGGCCGCCTTTACGTGCGCGAGCGAAGTCCTGGGCTTCGTCACGCCCCGAATATCCTTACCGTTCGAGGGTGCATTCCAGATTGATCTTGGGGGGCCTTGAGCTGGATGACTCTCCCGTCAAATGAACCCTGATATGCAAAGCTGGCCACCCTGCTAGACGCCTGTCCCAACCAGTTGAGCCGCGGCTTCGCCTGCCGGCATGTCTATGACCGTGATTGCGTTTGCTGCAAGGAAGCGGCGTTCGTTTTTGGTCAGCGTTGCCGAATCCATAGCCGCGAAGTGCGGGCCGCTTGAGCGCTTAATGACCTGTCTGGCGTAGGTGCGCAGCATCTGGTCGTCGAACCGGCAGCCGAAGAAGAAGAAGCCGCGCTTGGTGCGCCGTTCCTTCACGGCTCGAGGGATCGGAGTCTGGATATCGATTTCAGTTAGGGCCTCGACGTAATCCGAATCTGCGATAAGGAAGTTTGCCGCCGGCTTGACGCTGCCGTGCGGCGTATAGAGGACCGTCGTTGCCGCCGAGTCTGGTTGGAGTTCCGTTCCAGACAAATCGTACGTTTTCGTCCAAACGTCGCCAATTGCGTGCGCCCGCGTGACGCCTTGAATTTCGACGACATCAGTGCGGCCGGTGTCTATGAGGGCCGCGCGCATGGCGCCGTCGTACCAGGTATCGACGATCAGCGAGAGGGGAAGTGTCGCGAGCCAGGCATGGAAAACGGTCGGCGCCACCGGCCCTGCGAATATCTCAGCCATCCAGGCTTGGAGCGTCCGCCGATGCCGGCGCTGCTCGATGAATTGAGCGACCGACCACATATTGGTGCGAATCTTGGAAGGAGCGGGCGCCCGCGCGTTGAATGCGGCGGCAACGGCTTGCGGCGTGTGCGGTACCGGTGGTTCCCCGTACCTAAGCCGAAGCAGGTCGGGACCCAGATACGGGATGATCTCATCGGCGCAGAGAGCCTTCTTCAGCAGGTTAAGCTGCTTTGCGGCATGACTGTCCCGATTGATCACAAGATGGCCCAAGGCCAGAATCTTATTCATGCTCGTTTCCCGTTGACGCTCTCAGGTTGCCGACCTGCGGCATCAATCCTCGTCGGAAATCTTTCTTGCCTCGACGGTGATTGGCAAAGGTGTATCTCGCGGAAGGTCGGGCAGAACGAGCCGCCAGCCGTTCCTGAGCGTTATAGACCCTCCCCATAGCTCTTCATTCTCGACGCCGATGATCGGCTCTTCGAGATCCTTCTTGGGCACATACGCCGATAGGCCGGCGTCGGTCTTGCGGATCATAACCTTCATCGGGCTGTTCCCTTGTTAGTGACCACAAGTGATTTCGGCACAAGGATCCCCGGATTTGTCGAGGCTGATGAGTTCGTGGGCGCGCATGCCAACGACGGTGCCGCGATCGAACCATTCGACCGCATAGATGTAGAACTGCTGGAGAAAGGTGCCGATGTCGCGCACATAGCCTTCATCGCCCTTCCGCACGAGGTTTGCGCCTATCTCGCTACCGGGATAGGTGCCGTCATTCTTTATGTGGCGTGTGGCACGGACCCGCTCGCCCGGCATAAATCGTGGAGGCTTGCGGATCTCGACCTCCTGTTCGCGTCCGAGACCCATCCCCTTCCTTCCTTTCTCGCGGCTGCAGTTCGTTAACAAAGGAGGTCATGGCGTGCCCCGGAAGCGACCCCGACCGTGCCGCTGACCCGATTGGAGGTTAGGCGGGAATGCAGGTCCCCGGCACCGGGCATACCGAGGCGCATTGCTGGGTATCGAAGGCCTCCTTGCATTCGGTGCACTGCTCGGGATCGATCACGTAGGTCTCGCCCTTGAATTTGATCGCACTCGATGGACATTCGAACTCGCAGGCACCGCATTGCGTGCATTGCGAGGCGATGATCTTGAAGGCCATTTCTCAACTCCTGATTCGGTTGGGACGAGACACTCAAGCCGTCGCCGCCAGTGGTTCGCTCCCAAACTCGGCGGCGTAAAGCGCGCTGATAGCGGTCTCGATGTAGCCGTAGCCATAAACATCCATTGCCCGGATTCCAGCTTCTGCGAGCTGATCCTTGGGGCAATCTCCGATTTTGGCGCACAGCACGATATCGATGCCTTTGAGCGCAGCTATGATGCTGTCGAGGGTGGCGTCCGCGCCTCGACCGCCGAGGCAATACTGCTCGACCTTGCGATGCCCGATAAAGCTGATCCCCCTCTGAGAGGCCTCATAAACCTGGAATTCCGTCGTATGGCCGAAATGTTCGTTGATCCGGCCGCCGCCCTTTGTCGCCACAGCGATGAGGAGCGATTTGCTGGAACCCGCTGCCTTGACCGTCGCGACCGCTTCGCTCTTGGCTACCACGTGATCGCCGCGCTCGCGCGCGACCACCTCCCGATAGGCCTCGCGCTTGCTGGCGTCGTAGGTGATGTCGTCCGAAATCTGGTCGATCGTGAACTCCTTGCCACGATCCTCGCCAAGCAGGCCGACAGCATCGGCCCGGCACTGCCGGCAATGGCGCATCAGCTTGGCGCCACCTTCGAGGCGATCCTGAAGCGTCTTCAGTTCCAACGCCGTTGGGCCGCGCTGCCCGGTCAGGCCGAAATGCGTACCGTGCGCCGGGTCGGAAATCAGTGGCATGACATTGTGCAGGAACGCGCCGCGCTCCTTTACCCATTTATTGACCTCGATCAGGTGTTCGTCGTTGACGCTGGGGATCATCACCGAATTGATCTTGGTGAGGATGCCGCGCGCGGTCAGCATCTCCAGGCCCAACATCTGCCGCTTGTGCAGGATCCTGGCAGCGTCGATGCCGGTGTGGCGGCGATGGTTGTAAAAGATCCAAGGATAGATCTTTGCGCCGATTTCGGGGTCGACCATGTTGATGGTGATTGTCACGTGATCGACATTCATGTCGGCAAGCTCGGCAACATGATCCGCCAGCGCGAGCCCGTTGGTGGAGATGCACAGCTTGATGTCGCGGATTTCACTGGCGACGCGTTCGAAAGTTGCCTTTGTCTTCTTCCAGTCGTAACAGGCGTCGCCCGGTCCGGCGATCCCGAGCACGGAAAGCTGGGGCACTTCGTTGGCGACCGCGATTACCTTGCGTCGCGCCTGGTCTGGGGTCAGCTTTTCCGAGACGACCCCGGGCCGGCTTTCATTGGCACAGTCATATTTGCGATTGCAGTAGTTGCACTGGATATTGCAGGCTGGCGCCACCGCCACATGCAGGCGCGCGAAATAATGGTGCGCCTCTTCGGAATAGCATGGATGGTCCTTGATCTTCTCCCAGACCGCGGAGTCCATCTCGTCCGGCTTTGCGGACGAGCCGCAGGATGAAGATGCGCAGCCGGCGGATTTCGCGATCGTCAGCAACTGGTCGAAGGATTTGGTGCTGACCAAACTCTCAAGCGAAATCGTCGGTAAAGACATGAACGGCTCCGTTCCTGGGTGGACGTTGCAGTTCAAAGCGCAAAAGTTGTGCCAGCTCAAAAAGCGGTTTTAGTTCAATATGTTGGCTTTCATGCGCGATTCCACCTGTTCGTTACGTCACATTTTTGTCGGACTTGCGACTTGAACAGGTCGGCTCGCTCGGCATCGGCCGGGTTCCAGCGATGCTCGTCGAGCGCCACCTCATGGTCGCCGAGATTGGGCGCGGTCTTCCCAAGCAGATAGTGCCTTGAAGCGGCCGGTGTGCCGGAAGCTCGGCCGGATGCGGTAGAGCCAGGATCGCTTTTGGTGCCACGCGCCGCGGTGAAGGGCGAGCCCGAAAGCTGCTCGGCATAGAGGCCGTAGGCCGGCCGCTGCGGCGAGTTGCGCCCCTGGGGCAGCGAGCCGGGCAGATGGGTATTCGGCTTGCGCAGGAGCGGATTTGGAGCTCGTCGAAGGCATGCCCGATCTCGAAGAGATCATGGAGGCTGCTTGCCGCCCGGCGGTAGTGCGCGCCGTATTGGCTCGCCTGCACAAAAAGTGCTCACGATAACCAGGAATAACGCGACCTGCCGGTGCTTGATGACGGTTCTCGGTGTTGGCGACGTGGTGGCGCTCGCTTATGCCGCGACCATCGACATTCTGCAGCGATTCAGAAGCTTCAAGGCGGTGGGGCCTATCCTGGGACTGACGCCGAAGCTCGACGAGTCCGGTGCGGGAAAGGCATGATGCGGACCTTCATCTATGAGCCTGCAAACGCTGATGACTCGCGTAACGAAATGGTCGTGATACAAGCACACGCTTTCTGCCGAAATGGAGAAAGGCGCACCCGAATATGCCACAAAGGGAGGGCGCAGTCCCAGGCATTTCGTCAGCGTCCGGCAGTGCCACGATGATGCGCATGGTGTCCCGCCGATAGGGCAATCTGAAGCCCAGTTCTCCGTCGGAGTGGTAGTAGAACGCCCTGCCGATCTCGCCGAGGACAGCTTCCAATATCGCTTTACTAACTCGAAAGCGGTCTGCTCATTCGGATTGATGACGGAGACGGCGGACTCATTGGAAGGCGTCAATTTATGCATCTTTCATGCAAAATTGCTTTGGCCGAAAAATATATCGTTATATCAAGTGTTTGCCGTTGCGATTTATGCAGGAGGCCTACGGTCCAACGTGTGCGCCTCCGCCGGGTTTCACCCTGTGATATTTTTCGACAAGGTCAGGCGCAACACCGTATGCGACGCAGTTCAACTCATTGATAGCCGCGATGATGTCCGCGAAGGACTGAATTATGACATCCAGGTCTTCTCCCTCGAGCTCCCTGAATGCGTCTCTCGCGAAATCGCTTGGCATCAAATCGGGACTGGCGACTGCCTGGCTGAGATACTCCGCGACGGCGTCGTCAAGGCGCCGTCGCATTCTGATCTCCACTGAGCGGGGCACTCTCTTGGTGGTGGTTGCCACAAGATAGGACGGCGCTGTGATTGCATAGCCTTCGGCGATCGCTTTACCGAGGTGGCTTGTATCAGCCAGTTCGTACCATGTCGTCATGCCGATCCCGTAAGCGGCTCTACCCACTCCGATGAAGGAGATGGGAGGCAGTCCTGCTTTCAGTAACGGGATGTTGCTGAGCAGTCGCCCGGTCCTCTTGTTGCCGTCGATGAAGGGCTGCAGGTAAGCGATGCCTGCAAGCAAAGCGAAGGAGGCCTCGAACGGGTCTTTCGCTGTGGACGCCTTCCAGCAGAGCTCCGAAAGTCCCATTGATAACTCGGTGTGGTCGGACGACGGAACATATGAACTGGTCGTGATGCTAACCGGGTCGCGTCGAACCGCGCCGAGATTGTTCTGCCTGACCAAAGTGCGCATGAGCATCGCGTGCAGTCTCATCACCGTCTCCGGAGCGATCTCCACTGTCGCAATGTTGTCGATAACCCAGCCAATCGCCTGCTTGTGGTTCAAGATCATTTGGACTTCGATTTCAGACTTTCCGCCCGCGACCTCCGCGTATTTGATGAGCGCCTCAGTCTCAGGCAGGGAATAAGTATTTCCTTCAAGCGCCGAAGAAGCCCAGGACATCTCGATCAAGAATCTTTCGGCAATTTCACGCGTGTAGGTGGAAGGGTCGAGCTCTAGGCTACCCTTTCCGACGGACTCGGACATGAGCGCATGCGAAGCAGGATCAAGCCAGGGTGCAACGTTAGGGTCGTAGGATCCAAAGCGGTCTGGATCGTATTTCACCTGCGGTCGAAGGTGGCCTGGAATCGCAAACCACTTCGCTTCCGCCGTTAGGCTGAACGACGCATCTCTCGTGGTTCCAGACTTCTCAACGAGCCCGGCTGCGCCGAGTTTGGCAAGAGCTCTTGAAACCGAAGACTGACTGGACGGGGCAAGCTCTAACAACTGGATTATCTTCGCCTGCGAAAGCCCATTGCCGCCACGCCGAACGAGGGTCTCATAGATTTTCTTTTCCAAGCCCTGGAGTTCCGGGACGCGAAGTACGGGATGCATAATAGCACTGCCTCTCATCATTTCATCCAATTTATGCATAAAAGTTGCATAATTTCAAGAACCGTGTCCTAGAAAGGGCGCGGAATGCATAAATTGTTACCGCAAGCAACTGATAATAAAAGACTTTCGAGTATTGGATTGCCAGCATAAAAGCTGCATGCGAGCACGGGAAATCGCATCTCTCGTGCGGACACCTCAGCTCCAGGGACAGAAGGCGATGGTCATAGTACCGTCAACGAACGTCGGCGAGGCTGCAAGCGGCCCTGCGCGGTCTCGGGCTTGAAGTGCCGCTCTATCATTCCAAACTTGGGGACGCATGGGAGCGGCAGGAGCTCGTCAAGCGGTTCCTTGGGCAAAGCAGATCGACCGTCGACCATCATCTGCACCAATGCCTTTGGTATGGGGCTCGACGAGCCGAACGTCCGCCTCGTGATCCGTTGGCAGCAGGCGGCGTCGGTTGAGCACCAGCTACGTGAATTCGGCCGCCCCGGACGGGATGGGAAGCCTCCTGTGGCGGGTCATGTTCCACAACGGTTCGAGCGTGGGCCTCGATATCTCAAGGCTGTGTTTCATGGCGGAGAAAACGGTGGAGACAGCACAGGTATTCGCGCTCGACCGGGAGCAGATGCTGGAGCAGCGCCATCATCAAATTGATCAGGTCAGCGAGCTAATGAGGACCCGGTCCCGCATGCGCACCGCGATCTCGGAATATTTTCAGGGGCCGAAGATCGCCCGGCGCCCAAGCCTTTCGGTCAGGGTTCTGGATTGGGCGTTCAGCAGCCGGGGTAAGGCTCGACGCTTTCGGGCCTGCTGCGACTATTGCAACCAAGCAGAGATCAAACGCCGTGGAATGTCGGGGTACGTCGCCCGCGTCATTGCTGGCTAGGTTTACGGAGCCGATGCGGGATCTGCAATTTTGGTGGGGTGAGGCGCTCTGCGGCCGAACAAATCAGAAAGGAAAAGAGATTCGCCATGATGAGCTCGCCGCACACTTGGTCATAGATGCCCCTTCACTCCGGAGAAAGTCACGTCCCCTCTGAGGATAGGAGTCTGGCGTTCCAAGCAGCTGGATTCCGTGTGCCTTACGGTCGCAGCCGGTCTAACGTACTCGCGTCGGCCATACCGTTCGCACGTCAGTTCAGCCGGCCATTGTCCCTTGGCCAAAAGCAACGGTTTGCTCCGGCGGCTCTCAGATTCTGCTCAGCTCTCATAGCGCGTCAGTTTGTTGTCAGGTCAGCCAAGCTACGTTCCGCCTCAAGGAAGCAATGGTTGTTAGGTGATTGCGACCTCCCGACTGCGAGTGAAAGGTATTCGAGCGTCGGCCCGGCTAAGGGCCTGCTCGATTTTCCGATCGGACAAGGTGCTTCCTTCAGAGCTCCCGGGTTCGGTGCCCTAGGCGCGCTTTGGGGTTCCTGAGCGA
>NZ_JAVIIY010000025.1:0-58609 GCF_033977345.1 Mesorhizobium dulcispinae
ATGTCGAGCTTCTTCTCGTCACCCCAACGCCGCCGCCGTTCCTGACCAAGAATTTCGACACGCATCCCATACCTCGCCTAGACACGTCGCTAACGACGTCGTTAAGGACGTGTCTTAGGTCATCAAGGCGCTGTCTGGCAGGCGGTGCCAATCGGGCGGTTACCATATAGCGGGCTCGCTGGACGGCCCATTCATCGTTCTGTTCGAGCAGCAGCGCCCCGACGAGGCGGACGATGGCGTCGTCGTTCGGGAAGATTCCGACGACCTCGGTGCGTCGCTTGATCTCGCCGTTGAGACGCTCGATCGGATTCGTCGAGTGGAGCTTGGCGCGATGTTCCTTCGGGAAGGTCATATAGGCCAGCACGTCGGGCTCGGCGTCATCCATGATTGTCGCCAGCTTCGGGACCTTGGGCCGGATCTGATCAGCCACGGTGCGCCATTGGGTGCTCGCGGCCTCAGACTTTCCGTCGTTCGCCGCTTTGCGATCCATCTGCGCGGGATCGAGCCGGCAACCGAGGTGCCGCCGTGTGATCTGCTGCCGGGACGATCTTGCCGAGCGACGCCCTACCTCTGTTCGCAGGAGGACGTCATCGCCTTGATGACGGCACGCCGCATCGGGAAGCAACCTACCGGACCCTGATCGGCTTGCTGGCCGTGACCGGAATGCGGGTTGGAGAAGCGATCGGCCTGGACCGCGACGACTTCGATGCGGTCGGCGGCGGCCTCACCATTCGGCGCGGAAAGTCCGGAAAATCCCGCGAGTTGGCGTTACATCCGAGCACTGTTGCGGCCCTCGGCAATTATCTGCGCCGGCGCGATCAACCCCGCCGGCCGCCGAACACGCCCGCCCTGTTCGTCTCGCCGGCCGGCACCAGGCTGCTCTATGTGAACGTTCAAAACACGTTCCAGAAGCTCGTCTGTCGCGTCGGCATCGCCCCGCGCTCGGCAGGTTGCCGACCACGGCTCCACGACCTGCGGCACGCGTTTGCCGTTCGCACGCTTCTTGATGCTTATCGCGACGGCGGCGACCCGGGGCGCCGGCTTGCCCCGCTGTCGACCTATCTCGGTCACGTCGATCCGGGCAAGACGTACTGGTATCTCTCGGCGGCTCCGGAATTGCTGCAACTGGCCGGTGATCGTCTGGAACGACGGATCGGAGGCGGCGCATGACCGCCCTCAGCGCGACCTTGCAGGCGTTCTTCACCGACCGCCTGATCCGGCAGCGGCAAGCCAGCCCGCATACGCTCGCCGCCTATCGGGACACCCTGCGACTGATGCTGGTCTTCGCCGCCGCGCTTGACACAGAGCCTTCCAGGCTGGAGTTCAACGACCTCGATGCCGCGTGTGTCGGCGACTTCCTCGATCACCTCGAGCGTCATCGAGGCAACAGCGCGCGGACCCGGAATGCGCGGCTTGCCGCAATCCGGTCGTTGTTCCGGTTCGCCGCCCTTCGTTACCCCGAGTACGCCGCGACAATCGATCGGGTGCTCGCGATTCCGCCCTAAGCGTTTTGAGCGACGGCTTGTGACGTTCCTGACGGAGGAGGAACTCGATGTATTGCTGTCCGCCCCCGCGCGGTCGACCTGGACCGGGCGGCGCGACCACGCCTTGCTTCGGCTCGCCGCCCAAACCGGCCTGCGGGCGTCCGAACTGATCGGCCTTCACTGCGCCGATATCCATCTCGGTTCCGGCGCTCATGTCAGCTGTATCGGAAAGGGGCGAAAGCAGCGGATCACACCCCTTACCTCCAACATGGCCGCCGTGCTGCGCGTCTGGCTGGCCGAACGTGCAGGGCAGCCGGCCGATCCCTCTTCCCTACACAGACCGGCAGGATGATCAGCCGCGACGCTCTCGAGCACCGGCTCGCGAGGTATGTCGAAATCGCTGCCAGAAACTGTCCGTCGCTGCAGCGGAAAAGGGTCACACTGCACACCTTGCGTCATACCGCGGCAATGCGACTGCTGCGTGCCGGCGTCGACACCTCGGTGATCGCGCTGTGGCTTGGCCACGAACAGATCGAGACCACCCACATCTACTTGCACGCCGATCTGGAGCTTAAAGAACGCACCCTGGCGAAAACCACGCCGGCCAACACGGCACCAGGACGCTACAGACCGCCCGACAAGCTTCTCGCTTTCCTCGAGGCGCTCTAATTATGCCGACCCCATCGCAGCGATCACCGCCTCCGAAGCCGACATCCACCCCCAAGGTCGGCATAATCCGGACATCGGCATAATGGACGCGGCACCTCTGCCAAGTGGCGCACAGCACCTTGGTGACGGCCGCCTTGAGGCCTTCATGTGCGTCGGAGACGACGAGCTTGACACCGCGCAGGCCGCGACGTGTCAGCTTGCGCAGGAACTCGGTCCAGATCGGCTCGGCCTCCGAGGTGCCAATCTCCATGCCGAGCACCTCGCGCCGGCCGTCTGCGTTGACGCCGACGGCGATGATGACAGCGACCGAGACGATGCGCCCGCCGCGGCGAACCTTCAGGTAGGTCGCATCGATCCAGAGATACGGCCAGTCGCCTTCGATCGGCCGCTCGAGGAAGGCCTTCACCTTGCCGTCGATCTCCTCGCACAGCCGCGAGACCTGGTTCTTGGAGATGCCGCTCATGCCCATCGCCTTGACCAGGTCGTCGACCGAGCGCGTGGAGATGCCCTGGACATAGGCTTCTTGAATGACGGCGGTGAGCGCCTTCTCGGCCATGCGTCTCGGTTGGAGGAAGCCGGGGAAGTAGGAGCCCTTCCTGAGCTTGGGAATGCGCAGCTCGACCGTGCCCGCCCGCGTCTCCCAGTCCCTGTCGCGGTAGCCATTGCGCTGGGCCGCCCGAAGCGGATTCTTCTCGCCGTAGCCGGCGCCGGCGGCCGCGCCCACCTCCAGCTCCATCAGCCGCTCGGCGGCAAAGCCGATCATCTCGCGCAGCAGATCGGCATCCGGGGTCTTCTCCACGAGCGTGCGCAGGTTCATCATGTCGTCGGTCATCGGTGGTCCTTTCGAAAATGGGTTGGCGTCAACAACCAAACCCTACCGGAAAGCGCCGATGACCACCGACACGCCGCTCACTCGCTACAGCGCTACTAACGGCGCGCTCGCGAGCGGCTTCATCACCGCCAAGCTACACCACCTAATGGTACACGACCGCACCGGCTGGCGCTGGATTTCTCACATGGCATTGAGCCGCGCGATCATCCACCTCGCACTCGGGCGATGGAAACTCGCAAACACATCGCATTCAGGGATGCCCTGGCCAGCGCTCTTCTTGCTTTCATGATCTCATCGACAAACCCGCCACGGCCGACGCGGGCGGAGCGGGCCGGCAATCCGGCCCGCTCCGGCCGAGTGACCGCCGTCGAGCAACCGCCCAGATGCCGGACCCAAAGCGGTCTGAATTTTGGGCGCTGCCCGCCAGCGTCGCCAAGTGTTTGCGGTTCGTGGCGATATCAATAGACGGCTGCCGCGACCGCTCCAGATGCACTAGCTCCGCACTCGGCAGCCGTCGCGGCAACTCCCAGCCGGGTCGCTGCTGACGCGGACCGTACGGGTCAGCCGTTTCGAAAGGTGTAACCGTAGCCGTTGATCGCCGGGGCACCGCCGAGATGCGTGAAAAGAACCCTCGATCCCTTGGCAAAAAAACCTTTCTGGACCAGGTCGATCATTCCTTGCATCGATTTGCCTTCGTAAACGGGATCGATGATCATACCTTCGAGCCGCGCGCACAGACGGATGGCGTCCTTAGTTTCCGGGGACGGTATGCCATAACATGGGTAAGCGTACTCCTCGAACAACACCACATCATCCTCGACCAGTTCCATTCCGAGATCGACGAGCTCCGCTGTATGTTGGGCAATATCCAGCACTTGCGCCTTGGTTTGCGAGGGAGTGGCAGAGGCATCGATACCGATGACGTTGCGATGTCGACCGTCATTGGCAAATCCGACGATCATGCCGGCATGCGTCGAGCCCGTGACCGTGCAAACGACGATGAAGTCAAATGCAAACCCAAGCTGTTTCTCCTGAGCGCGCAACTCCTCTGCGAACCCCACGTAGCCTAGACCACCATACGGGTGAACGGACGCGCCAGCTGGTATCGCATAGGGTCTGCCGCCCCTTGCCTTGACCTCGTAGAGCGCCTTTTCCCAACTGCGGCGGATGCCGATGTCAAAGCCCTCGTCGACCAGATGCACTTCTGCGCCCATGATGCGGCTTAAGAGAATGTTGCCGACCCGATCGTAGACGGCATCCTCATGTGGAACCCAGCTCTCCTGAACTAGGAGGCATTTCATGCCGATCCTGGCGGCGACCGCGGCGACCATTCGCGTGTGGTTGGACTGCACGCCGCCGATGGAGACAAGCGTATCGGCATCTGAGGCGATGACGTCGGGGATGATATATTCGAGCTTGCGCAGCTTGTTTCCGCCAAACGCGAGTCCGGAGTTGCAGTCCTCGCGTTTGGCGTAGATTTCCACCTTTCCACCTAGATGCTTGCTGAGCCGGTCGAGCTTCTCGATGTGCGTCGGTCCAAAGGTAAGCGGATAGCGTTCGAACTTTTCCAGCATGTTCTCTCCGGCGATGCGTGAATGAGCCAAGACTAGCTATGCACATCAGCTTAAGGGGCGTGTTTGGTCTGAGGTCAGCTGCGCTGTCCGACGTCTTGGAAGAGCTTCGTAACATTCCAGCGCCTCATTCGCCGTCCCGACACGCAGCGGCCACGCCGGCGTCGCTACCCTGCCTGTCGCACCGAAAACTGCATCGCCGGGATGGAACGACGGAATGCGGTCGCCGTCGACCGCACCAGGCATAGCATTCCTTGAAAGATCCACCCGATGTTCACGGTTGATCCAAAGTGGCGTGAATCTGACTTTGATCTCGTCATCGCGCCTCAGTGGAGCAGCGATATGCCGCCCATCGGAAAGACCGGAGGCACATCGGAAGATTTATTCCTCACCACCTCATCATCGTCTGGCGGCTGACATTCCAACTGCGTTGCAACTCCGAAATGTTCAGCCCTTTGGCCAGATCTGCTAGTGCCGCCAGCCCGCCAGATCAGAAAGAGCACACTTGCGAAATAGGCTACCTGGAGGAGCAGCGAACAAGCCAGCGTTGTGACGACTACCGTGCGGATGGAATGAGAAGCAAAGTAGACAGCCAAAGCGTTGCTGCACAGGACCACCCAAAAAAAGCGATAAAAGATTCTGAAGGGCAACGCCGTTCTCCTGGTTTTCTCGCCACATCATGCAGCGACCTTGTCGGCCGCAACATGGGTCTGGCAGTTCTTCGGGCAGACGCGGGCGCAGGCTCCGCAGCCGACGCAGCGGCCTGCATGGTCGACGACCATGATCATGCGATTGAGCTCGCCATCGAAGTCGTCGTCTTCGTCGTTGCAGGGGCCGAGGATTTCGCCTGCGTCATCGACGCCGTAAAGGTGCATGACCTCGCGCGAGCAAACCTTAAAGCAGCGTCCGCAGCCTATGCAGGTCGTGCCGTCGATAGCGGTGAGATATTGCGGCATCCATTTGGAGCCGTCGCGGGTGACGAACGCGCTCGTCATCGCGCATTCTCCGATGCAGCGAGATCTCTCTTGGCAGCGTCCCACTCGGCAAAAACGGCGAACGTTCTCTCGGCAATCACCTTGATCTCGGTCCAGTTGACCGGGAGGTCTTCGGCAAGGTCGTGCAATTCCATCTTCGCCGTTCCCGCACGCGACTGCAGCTTGCGGACCTTCTTCTGCAGCTCTTCACGGTTTGACATTAATCCTTCCTCGAATACCGCTTCCATCACGCCAGCGCGACGTCGGGACTGACTTCGGTGTCTGCAGTCGCCTCGTCGACCAGTTTCGTACCGGCCTCCGCGAGTTGTCGGAACGTCTCGAAGCCGAACCGGTGGATGTCCGGACAGAACGACCCAACGCCTGGCACCGAAAAGCCCGCGCCCAGAGGCCTCACGGGTTTGGCCTCCACAATTGGCGATGTCGCCGGGTGGAAACGCTCAGCGATCGCAAGCCCGACGGCGCTGTAAAACATGTCGAGCCTCCACAGCGCGTGGGGATCGGGATAGCCCATGCCAGGGAGCGCGCGGCCCTTCTTTCTGGTGACGATGAAGCCGGCCAGCAGCGCTGCGTCCGATTTGCCTTCCCATAAGCAGTAGGACTCCTCAGCACGGATCAGCCGCACGAGGCATTTGACGAACGGGGTGGCAAGGGCCGCCTCGTCCTCGTTAATAGCAGCGCAGATCGCGGCTTCGGCCAATTTCATATTCTCCCAGTTCTGGCCTCTTCGTCGAATTTCCTTTTTCGGCAGCGCCTAGCTCGGGCACACGTGCGCGGCCGATGCCCGGCTCGGAGCGGGCAATTCCAAGCAATTGACGTCCCGGTGAGCGTTCTTGGACGCGTCTTCGACCGCGAGGCCTTCCACCATGGCGAGAATTGGCGTCCAACATCACTTGCGCCGCTGCGCGGCCGCGGGTCATCGCAAAATTCGAGCTTTGAAACTGCCGCAAACGATCCACCCGGTGCTGCATAGGGCCTACTTGCTGCGGCCACGCCAGGCAAATGGACGAATTGGCCAGTAAACATTCAGATTGACGCCTCTTTTTATGTATTTTTTCGGCCGCTCGCGCTTTGGTGTCGGGGGGAAAATGTTTTGCGAACCCGCGAAGAGAGCGCTGCAACGGCCCTCCCAGCCTTGTAGCTGGCTAGGGTCTGCAGCAAATCCGGTAGAAGGTGCTGTTTCTGTGCGTCCGGAATAAGCTCCGGACCTTCAAGCGACTTCAGTGCCAACCTGAGCAACTCGATCGCGCGATCCTTGTTGCCGCTGTCGTAATAGTACCTAGCGACCGCCGGATAAGACCGGAACTTAGGGCCGTCGGCTTGCGGGGGATTGAGTGCCAAGATGTGTTCGGACAGCTTTTTGCCCATCGCGAAACGCTCACCAGATGGAAAGTGCGAATGATCGTGCGCCGGACTGAAGAGCTGGCCTAGCGCTGCAAGCATCCAGTTCTCGGAGTTTCTATCGATTGCGTCGCGAACCAATTGGCGCATGACGGGCATGCCTTTTTGCATGTCGTTCATTCTGTGAAGTAACAGATGCACATGAGCCAGGCGAAAACTGATAATGTCTGGCATCAAGGCGATGCCCTCTTCGATCGCCGAGAGCGCCATCGTCCAATCCTCTGCCTTTATCGCCGCCCAGAATTTGTCATTGATTGGCTTCTTCAAGCCCTGTTCGCGCGCTATTGCGCCGCTTCTGGCGATCCGCGCCGTGTCGGCGGCCTTCGCTTCATCGCTGGCGCGCCAACTGCCGTTCAGCACTTTCGGCAAGACCTCGTCGAGTTGCCTCGGATGACCGATAAAGGCGATGTGGCCGTCCCGGTCGACCACGAACGAGGTCGGAATTCCGACCGAAAAGCTGGGCTCCCTCCAAAGCTTGTTCATTTCGCCTGTAGGGTCGAACGCGATCCGATAGTTCAGATCCGGGCATTTTTCGGCCAACCACGCGCCCAACTTGGCTCGGACCTCAACGGGCGAGAGATCGTCTTCATCAGCCGCGACTCCGACGACCTCAAGTCCGGCGTCCTTGTATTTCTCCTGCAGTTGCACCAGTTGGAGTGCCGCGGCCGCACATGGGCCGCACCAAGTCGCCCAAAACTCGACGACGTACACTTTGCCGGGCTGGAAACTCGCAAACGGCTCGCCACGCAGCCAGGTCTCGACCTTGATCGGGGGAGCCTGTGACTCCATCTGCAATGCCATGTTGCTCTCCAAGGCTATTGCCAAAGGTTGCGCGACTTTACGCGCGAGCTTGTTTCCCACTAAGCGAGGGGCACACGGGTTCAAGGAAAGCGAGCATCACCCGTCTCGCGCGTCTGCGCGCAGTGAGCGTTTACTCAGTCTTGCCGGCATCCAGTGTTGCCGAATCTCCACTTGCAAAGGCTGTGCCAGTGCGCTCGGCGTGCAGTAAGGGGTGGTTTCGCTTGAAAAGCCACCATGCGACGACGATGGCCGGTTGTATTGAACCCGACATGTTTGCCGCCGTTGTCAGGCTTCGGACATGCATCACGCGCTGCGCGTCGCCAGAAGAGCCTGGCCACGGACCACTCAACATGTATGCCGGCCAAGGACGAGCAGACGGACATCATGACTGCGTCGGCTATCGCCAGGCTCGTCATCATCGTCCGCTTCGCGCCCTTTGGGTTGAGCTTTGTGCCGTTACGGTCCCTCAGGCGGTAGCGGAACTCGGCATTTGTGATTGCAAGGGCCGCTCCATGCGCGTGCCGCTGTGCCCTCGCCCGCCTTGCGATTGAATTTCCCGGCTGGTGACAAAGGGCGTCCTCCACGACGACACCGGTCCAGCTGCGGCCCACCACTACCGCCATCGCCAATGCCGCCATTTTCAGATTGACTATGACGATCGTGGCGGACTGGCCTGGAGTGCTGGTGCCGGCCGGTGAACTCTGCGGGCTTCCTGCTTTGTGTTAGCTTGTGTGTTTCCGGCGCCCGGGCGCTACAGCGCCCGCCCGGGTGCGAATGCGAGCATTGTCGGATTTGATCAGCCCAGGACCGTTCGGCCGCCACGCGGGTCGGGCCGGACCGACTGAATACACTGAATGTGCGGCGGTCCTCGCCGCTCTACCATCTCAGCCAATGTCATTATGATTGATGCCATCGCTTGCCGCCCAATCCGGCAAGGGCCCGACCGTCCAGACTCGAAGTCGAGGGTCTTGGCCGCGGTACTATGATTGCGTTGTTCAGCCCCAAGCCAATCGTGAGGGCGATCCCTGATTTCGCCCATGCGGATGCCGATGCGGGTCCGAACGGCGTGCCGCGTCGAAAGGATTCTCGTTTTCGACCTGACGCCGACCTGCGAACCCTTGAGTTTGACTGCATTGAGAAACCCAGTACGTCGGCGCGGCAGTTAAGTTCCGCTCACGGATCTTCTCGGGCGAGCAGAAGGCATCCTAACTGCACACTGGAGACGTGCGGGATGCCTCGGGCCGAGGCGCTTGTAAATTGTATCGAGGCGCTCCGCGAAAACCTGCGCGTTTGCCGCGACCTTGGCCGACTTGGCATAAGGATAGGCGACCAGGGAAGCAGAGCTTCGAACAGCATAGGTGCGTCTTCGGAACCGTCACCGCGCCAAAAACAGCGGCAATGGCGGCTTTGCTTCTATCCATCTCCTCACGCCACCGAAGAGCCGCTCGCGCAGCCGCCGGCTTCCATAAGCGCCCATGACAATCATGTTGGCAGACATGTCGATTGCGTGCTGCGCGAGCACCGTTGCCGCCGGCTTGCCGGCGCTCGGCAGCCGGTCGACCGATACCCGAGCACCATGCCGGGTGAGATAGGCAGCGACGTCGGCTCCCGGCTCGGTGCCGTTTCCGGTGCAGGTCACCTCCGGATCGACCAAGGTGAGCCGAACTTCCTCGGCTCCGGACAGCAAATCCAGTGCTTCCCGAACCGCACGGGACGCCTCAACGCGCGAATCCCAACCGACCAGCACGCGCCGCGGCGACAGAGTCGCCTCGGCACCCTTCGGTACGACGAGCACCGGCTTTCCGGTATCAAACAAGCTGCCGTTGATAACAAGAGGTCCGAGATCGATGTCGTTGAGAAGTGCGGGGCCGACGATGGTCAGGTCACTGCAGAGCGCCCGCTGTCGCACCGCGTCGCCGACGCTGGCCTGGTCGCAGTATTCAGTATCGACGTCATGGCAAATCCACAGGGTTCCCAGCAGTTTTTGAATATCCCTGGACGTCTTTTCCAGAATGGCCATCTCGTGTGAAAATTTCTCGATATGCCTATACCGCTTTTCCAGTCTGGCAATGGCCGCTGCGCGTCGTTTTGGCCACTCGGGGATGGAACCGCTTAGCGGCGGAGGCGCCATAATAAGTACCGAAAGGTTCGCGCCGACCTCGGCACACAAGCCGGCAGCTATTGTGACGTCCTTATCGGAGTGGTGAGCTCCCGTCACACTGAGTACGCTTTTGAAGGCCATGGACTGCTTCTTTTCGAGTATGTTGTACCTGCAGGCGTTTCGAAGCCGCTAGACTTGCCCTCGCGAGGGAGATGGGGAATGGCAAACCGGCTTGCCATTCAGCCATCCGGCTTCTCCAGCGAGTAACCTGCCGATCTGACGGTACGAATGACGCTGTCGGGCGAGGCCGCCTTCAGCGCCTTTCTGATCCGGCTGATATGAACGTCGACGGTGCGTGCACCGATATGGATATTGTTGGGCCAGGCCGCGTCGATCAGCTCGTCTCGGCTAAAGACCTTGCCGGGAGCTTCAAGCAAATGGCGCAGCAGGTTGAACTCGAGCGGTCCGAGATGGATGTCGTGGCCATTACCGCGAACTCGGTAAGCATCGAGCTTCATCTCGAGGCCGCCGCAGCAGAGCCAGCTGCCGTTTCCGGCCCCGTTTGAACCCGGCTTCGGCAGTGCCAGCTTCGTGCGCAGACAGTCAAGCAGCGTGGCCGGCGCGATCGGCCGCACAAAGCTCTCGTCGATGCCTGCCTTCAAGAGATCGAGGTGCTGGTTCTCGGCGCCGGGGGCAATCAGGGCAATCACGGGAAGGCCCCCCGTCCGGGGCTCCCTCTTGAATGTTGCGCAGATTGTGGAGCCCGTTGCGCTTGCCGGCCCGCAATCCAGCACCACCGCCTGGAGCTCTCGTTCATCGGCCGCTGCAACTGCTTCCTTCACGCCGCCGGCCGGCTCACTCGTGAAGCCGTCCACCCCCAGAATGTGACTGAGGAACAGGTACAACTCCGCATCTTGCGAACAGATCAGGACCAATGGCTTCATCGGCGCTACCCCAAGAAGCAAATCGGCCTCGACCGCCCCGGTTGGGTGGGCGGGCCATGGCATGTCTTCAACGCCTGGCATGATCCCCATGCTCGAAAATCGCGTTCATCACGCCCGCGCCACCTCGGGATAGGCTTCAATGGCCGCGATCGCATCACCGGCCAGTTTCGTACCCGCCGCCGCAAGTTTCCAGAACGTCTCGAAGCCGAACCGGTGGACGTCGCGCAGGGTCTTCGACAGAACGACCAGCCGCCCGGCCGTGAAGAGCACGCGCCCGAAGCCCTCATGGCTCATCTCCATCATCGGCGACGCCATCAGGCCGGAGCGCTCCTCGATCGCGAGCCCCACGGCGGTGTAAAACATGTCGAGCCTCCACAGCACGTCAGGATCGGGATCGCCGATAATCGGGATCGCACGGCGCTGTTCCTTTGTGATGATGAAGTCGCCCAGGAGCTCGGCGTCCGATTTGCCTTCCCATGTTCCGTAGGAATCTTGAGCACGGATCAGCCGCACGAGGCATTTGACGAACGGGGTGGCAAGGGCCGCCTCGTCCTCGGCGACATCAGGACTGACCACGGCGTCAAACATTTCGCCTACTCCTCATTTGAAGTCCTCGTCTTCGAAGCACGGCTTCTTTTCGACAACGCCGGCCTGGCCCAGCACCTTGCGCAGCCAAGGCGGAGGAGCCTTGCTGAGCATCGTTTGCGTGCGCAACAGCACCTCTTGGATGGTTTGGGGCTGCGGCACTTTGATCGGATGGATTTTCGCCGAAATAACCTTGGCTGCCGAAGGTCCGCCGATAGCCAGACAAAACAAAAGATGACAGCCCTTCAGCGCCTCCACCTTCGGAGTGATGCGATCATCGCCCTCGCTGCGATGCGTCCCGCTCTCATCGGAAACGTCGTCGAAGGCCACGGCTTCCACAAGCTGCCACTCCTCGCGCGTCACGTCGTAGACTGCAAAGCGCTTGGCCGACCCGAAATGGGCATTGAGGTTCTTCATGTCTTGCGTAGCGATCGCCACGCGCAAAGCGCCGGCTTGCCGTGGCGGCATCGATGCGTGGACCTCGTCAGAGACGAGCGAGAGGCGACGAACTGAGCTCATCTGGCATTTCTCGGTGGCGGAATGGATCAAGCGCCTCAGGCGTCGGCGTATGTCGATTGGCCTGGAAGATGTTGGCAACCTCGAAGATCAGGTCGCGGGTCCCCTGATAGAGGACTGTGAGCTTGTGTTGGCTGCCGAGCCGGTCAAAGATTGGGAAGCCGACGCGCATGAGCGGGATGCCAAGCTGCTGCGCCGCCTGGCGGCCGTGGGAATGGGTGACGAGGAGATCAGCGCCAGCGCCAAGAGCCTCCAAATCGCCAAGATCGCCGATCTGAACCGAGTCCGCCGGTACTTTCTCCAGAATTTTCGACATATTGGTCGTGGTGACCGCCGCCGCGATTTCGGAGCCCATGCCGACGAAGAAAGTCGCGAGTTGGTAGAGTTGGTCTGGTTCGGCAGCGATCGCAATTTTCTTGCCTCCGAAATGGAAATGTCCGTCGAGCAACGCGTCCTGCAACTGCGCCCGACGCCGGCGCACCCCGGCCGGCACTGGCGCGCCCGAAATCGCTGACAGCAGCGAGACGAACCGGTCTGCGGCCTTCAATCCAGCCAGGGACTGGAACATCGCGTAAGGCACGCCGGTCAACCTGTGCAGCAGCTCGGCCGGGCGGCGCATATGCTCACCGATGACAATGCATCGCACGGCCGTGCCAAGCTCGCTGATGTCCTCGACGCTGGTACCGCCATAGGTGGTCGTGACCCAGCGGTCTGGCACTGTACCGTCGAGCGAGCCGGAGACGTCCGGCACAATCACCGGCTTGAGCCCAAAGCTTTCGACCATGTCGCGCAAATGCTCGATATCGGCCACAGTGAGATTCCAGCCGGGCAGGATCGCGATCTTCTTCGATTGCCGCGCCTGCTCGCCGGGACGCGTGATCCTTCCGATCATCGCCGTGACAGCCTTGGCCCAGCCCTCTTCGATCGCCCCCTCGAAATCCGGCGTGTTGGCCAGCACGATCTCCGTACCCGCGAGTTCTTCCGCGCGCTTCTGCCTGATATTGGCGATATCCCCTGCGAAATCCTCGCCTCGGGTTTCCGTTAGCGCCGTCGTGCAGACCCCGATCAACTTTGGCTTTGTGCGAGTCTTGAGATTGAGGATCGCTTCTTCCAGATGATCCGCCCCGCCAAGGATCGTCGCCACTTCGTCCATCGCGGTAGTCTGCAGGGGGATGGCTTCCTTGAAATGCCGCACGAAGAGCACGAGCGCGAAGCTGGTGCACCCCTGGCTGCCGTGGAACAACGGCATCGCACCATCGATCCCAAGAAAAGCCAAGGCTGCACCCAGCGGCTGCGACGTCTTCAGTGGATTGACGGCCGCGGCTTTTGTCTGGGGGAGGATGCGGACCATCGGCTTTCCTCAACACTCGCCGAAATCGTCGGCCGTCGTGCCGGCGAATTTCTTAAAACCCTGGACGGTCGCGGTCTCACTCTCCGTGCTCGGCGGTTCGTCCCCCGCGGCGAGCTGGCACTCCCACGGTGGTGGCTCCCGCACCTGGCGCCAGATCGGGTTGTGAATGGCGAGGTCGATTTGGCGCACGAGTTCTACCATGCCGTCATAACCGGCATAGGGCTGGTGACGCTCCTGGTTGATATCGAGCCAGGGTACCTTGGCCTTCAGTGCGATAAACTGCGTGCGCCCTCCCGACAGCATGATGTCGGCCTCGTGTTTCGAGAGCATTGCGTAAAGCTCGCGCGGTGCCATGGCCTCGAACATGTGGTTTTCGTCCTTGAGTATCTCCTTGATGCGCTCCTTGTCTTCGGGCGTTGATTTTTTGACCGAGGTGCCGACGATCTCGATGCCGATCTCCATCAGCGCATGGACCACCGACCAGGACTTCACACCGCCGGTGTTGAGAAGCACACGCTTGCCTTCGAGCCTCGGCCGGTAGGCCGCGAGCTTCTTCCAGGCAATCGCCTCCTCTTCAGCAATCAATGCCTCGGTGCGGCCGAGGATCTCCGGATCCGCACCCTTCTTCACGAGCAGTCTGGAGATCTGCCGGAGCGCTTCAGAGGTGTCGGTGATGCCGTAGAAGGAGCCCTCGAAAAACGGGATCTCCCAGCGCTGCTCCATCTTGCGGGCGAGATTGATGAGTGCGGTCGAGCACACCATCATAGTCGCCCGGGCGCGGTGCGCTGACGCAACGTCGAGGTAGCGCGCGTCGCCCGGAATTGAGGCTCGCACCCGGATGCCGAGCCGATCAAAAAGCGGCTTCACCAGCCAAAATTCGCCCGAGAGGTTGAATTCGCCAAGGATGTTGATGTCGTGAGGGCCGGCATCGTCGGGCTCCGCCGTGCCGATGACATGGTCGAGCAACGCCTCGCCGGCAAGCTTGTTGCCGAGATTCTTGGAGCCGACGAAGCCCGGCGCATTGATCGGCACCACCGGCAAGTCGAACTTTTCGGCCGCGCGTTTGCACACGGCCTCGATGTCGTCGCCGATCAGCGCCGTCACACAGGTCGAATAGACGAAGATTGCTGGCGGCGCGTAGGCTTCCTTGATCTCGCGGATTGCTTTGAAAAGCTTCCGCTCGCCCTGCCCCATCATCACGTCGAGTTCGGTGAGATCGGTCGTGAAGCTTGTGCGCCACAGCGTTGGCCCGGACGAAGCCGTGCCCCGGTTGTCCCAGGAATTGCCCTCGCAGGCGAGCGGTGCATGGACCAGATGCGCGACATCGGTGATCGGCTGCAGCACGATTTTTGCGCCGTCGAAGGCACAGCCGCCGGCTGCCGCCCCGGGGGTCAGCGGCTTGGAGCAGCCCTTTTTGCGCGCCTCGGCGTCCTTGCCGCGGTTGTTTTCGCAGGCAGGCTCGTTGAAGACATCTTGGATTTTGGCATTGAGCGAGGACATTACGCCGGTCTCCAAAGTCCATCGAGAAGACGGACCGGCCCTAAAAGCCGGCCGCCGCTCTTAGCGGGTGAGGTCATAAGAATAGTCCGTCACCCCCGTCTCGCTTGTCTCGCGATCGAGCTTGTCGAAGATCTTGTCGAGGATTGTCGTCAGTACGCGCAACCCGCCTTGGTAGCCCATGAGCGCAAAGCGATGGTGATGGTGCCGGTCGAAGATCGGAAACATCAGCCGGATCAGCGGCGTGCCGGTGTCGCGCTCCAGATACTTGCCATAGGAATTGCCGATCAACAGGTCCACGGGCTCGGTGAAGAGCAGCGATCGCATCGCCCACAGGTCCTTGCCCGCCCAGACTTGAGCCTCCTTGCCGAAGGGCGAGGATGCAAGCAGCTCCTTCATCTGGTCTTCCCACGCCTTCGTGCCGTTGGTGGCGAGGCAGTGAGTCGGCTCGCCGCCTGTCTCCATGATGAAGCGGGCCATGGCGTGGACAAAGTCCGGGTCGCCGTAGAGTGCGTATTTCTTGCCGTGCAGCCACGATTGGCTGTCCGCCATGGCGTCAACAAGTCGGCCGCGCTCCAGCCGGATTGCCTCGGGGATTTCCTTGCCGGAGATCGCGGAGACCTCCACGAGGAATTCGTCGGTCGCCTGGACGCCCAGCGGGTAATGGAACGAGGCTGTGGCCTGGCCGACCTCCTCGCAATATTCCAGCGTCTTTCGGGTGTTGTAATGCTGTAGCGAAAGTGTCGCCTCGGCGTTGAGTGCGTTCCTCACGTCTTGGATTTTCGTGCCGCCGTCATACATGCGGTATTCGCCGTCCGATGGTGTGTCGAACTGGTCAGAGGCATCTTGGATGAACGTGTAGGACACGCCCATCAGATCGAGCAGGCGTTTGAGTTCCCGGTTGTTGCCAACGCAAAAGCCGTCGAAGCCCGGAATGATGTTGATCGTCCCTGGGGCTTCCGTTCGCTCCTGGCCTTTCCAGAAGTGTTCCAAAATGCCCTTGACCGTACCATCATAGCCGTCGATGTGGCTGCCGACGAAGGCCGGCGTGTGCGCGAAGGGCACGTCGAAGTCGCGCGGGACCGAGCCTTCTTCCTTGGCGTTCTCTATGAAGCTGTGCAGGTCGTCGCCAATGACCTCGGCCATACAAGTCGTCGACACGGCGATCATCTTCGGGTCATAGAGTTGATACGTGTTGGCGAGCCCGTCGACCATGTTCTTCAGGCCGCCGAACACTGCCGCGTCCTCGGTCATCGAGGAAGAAACCGCCGAAGCAGGCTCCTTGAAATGGCGCGACAGGTGCGAGCGGTAGTAAGCCACGCAACCCTGACTACCGTGCACGAAGGGCATGGTTCGCTCGAAGCCCGTGGCCGCGAACACCGCGCCGAGCGGCTGGCAGGCCTTGGCGGGGTTGATGACAAGCGCTTCGCGAGCGAAGTTTTTTTCCCGGTATTCCCAGGTCTCGGTGAACTCGCGTTGATCGGTAACGACCTGATCCTGGTGCGGACATTCGAAATTCAGCTTCTTCTCGGCCAGCATCTGCCTGTACTCCGGCTCGCGGAAGAGGGGCGCATGGTCGAGAATTTTTTCGGCCGACTGCGGCATGGTGGTCACCTCTTTTTCTATCTGACCGCGCCATATGGCGTGACAGCAACATCAAACGTTTCTGGTCTTCCGCGTATCACGGGGTCGCGGGGTTTATCGTCTCCTTGGGAAGACCAAGCTAAGGGCCTGGCATTTATTCGGCAGCCATCGCCCGTCCACGGCTCGGACGCCTTTTCCAAGGCGCCTCGAATAGGCCCCAGACCGGGTTGTTGATGGCAAGATCCACATCACGGGCGAAAACGGCAAAGCCGTCATAGCCATGATAGGGCCCCGAATAATCCCAGGAGTGCATCTGACGGAACGGTATGCCCATCTTTTGCACGGGGTATTTTTCCTTGATCCCCGAGCCTACGAGATTAGGGCGAACCCCCTCGATGAACTTCTCCAACTCATAACCGGTCACGTCGTCATAGATCAGCGTGCCGTTCTTCACGTAGTGAGCAGTGCGTTGATAATCGTCGTTGTGGCCGAACTCGTAACCTGTGCCGACGATCACCATGCCGAGGTCCTCGTAGGCTGTGATGACGTGGCGGGGGCGCAGGCCGCCGACATAGAGCATCACCGTATTGCCTTCGAGGCGCGGTCGGTATTTGGCGATTACCTCGTCGACCAAGGGGCGGTACTTGGCGATCACCTTTTCGGTCTTCTCCTCGATTTCCGGCCCAAAATGCTTGGCAATCTTGCGCAGGGAGGCTTCGATCTGGGAGGGACCGAAGAAATTGTACTCCATCCAAGCGATGCCGTACTTTTCCTCCATGTGCCGACAGATGTAGTTCATAGACCTGTAGCAATGGATGAGATTGAGCTTGGCCTTCGGCGCGCGCTCTATCTCGGCGAGCGTGGCGTCGCCCGACCAATTGCCGACCACGCGCAGGCCGATCTCCTCGAGCAGGATTCGCGAAGCCCAGGCGTCGCCGCCGATATTGTAGTCGCCGACCACGTTGACATCGTACGGGCCACCCTCGAACTCGACGTCCCTCTTCTCGAACACCCAGTCGCGGATCGCATCATTGGCAATGTGGTGGCCGAGCGATTGCGAGACGCCGCGGAAGCCCTCGCAGCGCACCGGCACGATCGTCTTTTCGATCTCCTTGGCCTTCTTGCGCGAGACCGCTTCGGTGTCGTCGCCTATGAGGCCGATCGGGCACTCGGACTGCACGGTGATGCCCTTGTTCAACGGAAAAAGTTCTTCAATCTCGTCGATGATCTGTTCCAGCTTTTTGTCGCCGCCGAAAACAATGTCTTTCTCCTGGAAATCGGAGGTGAACTGCATTGTCCCGAACGTGTCGATGCCGGTGGTGCCGACATAGTAGTTGCGGCGCTGCGACCAGGAGTATTGCCCGCAGCCGACGGGGCCGTGCGAGATATGGACCATGTCCTTGACCGGACCCCACACCACGCCTTTTGAGCCGGCATAGGCGCAGCCGCGAATGGTCATCACGCCGGGAATGGACTTGATATTCGATTTGACGTCACATTCGGAAAGGACCTCCCGTTCCTCGCCCGCCTCGTCCCCGCTCTTTGCGACGTTGAGGTGCTTTTTGCGGCGCTTCGCCGTCTTGTCGGGATATTGCGACAACACCTCCTCGATAAGCTTCGCATGGAGAGCACCGTCATTTTCGTATTCCAGGCTCATGGGACCCCTTTCAAGGTTCGTGTGACGCCTCACCGGCGAGGCGCCGTTACAAAGGCGCGCTTGGTCAAGGCCGCACCTCAAGTCGACAACGCTCGTTACAGTGCGGCCGCCTTCGCCGTTTCCTTGGCTTGGAGTTCGGCAAGCATCTGCTCGTCTGTCTTCATGATGCCGAAGTCGAGCAGCATGTCCTCGAGCTCCTCCATGGTGATTGGGGTCGGGATGGTGCCCTGGCGCGAATTGGCATGGATCTTCTCGGCCAGCGCACGGTATTCCCCGGCCTGCTTTGAGTCCGGCGCATACTCGATCACCGACATCTTCCTGAGCTCGGCGTGCTGAACGATATTGTCGCGTGGCACGAAATGGATGAGCTTGGAATTGAGCTTGGACGCCAGTGCTTCGGCGAGGTCGAGCTCGCGGTCGGTTTGGCGCTCGTTGCAGATCAGGCCGCCGAGCCGCACGCCGCCCGAATGGGCGTATTTCAAAATGCCCTTGGCGATGTTGTTGGCGGCATAGAGCGCCATCATCTCGCCGGACATGACGATGTAGATTTCCTGGGCCTTGTTCTCGCGGATCGGCATTGCAAAACCGCCGCACACCACGTCCCCGAGCACGTCGTAGGAAACATAGTCGACATCATCGTAGGCGCCGTTCTCCTCGAGGAAGTTGATCGAGGTGATGACGCCGCGGCCGGCGCAGCCTACACCCGGCTCGGGGCCGCCCGACTCCACGCACTTGATGCCTCTGTAGCCGATCTTGAGCACGTCTTCGAGTTCGAGGTCTTCCACCGAACCTTCCTTTGCAGCAAGGTGCAGCACGGTATCCTGCGCCTTCGAGTTCAGGATCAGGCGGGTGGAGTCGGCCTTGGGATCGCAGCCGACGATGAGTATCCTCTGCCCGAGATCGACAAGGGCGGCGAGCGTATTTTGGGAGGTGGTGGACTTGCCGATGCCGCCCTTGCCGTAAAAGGCGATCTGACGCAGACCTGACATGTAGCTTTCCTTCCTTCGTTCCATTCATCGCGGCTGCCCGCGACATGAATGCCGGTCGGCAGCTTTTTCGCCGCCTCGTAATGCAAGGTTCAAAACTCGTGCCAATTTTATTGACCGATCGAAGAAAGTTTTTTGTTCTTCCTTTTCAGTTATTTGACCTGAGCAAAATAAGGGAATGGCTAACCGAGCCCGTGTCGCGAACCTGACAAGACCAACGAAACCTGTCGGAGAGCGTAAATATGACAGCCATACCTCACGCCGGGACCGAAAGGCACAAACGCTGTCGTCCACTCCTCGTGAGTGGCACGCCTCCCCGGCCAATTTGCGGCATTAGGTAGCAAAAACCACCAGATCTCCTGAGCGAGCTGATCTACCCTGTCTCAAGTCGGAATATGAGACAGGGCGGGCATGAGCGTCGCGTATGAGTTGAAACTGAAACGAGCCGAATTGACCAACAGGCTCGAGGAACTGGCGAAGCTGCAGGCCGACGTCCGCGAGCAGGTCAGTTCCATCGACAAGGTCATTGCCATCTACGAACCCGGTTACAGGCCCATGCCAGCCAAGGCGCGCCGTCCGGCCGGAATCACCAAAATTTCAGATGAGGTCAAAGCCTCCATGGGAGGCGTGAACCAGCGTCAGGTCGTGCTCGAAATTCTCCGTGACTCGGCAAACCCGGTCTCGACATCCGAATGTGCCGCGAAGTTCTCGCATGCGATCGGACTGGGCGGCGAAGCGGAGATCGTCGACCGGGTATCGCGCAAGCTGTCGGCTGTCTTGACCCAGCTTACGAAGGCCGGGCGCGTGAGGCACGTCGGCAAGACTGCGAACAGGCAGTTTCTTTGGGAAATCACCGCCTAGACGCGGCGCGGAGCGCGGTCGAAACGGCTCCCGCGTCCTAGGCCGGAGCCTTCTTGCCCTCCCAGATTAGATCCGGTGGCTTGTTTCCCTGCCAGTAGCCGCAGAGGAACCGGGAGGTCGGCCGCGACAGCGCGGTTCGCAGGACGCTGAACGTCTGGCTTCGGTTGGCGTGGTACCGCGTGTCCTCGCGCCAGGCGAGCTCGGCGACGTACCAGTCGAAGTACTTGAGCGAGAAGCGGTGGTGGATGCCGACATAGGCTCGCTGCACGCGCGAGAAGAAGCTTTCGATCTGGTTGGTGTTGGTCCCGTCCTCGGCCTGGTAGGCCTTGGAGTGGTTGACCCGCTGCATCCTGTTGAGGCCGACGATGTCGTTGTAGCTGGCATGCTCGTCGGCGATCACCGTAGCCGAGCGCGAGACGTGGTCGCGCACGGCCGCCCAGGCCGCGTCGCCGTCCTCGTCGCGGATCACGCGCGTGAAAGTCCGGCCGCCGAGGCCGCGCTCCCTGATCGCCAGTGCACACAGCCGCTTCATGTTCTGGAATTTCTTCAGGCGGCGGTCGACCCGGTCTTCCGCCTTGTTCTCGGGACGGATGTGGCCGCCGGCGTACTTGCCGTCGATCTCGACCTCGCCCTCGAGCACCATGTCATCCCGGCGCCAGGCGATGGCCTCGCGCAGCTTCATGAGGAGCACCCAGGCGGTCTTGTACTGCACGCCGATCTCGCGAGAGAGCTGCAGGGCGGCCTTGCCCTTGACCGAGTTCACCGAGAACCAGATGGCCATCAGCATCTTCCTGAAGCTCAGCTTCCGTGATGCGAAGACCGTTCCGGAGGTGACGGTGAAGACCGCCTTGCAGACTCTGTCAGAGCACTTGAAGCGGCCGCGGCTCATCGCGTGGCAACGCAGCGTGCCGCACTTCGGACAGTACGGTTCTCCGTCGGTCTCGGGCCAGCGCATCTTCCTGAACCAGCCATGGGCGGTTTCCTCGCGGACCTTGGCGAGGTCCATGACGGTGAGCGTCCGGCATTCCGGCGACAGCAGGAAATGCTGCCCTTTCGGTTGTTGTCTGGACTTCGCCACGGCTCAGTCCCTCCTCGGCTTGGAAGGCGGCTGGGCCGCGTATTTCCAAGCCTCCGGACGGGACCGGGACGTGCAGCACCGCGGCAGCAGGCTGCGCGGCGATAAAGGCGACGGGGAATGGGATGGCGGTCATGTTCAGGCTCCAGGTTGCATGCGTACAGCGTCCGCGGCAGCCACTGGGCCACCGACGAAATCAAAGCTGTATGTGGGCCGTCCTGAACATGGATCGGGCTCATACCCGGAAGGCCGGCAGGAGTCGATCGTCTCTTTTGAGCGATGGTTAATTGCTTCCAATCTTGACAATTTCCTTATGTTACGTAACATACGGATAAAGGAGATGAATTATGGTTTCAGTTCCAGCCTCGGAAATTCAAAAGAACTTTGGAGAGTGGAATGACCGCGCGCTTCAAGCGCCTGTCCAGATTACAAAATACGGCAGAACGTCCACGTTCCTCGTATCAGGCCCGCTATTCAAGGCTATGTGGGCATCGTTTCGTCAAGCTCTTCCCACCTCGGAGCTGTCGGCCAGCGAGGTAGATTTGATCCTTGGATCGGAAATGGCAGCAGGCGAATCCTATAACTTGGATGACATCCCTGATTTAGAAACCGAGTTCTCAGGCCCAAAACTTTAGGCCCCTGGAATGAGAATTCCTGAAAATCCGCCTGTCGGATATGTGATCGCCTATGAATATTTGTGGCGGTCGAAAGTAGGAACACGTGAGGACGGCGAAAAAACGTATCCTTCCGCTGTTGTTCTTGCCAGAGATGACGTTGGGCCAACGCCAGTAGTCTATGTCTTGGGCATATCGCATTCCAGACCACGACCGGGAAGGCGGGCATTGGAAGTGCCTGCAAAACTGAAGCGTCATCTTGGTCTCGATGACGAGCCTTCATGGATATATACCGACGAGTTCAACGTCTTCGCGTGGCCAGGGCCAGACCTTCGGAATGCCCGATGCCTTTCGAGACTGCCGGGTGCGGAAGGAACGTGCGTCATCGGTCGGTTACCAACCGACTGGTTCAATGCGGTAAAAGAGCATCTGGCAGAGAGCCATCGCCTAGGTTTGGTCAGGACAGTTCGACGGTCCCAATGACACCGTGAAAACGATGTCTTTGGGACACTTTCAGGCGTGGCATAGGTAGCTATCTATCGAATTGGTGACCTTCCTTTTCGACATAAGAACAACTACTTACGTTTGTCTTGGTGGCATTTGCTACCTAATGCCGCCAATTTGCGCCGCCACAACTTCAATCCTGGATGACGCACCTGTCTTCTGGCAATAGTCGAGAACGCCACGGTTGCTGTCGTCGATCTGGCGGAAGTGAACCTTTAGTCAAGGTGCGCCCAGATATCTCCGTTGAACGCACCCTGATGGCGCAAGTCGAGTGATTTTGGGTCATTCGCGGATTATCGCTAACTATCGCTAACCCGCTCTACGTCACTGATTTCAAGAGAAGATATGTGTAACCCTCGCCCGCGCGAGAGAGTGGTGTCTCGATGCGCGTCGCATGGTCGGGGAGGGAATCTCGCCTGCGCAGGAGAAGCAGCGACAGAAGCTCCGCTTGAAGGAAGCCAAGAGTTTCGGTGAGTTCGGGGAGCGTTGGTTCAGGAAGCGCGTATGGCTGACAGTACACGCGCCATGCGCCGGGCGATCTTCGACCGCGACATTGTGCCGACCTGGAGAAACCGGCTCCTCAAGGAGATCTCGCCGGACCATCGCCGGGGGCTTTGCAAGAAAGTGAAGGATCGAGGAGCACCGGCAACGGCTATCCACGTCCGCGACATCGTCAAGCAGATCTTCGCGTTCGTGATCCTGCATGGCGCGACGATCCGCTTGGGCCTGCGACTCATACTGCTGACCATGGTTCGAAAAAGCGAATTGCAGGATGCGGTCTGGGATGAAGTCGATTTGCCGTGTGGAGCATTCCCAAAGAGCGCATGAAGCGCTCCAAGCCTCATAATGTTTATCTGTCGCGCCAATCCGTCGATATCATGATCGCACTCAGGACATGCGCCGGGAACTCACGCTATGTTCTTCCATCGCGCTACGATGCTGACGCGCCGATGTCTCGCGCCACGTTTACAGAACGGTGGAAGGGCTGCTTGCCGACTTCCCCTCTCCGGTGTAATAGAATGTCGGAACTTACCTGTAATTGCCGACAGTTTGATACATGACCGGATCCCTTGAAACCTCTCAGCGCGACCTTGCCGTCAGTCTGATTGAGCACCACGGGATCATGCGCCTGTCGGATCTGAAACGCCGAGGCATCAATCCGGCTACACTTGCGCGTCTGGTAGACGAGGGCATCCTCCATCGCCCCTCACGTGGGCTCTACGAACGCGCGGATGCCGACGTCGACATTTCTCATTCCCTGGCCGAGATCGCAACCCGAGTTCCGAAAGGCGTGATCTGCCTCGTATCGGCGCTCCAGTTTCATGAGATCACGCTGCAGCTTCCGCGCAGCGTCTGGATCGCAATCGGCTCCAAGGACCGCAAGCCGACGATCGACTATCCGCCGATCCGGGTTGCTCGCTTCGGCGAAAAGGCGCTCACCATTGGCGTCAAGACCTACACCATCGATTCGGTGCCTGTCCGGATCTTTGATCCGGCCAAGTCGATCGTGGACTGCTTCCGCTTCCGCAATGCCGTCGGCCTCGACGTTGCAATGGAAGCGCTCCGCATGGGCTGGCGGTCCAGAAAGGCCAGGCCCGACGACATTGCCCGATATGCGCAGGCGCTGCGCATCTGGAGTGTCGTTCGTCCTTATCTTGAAAGCACAGTTGCTGATGAAGGATAGGCCGGCCAATCTTCCAGCATCGATTCTTGCTCGGCTCCGCAACATCGCGCGGGACAAGCAGACGGACAATCAGCTCATCCTGAGAAGATACGCCATCGAGAGGCTGCTTTATCGGCTGAGCATCTCCCCGCATCGAGATCAGTTCATCCTGAAGGGCGCGATGCTCTTCACAGCGTGGCTCAACGATCCGTTTCGCCCTACGCAGGACCTCGATCTTCTTGGATTCGGCAATCCAGCCGTAACGGCGATCCGACCCGTTTTCGAAACAATTTGCCGGATCGAGGCCGAAAGAGACGGACTGGTGTACGATGCGAACGGCCTGAGCGTCGAGGTGATCCGTGAAGGCCAGCAATATGGCGGCGTCAGGGTGCAGACGACAGCGTTTCTCGGGAGGACCCGGATCCCGGTACAAGTCGACATCGGCTTTGGTGACGCTGTTACGCCGACGGCGCAGGAACTGGAGTTTCCGTCGCTTCTGTCGGCCGAGGGTCCTCGACTGAGAGCCTATCCCAGGGAAACCGTGGTTGCCGAAAAACTCCAGGCAATCGTCGTGCTTGGCCAGGCGAACAGTCGCACGAAGGATTTTTACGACCTGCTGGCGCTGTCGCGGCTGTTCGCGTTCGAAGGTGGATCGCTGGTCCAGGCAATCCAAGCGACATTTGAACGCCGTGACACGCTACTGCCAACGGAGACTCCGCTTGGACTCAGTACCGCTTTGCCGAGCACAGCGAGAAGGCAAGGCAATGGACGGCGTTCGTCGGAAGGGAACCGCTTCTCTTGCAGCCACCGAATCTCCCAGCCGCGATCGTCGCGATTGGCGAGTTCGTTTTTCCGCCGCTCCAGGCTGCAGCCTTAGGCGACGGTTTCGAGCGTCATTGGCCGGCCGGCGGCCCTTGGACATAAAGCTCGGACTTGCTTTGCTCCACGGGCGGATCAGGGCTCTCGAAATCGTTACGGATCGATCGGCTGCCGCGGCAGCGCACCAGCTTGGGGCGCGGCGGTGTCGACCTGTCGACATAGCACTTCTAAGTGTATTTTTCGCTAGGCCGATGCTTTTATTGCGTTGCGGGATGACATTTGTGCGTTGCAATATCTGACGCGGCAGCTACTATGAGGGTGTCGGCCATCAACTCTCTCGCTACGATGCCGATCTTGAATGCGGCACACCCCTCTAGTGCCGTTTTCGAATCGGGCCCGTTGCCACCTCCTCCCGGCAGCGGGCCTTTTCTCTCCAAGGGTCTGCCCGCATTGCGGCCTTCTCGGCTGCTACGCGCTCCGCAGGCGCGCTTTCAAGTGCTCTGGCTGCCGCCGCGAGTTCTTACCGACGTGCCGAAAAGAGCGCAGAGTTCATTGACATGAACGAACTTATTTCGGCCCTTTTCCATTCGGCTACGCGCGGACGAAGCTGCGCTTCGGGTTCAGCATAAGTATCGTCTCCGTTCCACCACTTCTCCCTTCTCGCGGCCCAGCCCTGCCCTTGGTAGAGCTTCCGACATTTTCGTCCACCTTCTGACACAAGAAGGTCAGTCGAGTCGTCACGTGGAAACGCCTTGTATGTTTCCCGAGCATTAGCTGCCTGAGATGTTACAAGTGTAGCCCGATGAGATCGCCGTCTTAGGCGGAAGCCTTTCCTCCATGGCGCCCCCGAAAGCAGGTCCCTCTACTCAAGGTAAAAGTCGCTTCCATCCCTGCTGCAAGTCAGATGGCACGGCATTTGCGACAGCTCATTAGAACCATCGAACCACAAACAAAGCGACGAGCGAATCATTGGTGACTCCGTACAAGCGCTTGAGGCGACGGTGACTATCGCGGATAAACATCGGGAGGTCGACCCCTCCAGGCGTCAGTGCTCGCTAGCTTTTCTGCGCAGGTGTGGTCGGAGGCCGACATCCAACTGCGCGGCATGCGCCCAATTGCTGCTTGCCGGTCCTCATCAGCATGTGAATGCCGAAGCACTGCATCGAAGGGTCACTCCAACCGACGTCGGCGCGCCACTGGCAACCATCTACAATAGGCAGAACCACTTTCGTGAAGCGAGACTCTTGGGCGACCTCAACGTTGCGGCGCCACACGGCTATTTCGAGATTGACACTGTCGATCACCACCACTTTCTCCTCGACGACAAGCAGCCAGTCATCCACATCCCTTCCGGCGCCACTTGCCGCAAAAGGGTTGCTCGATCCCGCCCAAATCACTCATATTGGCCAGGCCATTCGGATGATGAAGAGGGTGGGCCCAAGGCCTTCCCGTACCACCGGGTGGAAGAGCGATTTGGAAGCCGCGAAGGCCTTCATCTCATGTCCGGCATGCCTGCCGAGTCGACGTTGCGTCGGCCCAAACCGAGAAGCCATGCCAGGTTTCTTCTAAAAGGAGCTACTTGATGACCATCACGAAGAAGGTCCCCTTCGTTACTTTTCGCACGCGTGTTCGCGATGAGTCCGTCGAGGGGCCAAATCCATACCGCTGGCAAGACAAGACATCCGACGACTATTTCGATGGCAAGCGCGTCATCCTGTTCTCGCTGCCTGGCGCCTTCACCCCGACCTGCTCGACCTACCAACTGCCCAATTTCGAAAAGCTCTATGACGAGTTCAGGAAGGAAGGAATTGACGCAATCTACTGCATCTCCGTCAACGATGCCTTCGTCATGAATGCGTGGGGCAAGTCCTTGGGGCTGCAGAAGGTCGAGCTTATCCCGGACGGCTCAGGCGAGTTCACGCGCAAAATGGGTATGCTGGTTGCGAAGGACAATCTCGGCTTCGGAATGCGCTCCTGGCGCTACGCCGCCCTGATCAACGACGGTGCGGTGGAGCAATGGTTCGAGGAAGAAGGATTCTCCGACAACTGCGAGACCGATCCCTATGCCGTCTCATCCCCGCAGAACGTTCTTGAAACACTGCAGGCCGCCGCATGATTAAGTGAGCGTCTGGCAATCCCATTAACGCACGGCCAAGAGCCTCCTCGATCGGAGTTTCGCGTTCAACATGCTGTCCTCGGCAAGGCTGCTTCAACGCCAGAAGCAATCTATGGTGGCATCGCCTCAGCTCATTGAGTCGATTCGCCTGTTGCAACTGGCTCGCGCCGAACTGCATCAATTTGTGGAGCAGGAACTCGAGAAAAATCCGCTTTTGGAGCCAGCTTCAAACGACGGTGAGGCTCTTGGCGACGTGCCGATTTCGGCAGACCAGTCCACCGGCGCACGCGAAAAAGACACGGATAGGCCGACGAGCGCGGCGGCCGCCGAGCGACTGGGGGAATGGAAATCGCTGCGCAACACGACGAATACCCCTGCGGATAGTCGCCCTGCCCTGGACGAGTTT
This sequence comes from Mesorhizobium dulcispinae, assembly GCF_033977345.1. Taxonomy (NCBI): domain Bacteria; kingdom Pseudomonadati; phylum Pseudomonadota; class Alphaproteobacteria; order Hyphomicrobiales; family Phyllobacteriaceae; genus Mesorhizobium; species Mesorhizobium dulcispinae. The sequence goes on from NZ_JAVIIY010000025.1 coordinate 27,030, forward strand.
GCCGCCTGCACCGAAACCTTGCACGACCGCGTCGCTGGTCAGATCGCGCTCACTGCATTCACACCACAGGAGCGGCTGATTGCCGGCGAGCTCGCAGCCCATCTGGAAGATACGGGCTATCTTCGGGTGGACCTCGTGGAACTGGCCGGCAAACTGAACGCCCGCGAGACCGATGTGGAACGGGTTCTCGCAACCTTGCAGCAGTTTGATCCACCTGGAATTTTTGCTCGTACTCTCAGCGAATGTCTCGAGATCCAGTTGCGTCAGCGAGACCGGTTCGACCCGGCGATGGCCGCGTTGGTTTCGAACCTTGAGATGGTTGCCAGACGCGATTTTCAGGCGCTGAAGCAGCACTGCTGCGTCGATGAAGAAGACCTTCTCGAGATGTTGCATGAAATCCGTGCGCTCGATCCCAAGCCTGGCAACCGATTCCAATCCGGAGCGCCCGAATCCATCATACCCGACGTCTGGGTCACGCCCTCACCCGGAGGTGGATGGCAGATCGAACTTGATCCGGACGCATTGCCCAAAGTTTTGATCAACCAAACCTATTTCGCAGAAGTTTCGCGACACACCGTCCAGAATTCGAAAGATCAAGCGTATCTGAACGAATGTCTGCAAAACGCGAATTGGTTAATCCGCAGCCTGGATCAGCGGGCCAAGACGATTCTTAAGGTTGCGACTGAAATCGTGCGCCAACAGGATGCCTTTTTCCAACATGGCGTGGCCCATCTGCGGCCTCTCAATCTCAGGACTGTCGCTGAGGCGATTAACGTGCATGAATCGACGGTGAGCCGGGTGACCTCGAACAAGTATATGCTTACCCCACGCGGGGTGTTCGAACTGAAGTATTTTTTCACCGTCGCGATTGCCTCCTGCCAAGGCGGCGACGCGCACTCCGCCGAAGCTGTCCGCCATCGGATAAAAGCGATAATTGCTCAAGAATCGCCCGGTGACGTGCTTTCCGACGACGAGATCGCCGTCCGGCTGAAGGAAACCGGTATCAATGTTGCGCGCCGCACCGTCACAAAATATCGCGAGGCGATGAACATCCCCTCCTCCGTGGGACGGCGCCGGGAAAAGCGGCTATGGCTCATTGGCGATCAAAGTTGAAGCAGGCGTCTGGCCCCTTCTCGGCGTCTATTAGCCGCCCTCGCAGGATTATGCGGTCACGGCGCCGGCCGAGGTGTCGTCGCGACGCTCGGCGGCAAGGTTGGATAGGTTACCTTCGGCTGGTCCCCGGTGAGCGCCTGTAGGAAAGCGGTGATCTTGTCGACTTCCTCAGGGCTCAGCTGCGTACCAAGCTGGGTCGTGCCCATCACCGCCACGGCTTGCTCTAGATCCCATGCATGGCCGCTGTGAAAATAGGGGGCGGTGAGTGCGACGTTCCTCAAGGTAGGGACCTTGAAGACATAGTCGTCATCCACCTTCCGTGTCACCTCGACGCGTCCCTTGTCGTCAGGCGGCAGGAAGTCCCAGCCGGGCTTTTCGACCACCCCAAAAGGAGCGTACATGCTCCCACCGAGGTTGATGCCGTTGTGGCAAGACGAGCATCCTTTGTCGGTGAAAAGCCTGAGCCCCTCCTTCTGTTCAGTGGTGAGTGCGTTTTCGTTACCTTCGAGATACCTGTCGAAGGGTGCGTTAGGCGTGATCAGCGTCGCCTCGAACACGGCGATGGCTCTCGCGATGTTGTCATATCTGAGGGGATCGACTTCATCAGGGAAGGCTTTGCCGAACGCCTCAACGTACCCAGGAATGCCCTTGAGCTCTTCGACGGCGTGCCCGGGAGTGGTCCCCATCTCCGTCGGGTTGGAGATCGGGCCGCCGGCCTGCTCCGTCAGATCCGCTGCCCGTCCGTCCCAAAACTGAGCGATGTTGAACACAGCGTTGAATACAGTTGGCGCATTGCGGCCGCCGCGCTGCCAGTTATGGCCAATAGAGGTGGAACGGCCATCGCCGCCAGCACGGCCGATTTGATGGCAGGTGTTGCAGCTGATGTTGTGAGCTTGCGAGAGCCGCGGTTCGAAATAGAGCATCTTGCCCAACTCGAGCTTCTCTAAGGTCGCCGGATTGCCGTCCAGGTCTGCAGCACGCTTGGGAATGGGGCGAAACAGCGATCTCGCAACATCCAGCAGGTTGTCCTGCCCCATGGCTGTGGAGGCAAGCAGGCAGCCTGTGAGTGCAGCACATAGAAACGCCAATCCCGCCGCCAAGCGGAAGAAGGAGACAATAAATGTCTTCACGAAGCCCATCGACGTAAGTACCCACTATTGCTTTGATGAAGCTTTCTAGGGATTCAAGCGAACTACCGCAGCGCCCGGACCGCGTCTTCGCAACTAGAGTTGGAAGTCATTCCTGAATTGCATGAATGCCCAAGACGGGGACTCTCCGGGCGAAGCCCTCGCGCCCCTTAAGGCGAATCTGAGGCTGACCAAAGATTGAGTCTCTTCCGGTCGTATCATCCTTTTTCTCCATTTGGGTTTTGCGAGCGGACCCGTCGCGTTTCTTGCCCGCGGCGATCACATCGAATGGAAAACAACAAGGATCATGCCATTTCAGGCCAACCGAGATTTTTCTCAAACTTGCAGCGGTTACGCTCGAAGAGCCTGTCTCGGTCGAGCTACAGTTGTCGCCAATCCGACAAAATCGACAGCGGAAAAGTCGGGAGTTTGTGCGGCGACCGGCGCTCCTAATCACGGCGGGCGCGGGTGTCTATTCATCAGCCGCGTCGAACTCTAAGTCTGCCGCCTGGGGCTGCGGAGTTATCTGTACACTCGGTTATGACGTCGATGGCGGCGAGGACCGGAGCCGCTGCCGCAATACCGCCTCGGCTTCGTCTTGAAAGCCCTCCCCGGCAATTTTATCTGGACTTCGCCTGCGAAATCGAAGCGGTCTTCAAGGCCGCGCAGACCTTCCAAGGAACCCCTGCGAGAGAGTTCGCGTCTCAGTCGAGCCTAGCGATCTGGCCGCGCAGCTCAAGCAGCCAGGCAGCCGCTGTGACGCGATCGGCCGCGATTGCACAGGACCAGCCGGCGATCACTTAGCCGTAGCAGGACTTGCTACGAAAGGATTGCCGGCGTCCTTGTCGCCTCCGAGTTTGCTTCGGCTGTGCGCAGGGCTATGTCGGATTTGAAGGCCTTACAGGTTTGGCCGGTCAATTCCACCGTATGGCGCATCGACCTGGGGGAGGCATTGCGCCCACTACCTAGATTTGCGTGCCGCCGACTTCCTTTCGGGATTGCTGACAGCCTTGTGGCCGAGACCGCTCGACTTCGCCAGCGCCGACCGTTGGGCCGCATAGTTCGGCGCCACCATGGGGTAGTCGGACTTCAATCCCCATTTCTCGCGATATTCGTTGGGCGTCAGGCCGTAGTGGACGTTGAGATGACGCTTAAGCGATTTGAATTTCTTGCCGTCCTCTAGGCAAATGATGTAGTCGGGAAACACCGACCGCTTCGGATTAACCGCAGGCGCTTGGGCTGGCTTCTCTGGCTCGACCGCCTGCCCAAGATTCGACAATGACGAATTCACGCTTGCGATAAGCTCTGGCAGTGACGCGGGGGGAACGGCGTTTTTGCTGACATAGGCAGATACAATATCTGCCGTAAGTTCAATCAACAGGCCTCGGCTATTTGCGGTGTCCTCGTGCATTCAATTACTCCTATTCTGTGACAACACGGGGAACTCTTTTACCGGCTTTGTCGGGGAAGGCCAGCATGATCTGCTTATGTCGGCGTTAGTCCACCACTTCTGGCTATCGCAGCAGAAGATTCATTGAAGGCTTGAATGATCCGATAAAACTGCATTTGCAGCAGCCGACCAGTTTGGCAATTCCTGCTGGGCCGAGGCCGTCGGCAAGCAGTACCATGATAATCCCTGTCAAGCCGCTGTTTGCCACCTTATAGGTGCTGTTACGTTGTTCGATTTCCGTCGCGGCTGCGTTCCGTGATGAACCGCAGCCTCAATTTGAACGACCATGCCAAGGACGGTGAGCACGATGTGAACCATATCGGCCCTCGTCAAAAATGAGGATCGAGCACCGCGACAAACGCGCCTTTCTGATGTGCTTATGCGCAGTGAATGGCTCACCATTGCGCGTTCAACAAAAGGGCTGGGCCGTCGTCAAGGAACTGCACGAATGCTTTGCACCTCCAAACCTTTCTTGCCCTGCGCGCACTCGATAAAAACCTTTTGTCCCTCCACGAGCTCGCTCACTCCACAGCGGGCCAACGTTGAGGCGTGGACGAATACGTCCTTTCCGCCGGCTTCAGGAGCAATGAAGCCAAAGCCTTTCTCGGCGTTATACCATTTGACGGTGCCGGCGCTTTCCGGCGCGGATGTCGAAGTGTTGGCCGTCTCCCGTGCAATCTCCAGGACTTGCGCGACCTGATGGCCTTTTCGCGTCTCCTCCAAGGTGACCTTGAGCCGCACTCCCTCTGGGACACTGCTCCTTCCAACCGCTTCCAATGCCCGAATATGCAGGTAGGCATCCCTTCCGTCCGAGATTCTGACGAAGCCAAAACCTTTGCTTGCGTTGAACCACTTGACCTCTGCTTCTACCGGCTTTGCCGTCGCAGGTGACGTTTGATGAAAGAAGCTTGGGACGAGGTCCTCTTCTGGAAAAGGAAACGGGCCGTCGTCATCTCGACGCCGACGGGGCTTGCGGTAATCCTTGTATCTGCTCATGTCATCTCAGGGGAAGGAAATGGTGCTGGCCACCAAAAAGGTTGGCACGGATGGGCGGTCGCTTGAGTCTTCGGTCGCACGTGTCAGCTCTTCAAAAGCGCCATCCATCTTTGATCAGCGACAAGCTAGAATTGTCAGCCGGGCAGCAGGGCGCGGTTCAATCAACCAGGCTCTGCAGAGGCTCTCACTTGCTTTGGGCCTCGCTTTCTAACCACTGGATATCCTTCTTTGCAATATCGTCGCGAATGCGTCGCCACGGCACTTCTGTTCCGGGACCGATCCGCCATGGTTGAGACGCGTTCCGCTCGACTATTGGGAGTTGCCGCTCTTCGCCCGACCGCATCATTGCTACAGTCCTCCGTCACCCGGTCAACCCCTGTTGCCGGCCGGGCGCGTCATTGACCGCTCACCAGATCAGGGCGGTGCGCACATCCCCTCCTCCCGTGTGACGCCGGGAAAATCGCCTACGGCTCGATGGCGATCAAGATTGGCCGCCTCATACTGGTGACGAAGACGGATCTTAGTCCAACGCGATCCCGTTCTTGATCCTTGCGAGGCTGCATTTGCCTTCCTCCGAGCCGGTTGCGGCCAAAACGACGAGTCCATCACCGAATGACTATGGGCGTTTCTTCGCGTCTCCAAAGGACTTGTTGAAACTCGGTCAGTCACGGCGTTTTTCTCCGTGTGACGGCAACGGGACCCGCGGCGTGATCCCTATGCGACGAGCCGAGACCTCAGGCGAACCCTTCAAGAGCCTGGGCCGCAAAGCCGGCATTCCGAAGGAGACTCCCGACCGCTGGCAAAACAACTCGAAGCCGTCAGCACGAAACACGACGACCGCTGGAACGAATGGCAGAGAATCGTGGTGACAGCGGTGGGAAATTCCTCGTCCTCGACTCGTCGGGAATTCTTTGCCGTTGCGCGCGCCAAACGGCGCGCGACCCGCGAAATCACCTTAAACACCTGCCAGCGGGGACTTCCAGGCAGCGATTGAATGCCCCCTTCAATTCGCTAACGAGCTGCTCGACAAAAGCTCCCCAAGCAAGGTTATCGATCTCGCCCTGATCGAGCGTAGGCATTTTTCGGGATGCCCGCGCCCCCTAGCTCGTCTATGGACTTCGGTATCGAGAAACATACGTCTCGTGGGGAGGGCCAACCGGCCGCGGATCATGTGTTCTCGACATCAACGCATGCCTAAGAAACGATGGTAATGCCGGCGCGCATGCCGAAAGCTCGGATCTCGAGCAACAGGTCCGCGTCGGCGCCGACCTCGATGCTGTCGTGAACCTCGAAATCTCCCTCGCTGACACGATCCTCGAATAGTATTACGCATCGGTCCGGGTCGCACTGTCGAGATGTCCAAAGCAGGCCGTCAACGTCCGCTCTGGCGCTGTGAATCGCTTGAGCCCAAAGAACAGTCTGACGGTAGGTCGATTTCGGCGTCTCGATGAGATCGCCGCGGCTTATGCCCCACACCTTGAGATCCGGCGCGAACAGGCCGGCCAGGAGCAGATCGCGCTTCGGTGCAATGCGGCTTACGCTGCGCGATTCGATGACGTCGAGGCGGACTGTCTTGAAGACGGCAGTAGGCTCGATGTCGTGAAAGATCGACTCGAAAGCCGCTGCCTCCCGCGATGTCGCCGCGTAGAGCGTCGGTACGCATGCGCCTGCGGAGTCTGGAAAAGGAGCGAACGCGTCGGCTGACCCATGCATGGGTTGAACTGCGCCGGCCGGAAGCTGGAGCCGTGCGTGCGATGGAGGACAATGCCTTTCGTGACCTTTTGGGTGTTAATGCTCGGAAAGGAAGAAGGCGGCGGGCGTACGCTTGAAACGCTCACCCAACCACCTCTTGGCCCTCTCGTTCAGCGGCTGCGATGATTGACTGCGGACTGTCGAGCATATCGGCGGGTGCCTTGTCGGCCAGCCAGCCATTCGTCGACATGAACCAGAAGGCACGTTGCCACGCAGACAGCCGGGGAGGGAGTGCCCCGAGCGCCTTCTTGATCGTCGGGTGCGGCCGTCCCTCGCGGAACTGGAAAGCCGGGAAATACTCTTTGCCTCGGTGCTGGACCGAGAAGATGTTGCCAGCCTTTTTCCAGCGCGCTGCGGTCGCATAGGGGTTCTTGGTCTTCAGCCCCGCCTGCGCTCCGATCTCGGCGCTCGTGAGCTGAGGAACCTCCGAGACGAATCGATCACGGAGCTCGAGGTTGTCCGAGGCCAATGCTCCGCGCGCGTCGGCGAGCTCATCGGGCAGGAGGACCTCCGCGAGCTTGCTGATCGCCGACTCGAGGCGTGTTTCGTCAAGCGTGGCACTCACGCGGACGACTATTTCAAGGAAGGAGCGCACCGCGCTTCGGCGTCCTTGGTCTAGGTCGGGCTTGAGTTGAAGGACGACGGAGTGCCCCAGGGCGATGTCGGCGGCCGCGGCAGCGAGGTCCACGAATCCTGTCGAGGTCGCAGTTGCTGGCGCCGCCAACGCGGGCGCTGTTTCTTGAAGCGCGCGACGGATCGCCCCGACAAGAAGCTCGCGATCGTCGGAGACGGTGCGGCTAGGGCGCTCCTGCGCCCTAGCGCCGCCCGACGTGCGCCGTCCGCCGATCGGCGCATGCGGTCGATCGACCATGAGGAAAGATGAGAAGAGAGCGTCGGACAAGACATCACGTGAGATTGCGTATGAGCACACTCATATCACGTATGTCTCCGTTGTGCGGTATCCAGCTCTTTATCCTTGCAATCTTAAAACGCGCCTTTTAATTTGCATGGATGATAGACCGCCGTGTGCTACCTCAAGTTCGTCAGGCGCTTGCCCGTCAAGCTGCTGTGGCCCTCATCGGCCCACGCCAGGTCGGCAAGACAACGCTCGCCTTGCAGATTGGTGAAGACCTGGATGCACTCTATCTCGATCTGGAGTCCCGCGAGGACAGGAACAAGTTGTCGGATCCAGCACTGTTCCTGCGCGCCTACGAGGACCGTCTGGTCATCCTGGACGAGATCCATCGAATGCCAGAGTTGTTCCAGGAGCTTCGAGGGTTGATCGACGCCGGACGCCGGCGCGGACGCCGCACCGGTCGTTTCCTGCTTCTGGGATCAGCCTCGATGGATCTGCTGCGTCAATCGGGCGAAAGCCTGGCCGGCCGCATCGAATATGTCGAGATGACACCGCTGGACGCGCTCGAGATCGCTTCTGAAAAGCTGTCGGTTGAAAGTCTCTGGCTGCGTGGCGGGTTCCCGGACAGTTTTCTTGCACATTCGGAAGCCAACAGCTTCGCGTATCGACGCAATTTCATCCGCACTTATCTCGAGCGCGACGTGCCGCAATTCGGCCCGCGGATTCCGGCGCAAACCCTCGAACGGCTGTGGACCATGCTTGCCCACAATCAGGCGGGCCTGCTGAATGCGTCACGCCTGGCGGCCAACCTTTCGGTCAGCGCGCCGACCATTTCGTCCTATGTTGATCTGCTTGTGGACCTGCTGTTGATCCGTCGGCTGCCGCCGTTGCACGCCAATACGGGCAAACGCCTCGTCAAAACACCGAAAGTGTACGTCCGCGACAGCGGGCTCGTACATGCCCTGCTTGGCATAGAGACGGCCGACAGCCTCGCCGGCCACCCGGTCGTCGGCGCGAGTTGGGAGGGCTTCGTTCTGGAGAATCTTGTATCGGTGGCGCCCGAAGGGACCCTCGCAAGCTTCTTCCGCACCGCGGCCGGAGCCGAGATCGATCTTGTCCTCCAGCTTCCAGCCAATCGCGGCGTCTGGGCAATCGAAATAAAACGCAGCCTGTCTCCTTCGCTGGGAAAGGGTCTGCATATGGCCTTGGAAGATGTTCAGCCCGACCGCACTTTCGTCGTGTACGCCGGAACCGAGTCCTATCCGATGGCCCCGAAAATAGAAGCTGTCGGGCTCACACAACTGGCATCGCTGCTAGGCGAACAGTCATAGTCGTATATCAGCAAGGCCTCAGACGAACCGGCTGAAAGGTCGAACAGGCCGGCCGAGCGGCCATTCTGGGTCAAGGACCTGATCGACCGCACGCTCTCCGTTCCGAGCTCATTGCCAATGGCGGCATCGGCGATCCAGCCCGGGACATCATCACCAGCCCTTTTTCTTCATGCTGTCGCGCAGCGCGTCGCTGATATCCAGCGAGCTGCCCCACGGCACCCGCCGCGCTCCTGCGCTGCTGAGGATTCCTCCGCACCTTTTCCGGCAGCAGCCTTCTCCAGCGCCCCGACTCTGGCGTTGAGCAACGCGGTGACCATGGGCCACACAGAGAATTTCTGCGCCCGCGCTTTTTCCGTGAGATCCCGCAGATAGCCGCCACAACTGCGGATGCGTTCGGCCCGTTGCAGGATCGCAGCCAGGGTAATCGACGCATTCTGTGAACCCATGACCTCCGCCGCCTCCTGCCAGGCGCCTGGGCTGACCCCAATAGTCGGCCGCGCCCTGTCCGCAACGGCTGCAAGTCCCGCCAAGTCCGGATTTGCGCCCCCTTCGTGTAATTTGCGATGGGCAGGCGCCCAGCACCAACGGCACGTCCCGTTGTGGCAGGCTGCGCACGTTGTCGTCATGCTCGGCGTCGCGGCCGGCTCCTTGTGGAGACAGGCCGTCCTTAGGTCTGTGATTCTATGGGGTGCTAATGTCTCTAAGAGACTAGATGTGACCCGATAGTGCTAGGAACAGGTCATGCGCCCGTTCGTTTGGTTAGTCAAATATGATCCCCCCTGCTTCCGAAACAAGAAGATCTCGACCCGAGTCGAATCGACCATCGCTCACCGCGATCATGCGATGAAGGTCCCCTCCTCCCGTGTAACGTCGCCGGGAAAAGTGCCTACGGCTCGATGGCGATCAAGGTTGGCTGCCTCATAACACTGACGAAAGCGGCTCTTAATCCAATGCAAATCCATTTTTGATTCGTGCAAGGCGATTTTCGCCTTCCTCCGGACCGAAGCAGCCTGCGAAATCGTTGCATTCCCGGCAACTGGGCGCGGCGCATAGCGAAAACCCTTCGGCCTCACAGAGCTTGCGGTAAAAGTACTTCTTCCATTTCATGTTTTGGGTGTTGCCGGCCGCCAGCGTCGGAAAATGCATGGCAAGCAGGCGGCTGAGCTCGGTGCGATTGAAAAGGCCAAGGTCCTGCCAGAGATGGTCATTGCGCATGGCGCGCCGGGCGATGATCTTGGCAAACCGGGCGCTTGCCGGGTCGCCCGGCAGGGCATGGGCCAGGAGCAGCTCGCGCAAAAGTTCTTCCTCCGGGTCCGGCTCGGGCTCGCCCATCTCTTCCAGGGCGAAGGCCTTGAAGGGGAAAGTGGGGAAGCTGCTGGCCAGGACATCGCGCAGCTCGGCGCGCGAAAGACCGGTTGCCTCCGTCGCCGTCGCCTCGCCGGCCTCGACTTCCTCGAGTGCACACGAAAGCACGCAGGCAAGCACATGCTGATCAAACTCCAGCTTGAACCGCGGCGATTGGCCGGCGCAGAGGCAGCCACAGTGGTGGGCGATGTTTTGTCCCATCAACCGCCCTGATGAGCGAGCGACTTGTTCACCGCCGGGATGATCTTGTCTCCCCAGAGCTCGATCTGGCGCAGCATCGTCTTTTGGTCGAAATCCCCCAACTGGGTCTGAATTGCGATCTGGTTGGGTTTTAAGATATCGATCTCTTCCAACAGGCGATCGACCACTCGATTCACGCTGCCGATCGGCAGGTTCCGGCGCATCGTCGCGAATGACAAATCTTGCTGCGTTGGCGTTTCTTTTAGCAGATAGCCGTCCAGGCTCTGCTGGCGACGCTGATGCAGTGCTTCAGACAGCCGGCGCTGGAAGCGGGCGTTGTCGAGATAGCTATTGATCTCTGCCTCGTCGTCGCTGGCATAGCAGCAACGTAGCAAAGATATCTTGGCGTCCGTGACATTCTTGCCTTCGGCAGCCGCGGCCTTCTCGATGGCTTCGCGCAGGACGCGCAAAGTTTCTAATCCGTTATGGAATGCCGTCACAAAAAGATTGTGTCCCTCACGATAGGCCCGGCCCAGGCGGGCCGTCCCGGCGGCGATCCAGATCGGCGGGGTCGGCTTCTGGACGGTGCGCACCGAAATCGCCGTGGGGGGTATGTTCTCATACTGACCGTCGTGCTCGAAGATGTTTTGGTTGAGGCCCTTTTGAAGGATGTCCAAGTATTCCGAAAAGACCGCCGGCGCCTCATCGATATTGACGCCGAAGCGCTCGAACTCGAATTGCTGGTATCCCGAGCCGACGCCAAGCTCGAGGCGGCCATTCGCAACAATGTCGGCGAAGCCGATCTCGGAAAGCAGGCGCTGCGGTTGATAGAGCGGCAGCACGCACACGGCAGTGCCAAGGCGAATGGTACTCGTGACGCCGGCGCAGTGCGCCACCATCATCAAGGGCGAGGGAATGAGGCTATAATTGTTGAAGTGATGCTCCGCGAACCACGCGGTATCGAAGCCGGCCTGCTCCGAAACGACGGCCTGTTCGATGGAGTTGCGGATAACGCTCTCGCACGATTGGTGATATCCGCGCTGGGCGGCCAGGATAAAGGTTGCGAATTCCATGGTGTTTCCCTGTTTACAGAACGGAGCTAGCCATCGGGAGATGTTCTGGGTGCGCGCGAGGCGCCTTGGCCGCGGCCTCGATCTCGCCCTTGGCGGCGGCGTGGTCAGGCCGCAAGCCGTTCGGCGGTTGCAGGCGCACCGAGCGGTTGCAATGGCTTCGACAGCGATGAGGCGGACGTTTCGCCTCGCCGAGGATGAGGTCTTCGGTCAAGCAGTGCGGGCGGGGCGCCCAACCGGACCATGAACCCTTGGACGAACTCGGCCTCGATGAGCCGCGGCCTGTCGGCTGGCGAATAGTCGACACTCAGCAGGCGGCCTCCGCAAAATACTCGTTATCGAGTTCGCAGGCGTTTCCCGCATCACCGAACGAGGTCCAGCCGCCGTCCACGTACAGGATGGAGCCGTTGACGTATGAGGCGGCGGACGAAGCCAGGAAGAACGCTGCGTCAGCCACGTCTTTCGGCTGTCCCAGCTTGCCCATCGGGATGCGTCGTGCGATCGTTTTCATGTCGATGCGGCCGACCTTCGCCAACTGAGCAACGCCAGGCGTGCAAATGAATCCAGGAGCGACGGTGGCCGTCCGTATGCCGACCGGCCCGAGTTCGGCCGCCAGGCATCGGGTCAGAATGTCCAGCCCCGCCTGGGAGGCACCGTAGGCATGGCGCGGCGCGAACGGCAGAAAGCTGTTGATCGATCCGATGTTGAGGATCACGCCGCCAGCGCGCATCGTCTTGATCGCTTCGCGAGCGCAGGTGAAGGCCCCGGTAAGATTGACATCCAAGACGTGTTGGATGTGTTCCGGTATTTGTTCGATTCCCAACGACAAAATGTCGGCGGCAGCAGCACCGTTGACGAGCACATCGATGCGCCCGAAGCTCGCCCGCATCTCTTCGAATAGCGCAACCACCTCGCTCTCGACGGCCACATCCACGCATTTGGCCGGGTTCTTGCCGCGGAGCCACGCAGCGAGTTCTGCCGCTGCAGCGCCATCTCTATCAGCAATCACAACGGTATCGCCGTTTGCTGCAAAGCGGCGAACCACGGCCGCGCCGATGCCGTTCGCGCCGCCGGTGACGAGCACGATACGCGCGTCGGTGCGTTCGGCCGGACAGCACAGTTCGGCTTGGGGTATCCCATCCACCTGCGGGTGTGCATCCCCCGGCTGGTTGAATGACATCCAGCCTCCGTCGACCGCCAGCACTGAACCGGTGATGTAGCGCGCCTGCGAGCTGGTCAGAAAACGCACGGCGAGAGCGATCTCGTCCGGATGCGCCAAACGCCCCAGCGGCACGCGGCGGCGCACGGCCGCTAGGTCCACTTTGCCCGCGCGTTCCAGTTCTGCCACCATCGGCGTGCGCACGTAGCCGGGCGCTACCGCCGTCACGCGAATGCCGCGAGAAGCCCACTCACATGCAAGCGACTTCGTCAACGAGATCAGGCCCGCCTTCGAGGCCGCGTAGGCGTTGCGTTTGGGATTGCCTACGACGCCCGCCATCGAAGCGACGTTGACGATCGCACCGCCCCGCCTCATGCGCCTCGCCGCTTCGCGGGCCATGACGAACGGTCCAATCAAGTTTACTGCCAGGGCGAGGCGGAAGGCGTCGACACCAGTGTCGACGCTCGCAGCCATGGTGGGTCCCATCGCGGCGTTGTTGATGAGGACGCTGATCTGGGCGAACTGTGCTTCGACCCGACCGTAAAGCGCGAGCACATCCTCCTCCCGCGAGACGTCGCACTCAAGGCCAAGATGCGGGTGGCCGAGACCACGGGCCAGTTCAACGACGCCACTGCCAGGAAGGTCTACCGCAACGACAGTGTCTCCATCCCTGGCAAGAACTTCGACCAGCGCACGGCCGATCCCACCCGCGGCGCCCGTAATGATGACGATGCGTCCTGTCTGCATGTTGAGGACTTCCTTCGGCGATTTCATCCAATCAATTTTGAGCGGCAAAAGATGCGTCGCGCTAAAGCAGCGCGTCCTGGCGATGGCCAGTTGCGGACCCGGAAAGACGACGCAGCGATCCGGCAGCGATCCAACTTCCGATTTGGTAGCCGAGGCTGCTGAGGGACCGGCCAAGGACAGGAGCTTGCCGTGATGATCGGCGCTGCCAAGGACCCGTACATTTGGGCACAACCAGTGTCGTCGGCGGGCTCGTGGGACAGAGCCGATCGCTCACGCCGTCGCGGGCAGAAAGGCAATCCAATTTGGCGCACCTTCACCGGGCTGTCTTTCGCCGGGATCGCTGTAGCATCGCAAAGTTGTCATGGCCTTGATTCTCCTCGGCCGATGCGGCTGTGTCGTTCGAAGCCTCCGAAGAGTCATGGCGAGAAGGAATGCGACGCTTTCCGAGCTTGTAGACCGGATCGTCCGGATGCGGTGCTCCGATCGGCCGGCGCGGGCCGAACCGTTCTGCCTCAACGATCGCTGGTGGGATCTGCTCCTCTATCCAATCGTAGACAACTGTCCGTTCGGCAATCCGCCACTCCCCTTCCCTCTTGTGAAACAGATCGCAGTAACGGCCGCACAGGAGCATCTGGCGTACGTCTCCGTCTTTGTCCGGTGCGCGTTGCAGCGCGGTGAAATAGCTCTCGACCGCAGCCTCTGCCGAGCTGATGAACTCGATCAGGATGTTGGTGATCTGGTGGATGTTACGGGGTCCGGTCTTGAAGACACCGAGTGCAAACTCGATGAACCCCTCTGCAGGGCCGCAATAGGCGCCGTGATTGTCATGCGCATCGGGCCAGTATGCGCTGCGTAGCGCCGCTTCATCGGCGCGGTCGATCCCGCGGCAGTACCGATAGAGGCAGTCCCGGATCGCCTCACGGTCGATTAGTTGGGCAATTTTCGTCTGTTCCATCGGCTCTGCCACAAATTCTGCGATCGGAAGAGGTGTTTCGCGAACCGCATCTTGGCGTTTGCGCATCCTGGGGGGCTTCTCGATGCCGCAGGTGCCCCTGCGCAGTTGGACGAGGACGGTGGTGGAACAGAAGGAGCGTGCCTCAGTTCCCGTATGGGCCACTTGGTCGATCCCTTTCATGCCCGCCGGACTCTCGGTGGAATGACGTCCGGTTCACTCGTGCTGCAGGGTTCACGGTCGAGTTTAAGTGCACGTTCGGGACAGGATCGCGCACCTCGCGATGCAGTCAGTTCCTCCCCTTCCGCAACTTCGATGTTACCGGCCAGGATGTAACCGGCGTCATCGAGCTTGAAGATGTGTGGCGCGTGCGCCGCGCATCGCGCGTGACCCTGGCATTTGGCATTTTGGACGATGATGCGCATGGCGCTGCCTCCATTGTCTTTGCACCTCGGCACGGGGGCGGGGCTTGGTCAGGACCAGTCTAGGATCAGATTTTCGATCCCGAACACATGGCCGCCAGAGGTGATGGGTGCCGTACCCTTCTTGATCCGGAAGGCGGGGATGCGCGCCAACCACTCCTCCAGGCCAATGACGATCTCGCGCCGGGCAAGATGTGAGCCAAGGCAACGGTGGGGACCATAGCCAAAGGTGGCATGGCGGTTGTCCTCTCGCGCCAGATCGACCGTGTTGGGGCATTCGAATTCCGCCGGGTCGCGGTTGGCGATCATCGTGGCGCAGGAAACATAATCTCCCTTGCGGATCGGCGCGCCTTCGAAGTCGATATCTTTCGTTGCCACGCGGATCAACTGAACGGTCGGATAGGCGCGCAGCAATTCTTCGGCCGCGGCCACGATCCGGCCTGGTTCGCCGCGCAGCAATTCCTGATCCTTGAGGTTGCGTGCGAGATAGGCCAGGTCAAAGCCTATGGCTGCTGCAACAGTGTCTAGCCCGGCAACAAAGACAAGCACGCCGACGCCGCGTACTTCCTGTTTCGTCAGGCGGCGGCCCTCGACCTGTGCCTGCACGACGAAAGTCATGAAATCATCAACCAGGTCCTTGCGGCGGACGGCTGCAAGTTCATCAATGAACGATACGATCGTCCGGGCCGCGGCCGGCCGTTTCACATCGTCGCCGTGGAGCAGATCTCTCCCCCATCCAACAAATGTGTCGATTCGGTCATCCGGTAGCCCTAGGAGATGAAGGAAGATGTTTACCGTGAACGGAAATGCGAAATCCTTCATGACGTCGCAGCTTGTGCCCGATGCGGCGATCCCGTCGATGAGCCTGATTGCCCGCTCGCGGACAGCCGGCTCCAATGCCGCCACCCGCTTTGGCGAAAACAGCGGATTGAGCAGTGAGCGAAAGGCGCCATGGGCAGGAGGATCCAGTTCAAGTGGGATCATCGGCCAGCTTTCGCCCAGGGCGGAGGCAAAGATGCTGCGATGGCTGGAAAAAGTTTCGCTGTCCTGCAGCACCCGGCGCTGGTCGCTGGCGCGGGTGATCACCCAGGTGCCCCTGCCGTCGCGTGTGTTGAGGGGTGAATAAAAGATAGGCGGGCCGGAATGGACGCAAGCGACTGCCGCGTGGGGATCCCCGTTGGGAGTCGGTGACATGCCGGGCGAAGTGAACAGGCTGAACTCCCTCACCATTTCGGGCGGGACATGATCTGGAACCGGATTTGTCGCCATTTGGCCTCTTCTCCTGAACGCCAGGCGTTCATGCGCTCGATTGAGATTGCCGGCCGATCTCAAGGTCGATTGGCCAGCACCCGGTAAGTCCCAGCTCTAGCGCGTCGTGATTGTGTTGCGCGATGCAGCCAAACTGCGCACCAGCGCAAGAGATCGGTCGCGCATTCAAGCAGCAGAGGCATCTGCTTCGTGCTGCGGTTCTAAAGCGTAACCCACTGGTTATCCCCATTGAAGTTTGTGAGACTGGTCAATCATCGCTGAGCTCCGTGACGCACTGCTGCTGGCGCCCCGAAATCTTCTAAGCAAGTTGCGTGCCGGATCGACCGTATCGATGGTGCTGAACCGATCTATGCTCAGCCACCACCGGGACCGCCGCTCATTGGATGACCACATGTCGTCCCGGCAAAACGTCCGACAACCGACACCTGCGGTCAGCTTTGTCGCGTCCGCGACACGGGGACGGTTCGGCTTGGCTCCTGCCAAACCTTGGTTCAGACCAATTTAACAGTATGCAGGACACTCTTTCTGAGGCTTTTCTGCCAACTTGGCATAATGTTGAGAGTCTTTGGTGGCCGATGCGCCAAGCATTGCGGTCGTCGCCGAGTACCGCAGCCATTCGGCTTTCTCCCTCGCAGACCGACGGGATGCTCAAGGCCTTGATTGAATGGCCGATCGAGGACGATTGGCTATAGGTGTGGATGTGCGCGAACTATCTGAAGGTGCGCCGCAGCGGCCGCGTCGTCTCGGTCGCGGTGATTATCGCCGTCGGCGTCGACCATTGCCGCGAGGTGCTTGGCATGAGGTCGGCATCTCCGTGGCCAAGCCGACCTGGACGGAGCTCCTGCGCAAACTGACGCGCCGCGGCTTCAGAGACGTCAAGCTTGTCGTCTCCGACGCGTCTCGGTCGCGGTGAGTATCGCCGTCGGCGAAAGCGGCGGTGTATCTACGCGGTAGCGCATCTCGTCCTATCCGATCCAAGGTTCCCGCGGATCAGACGAAGGTAAAGTCCCACGCGCTCAACCCAAGCCCGGCCAGATCCGCGACGCTGTGGACATTACCGAGATGAGCAAAATCGTCGGCATGGTTATCGGAGGTGACATAGGCCAGATTCCCTGACTGGGTTAACGGATTATAGTAAGCGATAATGTCGCCGATATGCTCATTGGAGATCGCATCCGCAGCCTGGGAGCCGTTGCTGAACGAGTTGGTGAGCACGACGACATGCTCGCCGTTCGCGCCCGCGGCGTCGCCGCTGTAGAAGGTGTCAACTGGATGGCCAGACCGTGAGCTGGCGTGGTTGACGAAGTTGGCGCCAAAGCCGTCGCTACCGAGGCCAACCGCATCGAAGGCCAAAGTGTCATCCGCCGGGTTGAAATCCAAGATCGAGGTATTATCCGGGTCCGGCCCGAAACGCGGGTCATATCCAGGGATCGGGTTGTGGAATTGGAACACGAACGTGTCGTTGCCTGTCCCCCCGGTCAGATAATCCCTGCCGTCACCAACAAAGAGGGTGTCGTTACCCGGACCCCCATAGAGCTTGTCATTATCCTCAGCAGTGATGCGCGGTCCGTCTCGCCCGCTGTCGCCGTAGAGGTAGTCATTGCCCTCCTCGCCAAAGACATGATCATTACCTGTGCCACCGAAGACTCGGTCATTGCCGGGCCCCGCCGAAATGGAATCGTTACCGGCAAGAGCGTCAATCCAGTCATTACCGTCGGGATCTGTGATCACATTCTCATCGTTGGTGCCGAAGAGGGCGTTGTCGCGCGGACTACCATGGATAGCCATCAGAGACACTCCTTATCCTGCGTCCCCACGCCACCTGAACCTTTTCATATCTCTCTTCAGATTATTGGCAAAATTGATTGTTCCGATTCAACATATTTACGCGATGGATGTGTGTCATCCTCGGGTGCGCCATGAGCGCCTCCGGGTCGTGCGCGCAATGACGGGAGGCGCGGATGCCGGAAGAACACGCGCGGCCTGCGGGCGTCCTGCTCTCCCGGTCGCGAGTGGATGTCTAACGCTTTGATATCGGAGAAACGTGATTGGAAAATTGCTTTCCAGGAATACGGTCATTGAGTAGGACCATATTGAAGCCGGAGCCTCCCGCGGTGGAAGCAGGGGCAGAATGATCGTTGGTCCTTGCTTGCCGTTTGTTTGACGCAAGGTGGTTGAATGCCTGAGCAAAGCAATCCGGCGCGGCACTCCTGAGCGCGCGGCAAGCGGCCGGGGCATTTCGATTCGCGGCAGAGGTCACCTGCGGATCAGATCACAAGCAAGCAATGCCCAACGAAGGATCTTAGTACTTTGAGGACGGCTACTTGAAGGAAGCATGGGCCTCGTTTTGGAGCACGGCCGCAAAGTTGGACTGACTGACCGACAAAACAACCTTCGCCGACAGCTGACGCATGTGGCCGACATCGGTCAACCTTCAGCGGAATTCGGGTAGTAGCTCGTCGAATTTCGAGCGGTGAGATGTCTTTCCTCGCCAAGCGCGCAGGCGATTGCGACGATCGAGCGATCCGTGACAGCACGGGAAGCAATAGCTAGGCGCTCACTCGCTCCGCAGGCAAAGCGATGGCCAGCAGAATGCTGAGCCCCGGCGACGGGTGCCGAGCGAAACCGGAAAACAACATGCAATTGGTCTCGCCTCATGCAGCGGTCGGACCGGGAATGCGTGGCAGGGTCTCGGCCAGAAACCGCCAGTCCTCGCGCTCGCCCTCGCCTTCGCGGCGCTTGCCAAAGAACTGGATGATCATCTTGCCATCGGCGCCGTAGGCTTCGAGCGAGGTGACGTGACCGTCCTTGGTCGGCTTGCGCACGGCCCAGACCTCGCGGATGTGGTGGGTCCCGAGATGCAGGTGGAAGGTCTCGTCGAGCACATTGATCCACGGCCCGATTGTTTTGACCCACTTGATCGGACCGGAATGGATTTGGATGCAGCCACGATTTCCTACAAAGCACATGATCGGCATTTCGTCTTCGGCCGCCTGTTGAAACATGGCGCCGATGGCGTCCTTTTCGAGCGCCCAAGCGTAAACCTCGCCGACCATACGCACCGCCTCGCGGCGGCTGAGCTTCAGTCTCTTCAACATGTCGAAGAACTGATGCACGTCCGTCAGTTGGCTCCAGCACTCGCGTAGATCCTCCACCGTGGCGGCTTGTTCAGGAACCTCTGCGTCATCGTTGGCTCCGCTCGCCTTGAATACTACGATCGGCTCCTGGTTCGAGGATTCCAGCTCAGCCACCAGCTTCTGATAAGCATCGAGATTTGAGGCGGGCCCGAGTTGCACCTTGTGCATCGCCTTGCCGGCGGCATCAAAGAATTGCAGGCTATGGCTAATGTCCTTGCCATCGCGCTTCTCGACAGCAAATCCATGCGCCCAAACCTTCGGGAAGATGCGCAAGTCGATGTCGTCGCCAAGTACCAGAGCATGCCTGTTGCCGGTGACCACCTTGTCGTAGACGCCGATCTTTTCGTGCACAGCACTTTCATTGCGGGTATGCGCCACCACCTCGCCGACCGCTTCGAGGCCGGTCAGCAGATCATTGACGCGCGGCTCGACGCGAATCGCGCCCAGACCGCAATGCGCGGCGACCAGTTCCGCTTCCGAAATGCCCAGTCGGGCGGCGAGATCGTGCTCACGGATCTTTGGATTGTCTTGCTGCGCCCGACGGATTTCTTGCGGCGATGGTCTCTCGCGCTGGTCCATGTATTAACGACCTTCATCTGCTTGTTGAGGATCAGCTGCCCTGCCGGGTGGTCGGTCGACTGAGCGCAGCGTGGTGCTCGATGCCGACCTCCTGCTCGTCCAGGAACAGGGTGCTGCTGGCGAGAGTGCGTGATCGCCATCGAAACCGGCGTGTCGTCTGAGCGGCGAGGAGCCGATTCCACCCGCGCAGAGCGGTTCTGACCCAACCCTGACATGTTGCCCAGCCCTGACATGTGGCTTGCTCCATTCCATCGATCGCGAGGGCACTCGCAGCATGATTTTTGTCTCGGCGGTTCTTGCCGCATCGCCAATGGGCGTTTCAAAAGTCGTGCCAATTCGCCTGAACAAGCGCAAAAAAATGTTCCGCACACTCATCAATGATTTATGTGAGAGTTCAGTGGGAACCGAGGCCGGACACTTTGTGTCACGTACTCGACAAACCCGACAGTGCGTGTCGGGTGCCCGACGTCTTTTCAGCAATGGCCAACAAGATTGATAGCGCCTCTAGGGGGATCGCGCCGTGTTGAAACGGTTTTTTCCTCTTTTGGCACGGTCCCTGCATCGTGATCCGCAAAGACGTCACGGATTGAGGAGAAATCTTGCCATGATCACGCTCACCGACAATGCTGTTGCCGCCGTCAAGACCGCTCTTTCCAGCGCCAGCGAGCAAGCGGAGGGCTTTCGCATTATGGTCCAGACCGGCGGCTGCGCCGGGTTCAAATACATAATGGGCCTGGAGAGCGTTTCGCGCCAGGGCGATGTGATTACGGAGACAGATGGGATCAAGCTGTTTGTGGACGCAGACTCCCAACCCCATGTCGCCGGCATGACCGTCGACTTCGTCACCGGGCTCGACTCTTCCGGCTTTGTCTTCGACAACCCCAACGCGCGGGACAAGTGCGGCTGCGGCAAGTCCTTCAGTTAACTGAGGACTGTTCGTATGAGGCCTGTCTACCTCGACAACAACGCAACGACACGGGTCGATCCTGACGTTGTGCGAGCGATGTTGCCGTACTTCACGGATCAATTCGGCAACCCTTCGTCGACGCACGCTTTTGGCGCCTCAGTCGGTGCGGCGATAAAGAAGGCGCGGCGGCAGTTGCAGGCGCTGATCGGCGCGCAGTTCGACGATGAGATCACCTTCACCTCGGGTGGAACAGAAGGCGACAATGCAGCGATCCTTTCGGCGCTCGAGCTCACGCCCGACCGAACCGAGATCGTGACGTCCGCGGTCGAGCATCCCGCCGTATTGACGCTGTGCGCGCATCTTGAGCAGGTTCGTCGCGTCAAGGTCCACACGATCCCCGTGGATCGTCGTGGCCGGCTTGACCTCGACGCCTACAAGGCAGCCCTCTCGCCCCGTGTGGCAGTCGTCTCGGTAATGTGGGCGAACAACGAGACCGGTACGATCTTTCCCGTGGCCAAGCTCGCCGAGTTGGCCAAGGAAATTGGCGCCCTTTTTCATACCGATGCAGTGCAGGCGGTTGGCAAGCTTCCGATGGACCTGAAATCGACCGCTATCGACATGCTGTCGCTCTCCGGCCACAAGCTTCATGGCCCCAAAGGGATCGGTGCACTTTGGATAAAGCGTGGCGTGCACTTCCGCTCGATGATCAAGGGAGGGCACCAACAGCACGGCCGGCGTGCCGGTACCGAGAACACGCCCGGCATAGTCGGGCTCGGCACGGCGGCCGAACTCGCCTTGAAATTCATGGACGACGCGACCACACGGGTAAAGTCGCTGCGCGACCGCCTGGAGGATGGGATCCTCCAGCGCATCCCAAACACCAGTGTCACTGGCGATCCGATGGAGCGGTTGCCAAACACCGCAAACATCTCCTTTGAACATACCGAAAGCGATGGAATCCCACATCTGCTGAGCCGCGTAGGCATCGCCTGTTCCTCCGGCTCCGCCTGCACCTCAGGCTCAATGGAACCCAGCCATGTCCTGAGCGCGATGAAGATGCCACACGGGGCAGTCCGCTTCTCGTTTGCGCGCGACAACAACGAAGAAGACGTCGAGCGGGTGCTTGAGGTCATGCCGGCAATCGTTGAGAAGCTGCGTGACTCTCCCGGTTCTGGGCCGCGTGGGCGAAGTCCCGAAGACGTTCGATCCGGTCCATACCTGGGCGGAAGCAGAACAGGCTGCCGTTCATGAGCCGTGATGTCTTCCTCAACGACACGACCTTGCGCGACGGCGAGCAGGCGCCCGGTGTCGCCTTTACGACGGCGGAAAAGCTGGAGCTCGCCGAGTCTCTTGTGGCCGCCGGCGTCCCAGAGATCGAGATCGGCACGCCGATCATGGGCGCCGACGAGATCGAAACAATTCGCGCCGCGGTCGCGCGGCGTCTCCCGGTTCGGCTCATGGCCTGGTGCCGGATGAAGGCGAGGGATCTCGACGCAGCGATCGAGAGCGGCGTCGGCGCCGTCAATCTGTCGCTGCCTGCATCCGACATCCAACTTGCCGCCAAGCTCGGCCTCGATCAGGCGGGAGCGCTGCAGGTCATCGAGGATATGGTCAGGCGCGCAGCCGCTGCCGGCTTCTTCGTCGCTGTGGGCTGCGAGGATGCCTCGCGGGCTGATGGGGATCATCTTGCCCGCGTCATCGAAACGGCTGCGCGCGCCGGCGCAAGCCGCGTCAGGCTGGCCGACACGGTCGGCATTCTCGACCCCTTTTCGACTTTCGAACTTGTCGCCCAGCTCATGGCGAAGTCTGAAATCGACCTCGAATTTCACGCGCACAACGATCTCGGCCTTGCGGCCGCCAACACGCTGGCCGCGATCCGTGCAGGCGCGCGCCATGCGTCCGTCACCGTCCTCGGGCTCGGCGAGCGTGCGGGTAATGCCGCGCTGGAAGAAGTGGCGGCCGCGATGGCCGTCATCGACGGCGCGGATACCGGCATCGAGCTGACCGCATTGCCCGACCTCGCCGCCCAGGTGGCTTGCGCCGCCCGCCGGCAGACGGCGACTATTAAGCCGGTCGTCGGCGCCGATGTTTTCACCCACGAATCCGGCACTCACGTCGCAGGGCTGCTGAAGGACTCGCGCGCCTACCAGGGGCTCGACCCGGCACTCGTGGGCCGCTGCCGGCGTATCGTCATCGGTAAGCATTCCGGCGCCACCTCGATTGCCCGCGTGCTGAGCGAAAGCGGTCGCGATCTCGACCCGGATTTGGCAGCCGCGATGGTGGCCCGCGTCCGCCGCAAGGCGGCCGAGACAAAGTCGACCATTACTGCGGCTCAACTGGTCGAGATCTACGATGGAATGTGCAGCGAGGCACGCTTCGCGGATGTCGCCGGTCCAGGCCAGCTGGGCGACGAACACAGCGACACCACAGTTGCCCGACCAGGGAGAATGCGATGAATTGTTCCGCTGACGGCCGCCCCATCGATGTTACCGACATCCTCGCGCGACTGAAGGGCCTGTCGGCCGCGGAGGAGTTCTTCGCGGTCCTTGGGGTCTCTTATGACCCAAAGGTGCTGAATGTCTCACGGCTTCATATCATGAAGCGCGTGGGCCAATACCTTGCCGAAGAAGATCTATCCGATTTGCCCGACCAGGTGGTCGCCGCGCGGGTGCGCGCAACGCTGCTACGCGCTTACGAGGACTTCACGACTTCCTCGCCGCTTAAGCACCGGATCTTCAAGGTGCTCAAAGACTACGATCCCAACAAGCCTGCCACGCCGGGCCGCACCTTCGTCCCGTTCGAGTCCGTCCTGAAGCGGTTCGCAAAAGAATGAGCGCGACATGGTTGCGACGCGACAATGTCGGGAAGCCGACAAATCGTGTCATCACGAACGCGCCCCTGGAAGGAACCAACGGAGTCTCGAGGAATATGAGCTCGCAAAACAGTTGGCACGAATGATGCTGCCAAAGATCTACCGCCAAGCCCGCATCCGTATAGAAGCCCAAAGAGACCGCCAATGCACATCGTAGTCTGCATCAAGCAGGTGCCGGACTCGGCACAGATACGGGTCCATCCCGTTACGAACACGATCATGCGTCAGGGTGTGCCTACCATCATCAATCCTTACGACATATTCGCCCTCGAAGAGGCTCTTAGACTGCGCGACACTTACGGCGGCGAGGTCACCGTGCTCACTATGGGTCCGCCCATGGCGGAGGACGCGTTGCGCAAGACGCTCGGTTACGGCGCCGACCGCGCGGTGCTGTTGACGGATCGCTATTTTGCGGGCTCTGACACGCTGGCGACCTCCTTCGCTCTTTCCCAGGCAATCGCGAAGGTTGGCGAGACGTTCGGCACGCCAGACATCGTCTTCACTGGCAAGCAGACGATCGATGGCGACACCGCCCAGGTCGGGCCCGGCATCGCCAAGCGCCTCGATCTCATGCAACTCACCTATGTTGCGAAGATCCCCTCCGTTGACCTCGCTGCGCGCGAGATCAAGGTCGAGCGCCGCTGTGAAGGCGGCACGCAGATGCTGAAGAGCAGGCTCCCTTGTCTCATCACCATGCTGGAAGGCACAAATGAGATCCGTCGGGGCTCGCTCGAGGACGCCCTGTACGCCGCGCGTAGCCAGGTCCTGAAGTGGAGTGCGGCCGACGCCGGCATTGATGACCTCACCAGATGCGGGCTGCGCGGCTCGCCGACGGTCGTCAAGCGCGTTTTCGCCCCTACAGCGCGGGCGGAAAAGGCGGCACTTATCGACACCCCCGAGAGGAATTTGCGTGATCTCGCTGACGAACTTATCGCCGCAATCTTAACCCGCGGGCCGGCGCTGGAACAGGAACTCGCCTTCAACGGCGGCGAATGACGGCAAGGAGAGACGATGTCGAGCGCGAATCGAGAAGCCCCTCGCCCTGCCTCCGGCCGTGCCGGCACAAAGAAGGAGCTGCCCGACCATTTCAAGGACTATCGCCACGTCTGGGTGTTTATCGAGCTCGAGCGCGGCCAGGTCCACCCGGTATCGTTCGAACTACTCGGTGAAGGCCGCAAGCTCGCCGACAAGCTTGGCGTCGAGCTCGCGGGAATCGTGCTCGGACCGCCAGGAGAGACCACCCAGTCTGCGGTAACCGAGGCCTTCGCTTATGGCGCCGATCTTGTCTACAACGTCGAGGCGCCGCTGCTTGCCGACTATCGCAATGAGCCTTTCACCAAGGCGATGACGGATCTGGTCGATGCCCATAAACCCGAGATCCTGCTTCTCGGGGCGACCACACTCGGCAGGGATCTTGCTGGTTCGGTCGCAACCACCTTGAAGACAGGGCTCACGGCCGACTGCACCGAACTCGACGTCGATACGGACGGTTCGCTCGCTGCGACCCGTCCAACTTTCGGCGGTTCCTTGTTGTGCACGATCTACACGCTCAATTACCGGCCGCAGATGGCGACAGTGCGACCAAGGGTCATGCCCATGCCGCGGCGGATGGATAAGCCGGTCGGGCGTGTCATCCGGCACCAGCTATCGGTAGCCGAGGATGACATCGTCACCAAAGTCCTCGGCTTCCTGCCGGATAGCCAGTCTGGAAAGGCCAATCTTGCCTATGCCGACGTTGTGGTTGCGGGAGGCCTCGGTCTAGGCGCGGCGGAGAACCTGCAGCTTGTGAAGGATCTCGCACGAGCAATCGGCGCCGAGCATGGCTGTTCGCGCCCGTTGGTCCAAAAGGGCTGGCTGTCGGCTGATCGGCAGATTGGCCAAACAGGCAAGACCATCCGGCCGAAGCTTTACATAGCGGCAGGAATTTCCGGCGCCATCCAGCACCGGGTTGGCGTCGAAGGAGCGGATCTCATCGTGGCTATCAACACCGACCCGAAGGCGCCGATTTTCGATTTCGCCCACCTCGGGATCGTTACCGATGCGATCCGCTTCCTGCCCGCACTGACGGAGGCCTTCACCCGGCGGCTGTCGCCCCACAGTCGCGATAAGCTTGCGAGCTAGGGAGATGGACATGATCGAGGAAAAATTCGACGCCATTGTTGTTGGGGCCGGCATGTCCGGAAACGCTGCTGCGTACACCATGGCAAGCCACGGCCTGAAGGTGCTGCAGTTGGAGCGAGGTGAATATCCGGGCTCCAAGAATGTTCAGGGTGCAATCATGTACGCGAACATGCTGGAGAAGATCATCCCGGATTTCCGGGATGATGCGCCTCTCGAGCGCCATTTGGTTGAACAGCGGCTTTGGGCCATGGACGACACTTCCCACACCGGGATTCACTATCGGTCGGACGACTTCAACGAGGCGAAGCCCAACCGCTATACGATCATCCGCGCCCAGTTCGACAAATGGTTTTCGCGTAAGGTGCGCGAGGCCGGGGCGACGGTTCTGTGCGAGACGACCGTGACGGAACTCGTCCGCGATGCCAAGGACAAGGTGGTCGGCGTCCGCACCGACCGGGTCGGCGGAGAGATTTTCGCGGACGTTGTCGTTCTCGCAGAAGGTGTCTCCGGACTACTTGGCACGCGCGCCGGGCTTCGCGAGATGCCGAGGCCAAAATCCGTGGCGCTCGCCGTCAAGGAAATGCATTTCCTGCCTGAAGAAGTCATAGAGCAGCGGTTCGGCCTCAAGGCCGGTGAAGGCTGCGTGATCGAGGCAGTGGGTACAATCTCCCGCAGCATGGCCGGGCTCGGCTTCCTTTACACCAACAAGGAATCGATCTCACTGGGCATCGGCTGCCTCGTTTCGGATTTCGCTTCGATGATGGAGAGCCCATACGTCATACTCGATGCGTTAAAAAACCATCCTTCGATCCGGCCGCTGATCGCCGGCTCGGAGGTGAAAGAATATGCCGCGCATCTCATTCCCGAGGGTGGCTACAATGCGATTCCACAGCTGTTTGGCGACGGCTGGGTGGTGGTCGGCGATGCTGCGCAGCTGAATAACGCCGTCCACCGGGAGGGTTCGAACCTCGCCATGACCTCCGGTCGCATCGCGGCTGAGGCAATCATGCAGGTCAAGAGCCGCAAGCGGCCGATGACCAAACAGAACCTTGCGCTCTACAAGACCATGTTAAACAAGTCTTTCGTAATCAAAGACCTGAAGAAATACAAGGACATGCCGGCCCTGCTCCACACCAATTCCCAAAATTTCTTCACGACCTACCCGCAGTTGATGTCTCAGGCGGCTCAGAACTTTATGCGGGTCGACGGCACCCCGAAAATCGACAAGGAAAAGGCGACCACAGCTGCCTTCATCAAGGCGCGTTCGCGCTGGGGGCTGGTGAGCGACGTGGTCCGCCTGGCATTCGCCTGGCGGTAGGAGGACGAGATGACAATCGCAGTGCCACGCATTGAAGAGAAGCTTTACCAGAACCGGTATCTGGTCGATTCGGGGCGCCCACATATAAAAGTGCGACCGCACCAAATGCCAAGCGCCAACCTGCTCGCGTTGACCCGCGTCTGCCCGGCCCAATGTTATGAATTGAACGACAAGGGCCAGGTGGAGATCACCGCCGACGGCTGCATGGAGTGCGGCACCTGTCGGGTACTGTGCGAGGCCAGTGGTGAGATCGAGTGGAATTATCCGCGCGGCGGCTTCGGTGTCCTCTTCAAGTTCGGATGACCCGCGCACGCGCGCGCCTTTGCCAGAGCCGATACCTGGAATTGTCGCGATTGCAACATGACAATTTGCAATTGAACAGGGGCTCGTGAATACTAGGATGTAGCGAGTCGAAGAAAGGCGCTTTGGGAGGGGCACCTTACAACCCCTGAGGCGTTTCCATGGGTCAAGTAATGCGGGATCGGGTGCACGAGGTAGGGGTTGGCGACGCACGGCCACCTATCAAAGCGATGCACGGGGCAAACATCCCGCTCAGGGGCCTCTACGAGATATCCGAGATCCTGACTGCCCCCACGCGGCTGCAGATCACGCTTGGCAATGTCGTGAACATTCTCTCCTCGTTTGTGCAAATGCGTCATGGAGAAATGGTCATCAAGGAGGCGGCCGGGGAGCTGGAGATTGCCGCAACTGCCGGCAACAAACACGCTCCTCAATCAGATTGGCGCCGCTTCACACCGCAGGCCGTGGTAGACCGTATCTGCGCTACGGGGAGGCCACTCGTCATACACGATGTCAGCAAGTCCGAACTATTTCAGGCTGATCTCCAAACGGCTTTGGGCGGCGCAACCACGCCAGTTACCTTTATCGGAGTGCCAATAGAGGCTGAGGATGAAATGCTCGGTACACTGTCGATCGACCGTATCCGGGACGGCGCCGCCAGCGTGCATTGCGACGAAGACGTGAGCTTGCTGACAATGGTCGCCAATCTTGTCGGCCGGACTATCCGCCTCCATCGCATCCTGAGCACAGATCGTCAGCGGCTCTTTGAGGAGGAAGGGAGAGCGGAGAACTCGCGCGACGAGAAGGAGGCCCGCCCTGCGCGCCATTCGCCTGTCAAAATCGACGGGATCATCGGGGAAAGTCTAGCACTCAAGCAGGTGCTTGAAACCGCCGCGGTCGTGGCAAGGACCAACTCCACCGTGCTTTTGCGGGGTGAAAGCGGCACCGGCAAGGAATTTTTTGCGCAGGCCATCCATAAGCTTTCGCCTCGCAGCAAGAAGGCTTTCGTCAAACTGAACTGCGCCGCACTGCCTGAAAGCGTTCTGGAATCGGAGTTGTTCGGGCATGAAAAGGGCGCCTTCACCGGGGCTGTCGCGCAGCGCGCCGGCCGTTTCGAATTAGCCAATGGCGGAACCCTGTTGCTTGACGAAATCGGCGAGATTTCGCCTGCCTTCCAGGCAAAGCTCTTGCGCGTCTTGCAGGAAGGCGAGTTGGAGCGCGTCGGCGGCACCAGGACGCTAACGGTCGACGTCCGGCTCATATGCGCCACCAACAAGGATCTCGAGACGGCTGTCGTGAATGGAGAGTTCAGGGCCGATCTTTACTACCGTATCAATGTGGTGCCAATCATGCTGCCACCGCTCAGAGAGCGACCCGGCGACATTCCACGCCTTGCGAAGGCCTTCCTCGATCGATTCAATAGCGAGAACCATCGCGAGCTCGCCTTCGCGCCGTCGGCGCTTGACCTGATCTCGCAATGCTACTTCCCTGGCAACGTCCGTGAGCTGGAAAACTGCGTGCGAAGGACGGCCACTCTTGCGCGTTCAAGCACTATCGCCACTTCAGATTTTGCCTGCCAGAATAGCCAGTGCCTGTCTTCCCTCCTCTGGAAAGGAGCCGACCGTGCAAATGACGGCAATGCCAGCGATGAGTTCGGCCGCAACAGGATGCCGGTTGAATCGCCGCTGGGAGCCAGGCGCACCGGCGCCTCCGACGGCGCGGCGGTGCCCGTCAACGCCCGCGGTCCGAGCCATCCTGCCTCGGGTGCAACAGGCATGCGTGTGACCGATGGCGACCGGCTGATCGACGCGATGCAGAAGGCCGGCTGGGTTCAGGCCAAGGCTGGTCGTATCCTCGGCCTGACGCCGCGGCAAGTCGGCTATGCCCTGCGTCGGCATGGTATCGAGGTAAAGAAGTTCTAAACGCCCTGCGAGGTCAAACGTCCTCGCGCTATGTGCGAGTGGTGCCTTTGAGACGCCACTCGACGCAGCGCATGTAGAATCGAGGCACTACGTCATCGGCTTCTCCTTCCCGGTGGTGCCGAAGGGCCAGGCGCATGTCGGCGGATCCAAGGAACAAAAGAATGTCCAACATGATGAAGGCGCTGGTGAAAGCCAAGGCCGAGCCGGGCATCTGGATGGAAGAGGTGCCGGTGCCCGGGATCGGCCCCAACGACGTGCTGATCAAGGTCAGGAAGACCGCGATCTGCGGCACCGACGTCCACATCTACAACTGGGACCAGTGGGCGCAAGAGACGGTGCCGGTGCCGATGGTGACCGGCCATGAATTCGTCGGCACGGTCGCCGATTTCGGCGCCGCGGTCACCGAGTACAAGGTCGGCCAGCGCGTCTCGGGCGAAGGCCATATCGTCTGCGGCCATTGCCGCAACTGCCGCGCCGGGCGAGGCCATCTCTGCCGCAACACGCTCGGCGTCGGCGTCAACCGCCCCGGCGCCTTCGGCGAATACATGGTGATCCCGCAACACAATGTGGTGCCGATCCCCGACGACGTGCCGGACGAGATCGCCGCCATCTTCGATCCACTGGGCAATGCCGTTCACACCGCATTGTCCTTTGATCTCGTCGGCGAGGATGTGCTGGTCACCGGCGCCGGGCCGATCGGCATCATGGGCGCGCTGGTCGCGCAATGCGTCGGCGCGCGCAAAGTCGTCATCACCGACATCAACCCGGTTCGTCTCGATCTGGCGCGCAAGCTCGGCGTTCATCATGTGGTCGACGCCTCGAAGGAGAAGCTGCGCGACGTGATGCCGTCGATCGGCATGACAGAAGGTTTCGACGTCGGCCTGGAGATGTCGGGCGCGGCGCCCGCCTTCCGCGACATGATCGACACCATGAACAATGGCGGCAAGATCGCCATCCTCGGCATCGCGCCCACCGGCTTCGAGATCGACTGGAACAAGGTCATCTTCAAGATGCTGCACCTGAAAGGCATCTATGGCCGCGAGATGTTCGAGACCTGGTACAAGATGATCGCCTTGGTGCAGGGACCGCTGGATGTTTCCGGGCTGATCACGCATCGCATTGGGATCGACGATTTCCAGGTCGGGTTCGATGCGATGCGGAGTGGGAGTTCGGGCAAGGTGGTGATGGATTGGTAGAGGTTATGCCTTCGTCAAGCCTTGGCGCTGCCAGCGCCACACACGTCAGACGTTCGTTTGGGATTGAATACTGGCGGATAGTGACGCTCGTCGAGCATTCGAGGAAGGGTGGTAGGTTCAACCCCGCCGTTCTGATGAACTCGTACTCCGCACAGGAGATCAAATGGACGCAGAGGATCCCAACGTCATTGTCAATGGTCAGCGCCTCGGCAATACGGTTGTCCGGCGCTATGATAGGGGTAAGAAACGGGAAAACTCGGAAATCCGATCCTGAGACCGGCGAACCAAAGCATTTCGATGCGGTAACCAAAACCCAACCATTTATTGTCGACAAAGGATACTCCGGCAGCCGTTTGAGATTGTTGATGATGTTCTGGTCACGAACACACCAGATTAGTTCCGCTCGCCGCTCGACGTCTCTCCTGCTGTTGACGGAGTGGCCATGCGCCGATCGCTCATTCCGTTGGTTAGAAGCACGAAGCACTGGCCTGCGGGATCGATGGTAAGCGCGAATTTCCCCGCGCGTCGCCGCCGCCCTTTCAACGACGGTCGCTTTCAAACGGACGCGTCCGGGCGGATCGAGCTGCAGCGGCTTTGGCGAAGTTGAAGGGGATCGCCGATATCGGTATCGACAGCGCGTTGAGGCAGTTCGGTGAGAACGTGGCGCAACCATGCGAGCGGCTCGACGAGTGAGGCGCGGCAGGTCAGCACCAAGCTGTAGACGATGGCGCTGGCCTTGGCTCCGTCGACGGTAGACCGATTTTCGATAGAAGTTGCTGGAGCTGCCGGATGACGGGTGGCCCTCCGGCGCGAAATCCCTTTGGAAGCCAAGCCATCCGTATGTCCAGTCCTGACTTCAACCCTTTAGCCCAAAATGATTAGCACCAACTGTGTCTTGTCCCAAACAGGCTTCGAGCGCCGCTACGCCCTTTACAATCGCCGCTCGCTCTTCCGCACTCAGCCTCTCCAGCAACTCCCTTTCAAACGTCTTCGCCAGCGGCACCATCTCGCGATAGGCGGTGAGCCCTGCTCTGGTCAGCGCCAGGTTCCCGACGCGGCGATCGTTCTCGTCGGGCGTTCGCGTCAGCTGGTGCAACACCCAAAGTTTTGTACCTACAAGCCAATGTTTGTACTTGGAGCGGCCAGACACCCCGGAAGTTCCGGCCCGGGCGATCCAAAGATGGGGAGCACCTCAAAAGGTGAACAGGGCTAACTTATAGGCGCGGACAAAACGGGGAGCAGGTCAGCGGGCCCCTGAATCAAATCTGGAACTGAAACTCATTACATTGGAAGCTTGACCTCTTCGTGGGAAGTTTAGCGATGGCGCGCAGCGGGCTCCGGGATCAGGCTGGGATTCCAGAACACCTCGGTCGGTATATCGCTTTTTGACCAGCAGAGGCCGACATCAGCCCCGCAGTCGGTTTTGCAGTGCCTGCCGA
>NZ_JAVIIY010000026.1:0-58028 GCF_033977345.1 Mesorhizobium dulcispinae
CATTGGCCGAGATCGTGCCGACCTGGGCGACTTCCTCGGAGGTCTTGATCTTCTTGGAGGCCTTGCCGAGAGCAGTGACGACTTCACCGACGGCGAGGTCGATGCCGCGCTTCAGGTCCATCGGGTTCATGCCGGCGGCAACCGCCTTGTTGCCTTCCTGGACGATGGCCTGGGCGAGAACGGTCGCGGTCGTGGTGCCGTCGCCGGCGATGTCGTTGGTCTTGGAAGCGACCTCGCGCACCATCTGCGCGCCCATGTTCTCGAACTTGTCCTCGAGCTCGATCTCCTTGGCGACGGTGACGCCGTCCTTGGTGATGCGCGGGGCGCCAAACGACTTGTCGATGACGACGTTGCGGCCCTTCGGACCGAGGGTCACCTTGACCGCGTCGGCGAGGATGTTGACACCGCGCAGCATGCGCTCACGGGCGTCGCGGGAGAATTTTACGTCTTTTGCAGCCATAGTTAGCTCCTGACAGGGGCTCGGACCGAGCCCGAAAATTCAGTTGATGGAGAGGCCGATGATCAGCCGATGATGCCCATGATGTCGGATTCCTTCATGATCAGAAGGTCTTCGCCATTGAGCTTGACTTCAGTGCCCGACCACTTGCCGAACAGCACACGATCGCCGGCCTTGACGTCCAGCGGCACGAGCTTGCCGCTTTCGTCGCGAGCGCCGGAGCCGACGGCGATGATCTCGCCTTCCTGCGGCTTCTCCTTCGCCGTATCCGGGATGATGATCCCGCCGGCGGTCTTGGATTCGGATTCAACCCGGCGAACGACCACACGGTCATGAAGCGGGCGGAACTTGGACTTTGCCATGTTGTCTTCCTCGAATGAGAACGGTGAGAACTGTTCCTCCATCCGGCGAGGCCGCCGGATATATGAGTTAGCACTCACCTAGGGCGAGTGCTAACGTGGCGCTGAGATAGGCTGGTGGCTTGCGAGAGTCAAGGCGCGCGGGAAGGGGCGATGGCGCGAAATTTTTCTGCCCATGACGCGATGGTGAAAAAGGCGGATCTCGGGTGGGTATCAAAATAGAAGCGCCGTGTTTCGCAGACAAACAGCGGCGAAGCACGGCGCGATGTCAAAGGCAAGCGGATCGGAGCGTATATTCCGGGCCGTTCAGATGTTCATGCCGCCCGACACCTCGATGCGCTGGGCGTTGACCCAGCGATTGTCCTCCGACAGCAGCGAAGCGATCATCGGGCCGATATCGTCGGCGACGCCGGCGCGGCCGAGCGCGGTCATCCCGGCAACGACGCGGTTGATCTCGGCGTCGTCGCGCACATGGCCGCCGTTGAAGTCGGTGGCGATGGCGCCGGGCGCCACCGTGTTGGCGGTGATCTGGCGCGCGGCGAGCTCCTTGGCGAGGTAGCGTGTGAACACCTCGACGCCGCCCTTCATCATCGCATAGGCGGCCGAGCCTGGAACCGAGAAACGCGCCAGGCCGGTCGACACGTTGATGATGCGGCCGCCATCGTTGATCAGCGGCAGCAGCGCCTGGGTGAGGAAGAACACGCCCTTGAGGTGGATGTTCATCAGCGTGTCGAATTCCTCTTCGGTCGTCTCCGCGATCGGCTTGCGCAGACCGGTGCCGGCGTTGTTGACCAGATAGTCGAAGCGGTCGCGCTGCCAGGTTTCCCGGAGCGCCTTCTTCAATGCCGCGACGAAAGCCGGGAAGGTGGCGACGACGCCGGTGTCGATCTCGACCGCCGCGGCGCGGCCGCCGGCCGCCTCGATCTCGGCGATCGCCGTCTTCGCCTCGTCGGCGCGCGAGCGATAGGTGAGGACGACGTCGACGCCCTTGCGGGCGAGGTTGAGCGCGGTGTTGCGGCCGAGGCCGCGGCTGCCGCCGGTGATCAGGGCGATGGGGCGGGTGGTCATGGCGAAATCTCCTTCATGCGATGGAGATGCATATACTCGCCTAACGGTGCGATATAATCGGGCACGGATTGCCAACACTATTCAGGCTATGCGAACAATTGCTCGATGGACAAGTTCGACAGCATGCGGCTCTTCACCCGCGTAGTGGAGAGGCGAAGCTTTACCGCGGCCGCCGCCGATCTCGGCCTGCCGCGCTCCAGCGCGACAGCATCGATCAAGCAACTCGAAGAGCGGCTCGGCGTGCAACTGCTTCGCCGCACCACACGCCACGTCACGACGACGCTCGACGGTGAAGCCTACTACCAGCGCTGCATCGGCATCCTCGCCGACATCGAGGATGCCGAAGGCGGCTTTGGCGCGCATGAGGTGCGCGGACGCCTCAGCGTCGACGTCAATGGCCACATGGCGCGCACCTTCCTCCTGCCTGAACTGCCGGCGCTGCTCGCCAGATATCCGGGCCTGACCGTGCATATCGGCGAGGGCGACCGCCTCGTCGATCTCGTGCGCGAGGGCGTCGATTGCGTCATCCGGGCCGGCACGCTGCCCGATAGCGAAATGATCGTGCGGCGCCTCGGCATCGCGCGCGAGATCACCGTCGCCAGCCCCGCCTATCTCGAACGTCACGGCGTGCCGCGCACGTTGGATGATCTTGCCGGCCACATGATGATAGGCTTCGTGTCGTCGCGCACGAGGCAGGTGATGCCGCTGGAATTCACCGTCGACGGCAAGGTTCGTGAAGTGGTCTTGCCGTCGCGAGTCACCGTTGCCAATTCAGACACCAGCGCCGCGCTCGTTCGGCTGGGCTTCGGGTTGTTCCAGGCGCCGAAACTCCGTTACGCGGATGATATCGAGGCCGGCCGGCTGGTCGAGGTGCTTGCCGATTTCCCGCCGACGCCCACGCCGATCTCGGTGCTCTACCCGCCCAGCCGCCTGCTGTCGCCGCGGGTGAGGGTGTTTGTGGACTGGCTGGTGGAGATCTTGGGGCCGAAGCTGGATGCCGGGTGAGGCAGCCAAGCACGGCGAGGGGGGTGCAGTGCCCATTGGGTCGTCATCCTAGGGCGGAGCAAGGAGCGAAGCGACGCGCGCAGACCCTAGGATCCATGCCGTGACGCTAAGGCGTTGCAACGGTTACAGAATCCTGCACGGTTGCACTCTACGCCAAGGATCACGGCATGGATACTCGGGTCAAGCCCGAGTATGACGACCGTTAGGGCGTCGAGCCAAGTCAGCACGCACTATCCTACAAAAACAACCGCAACTGCGCGTGGATGATCGAGCGATAATCCTCGATCGTGCGCCGTCCCTCCGCCTCATCCTGTGTCAGCGCCAGCCGCACGACGCCGCCGGCGAGCTGGAAGATCAGGAACACCACGCGCCCGAACGCCTCGCGATGCTCGGGCTTCAGCATCGGCGCCACATGGTCGCAGAACATCTTCGCCTGATGCCGCGTCTCGGCGATATCGAGATGCTGCAGCGCCTTGTCGGCCTGGATCGCATTCTGCAGGTCCTGGATCGCCGGGTCCGCCGCGACGCGGCCGTAATAGTCATCGAGCAGGCGGTCGGCCGCTTGTGTTACGTCGTCCACCCCGCGGATTTCCGCGATGATTGCGCCGAAGCGGGCGCGGCTCTCTTCCGAGAACCGCTCATAGAGCATCGCCAGGATCGCCGACTTGCTCGGGAAGTAGTGATAGACCGTCGCGATCGGCCCGCCGGCCAGCGCGCCGACTTCCTTCATCGTCACCGCGTCGATGCCTTTCTCACCGATCAGCCGCATGGTCGTGGCGAGGATCGCGTCAATGCGCTCGCGGCTGCGCTCCTGCTTGGGCCTGCGCCGCGGTTCCGTCGCCGTTCGTCTTGCGTCCGTCATGCGCCAAATCTCACACGGCCAAATCTCGCACGGAACATCCAAATTTCCGGTTGACATCAAACATGATCAAGTATCAGTTTTGCCAAATGCTGACAACTTGTCAGTTTTCTGCGGGCTGCAAGGGAGAGCATCTCGTGACCGCTGCCGATGCCGGACATGTGGAAGAGGGTGACTGGTTGGTCGGCAACCCGACCGGCCTGCAACTTGCCTCGGCACTTTGGATCGGCTCCGTCGGTCTGCTCATCCTGGGATTGCAGCCAGTGCTGCTCGGCGCCCTCTACACCGAGGGCCACGTCACCGGCGATGAGCTGGCGCTGGTCGCCACCGCCGAGATGATCGCGATCGCCATCGGTTCGGCCATCGTGGCGATGCTCTTGCCGGCACGCAACATGCGCTGGAAAAGCGCCGTGCTTTTGGTCGTGCTCGCGCTGGCGAATTTCTGGACTGCCTTTTCCGAAAGCCCCAACTCGCTGATTGCCGCGCGTACGCTCGCAGGCCTTGCCGAGGGCGGGCTTGTCGCCGTCGCCACCGAGTTGATTGCCCGCTCGCGCCGGGCCGAGCGGATCGGCGGCTATTTCGTCACGCTGCAGACCTTGGCGCAATGCGCGCTGGCTCTGCTGCTTGCACTCTATGCCGTGCCTGCGGCCGGCTCGGCCGGCGGCTTCGTCGCGCTCGGCATTGTCTGCCTCATCTCGCTGGTCGTCGCCTGGATTGTGCCGGACGATTATGCCGATCTTCCGAAGGACGAGCATTTTGCCAATGTGCTCACCGTGCCGGCGATGACCGCGCTGCTCTCGATCTTCTGCTACTTCATGTTCTTCGGCGCCGTATGGGCCTTTCTCGAGCCGCTTGGCGCCGAGTTCGGCATCGACGGCCGCACCGTCGGCCTGATGGTCTCGGCAAGCCTCGCCGCGCAGGTGGTTGGCGCCATGACAGCGACCGTCTTCGAGGCGCGCATAGATTATCGCTTCGCCGTCACCGTCATCGGCGCGGTCGCTGCAATCAGCTCGGCGCTGCTCGCGTCCGGCCCGGGGCTTGTCGTGTTCTGGGCGGTGGCGCTGGTGATGGGCTTCATCCTGCTCTTCATCGTGCCCTATCAGATCCGCATGGCGATCACCGCCGACGAGACGCGAACGGCAGTGCTCCTGGTGCCGGCCGCGCAGCTCTTCGGCCTCGCCATCGGCCCGATCGCCGCCTCGCTGCTGATCGACGGCGAAAATTTTCGGCCCGTGCCGGAATTCGCCGCGGCAAGCGCGCTCGCCAGCGTGGCTCTGCTCGGCGTTTTCGTGCTGGCCGGGCGGCGCCGCGTTCCAGCGTGAGCGAGAGGTGACGATGGCAAACGCCTGGAGCAACTGGTCGGGCTTCGTCAAGGCTGCACCGAAGCTGATCGCCACGCCCGCCGACATCGGCGAACTCGCCGAACTGGTGCGCTCGGCGCCCGGCCCGCTGCGCGTCGCCGGCGCCGGGCATTCCTTCACGCCGCTGGTGCAGTCGGACGGCACCATCGTCTCGCTGGAGAAGATCGAGGGGCTGGTCTCGCACGACGCCGCAACCAATCGAGCAAGGGTGAGGGCGGGCACGCGGCTCGGCGCGCTGATGCACATCCTGCAAGGCATCGGCCAGGGCCTGCCCAATATGGGCGACATCGACCGCCAGGCGATCGGCGGCGCGCTGGGCACAGCCACGCACGGCTCCGGTCCGACGCTGGGCGCCTACCACACGCAGCTCGAGACGGTGCAGTTCGTCGATGGCCGAGGCAAATTGCGCGAATACAGCCGGGCAGGGGATCAGGACATGATCCACGCCACCGGCGTCGCGCTCGGTGCGTTCGGCGTGCTCACCGAAGTGACGATGAACAACATCGCGACCTACCGGCTGCGGCGCCGCAAATGGGTGCTGCCGATCGGCGACATGCTGCGCGACTTCGAGACGATGATGGCCGCGCATCGCTCGGCCGAGTTCTACTACATCCCGTTTTCCGGCTACGCGCAGTTCATCGCCAGCGATCTGAGCGACGCAGCGCCGACGCCGCGGCCGACAGAAGACGACGAGGAAGGGCTGGCGACACTGCGCAAGCTGCGCACCGCGTTGCGCTGGCTGCCCTCGCTGCGCCGCGCGCTGATCAAAGGCGCCGTAAAAAAGGTGCCGTCCGAGGACTATGTGCAGGACTGGCTGAACGTCTATGCCAGCGACCGCCGCACCAAGTTCAACGAGATGGAGTACCACCTGCCTTATGAGGAAGGTCCAAAGGCGCTGGCCGAGATCATCGAACTGACGGAAAAGCACTTTCCGGAAGTCTATTTCCCGATGGAGGTGCGGTCGGTGGCGCCCGACGAGTTCTGGCTTTCGCCCTTCCACAAGAGGCTGACCTGCTCGATCGCCATCCACCACGATGCGGCGAACGACCCGCTGCCTTTCATGCGCGCGGCCGAACCGATCTTCTTGAGATATGGCGGCAGGCCGCATTGGGGGAAGATGCACAGCCTCAAGGCGGCGGATTTCAGAAAACTCTATCCGCGCTGGGACGACGCGATGGCGGTGCGGCGCGACATCGACCCTCAGAGCCGTTTCGTGTCGCCCTACATGGCCGGCCTGTTCGGCATCGAGTTATGAGCGTCGATTTCGCCGAGCTGTCGAAGGCGCTGAAGGCGGCCGAGATCTTTCGGCCCTGTCTGGTGCTCGACCGCGACCGGCTGGACGCCAACATCGCGCTGGTGAAGCAAAGGCTGGCACCTGGCCTCGCCGTGCGGCTGGTCGACAAGTCGCTGCCTTGTCTGCCGCTGCTTTCCTATATCGCGAGAGCGCTCGAAACCAACCGCTTCATGACCTTCCACCCGCCAGTGACGCAGGCCGTGCTCGACGCCTTCCCGGAGGGCGATCTTCTCTACGGCAAGCCGATGCCGCTGGGTGCTGCCAAGGCGGCACTGACCAGGGGCGGCGCCGGCTGGTGGTCGCGCGTCTGCTGGCTGATCGACACGCCGGAGCGGCTTTCCGAATATGGCGCGCTCGCCGCCGCGCTCGACACCGAATTGCGTTTCGCCTTCGAGGTCGATGTCGGCCTGCACCGCGGTGGGTTTTCTAGTCCCGCCGAGATCAAGGCGCTCTCGATTCCAAAAGGCCTGCGCTGCGAAGGCATGATGGCCTATGAAGCGCATGCGCCCGAGATCCCCGGCCTGTTCGGCGGGTTGGGAAAAGCGCTGAAGAAGGCTTCGGCCAAGGCCGCCGATTTCGCTGCCGTCCTCGATCCGGCCCAGCGCCGCATCCTCAACATCGGCGGCTCGAAAACGGCGTTGCTGCATGGCGCAGGCGCGGCCAACGAAGTGTCAATCGGCTCGGCCTTCGTGCTGCCCAAGGATTTCGACACGCCCGGCCTTGCCGGCTTCCAGCCGGCGGCTTTGATCGCCACGCCGATCCTGAAGGTGCTCGATCCGGTTTTGCCCGGCCCGGCGGCGGTTTCCAGGACGCTGCAGGCGCTCGGCCTCTTCC
Source organism: Mesorhizobium dulcispinae (assembly GCF_033977345.1). Lineage (NCBI taxonomy): Bacteria > Pseudomonadati > Pseudomonadota > Alphaproteobacteria > Hyphomicrobiales > Phyllobacteriaceae > Mesorhizobium > Mesorhizobium dulcispinae. Next base: position 7,238 of record NZ_JAVIIY010000026.1, read on the forward strand.
CGCGCAAGGGCAGCTATCTCTACGGCGGCAAGTGGATGGCCGAACCGGTGTTCCCGGAAGGCATGGGGCCGAATGGGCTTATCGGGCTGTCGTCCAACCAACAGTTCATGGGCCTGCCGGCCGGGGCGGACGTGAAACCCGGCGACTACGCCTTCCTGCGGCCGACGCAGAGCGAGGCGGTGCTGCAGCATTTCGGCTCGATCGCGGTGTTTTCGGGCGGGCGTATCGTGGAGCTTTGGCCGGCGCTGCCGATGGGGTGAGAGCGCTTATCTCGCTGCCGTCTCAATCGGATAATGCTTGGCTTCATAAGCCTCCGTAAGAGCTGCCAGGATATCGAAGCGGTCGGCCTCCTGGCTGCCGAGGGCGGGTTCCTTCTCGAAATAACGAGTGATCTCGGCAATCGCCCAGTCGTAGTCGGCTTCGGTCCTAATGGGTCGAATGTTTTCCATCACACTATCTCCGCGTCCGCCTCATCGTATCCGGCGTCAATGACGAGTGGAACCTCGCAAGCTTGCGAAGCTCCACTTTGATCACTTTATTGACTCAGTCAACTAAATGCTTGATCCTATCCGCGACAGGAGGAACTCCCATGACCATCCACGACCATCCCGGCAAGGAGCGCATCGATGCGGTGCGCGCCTTCAACCGCTTCTACACCCGCCAGATCGGCGTGCTCGATGAAGGCTGGCTGAAAAGCAGCTTCTCGCTGACCGAGGCACGGGTGCTGTACGAGCTTGCCCATCGCGACGGCCTCGTCGCCAGCGACCTGGTGCGCGACCTTGGTCTCGATCCAGGCTACGTCAGCCGTCTGTTGAAGAAATTCGAGGAGCGCGGTCTGGTCGAGCGCGCCGCTTCGGAGGCCGATGCGCGGCGCTCGCCGATTGCGCTGACGCCGGCGGGCAGGGAGGCCTTCGCGCCGCTCAACCAGGATTCGCACGACCAGGTGCGCGCGCTGCTCGATCGCCTGACGCCGGCCGATCGGGAGCGGCTGGTCAAGGCGATGCGCACCGTGCAGGACCTGCTAGGCGACAAACCCGAGCCCAAGGTACCCTACATCCTGCGGCCGCTGCAGGTGGGCGACATCGGCTGGATCACGCATCGCCAGGGCCTGCTCTACGCGCAGGAATATGGCTGGGATGAAACCTATGAGGCGCTGGTGGCCGAGATCCTTGGCGAGTTTGTCAAGAACTTCGTCCCGCAATGGGAGCGCAGCTGGGTCGCCGAACGGGAAGGCGAGGTGGTCGGCTCGGTCTTTGTCGTGCGCAAGTCGCCCAAGGTGGCGAAGCTCAGGCTGCTCTATGTCGAGCCGTCGGCGCGCGGTCTAGGTATCGGCGGGCGGCTGGTCGACGAATGCATCGCCTTCGCGCGCGCCAAGGGCTACAGGACGCTGACGCTGTGGACCAACGACATTCTTGGCTCGGCCCGCCGCATCTACCAGGCGGCAGGTTTCGCGCTGGTCGAGGAACAGCGCCACCATTCCTTCGGCAAGGACTTGGTCGGCCAGACCTGGAATTTGGAGCTATGATCCGGGTGAGGCCGGCCTGCAAATGGCGGCTTCCTGCGCTTCCGATGCTCACGTACTTCAAGTACGCTCCGCTCCGGTTCTCGGAACCCACCATTTTCGACTCGGCCTGACCCGGATTCGGGCAGAGCTCGTGCATCTCAATTCTTCACCGGTACCCAGATCTCCAGTCCGCCATTGCCGCTGCGCGGATCGAATTCGGGTCCGTAGCGCTCGAATTCCGGCGCGTCGGCGATCTCGTGGCCGGAGGCCGGCAGCCATTTGTTCCAGATCGTGTTGACGGTCCTGCGGATCGTCGAGATGTGCTCGCGATGCGCGAACACGGCGTATTTCTGCGCCGGCACCCTCACGCGATAGAAGTCCTTGGGCAGGTCGGAGAAATCCGACACTTCGACGCCGGCGACGTAGTCGAAATTGCCGGCATCGTCGCCGTTGACGCAGACGCCGTACGCGACGTCGCCGATCTGGCCGGGGATGTTGCCGAAATACGGGCCGAAGCGCTGCCACTGCATCGGTATGCCGGCACTTGATTCGCAACTGTAGCGCTCGCCGAGCCCGGCAATGAGCAGCGGCCGGCTGATCTCGAAGCGCGGCGGCTCGAGCGTGGCGAGAAGTGAACTGTCCATCAAGATCGGCTCCACGAGGTCGAGGTTTCGGGTCGAGCCTTGCGCGCGCACCAGTTCCGGCGTGGTGCCGAACTGGTCGCGGAAGGCTCGTGTGAAAGCCTCATGCGAGCCGTAGCCGGCATCGAGCGCGACCGCCAGGATATCGCTCGCGCCGCCGGCGAGGCTGCGCGCCGCTTCACTGAGTCTGCGCGCCCGCATATAGCCCATGACCGACCGCCCGGTGGCCGCGCCGAAGGCCCGCGTCACGTGGAAGCGCGACACGCCGCTGCTTTGAGCGACATCGTCGAGCGAGATCGCATCCGGCAGATGGCTTTCGACAAACCACAGCGCTTTCTCGGTCGGGTTCATGGCTCCTCGCATTTGGCGCGGCGACACTAGCCACCGCACCAACAGCCAGTTTGATCGAAATTGCGCAGTGGGCAATAATGGCAACGCGCATGCCGGGTTGAGTGGGATCGACTTGGCACTATGCGTACTAGGCGGGAAGGGGTGTCCCGATGACGACGGCGATGGCCGATCAGGTCTTCCGGTTTGGCGGGTTCACGCTCGACCTGGCCCGGGGGACGCTGCGCGGCGTCAACGAGCCGCTGTTCCTGCGCCCGAAAGCCTATGCGCTGCTTTCGCATCTTGCCCGCAACATGGGTCGCGTCGTGCCGAAATCGGAGCTGATGGATGTCGTCTGGCCGGGCGTCTACGTCACCGAGGATTCGCTCACCCAGTCGGTACGCGAGATCCGCAAAGTGCTTGGCGAGGACATGGTGCGCACCGTCCCCAAGCGCGGCTATATGCTTGCCGCGGAAGCCGAGGGCGCGCCCGAGATCAGCAGCCAGCCGATCGTGGCGGTGGTGCGCTTTCGCAACGACAGCGGCGATCCGGCCGACGAAGCGATGGTCGACGGCTTTGCCGAGGATATCATCAATGGCGTGGCGCGCTTCGGCACCCTCACCGTGCTCGCGCGGAACTCCAGCTTTTCCTTCTCCTCCTTCGGTCGCGCCGAGTGGCCGGAGATCCGCGCCCGCATCGGCGCCGATTATCTGGTCGAGGGGTCGCTGCGCCGGCAGGGCGAGCATGTCGTGGTGGCCGTCAGCCTCGTCGACATCGCCACCGCGAGCCAGCTCTGGGGCGACCGCTACCAGTCGCAGGGCGCCGGCCTGTTCGCGATCGAACGCGAGATCGTCGAACAGATCGTCAGCCGGCTGGTCACGCGGGTGACCAATGCCGGACTGGAGCATGCCGCGCGCAAGCCGGTGACCAGCCTTGCCGCCTACGAGCTCCTGCTGCGCGGCTTCGCGCTGCTGCGCGACCCGGCCCAGACCGACCAGCGCGGCGCCGAGGCATTGTTCGAGGCGGCGATCGCCAAGGACCCGAATTACGGGCTGGCCTACTCCTATCTCGCCCTGGCGCGCTCGCTGGACGGGGAGTTTGGACGCGCCAGCGACGCCGTCCTGGAAAATGCGCGCGACCTTGCCGACAAGGGCCTGGCCCTGTCGCCGGACCAGCCGACCGGCCATCGCGTGCAGTCATTGATCCGCCTCTATATGCGCGACCACGAGGCGGCCGAGCATCACATGCGCATCGCGCTGCAACTCAACCCTTACGATGCCGACAGCATCGAGCAGATGGGCATGCTGCTCACCATGCGCGGCCGGCCGCTGGAAGCGCTGACCTGGCTGGCTAGAGGCATCCGTATCGATCCGCTGCACCCGCACTGGTACCAGTTCGACCGCGCGCTCGCGCTCTACATGATGGGGGAATACCGCCAGGCGGCGGAGGCACTGGAGCTCGCGACGCGGCCGGCGCCCTGGATTCGGACAAGGCTAGCCGCCTGCTATGCCCAGATGGGCGAGATGGAGAAGGCGCGGCGGCAGATCGCCCTCATCGAGGAGGGCGATCCGTTCTCGCCCCTCGACTATGCGCTGCGCGGCGTGCCGTTCGAGTGCAGCGCCGATGCCGAGCATCTCGCCGAAGGCGTCAGACTTGCCCTCGGCTAATACATGTCGCCCAGAAGTGCGCAGCGGTTCTAGGATAACGACATGCATCAAAAACAAAAGCCTAACGCGCCTCGCCTGAATCCGTTTCAGCGCGACGTGCTTAATGCATGTCGCCCAGAAGTGCGCAGCGGTTCTGGGATAACGACATGCATCAAGAACAAAGACCTAAAGCGCGTCGCCTGAATCCGTTTCAGCGCGACGCGCTTTAGGCTGCGCCCGAGGCGCCTCAATCGACGACGACCACGATATAGCGGCCCTGATAGGCCCGGTAATAGGTGCCGCCGCAGCGCCAGACATCGAAGCCGTTGACCTTGGTGCGGACACAGCCTGCCGGCAGCGTGGCGACCCAAGCGGTGGTGTGCCTCAGCATCCGCCATGTCGTGGTGCGGCGGGCGACGCCGGCGGCGCTGCGCGGCGTCCATGGCGCGCCGATGCGGGCCTCGGCGGTGCCGACCAGCGACAGGGCCGGGACGGCGGTGCCGACGATCTCGACAACGGTTAGAGCGAGCGCGAAAAGGGCCGCCGCCGAACGGAATTTCTTCACGGATTTCAAAGGCATTTTCGTTTCTCCTGATGTTGATAAGGTCTAGTGGGAGGATGAGGCGGCAAGCCGGGTCGAACCCGCCATTACCGCCAGGTGAGCAACCACGAACAGCCAGTGCGCCGCGGTTGTGACGTAGCCGACGACGAGCACGTCGGCGGCGACGAAGAACTGCCACGGGGTTCCGCCGTGGCTTCGCTCAGGCGGCCAGTGGCTGAGCTTCATTGGTGGCCGGCATCGCATCAGCCGCCGGAGTGGTCTCAGCCGGCGCCTTGATGCCGAACCAGGCGACGTAGAGCGTCGGCAGGAAGACCAGCGTCAGCACGGTCGCCACCAACAGGCCGCCCATCACGGCGTAAGCCATCGGCCCCCAGAACACGGTCGGCGCGATCGGGATCATGCCGAGGATGGCGGCCGCCGCAGTCAGCAGGATCGGCCGCAGCCGGTGCGTGGTGGCGCTGATCACCGCGGCCCAGGGTTCTTCGCCTGCAGCGATGTGCTGGTCGATCTGCGCGATCAGGATCACCGAGTTGCGGATCACCATGCCGATCAGCGACATCACGCCGAGGATCGCGACGAACCCCATCGGTGCGCCGGAGACGAGCAGCGCGCCAGCGACGCCGATGATCGCAAGCGGAGCCGTGAGCAGCACCAGCACCAGGCGCTGGAAGCTCATCAGCTGCACCATCAGCACGGTGGCCATGATGAACAGCATCAGCGGGAAGACCACGAAGATGCTGGTCTGCGCCTTGGCGCTGTCCTCGATCACGCCGCCCTGTTCGACGCTGTAGCGCGCCGGCAGCTCCGCCTTGAAGGCGGCGATGGCGCTCTCCAGCCGCCGCGTCACCGAGGTGGCGTTGTTGCCCGGCGCGACGTCGGCCTGCACGGTAACGGTCGGCAGGCGGCCGCGGCGCCAGATCAGCGGCGGCTCGGTCTGGTAGGTGAGCTTCGCCACCTGTTCCAGCGGCACGCGCCGTCCGCCGGACGCGCTGATCGTCAGGCCGCGCAGCGTGTCGATGCTGGCACGTTCGGAGTCCACCGCCCTGGCCACGATGTCGACGAGGTAGGTGTCGTCGCGCATCTGCGTGATCTTCGAGCCGGACAGCACCGCGTTGATCGTCTCCGACAGCTGCTGCGAGGAGATGCCCAGCGCGCGCGCCCGGTCCTGGTCGACATCGACCTTGATGACCTTGGCCGGTTCGTTCCAGTCGTAGTTGATGTTGCGCACCGCGGCGTCGCTGCCCAGCACCTGCGCGAACTGCTGCGCGAGGCTGCGCGTCTTGTCCGGATCCGGACCGCTGACGCGGAACTTCAGCGGCCAGCCGACCGGCGGGCCGAGCTCCAGCGGCGTGACGCGGGCCATGACGTCGTCGAAGCCGGTCGACAGCTGCTTCTCCAGCCGGTCGATGACCGCCTGGCGCACGGCGTGGCCCTTGGTCACCACCACGGCTTGAGCAAAGAAGTCGTTGGCGAGCTGCGCGTCGAGCGGCAGGTAGAAGCGCACCGCGCCCTGGCCGACATAGAAGCTCCAGTGGTCGATGTCGGGATCGGCGGCAAGCAACTTCTCGACGCGCTCGACCACGGCGTCCGTCGACTTGATCGAGGCGGTGCGCGGCAGAGTGAGGTCGACCATGACCTCGGGCCGGTCGGACTTCGGGAAGAACTCCTGGCCGACAAAGCCCATGGCCACGACCGACAGCGCGAACAGCCCGGCCGTCGCCGACAGCACCAGCCACTTCGCCCGCATCGCCATCTCGAGCATCGCCTGGAAGCCGCGGGCAATGCGCGACGGCTCGTGGGTGCCATGGCCCTTGATGCGATCGGGCAGAAGGAAGACGCCGGTGAGAGGCGTGAACAGCACCGCCACCACCCAGGAGACGACCAGCGCGATGGCCACGACCGCGAACAGCGAGAAGCAGTATTCGCCGGCGCCGCTCTTGGCGAAGCCGACCGGCACGAAGCCGGCGATCGTCACCAGCGTGCCGGTGAGCATCGGGAAGGCGGTGGAGGTGTAGGCATAGGTGGCGGCCGAGATCTTGTCGTGGCCTTCCTCCATGCGCGCGATCATCATCTCGACCGCGATCATCGCATCGTCGACCAGCAGGCCGAGCGCGATGATCAGCGCGCCGAGCGAGATGCGCTGCAGCGAGATGCCGAAGTACTCCATGGTGACGAAGGTGATCGCCAGCACCAGCGGGATGGCAACCGCCACCACGACGCCGGGGCGCCAGCCGAGCGCCAGCAGCGACACGGCAAGCACGATGGCGATCGCTTCGCCGAGGCTCTTGGTGAACTCGCCGACGGATTCCTCGACCACATGCGACTGGTCGGCGACCAGGCCGAGTTCGGCGCCGAGCGGCAGCTCGGCCTCCATCTCATGCATCTTCTCCTTGACGTTCTCGCCCAGCGCCAGCGCGTCGCCGCCCGAGGTCATCGAGATGGCGATGCCGACCGCCGGCTTGCCGTTGAAGCGGAACATCGGCTGCGGCGGGTCGGAATAGGCGCGCTTGACCTCGGCGACGTCGCCCAGCCGGAAGTAATGGCCGTTGGCATAGAAGTTGATCGCCTTCAGGCTTTCCTCTGAGGTGAAGCTGCCGGAGACGCGGATGGCGATGCGCTCGGGTCCGGCGTCGACCGTGCCGCTCGGCGTCAGAGCGTTCTGCGCCTGCAGCGCTTGCGACAGCGTGCCGACATCGAGGCCGAGCGCCGCCACCTTCTGCGTCGAGAATTCCAGGTAGATCTTCTCGTCCTGCTGACCGATGAGGTCGACCTTAGCGACATCCTTCACCGTGAGCAGCCCGGCGCGCAGGCTGGTCGCCAGATCCTTCAGCTCGCGATGGCTGAGGCTGTCGGAGGTGAGCGCATAGATCAGCGAATAGGTGTCGCCGAACTCGTCATTGAAGAACGGGCCCTGCACGCCGGACGGCAGGGTCGGCTTGATGTCGTTGAGCTTCTTGCGCACCTGGTACCAGAGCGGCTGCACCTGGTCGCCGGCCACCGTATCCTTGAGGTTGACGAAGACCACGGATTCGCCGGGCTTGGTGTAGCTCTTGACGTAGTCGAGGTCGGGCAGCTCCTCGAGCTTCTTCTCGATGCGGTCGGTGATCTGCTCGACGGTGTCGCTGGTGCTGGCGCCCGGCCACATCGTCTTCACCACCATGGTCTTGATGGTGAAGGGCGGGTCTTCCTCGCGGCCAAGGCCGCGATAGGCATAGAGGCCGGCAAGAGCTGCCGCGATCATCAGATAGACGATGAAGCTCCGGTGGCGCAGCGCCCATTCGGAAAGATTGAAGCTGGTCATGACGCGATTCCCTCTCAGCGCGCGCAAAGGCGCGTTCCGCCGGCGGGCTGCCGGCTGGCCAAAACAATTGACGGTCGGGGTTCAGTCGGCGCCCGCCATGTGGCGGACGCCTGGCAATTCAGGCCAGGCTGTGCATGGTGCCCGGCACTCGGTAAGGCGCGCGCTCGGCAAGCCTCGGCCTGACGGCGAGGCCGGCGAGATAGCGCTGGAAGGCTGCTGCTTCCTGGACCGGCGAGGCGAGCGCGACGTGGCCGTCGGGCCTCACCAGATAGGCGGCGTCGCGCTGCAGGCCGGCTTTCGCGGCCTCGTCACTCCAGGCGAAGGCGTGAATCGGGATGCCGATCGGCGCGAGCATCGCCCGGAAATCGCAACTGACATCGCCATAGACATGGACCTGCCAGTCGAGCGACCGCAGCGGCTCGAAATTGTCGTCATTGGTGCCGACGACGACATAGGGCAGGCGGTCGCCGCCGCTCACCTTGCCCGCCATGCCCGAGCTGATCGGCCCGGCACGGTACTGGATCGCCGCCTGCGAGATCACGCCGAAGAAGAAGCGGGAGCCGAACGAGGTGTGGAGCAGCGCGTTCAAGATCTTCGGCATCAGGTAGCGGCGGAACAGCCCGATGAGCCGCGAGCGGCTGGTGATGAAGCGGAAGGCGGTATCGGTGCTCTCGATCAGCTTGCGCGCGAAGGCGATGCGCTCCGGCTCGTAGCTGTCGAGCAGGCGCGGATCGGCCCGGCCCTGTACAACCGCCGCGAGCTTCCAGGCGAGGTTCACCGCATCGCCCATGCCGGTATTCATGCCCTGGCCGCCGGCCGGGCTGTGGATGTGGCCGGCATCGCCGCAGAGGAACACGCGCCCGACGCGGAAGCGCTCGGCGACGCGGTGGTGCACGCGGTAGGTCGAGAACCAGTTGACCTCGTCGACAGTGACGCCGGTGTCGCGCTCGACATCGGCGCGGATCGCCTCGAAGCTGATCGTCTCGTCGGCCTCATGCGCCTTCGGCACGATGCCGATCAGCCTGACCGAACCGGACTGCCGGACCGGCATGACGATCGCGAAGCCATAGGCGCTGACCGTCGTATCCAGGCCGTTGCGAGTGATCTCGCCACGCCCCTTCACGTCGGCGACGTAAAAGGACTGCTCGTATGCGCCGCCGGGAAAGCCGATCTCTAGCCCATGGCGCACGGCGCTGTGGGCGCCGTCGCAACCGGCGAGATAGGCGGCGCCGACGGTTTCGGTCCGGCCTTCCTTGCTCAAGGTCGCGACGACCGCGTCGCCTCTGTCCTGGAAGGCGACGAGCTCGGTGCTCCGCTCGACCTTGACGCCAGCGCGCTCCAGATGCGTGATCAGCACGCGCTCGTGGATATCCTGCGGCAGGGCGAAGGCGAAGGAATAGGGGCTGACGCCGCGGCCGAAATCGGAGAGCGGCAGGCGCGCCGCTATTCCGGCCGGCGTATGCACGGTGAGCCGCTCGATGCGCACGCCCTCCGCCAGCACGTCGTCGACGATGCCGATCTGGCGGTGGAATTCCAGCGTGCGCGCCTGGACGGCAAGCGCCCGCGATGTTTCGCCGGGAGCCGCGGCCTTGTCGAAGATGCGCACTGGCACGCCGAGCCTGGTCAGCCAGAGCGCGAGCGTCAGCCCGGTCGGGCCAGCGCCGGCGATCAGGACCTTTGTCTTGGACATGGTCATTTTCCTTCTCCCTCAACGATACGGACTTTTTCATGTTCCCGCAGCCGGTTTACGCCGGCGGTGACGACCAGGTCGCCGTTGGCGAGCCCGTCGCTGACCACGACCCGGTCGGTCTCGTAGCGGGCGACCGTGACCGGCTTGAGCTCCACCGCCGACGAGGGCGAGACGACCCAGACGGCCGGCTGGCCGTCCTTGTCGAACAGCGCGCTGCCCGGCAGCATCATGACCGGCGCGTCACCCATCTCGGCGCGGCCGGCGACGCTTGCACCGAAGCGCATCTCGTCGGGCGCATTCTCGATCGAGACCTTCACCTGGAAGGTGCGGGTCGCGGCATCGGCCATCGGCGCGATCTCGCGGATGGTGCCGACCGCCGTGATCGCCGGATTGCTGAGCAGCGAGACGGTTACCCGCGGCGGCCGCTTCGTGTCAGGCGCGTTGGCGAAAGCAGCTTCCGCGATCGAGAACACGGCGTCGCGGCTCTCTGGATCGGCGACGCGCACCACCATCTGCCCGACATTGACGGACTGGCCGGCTTCGGCCCCGGTCGCGGTGACGATGCCGTCGAATTCCGCATGCAGCTCGGTATAGCCGAGCTGGTCCCTGGCCATCTCGAAGGCGATGCTCGCCGATTTGAGCTTGGCCTGTGCCGAGCGCAGATTCTTCAGCGTCGCGTCATAATTGGCGCGCGTCGTAAAACCCTTGGCGAGCAGCGCGCCGATGCGGGCCTCGGCGGCACTTGCCTCGACAAGCACGGCTTGCGCGGCGGCGACATCGGCCTCGGCGCTGGCGAGCCGATTGCGATAGTCCTGATCGTCGATGCGGGCGAGCACTTCGCCCTTCTTCACCGCCGCGCCGATCTCGGCGATGCGTTCGAGCAGCTTGCCGGATACGCGGAAGCCGAGGTCGCTTTCGAGCCTCGGGCGTATCTCGCCGACGGCGGTGCGGGTGTCAGCGCTGAGCATCGGGGCGACCGCTATCGCCTTGACGAACTTCGTCTCCGGTGGGGACGGCTTAGCGTTCGAGGCCTCGCTTCTTGCGCCGTGCCAGACTAGTGCTGCGCCGCAGGCTAGGAGGGCGATCGAGCCCGCGACGAGGCGGCGCCTCAGCGGCCTGTTGTGGAAAAGTGCGGCAATCATGTTGTCTCCATGCCCAGGTTGCGGTCGTGCGGGGAGGATGCGGCGACCGGAAATGTATCGGCTGGAGAGGAGATCGGGCGTTTGCGGCCTGCCTTTCGCCAGCCCGATCTTCTTGCTGTTTCCGCTCCGGGAAATCCCGAACGGTTTCTGAAAATTTTCCGATGTTTGGGTGAGACCGGCCTCTGGATCACCGCCGGCGCATGCCGACGGTGACGCTCAAACCGTCCAGAAATAGCGCACGATGTGGAAGAAGATCGGCGCGGCGAAGACCAGGCTGTCGGTGCGGTCGAGCATGCCGCCATGGCCCTCGATCAGATGGCCCCAGTCCTTGACGCCCTGGTCGCGCTTGATCGCCGAGGCGACGAGCCCGCCGAGGAAGCCCATCGTGCAGGCGACGAAGGCGACGGCCGAGGCCTGCAGCGGCGAGAACGGCGTGATGAAAGAGAGCAGCGCCCCGAGCAGACTCGACGCGACCAGCCCGCCGATCAGGCCTTCCCAGGTCTTCGACGGCGAGACTGTCGGCGAGAAGCGGTGCTTCCCGAACAGCTTGCCGAAGATGTACTGCAGCACGTCGCTGCCTTGCACGACGATGATCAGGAAGGCGATGAGCAGAAGGTTGCGGCCTTCGAAGCCCGGCACGTTGAGCGTGAGCAGGGCAGGGACATGGCTGACGCAGTAGACCGAGATCATGATCGCCCATTGCTGCGCCGCGATGCGCTCGAGGAAGCGCTCCGTATCGCCATGCAGCGCCGTGATCGCCGGCATCAGCAGGAAGCAGTAGACCGGGATGAAGATCACGAACAGCCCGTACCAGGCCGTCCACACCAGCCAGTACTGGAACGGAATGACGATGCCGAACATGCCGAGCAGCACCCAATGGTCGCTGCGGCGGCTGTGCGTCAGCGTCACGAATTCGCGCAGCGCGGCGAACGAGATCAGCGCGAACAGGATGGTCATGCCGTAGCGGCCGAAGAAGAAGGCGACCGTCATCAGCGCCACCATCACCCACCAGGCGTTGATGCGCTGCGTGAGGTTGACCAGCGTCGCGCTCAGCGGTTTTGGTGCACGCATCGAAAGGATGCCGGCGGTGACGCTGGCGGTGCTCAGCACCACGAAAAGGCCGATGATCAAAATACTGATTTCGTGGCGCATCAATCGTCTCAATCAGGGCGCGGGTTCAGCGCCAGAAGGGCTGCGCGGGCCCGCTCGAGGAAGGCGCGGCGTTCCTCGCCAGGTGCCACCGCCACCGGCGCGCCGAAGACGACGCGGCAAAGCAGCGGCACCGGCAGGAACTGGCCCTTGGGCAGCACGCGCGACATGTTCTCGATCCAGCAGGGGATCAATTCGACATCCGGCCGCGCCACCGACAGATTGTAGAGACCGGAGCGGAAGGGCAGCAGCTCTTCGCTCATGTTGCGGGTGCCTTCCGGGAAGATGATCAGCGAGTGGCCCTGATCGAGGACCGAGAGCATGATCGAGATCGGGTGCTCCGCTTCGCTCGTCCATTGCCGGCTGATCAGCACGGAGGACAGCATGTCCTCGGCGATGAACCGGCGCAGCCGCGACTTTCCCCAATATTCGGCCGCGGCGATCGCATGCGTCTTGGCGCGCTCCGTCTCGTTGAGGCAGGCCGACAGAAGGATGAAGTCGCCATGGCTGGTATGGTTGGCGAAGTAGATGCGCTGACGGTCGGAAGGCTGGCTGCCGTTCCAGATCGGTCGCACGCCGGTCACGGCCCAGGCCAGCGCCGACAGGCCGACGGAGGTCACCGTCTGCAGCAGGGTGAAGGTCCGGAGCGCAAGCCTGCTCATCGCGGCATCCAGAATCCAGCCGTCAGGAACGCGAGGACGAAAATCGCAAAGGCGATGCGCTGCCGGGCAAGCAGTCGGCGCGTTCCGGCAATGCGGTCGTCGAGCGGGCGCGGAGACGAGGGGGCCGGCTTCAGGCGCATGCGTGCCAGAATGTCGTCGACGGCGGCGCCCCCAGAGGCTTCGTCTTCATGGCTCGCCATCAAGCGAAACAGCATTGCGTCAAAAAGGAGAAGCGCCGTAAGCCCGAGCACCACGACGGCGCTTGCCGCCGCGATCAGCAGCGCTAGCACCGCGATCGGCGCCTGAAGCGCGCCGCGCGCCGAGGCGACCAGCGGCGCGATGCTGTCGCCGGCGAGCACGATCGCGGCCGGCCATGCCGCCTGCTTGACCAGCATGGCGGCGAAGGCGGCTGTCCGCTGCTGATAGGCTTCGTCCGTCATGCCGGCTCGTCCAGTCCGACCTGAAGATGCACCGGCCGGCCGGACGCGGCGAGCTGCTTGCGCGCCTGCGCCGGCGTATGCGATCGGCCGGTCGCGACCAGCCATTCGGCGATGACTGCGGCGCTGCGCTGGAAGCCGAGCGCGCAGCAGACCAGCACCATGCCTTGCCGGCGCGCCGGTTCGATGGCCGCCACCGCTTTGTCGAGCGTGTCCGCCGGTGGCGGCAGCAGATCGAGCATGCCGAAGCTCTCCCAGCGGCCTGGCGCGTCGCGCGGCCGCTCCAGCTCGGCGGCGAGATCGATCACCGTGCCGAAGCGATCGGCTTCGGCAGCATCGGGAAAGCGCCCGAGGAAGACGCCGTCGGTGACCGCAACGACAGGCGGCAGCTTGCGCGTCCATGCCCAGACATTGATCCGGGCGCCCAGCCTGTAAGGCCAGAGCAGGATGCGGCTTGCCAGCGACACATGGCCATCCGCCGTCTTCTGGAACACTTTTGGCCCGGCCCCGGCATAGGCGAAGGCAACGATGGCCAGCGCCAGCGAAGGCCACAAGAGACACAGCGCAGCGGCCGAACAGAGAACGCCGATGGATGCGCCGGCCAGCGCCAGAGCTGCGCCCAGCGCGTAGCAGAGCGAAAGCCGTCGCGCCTTGCCGTCGGCAGTCGTGCGGAAACCGGCGAAGGGCAACTCGCCCCGGGCCGGAAACACCCACAGCGCGAAGAAGCCGAGCAGCGCGCCGGTCGGGATGTCGATGAAATGGTGCTGCCAGGTCGTCAGCACCGAGGCGCCGATCAGGAAGCACCAGGCATGCCACAACCGCAGGATTGTCCCGCCGAGGCGCTGGCGCCAGTGATCCCAGATAATCACCAACAGCGCGATATGCAGCGACGGCGCCTGGTTGAACGGCTTGTCGAAGCCGCCGAGCACGGCAAACAGGAAACCCGGCAGGCCGCTCGTTTCCGGCCGCACGAAGGTGGCGGTCAGCGGAAACAGGATGAAGCAGCTGACGGCGACGACCTGCGCGGTGAGATAGCGGCCGGCCAGCCGGTCGACGCCCTGCCTGCTGTCGTTGAGCAGCAGCGACAGGCCGTAGAACAGGTTGATCGACCAGTAGGGCACGATCGTCCAGGCGATGAACGGGACGTGGTGCTCCCAGGAGAACACGATGCTGCCGACATGGTCGCGCGTCGAGGCGAGCCAGTTGGCGAAGCCGTAGGTCGAATAGAAGAATGGCGCCAGCAACGCGAGCCACAGTGCCGCCCGGACGACGATGCGACCGTAAGGCTCTGTGCTGGCTGAAAGTGGCTGGGGCTCGGCACTGGTCGGCATGCGTGGACGGTTCCTAAAGCCGCCTTGCCAGCGAGACGGTGAAGATGCCCCATTGGTCGATGCGCTGGTCGAGCTTCTCGAAGCCGGCCGCCTCGACCAGCTGGTCCATCTCGCCTTGCGTGCGGCGCCGCATCACCCAGGCCTGGCCGCCGCGATGCGAGGTCAGGCTGCGCGCGATCATTTCGAGCTGCGGGTGCCAGGGCTGGTTTGTGTAGATGAGCAGGCTGCCCGGCTGCATGGCGCGGGCAAGGCCGGCAAGCGAGCGCGCAATCAGTGCGTTGTCGCAGAAGAGCTCGTAGAGGCCGGAGACGATGGCAAGGTCGGGCGCAGGGTTGAGCGCGGCGAGCCCGTCGCCGTCGAAAGCGTCGGCGCGCCGGAACGAAACGCTCGCGGAGAGCTGGCGTTCGGCGATTGACTTGCGTCCAAGCTCGACATTGAGGTCGGAATAGTCCTGCAGCCGCACGCTGGCCGGCTGCTCGGCGCTCTTGGCGATGGCGTCGAGCACGTAGCGGCCGTGGCCGGCGGCGATATCGAGGATATGACCGGGCCGTCCGGCGGCCTTCAGCGTCGCCAGCGCCGAGCCGATCAGCTCTTCGAGGTGAAGCTTGCGCTGGCGGATGCCGCGCCAGCCGATGGCGTCGAGGAAGGTCCGGTCGACCATGCGGCCGACCGGCCCGAAGCCGCGCGGCTCGTCCTCATAGACATAGTCCAGCGTCGAACCGGAATCGAAGCCGGTGCCGACGCCGATTTTCATGCCTTGCGAGAACCAGCTGCCGATGCGGATGAAGGCGCGGCTCATCGCCCAGTAGAGGCCCTTGGGCGACAGAAGATCGAGCGGCGAGGCGAGCCGATCCGCCTCGTCGCGCGTATAGCCTGCAATGTCCGCCTGCTTCAGGTCGACGGATGCTGCCGGCGCCGCGAACTGCCCCTCGAGGAAGGGTCGGATCAATTCGAGCGCCTTCTCGCGGTCACGTTCGCCCAGCGTGTCGTGGAAGAAGCCCGGCAGCACATGCCGCTCCTTGATGCGGCTGCCGAGATTGACGAAGAACTCGTGCTGCGGCGCGTGCCGCACCACCCAGTCGCTGCCGGACAGAAGAAGCTGCGTCGGCACGGTGATGGCGCGCGCATCGGCAACGATGCGCGCCGCATGCTGGTAGAGCTCGACGAGAACGTTCGACGCGATCGGCCTTGTGATCAGCGGATCATTTTCGAAGGAGGCGATGCGTACCGGGTCATGGGTCAGCAGCTTCGCCTTGACGTAGGAATTGACGAAGAAGCGCCCCTTGATCCTCTGCCACAACGCAATGCCTTCCTTGGCGAAGGGGACATAGAGCTTGACCGAGAAGGCCGGCGAGGCGAGCACCATGGCGCGCAGTTTCGGCGCATAGTCGTGCACCCATGCTGCCGCAAGCACCGCGCCGAAGGACTGCGCGATGAGCGCAATGTCCTGCACGGCAATGCCATCTCTGGCGGTGATCTCGCGCATGAAGCAATCGATATCGCGCACGAGCGCCGAAAAGGACGGCGCAAAGCCGCGCTCGCCTTCGGACCGGCCGTTGCCGCGCGCATCCCAGGCGTAGAAGGCGTAGTCGGGCATGCGCAGTTCGTCGACGAGATGCGCCATGCGGCCGCCGTGCTCATGGCCGCGATGGAAGAGCACGACCCCGCCCTTGGCCTTGGCCGATACCGCCGGCCAGAAGCGGTAGAAGATCTCCGTGCCGTCATGGCTGCGGAAGGTGCGTTCCTGCGCCTGCCGCGCAAGGCCTTCCGCCGGCGCGCTGGCGACCTGTTCGTGAAGCATGGCGGTTCCCCCGGGCGGCATGGCGAGCCTCGATGCTCAGCCCACTTTGGCAGTAAGACCGGCGCGTATCCGGTTTATGGCGGTCAGCAGCGAAAGCGTAGCCATGGCCGGAAACACAAACGGCGCGATTGCCGCCGGCCACAGCCCGGCGGCGGCGAGCACGGCGACCACGCCCAGCGCCAGCGCCCTGTCGCTTTTGCCGAACGGCCCGGCATAGTTTCGCCCGATGCCGGCGGCGATGCCGAGCACGCCGGCAAACTCGGTGAGCGCCGCGGCGATGGCAAAGGCGACGACGCCCCAGCCGCCGAATTGCGGAAGGGCGGCAAACGGCAGGATCATGGCGAGGTCGGAGATGACATCGCAGATTTCGTTGAGGTACATGCCGAGGATAGAGGCTTGGCCATGTTCCCGCGCGAGCATGCCGTCGATGGCGTTGAGCGCCATGCGCAGGAAAAGCGCGACGGGAATGAGGAAAAGCGGCGCGCGCCATTCGGGCAAGACCGCGATCGCCGCTCCAGCCGCGACGGAAAGGACGGCCGCCAGAATGGTTACGCCATTGGCCGTCACGCCCATTGCGGCCAGCTTCCCGACCAGCGGCCGCAGCCTGTCCTGGAAAGCCGGCTTCAGCGCATAGAGCGTCGGCATTGCGTTGATCCCCCGATCCACGCCAATAGCTCTATCATGAACATGGCAAAAACACAGTGAATTTTCAGGCGGTTGACGCCTTACTATGAAGGCATCGCCTCAAGCCGTCGCCGCAGCATCGGCGTGCGCTCGACGCGTTTGACGTCGATCAGCGTGACACCGCCGCCATCCGACAGCGTGTGCAGGCCCTTGTCGAAGCCGTCGAGCCAGCCCTCCGGCGGCAGCCGCTTGACGATGCCGGCCGAAAATTCGTCCGGCGTCAGGCGATCGATGCGCAACAGGTTGATGGCGCTGCCATAACCAGCCGTGCAGTCCTGTGTCGGAAAATGGAGTTGCCCGTCATGTTCGAAGGGCGAGCCGGCGGGTCGTGACGATTCACGACCCGTGCGCACCGGATTTTGCGGGTGCCTGCGCCACGGACCGGTCAGGCTGTCGGCGAAGGCGGCATGCAGTTCGCGCGTGTCCCTGCCGTCATCGCCGTATAGCGCATAGAGCATCCACCAGCGCCGCTGATGCCGAAAGATGGTCGCGTCGACCGCCGGCTCGTCCAGCAGCACGGCGACCGGTTGCCATGCCTTCGGAAATTCGATCGCCTTGTAGAGCGTTAGCCGTCCGCTCTGGTAGGCCTCAGGCAGCATGAAGATGTCCTCGCCCTGTCGGATCAGCAGAGGATAGGAGAGGTGGAACGGCTCCTTCAGGGCCGCGCCGCGTTCCTTGAGCGCCCAATCTCGATCGTAGCTGTAATAGTGGATCTCGCCGCGCTTGACCCGGTAGTCATAGGCCTCGACCAGCACCGTGAAGCGGTCGTCGTGGAAAAGGCCGAACGGATCGGCGATGAAACGGAACGATCCCTGCGGCGGCAGCCAGACGACACGGCTCTTGTCCAGGCCTTGCGGGGCAAGCGCATTGCCGATCGGTTCGGGCACAATACCCACTTGCCAGATGTCGACCATGGATTCGCCCCTGCCACGCCGAATCTATGGAGCAAACCGTGCTGTCCGCAAACCCGGTATGCGGACCGGCAGGCCGCGAGAACCAGGCTTGCTGGCGCCGCCTTCAGCGTCCGAGCAACCATGAGCCCGCCGCATGGCTGTCATGCAATTTGCCGGCTTCTGGAACAACGCATTCCGCTTGAATAGTAAGCACGCTTATTATATATCTCGCTCATGGTTTCAGACGGCATCGATAGATTGGGATTTTTGATCCACGACGTGCAGCGCCTCATGCGCAAGCGCTTCGAGGCGCGCGCCAGTGGATTGGGCCTCTCCTCGGCGCAATGGCGGCTTCTCGTCCGCGTCGCCAAGGAGGCGGGCGTAGCCCAGGCGCGGCTCGCCGAGCTCCTCGAGATCGAGCCGATCAGCGTCTCGCGCCTGGTCGACAGGATGGAAGAGGGCGGGTGGATCGAGCGCCGCCAGGACGCAGCCGACCGCCGCGTTCGCATGATCTTCCCGACCGAGAAGGCAAACGCGGCCTATGCCGACGTCAAGAGCCTTGCCGGCGAGGTCTATGAGGAATCGCTCACCGGCGTGTCGCCGGAAGACCGCCGCATCCTGATCCGGGTGCTCGACGCGATCGTGCAGAATCTGACGGACGGCGAAGCGTCGTCGCTGGAAAAGATGAAGAATACGGAAGGCGCAGCAGCATGAACGCGGCAGCCAAGATAGACGAAAACGTCACCGAGCTTGAAATGGAAGCTCCGGCTCAGCCGACACCAACTCCGGTTTCCATGGCGCCCGCGCCGCAGCCGGCGCCCGCGCCGAAGAAGAAGCGCCGCCTCGGCCGCTTCCTGTTGATGGTCGCGCTGCCGCTGGCGCTGCTTGCCGGCGGCGCCTATGTCTGGGTGACCGGGGGCCGCTACCAGGAGACCGAGAACGCTAACCTGCAGCAGGCCAGGATTTCGATCGCTTCCGATACGGCCGGCCGCATCGTGAAGGTCGGCATCGCCGACAACCAGACGGTCAAGACGGGAGATCTCCTCTTCGTCATCGACCCCGAGCCTTACAGGATCGCGCTGGCCCAGGCCGACGCGGCTGTGGCCGCAGCGCGCCTCAATGTCGAGCAGCTGCGTGCCGCCTACAGCCAGGCGACGGCGCAGGAAAAGTCGGCCAGCAGCGAGGTCGACTACGCGCAGTCGCAATATGGCCGCGCCGCCGATCTCGCCCAGAAGGGCATCAACGCCAAGTCGTCGCTGGACGAGGCCCGCAACGACCTCGACAAAGCCAGGCAGCAGCTGGCGGTCGCCGAGCAGGGCATCGTCAGTGCCAAGGCGGCGCTTGGCGGTAATCCGGGCATCGAGACCGACAAGCATCCGACCGTGATGTCGGCGATCGCCGCGCGCGACAAGGCCGCCTA
Organism: Mesorhizobium dulcispinae; assembly: GCF_033977345.1. Classification (NCBI taxonomy): domain Bacteria; kingdom Pseudomonadati; phylum Pseudomonadota; class Alphaproteobacteria; order Hyphomicrobiales; family Phyllobacteriaceae; genus Mesorhizobium; species Mesorhizobium dulcispinae. The sequence goes on from NZ_JAVIIY010000026.1 coordinate 26,428, forward strand.
CGATCTCGCGCAAACCACTGTCAAGGCGCCGGCCGACGGCGTGGTCTACCAGGCCTCGTCCTTCAAGGTCGGCCAATATGTCGCCGTCGGCACGCCGCTGTTCGCGCTGGTCGAGACCGGCGACACCTGGATCGACGCCAATTTCAAGGAGACCCAGCTCACCCATATGAAGCCGGGCCAGAAGGCCGAGATCGTCGTCGACACCTATCCGGGCCGGACCTTCGAGGCGACCGTCAAGGCGATCGGCGCCGGCACTGGCGCCGAGTTCTCGCTGCTGCCCGCCCAGAACGCCACCGGCAACTGGGTCAAGGTCACCCAGCGCATCCCCGTGCGCCTGGAACTGACCGACCCCGATGCCAGGATGGCGCTGCGCACCGGTATGAGCGTGACGGTCACTGTCGACACCGGCGTGGCGCGCGGCCTGCCGTCGATCTTCGGTCACGCCACGGCCGGCGAACACGCCGAGTAATCAAAGCAATTCCAGGAACAGTGTGAAGCGGTTTTCCGTCCGGAATTGCGAAGAAAAACAGGGTTGGAGCAGGGAATTGGTCTGATGGGAGGAGTGAGAAAGCCAAGCGTTTGAGGCGAGCCGCGTCGCTGCTCGATCAAGGCTGAAGCTTTCGCCGCTGACTCGTCGGTCCTCAGGTTTCCGGGCGGCAGGCATCCGCTCGTACAGAGACTTTCGGTCGATGTAACCCCCACGTCGATCCTCGCGTCCCACCGCGATGAGGGTCTCTCAACGGAAGGCCTCGCCGCCCGGAAACCCAATGTACACGTTTTTGTTACCTGCTGGAAGTTCAGCGCCATGAGCACGCCCGAACCCTTCAAGGAAGTGCCGCACCGCGGCCTGATCACGGTCGCGCTGATGCTGGCGACGATCATGCAGGCGCTCGACACCACGATCGCCAATGTCGCGCTGCCGACCATGACCGGCGATCTCGGCGCCTCGCCCGACAACATCAACTGGGTGCTGACCTCCTATATCGTGGCGGCGGCGATCATGACGCCGGTCACCGGCTGGCTTGCCGACCGCCTCGGCCGCAAGGAACTGTTCCTGGCCTCGGTCGTCGGCTTCACCATCTTCTCCATGCTTTGCGGCATGGCGTGGAGCCTCGAGACCATGGTGCTCTTCCGCCTGCTGCAGGGCGTGTTCGGCGCGGCCATCGTGCCGCTGTCGCAGACCTTCCTGCTCGACATCAATCCGAGGGAACGTCACGGCCAGGCGATGGCCATCTGGGGCGCCGGCATCATGCTGGGGCCGATCCTCGGGCCGACGCTCGGCGGCTGGCTGACCGAGAATTTCAACTGGCGCTGGGTGTTCTTCATCAACCTGCCGGTCGGCATCCTCGCCTTCATCGGCATGGCCGCTTATCTGCCCGTCGTCGCCAAGCGCGTGCGCAGCTTCGATTTCTTCGGCTTCGCCATGATCTCGCTCGGCGTCGGCGCGCTGCAGCTGATGCTCGATCGCGGCGGCGAGGTCGACTGGTTCTCCTCGACCGAGATCTGGATCGAGCTCGCGCTGTCGATCACCGGCTTCTGGGTGTTCATCATCCACACGGTGACGTCCGAACGTCCCTTCATCGATCCAAAAATCTTCCTCGACCGCAATTTCGTGACCGGGTTGGGCTTCATCTTCGTGATGGGCGTGCTGATCCTGGCCTCGATGTCGCTGTTGCCGCCGATGCTCGCCAATATCTTCGGCTACCCGACCGTCACCATCGGCGTCGTGCTGGGGCCGCGCGGCATCGGCACGATGATCTCGATGCTGTTCGTCGGCCGCATCATGCACCGGATCGATGCAAGGATCCTCGTCGCCATCGGCTTCCTGCTCACCGCGCAGTCGCTCTATACGATGGCGAGCTTCACGCCGCAGATGGACAACTGGCTGATCATCTCTTCGGGCGTCATCCAGGGCCTCGGCATGGGCATGGTGTTCGTGCCGCTGTCGGCGGTTGCCTTCGCCACGCTCGACGCGCGCTACCGCACCGACGCCACCTCGCTGTTCAGCCTGGTGCGCAATCTGGGGTCCTCGATCGGCGTGTCGGTGGTCGCGGCGCTCATGGTGCAGAACACGCAGATCAACCACAGCGAGCTCGGAGCCTTCATCAACCCCTACAACCCCAATCTGTGGGCGGCCTCGCCGGCTGCGGCCGCCGGCGATCCCTCAGCACTTTCGCAAGTCGACAGGCTGGTGAATGTCCAGGCAATGATGATCTCCTACATCAACGACTTCAAAATCCTGATGGTGATGACGCTGCTTGCCGTCCCGTTCGTCATCCTGCTGCGCAAGCCGAAGGCGGCACCGGCGGGTGGCGCGCCGGCGGCCCATATGGACTGACGTTTCGCGGCGGCCTTCTGGTAGCCGGATTCAGGCGGCGTGCTTGGCGATGATCGCGGGGTCAAAGTGTCCGCTAGAGTACTTCGCCGATGGCATCTCCGAAGACATCATCACGGCTCTGTCGAAGCTGTCGCAGCTGTTCGTCATCGCCCGCAACTCATCGTTCACCTTCAAGGGCCGGAACGTGAACGTCCAAGTGGTGGGCCGCGGCCTCGGCGTGCGCTACGTGCTGGAGGGAAGTGTCCGTAAATCAGGCAGCAGGGTGAGGATCACCGCACAGCTGATCGACGCGACATCAGGCGGCCATCTGTGGGCGGAGCGTTTCGATCGCGACCTCCAGCGTGGTCGACGGCAACGTCTGCTTTCAGGCGGTGGCAGGGCTCACGTCAACGGCCAACACCCGGGCCGCCGCGCTTGAGCACCTTGATCATGGCCTCAAACCCATAGAATCGTTACAGGGCGCGGTCGTCGAGCGAATTTTTCGGCAGCCTATGATGTGCGACTTGGGACGCTACCGATATCAGTTCCTCGGGTTTCGGCGCCCTGAACGTTTGGAGACCAACCTCCAGAACTTCAGTGAAGCTCCAGCGCACGATGCCCTCCCGGTCGATTAGGAACTGACCGACAAGCTGCCCCTGGCCGGAAGCCATCATCTGCTGATCGGCTTCCGTAATCTCATATCCTTCCTTCTTGTTGAGAAACTCGTTCATTGCCATCACGTCCATAGGTTCTGGCAACTCGCCCGGAAGGTCAATCCGTATCGCCGTGACCGTGTCCATCCCGACCTCGCGCAAGCCGAAAGCACGATGCGAGGCACGCTCCGGGTCGGACGCGGCGAGAAGGTGGGGCATCGGGTGGTAGCGGAAATAGAGCCGTGCCCGTTCGACCGGCGTATTGACCACTGCCAGGCATTCGACGCCTTTCTCACGCAGAGCCGGATTGAGTTGCGCCATGGCCGCGACGTGACGGCGGCAGAACGGACAGTGCAGACCGCGAAACAAACCGATCAACAACGGGCTACGGCCTCGAAAATCATTGAGCGCAATCTTGCCTTCGCGCGAGATAGCATCGAGCACTATATTGGGCGCTGGGTCGCCCGGCTGCAGTGGGCGGTCAACACTACACATGGACATGGACAAACTCCTCGCCCAAGCTCAGTCGGCAAAAGGCAGCAACACTACATTTCGGGTTGGGCCCGTGCTGGGCGCAAACTCCCGCGCCAGAGCAAACAGCGTTCGGCCTCTGCCATATTGCTGAGGTCAAGATTGCAAGCCCATCATAGCACGGAAAAAGCATCTGCGGCTCACGCGTGTCGCGAGCCGTCTCCGGCGCCGCGGCAAACAGTGGTCGTCTCATCCGTGCCATGGGACGACCACAGCGGCGAGACCGACAGGATCTTTCAGATGCGCGTTCTGACGGTGCTCAGCGCTACGTGCTCGTTCTGGCCGATGAGGCGAACGGCAACTTCCCACCCATTGAAGCCCTTTAGAATTCTCTAATATCTGGTGGGCTGTACTCGTTGATGGTGGAGCCGCCCGCAGGCGGCGGCTCTTCAGTCTCAACGGCCCAGCACCAGCGCCCAGTAGCGCAGGCTGGGATCACGACCGTCGCGCACATAGGCAAGCCCGAAACGGCTGAAATCCGGGTCGAGCATGTTGCGGCGGTGGCCGTCCGAATGCATCCAGATGTCGAACAGTTTCGCAAGGTCGAAGCGCCCCTCGGCGATGTTTTCGCCCGCGGCGCCGCGCACCCCGTTGTCCTTCATGCGCGAGGCGAAATCCTTGCCCCAGCCGGTCGTGTGGCTCATGCGGGCGCGCGACGCCATGTAGCCGGCCTGCTGCAGCGCCGCCTGCTCGAGCTGTGTGTCCGGGACAAGCGCAGGCAACCCGGCTGACGCACGGATTGTGCTCAACGTGCTTGTAGCGGAGGACGATACGCCAGCACCTTCGCCGGTCGGCAGCGAAACGGTGCTGCAGGCCGCGATGCCAGCAAGCGCAGCCATGCCGGCGGCCTTGAGCAGGATGCGACGGTTGGGAATGGGAAGGGACGAGTGGGCTTCGGTGGTCGAGGTGGTCATGCCGCCTCTGATACCGGCGATCATGGCTTTTGCCGGGCAGTCGATGAAAATCGCGCGAGGAGCAAAAAGCCGTTGATGTAGGACATTCCCCGGAAGATAGGCTATCATGCCCGCGTTCTTGAAAGTGGCAGCCACGGGCGGGCCACCCAGGCGGTGACCGCCCATTACAGCGCCGCGCGTCCAATTGGACGCGCAAAGGACGCTGTAAAACTTTGGTCTGGCGCATGATCCTTTCCGAAAACCGATTTCCGGTTTTCGGGGTCATGCGCGAGCAATACGGAGGACGGTTATGGCCGGTTTTCATGTCATGGCGGACGCGCGCGGGATGCATGTGCAGCCCACGGTGCGCCACATCACCACGTCGGATCTCTGGGATGCGTTGCGGCTCGGCGCCGAGGATTTCTGGGCCAAGCCCTCGCACTACGTGTTCCTGTGCCTGATCTATCCGGTCGTCGGCCTGATCCTGACGCAGTGGTCGTCGGGCTCCAACGCCATCCAACTCGTCTATCCGCTGATGTCGGGTTTCGCGCTGATCGGTCCCTTCGCGGCGATCGGCCTTTACGAGATCAGCCGCAGGCGCGAGCTCGGCATGAGCAGCCGCTGGCACCATGCGCTTGACGTGCGCCATTCGCCGGCGCTGCCCTCGATCGCGGTGATCGGCATCCTGCTTTTCGCGCTGTTCCTCCTGTGGCTGTTCACTGCGCAATCGATCTACACCAGCCTGTTCGGCGCCGAGCCGCCGGCTTCCGTCGGCACTTTCCTGCGCGACGTGCTGACGACCAGCAAGGGCTGGACGCTGATCCTGCTCGGCAATGCGGCCGGCTTCGTCTTCGCGGTCGTCGTGCTTGCCACCACCGTGATCGCCTTTCCGCTGCTGCTCGACCGCGATGTCGGCGCCGTCTCGGCGATCGAGACCTCGGCGCGCGCGGTAATGGCCAATCCGTTGCAGATGGCGCTCTGGGGCCTGACGGTCGCCGTGCTTCTGGTGATCGGCTCGATCCCGATCTTCGCGGGTCTCGCCGTCGTCATGCCGATCCTCGGCCATGCGACCTGGCATCTCTACCGCAAGGTGATCGAACCGGAGCAGATCCGGCCGGTCCGCCGACCGATGTAAGGCGCGCTCTAACGCTGCGCTTCGGTCGCCATCCGGAGCGCCAGCGCCGTCAGCACCGTGCCCATCATCCAGCGCTGGACGACCAGCCAGAACGGCCGTCCGGCAAGGAAGGTGGCGATTGAGCCCGCCGTTACCGCGATGATGGCGTTGACGGTGAGGCTGATCGAGATCTGCGTCACGCCAAGCACCAGAAGCTGCGACAACACGTGGCCCTTGGTCGGGTTGATGAACTGCGGCAAGAGCGACAGATAGAGCACCGCCACCTTCGGATTGAGCAGGTTGGTCATCAGCCCCATGACGAACAGCTTGCGCGGCCTGTCCTTCGGCAACTCGCGGATCTGGAACGGCGAGCGTCCGCCGGGCCTCAGCGCCTGCCAGGCGAGCCACAGCAGGTAGGCCGCGCCGGCAAAGCGCAGCGCGTCATAGGCATATGGCACGGCAAACAGCAGCGCCGTGATGCCGAAAGCGGCCGACAGCACATAGAACAGAAAGCCCAGCGCCACGCCGCCCAGCGAGATCAGTCCGGCCCTCGGCCCTTGCGACAGCGAGCGCGAGATCAGGTAGATCATGTTTGGCCCGGGTGTCAGCACCATGCCGAGGCAGATCAGAGCGAAGGTGAGGTGGTTGGCGGCGTCAGGCATGGAGGTCTCCGCAGGAAGCGCGTGAGATGTGCGCTGCTTCGCGGGAACGTGCAAGAGCTTGGCGGCGCCGGCCGTTGCTCCAGAAGCACTACAGGCGTTGGTAGCCTTCTATTCACCGACGACCGAGGCCGCCGGGCGAGGCGAGGTTATAGGATCGGCATGACGAAGGACGATTTTCCACGCGCCTTCCTCCCGCCGAAATATAGTGGTGGTTCGAAGTGCAAACGGCACCAGCTTGTCGCTGCCGCCGACCTTGGATCGGAACCGCTCGATCTCAATGGTGTAACCCAAATCCGTCGTCGCGTACTCGGAAATGCGCTCAAAGCCGATAGCCTCGCCGTCCCGGTAGTTGGTAGCGGCGCGGTCCATCGTTTCGGCTGCTTTCCTCCATCCTTTGGCCGGCGGGCCGAACGGATTGGCGATGACGACGTCATCCCGTTGTGAATAGAGACTTTTCAAAGGCTCGGGATCGCCCTTGACGAACGCATCCACGGCTAAATGATCCTGCTCGATGAGTTTCGCGAGGTCGGCCAACATCTCAGCATCCTCAGATGATAGGGAAAGAGGATACTATCTGAAAACCAGCCGCTGCTCCTGCCTTTTCGTTTCTTGGCGCGCCGGCATCCGTCTATGTGCCTTACCCCACCACCCGCAAATTCGACAGCTCGTTCGCAATTTCCTTGAAATTGTCGGACAGCGTCGCGCCGGTCGCGTTCCAGAACAGCTTGGCGGGCTTGCTCGGGTCGGCCGGATCCTTGCGGAAGCGGGAATCGGATGAGCAGGTTTTCAGAGCGTCCATTGCCTTCTTGTCGCCGGCGTCGGTCGAGGACATGTCGAGCGCGACCGTCATCACCATGATGTTGGCCGCCTTGGCGTTGTCGCAGAGCTTCGCCATCTGCTCGTTGAGCGCGTTGGTGTAGTTGCTCGAGGAATAGTTGAACTGGCCGATATCGCTGGGCGTGCCGCCGAACAGGCGGGTGACCGAGGTGCCGTTGTAGCCGACGCCGGTATAGCCGTAGGCTGCATAGGTCGACTTGTTGCCGGCCGGGTCGGAGCTCGCCGTCGAATAGGTGTTCTCGCCGTCGGTGAGCACGATGACGACCTTGTCGTTGCCGCGTTCGGTCTCCGGCCGCCCTTCGGTGAAGGGCTCGGTGCTGGAAACGGTGCGCCAGCCCCAGGCCATGCCTTCCGGCACGTTGGTGTTGCCGTTGGGCTGCATCAGGTCGATCGCCGCTTTGACGGCTGTGAGCCCGTCGGCATTGGTGACGTCGGTGAGCGGCGTAATCGGCGTGGTGGTGCAGCTATAGTTTGGGCCAGCGCCGGCGCTGAGCACCGGGGCATTCATCGGCCGCGGCATGAAGTACTTGGCCATGTTCGACTGCCTGGTCTTGCCGGTGGTGCTCGACGGATCGTCGTTCCACCAGCTGTTGGCGGCGCCGTAGGTCTTCGGTGGCAGTTCGTCGGGGTCCTGCGTGACGTACCAATGGTTGCCGGGCTCGTCGGGTGCGAACATCGGCACGAATATGGTCGCCGGGTCGCCGACGCCGATGCCGGTGTTGTTGGGGCCGCCCGATGCGGGCGTGTCGTCGACATTGTAGGGGTAGGGACGCACCTCCACGCAACCCTGCCAACTGGCGAAGGGCCCATAGGTGTCGTTGTAGTCATATTCGTCGTGGCTGCGCTTGCAGGTGTGATTGGATCGGTACTCGTCGCAGACCACTCGCTTGCTGCCGACGATGCGCTCGTGACTGGTGACCACCTTCATGTCGCGATAGAGCTCGAAGCGGGTCAGGATCTGCCCTTCTTCGGTCCCCCAGCCGGTGCCCTTCTTGTACCAGATGCCATTGATCTTCTGCGCGTATTTGTCCGAGGCGTTGAGCGTCGACCAGTCGAAATTCTCGTTGGCGATCGGCGACAGGCCGTAGGTGTCCATCCACGACGCGTTGTCGTTCTGTGACCCGACATTGACCGAGGCGGCGAAGGGCACGAGGCTGAACTGGACCGGCTTGTCGATCTGCTTGATCTGAGTCGCCTGCTGGGCGAGGGTGTCGACAAGCTGCTTGGCGGCCTGTTTGAGCAGGTCGATGCGCTTCTGCCCGGTGCCGGATCCCTTCGTCGACATCGAGCCCGAATTGTCGAGTACCATCGCCACTTCCAGCGTGTTCTTCAGCCGCACCTGCGAGCACGGCGCGAGCGTGATCTGCTTGTTCGCGTCGCCTTCGGACGCGCCGTTGAGCAGCGCCGCCGCCGGGTAGAAATAGGGGTGGTAGTTGAGGGTCGCGCACAAGGTCACCAGGCCGCCGCCGGCCTGGCTGCTGGGCAGCGTGACGTCGAGCGAGATGTTCGCCGGATCGATGTTGTTGAGATTGGCGTTGAAGAAGTCGACCGCATAGGCCTTGACCTTGTCGTCGGTGGCGCCTTCCGCCAACCGCCTCGCGGCGGCAAAGTTCGCGGCGTCGAGCGCGTTCAGCACCATCTGCTTCTGGCGATTGAGTTCGGTGACATCGACGGCGATCGCCAAGGCGCCCACCAGCGGCACCATGGCGATTGCCGTCACGAGGGCATAGTTGCCGCGCCGGTCGCGGCAAAATCGAAGCCAGAATTCGCGCATCTGTCGTAAGCGGCCCTGCATGCGGTTACTGCGTCATCACCGTCTCGGACGGCCGCTGGTTGAAGGCGCACTTGCCTTGCACGGTGTAGAAGAAGTCGGCATTGGAAACCGGCGCCGGCACCGCGTTGCCGCCGTCTTCCCAGGCCTGGTAGCTGGTCTGGCCGCAGGGCACGGCGCTGAAGATGTCGACGGTTTGGCCGGTCGCCACCTCGGGCATATCGGTCTGGCTGACGCCCATGTAGAGCCGGTTCGAGGTAGTGGCATCGTTCGACTGCAGCGTCTGCGGATTGCCCGAAGGCACCTTCATCTGCAGGTAAAGCTGGTTCATCTGGCTGACGTCGATAACCGCGCCGGAGCCGTTGGCGGGATAGAACGTATTGGAGCAGGCGGTGTTGAAGTAGATCGTCTTGTTGGTTCTGCTGTCCTTGGTGCTGCCGGGGATCGACCCTGACGGCGGATTGCTGAAGGCACTGGTCGAGCCCGTCGTCGAGCAGACCTGCTCCTGGACCTTCGTCTCCGTGCTTCCGTTCACCGTGTATACGGTGGTGGTCCCGTAGCCCTTCGGCTCGCCTACGCTATAGTTGGTGCTGCCGGATTTGTAGGTGTATTTGTAGTTGTTGTAGGTGTAGTCGATCTTCATCAGGCTCTGCGCGTTCGTCTGGGCGAACTGGGTGCCGTAAAGATACATGGTCTTGTTCCAGTATCCCGACACCTTTGAAACCTTGAAGGTGGACTGCACCAGCGCCGGCGTCTTGCGCACCGAGGAGGCGACGCCGATCGGCACGGACTTGATCCTGGCGATGCCCATGAAATTGGTCGGCATCGGATAGCTTGCCGTGGCGCTGAATGCCGCCGTGCCGTCGGCGGCGACGTCGACAGTGTTGAGCGTCACCGTGCCCTGACCGCTGTTTGCCGCATAAGCCTGCTGCAGCGCCGTCTGGCGGTCGGCCTTGGTCGTGGTGGTCGGCATCGTGGTGATCGACAGGATCGCGGCGTCCAGCGCGCTCTGCATGTTGCTCCTGGTGGTCACCGCCGAGGTGTAGTCGACGGAGAAGCCGACCGCGAGCAGCAGCGACATCATCATCATGACCACGATAGGCATAAGCGAGCCGTCGCCGGAGCGAAGGAATTGTCTGATCGTTCCAGCTATCGTGGCAATGGCGGCCGCCGGGGCGTGATTGTCCCGCCTGTCGCCGAAAAACTCACGGACCATTGCGCTCAGCCCCCGCCAAGGATCCCATGTTGATATACGACCATAGTCTTAGTCGACGTGCTACCATGGTCATAAATCGTTAAATTTCAGCTTGCGCGAAACAATCAAGAACGCACCGCCGTTTTGACGGCGCATTAACCTTCTGGTTCCGAGCCGGCGATATCGGAGCCCGCCGGCCGGCGAAGGCGAAAGCTGGTGACAGGATGGAGCGCTTCGGTTATGCGGGACCGGCCGCGGCGGCCTCCGAACCAAAGGATGGCTGTCGCGGCCTTGCCTAAGATCAGCTTCAGGAAAACGGCATGGCGGATTCGCCGGACATCATCGCTTCGCTCGCCGATCTGACGGGAAATTACGCAGCCATTCTGTGCGACGTGTGGGGCGTGGTGCACAATGGCAAATGGCACTTTCCCATCGCCGCGGAGGCGCTCGCCCGGGCGCGCGCGGCAAAAGTGCCGGTGGTGCTGATCACCAATTCGCCGCGCCGCAGCGCCGACGTCGTTGCGCAGATGAATGCGATCGGCGTCCCGGCAGATGCCTATGACCGTCTCGTCACCTCGGGCGACGTCACGCGCGACCTCATCGCCGAGGGGCCGAGGAAGATCTTCCACATCGGACCCGAGCGGGACTTCACCCTCTACGACGGCCTGGACGTCGAACTGGTGGAGGAGTTCGAAGCCTCCGGCATCGTCTGCACCGGGCTCTATGACGACGAGGTGGAGAAGCCCGCCGACTATGCGGAACTGCTGCAGCGGCTGCGTGCCCGCAACCTGCCCTTCATCTGTGCCAATCCAGACATCCTGGTGGAGCGCGGCGAGCGCACGATCTGGTGCGCCGGCGCGCTTGCCCGCGACTACGCGCAGCTCGGCGGCCGCACGTTGATTGCCGGCAAGCCTTTCGCGCCGATCTACAATGTCGCCATGAAGGAAGTCGCCGGCCTGCTCGGCCACCCGGTCGAGCGCAGCGAGGTCCTCGCCATCGGCGACGGCATGATGACCGACGTCAAGGGCGCCGCCGACAACGGCTTCGACGTGCTCTATGTCTCGGGCGGCATTCATGCACGCGACTATGGCGACCCGCTGCGGCCAGATCCCGAAAGGCTGGCGGGATTCCTCGCAAAGCACGGCTATCGGCCGGTCGCCGTCATTCCGCGGCTGCAATAGAGCATGATCCGGAGAAGTGTGCAGCGGTTTTTGGCAAAGATCATGCTCAAACAAGAAGATAAAGCGGAAGGACGATTCGAAGAAAAGTCATCCCGCTTTATGCTGGTAGCGTAGCCATGACGGGCGCCCCCACATCACGCAGGTTGACATGACGCAAGCTTTCGAACGCATTTCGGCGGTCGCGCCGTTGCCTGCCCACCTGCGTGGCGGCGTCGTGGCGATCGGCAATTTCGACGGCGTCCACCGCGGCCATCTTTCGGTGCTGGAGCGGGCGCTGGCCGAGGCCGGCCGGCGCGGCGTGCCGGCGCTCGTGCTCACCTTCGACCCGCACCCGCGCAAGGTGTTCAGGCCGGACATGCCGCTTTTCGTTCTGACGCCGCCGCCGATGAAGGCCAGGCTGCTCGCGAAGCTCGGCTTCGCCGCCATGGTCGAGCAGCCGTTCACGCGCGATTTCGCCGCGCTCTCGGCCGAGGCTTTCGTGACTGACGTGCTGCAGAACAAGCTCGGCATATGTCATACGGTCACCGGCTTCGACTTCCATTTCGGCAAGGACCGCCAGGGCGGCCCGGCCTTCCTGATGGCGGCCGGCGAACGACACGGTTTCGACGTCACGCTGGTCGATGCCTTCCGCGACGAGGGCGCCGAGGTGGTCTCGTCGAGCCGCATCCGCGCCCTGCTTTGCGAGGGCAAGGTGGAAGAGGCCGCCGGCCTGCTCGGCTACCGGTTCACCGTCGAGTGCGAGGTGATCGGCGGCCAGCGGCTCGGCCGCACGCTCGGCTTCCCGACGGCCAACATGAGGCTTTCGCCGGAAACCACTCTGAAGGAAGGCATTTATGCCGTCCGCTTTCGCCGCGCCGACGGCACGCTTCATGACGGCGTCGCTAGTTTCGGGCGCCGCCCGACGGTCGACGACAATGGCGCGCCGCTGCTCGAAACCTATGTCTTCGACTTCTCGGGCGATCTCTATGGCGAGATCTGTCAGGTTTCGTTCTTCGGCTATCTGCGCCCCGAGCTGAAGTTCGACGGGCTCGATGCGCTGGTGGCGCAGATGAAGCTGGATGAGGCCGAGGCGAGGGCGCTGCTCGCAGGCGTGCGCCCGCTATCGGAATTGGACGCCGCAATCTGCTTCTGAGAACCGGCTACCTCTTCAAAGCCAGCCCGATGGCAATAAAACTCCAGCCCTGGAAGATCAGGTCGATCGCCAGGAACATGCCGAGCACCCACAGGCTGTTGACCGGCCAGCCCATGGCGATGATCAGGCCAAGCAGGATAGTGATGATGGCGGCCGCGAGCAGCCATCCCCAGCCTTGCTCTGGCCGGTGGTTGTAAGCGACCCAGGCCCTCAGCGCTCCGGAAGCGACGAGGGCGACGGCCAGCAGCAGCGTCAGCACCGCCGAGGCGAGCAGAGGATTGTCAAAGGCGAAGAAGCCGGCGACAGCGTAAAGAAGGCCGCTCGCCAGCCAGTAGAAGAAGCGCCCCCAGGTCTTGACCCCGAAAGCGTGGATGATCTCGATGGCTCCGGCCATAAGCATCAGCCAGCCGACGACATAGACGGAAGCGACGGTGGCGATGAACAGATTGCCGAAGGCGATGCCGCCGAAAATCAGGAGCAGCACGCCGAGCGCCACGAACCATCCCCATTTGTCGCGCGTCCGTCCGATTGCATCTTGCAAGGTCATGGTCGCATCTCCCTCCGGATTTGGCCGCGCATCTTGCGGTTGAAGGAACGGTAATCCCAATGGCACTGCCCGTCCAGCGCGGTGGCTATTGCCAAGGTGCGCCGAAGCTGGTGTCATCTCATTTTGCACCAGGGAGGTATGACGATGAAGCGATCCTCTGGACTCGCCCTGTTCTCCTCGACTCTCGCTCTGTGCACTTCGGCTTCCGCTTTCGCGGCTCAGCCCGGCGATCCGCCGGACGGCATCGCGAAGATTGAAACGGTGGTCGTCATCTTCGCGGAGAACCGTGCCTTCGACAATCTCTATGGCCATTTTCCCGGTGCCGAGGGCATCGACAAGGCGAGCAAGGAAAGCCTTGAGCAGCGTGACCGGGATGGATCGGTGCTGTCCGAGCTGCCGCCGGTCTGGGACGGGTTGACCGCCAAGGGCGTCACGCCGCCGGTGACGCAGGCGATGACCGAGCACCTTCCGAACGAGCCATTCACCGTCAACGACGAGAAAGGCTTCAACGTTCCGCTGAGCGTCGTCACGCACGATCTCTGGCACCGCTACTACCAGAACCAGATGCAGATCAACGGCGGCAAGAACGACATGTTCGTTGCCTGGGCCGATTCAGGCGCCATGCCGATGAGCAACTGGGACGCCTCCAAGACCGATATGTGGGCGGTCGCGCAGAAATACGTGCTGGCCGACCATTTCTTCATGGGCGGCTTCGGCGGCTCTTTCTTCAATCACCAGTGGCTGATCTGCGCCTGCGCGCCTTACTACGCTGATGCCGACAAGAATCCGGCCAAGCCGTCGATTTCGGTGACGGACGACAGCGGCACAGCGTTGAAGATCGCCGACAACTCGCCGAAATCGGCGCGCGACGGCATCCCGAAATTCGTCTCCGACGGCAATCTGACGCCGGATTTCTACGCTGTGAATACGATGCAGCCGCCTTACCAGCCGAGCGGCAACGATCCGGCGCCCGGCGGCGATCCACGTCTGGCGGATCCGGCCAAGCCTACGACATTGCCGCCGCAGACCGAGCCGACCATCGGCGACATGCTCAGTCTCAAGCGCGTCAGCTGGGCGTGGTATTCGGGCGCCTGGCAATACACGCTCGACCACGGCAACCACACGCCGACCCCGAATTTCCAGTATCATCACCAGCCGTTCAACTACTACGCCAACTATGCGCCGGGCAGCGAGGCCAGGCGTGAGCATCTGCGCGACGCCGGCTTGAGCGGCGTGAGCTTCATCCAGGCCATCGACGACGGCGCCCTGCCGCAGGTTTCCTTCTACAAGCCGCAGGGCAATCTCAACGAGCATTCCGGCTATGCCGACATCCAGGCCGGCGACCGCCATATCGCGGACGTCGTCGCCCATCTGGAGAAAAGTCCGCAATGGCCGCATATGCTGGTCATCGTTACCTATGACGAGAACGGCGGCATCTGGGATCATGTCGCTCCGCCCAAGGGCGACCGCTGGGGACCGGGCACGCGCATCCCTGCGATCATCGTTTCGCCCTTCGCCAAGCACGGCTATGTCGATCACACGCCCTATGACACGACGTCGATCCTGCGCTTCATCACCGAGCGCTTCGAACTGCCGGTCCTGCATGGCATCGTGGTGCGCGACAAGGCCGTCGCCGCGCATGGCGAGCCGCCGCTCGGCGATCTTACCGGCGGGCTCGACCTGAATTGAGGGCGCGTATGCGGAAGACGAAGATGGACGTCGACAGGATCGTCGCCCTGGTCACCGCTGCCGGCATAGAGCTCACCGATCGCCGCCGTAGCGCCAAGGGCGACGGTTGGTCGCTTAGCTTCTCCAACGGCGCCGCGGTAGAGGTGGGCGACGACGGATCGGCCCGCGTTGCGGGCAAGGGCGCCAAGGCTGTGGCGAAGCTCCTGGACCTGCCGACAGCGCCGCGCGGAAGCTGATCCGCGCGAGCGATCCGCCTGCGAGACGACCGCTCTTGACCCGGAACTGACGTCCGTCTTCCGATGCCGGGCCTTCGTCGCCCCTCCGCATGCCGCTCAACGCCAGAAGCGCCTGGTATTGACAAAGGCGTCGTGTGCTTCCGCGGCGTCCTTGAGAAGCTTGGACTTGTCCTCGGCGCTGAAAAGATCCTTCGCACCCGCCACGTCCGATAGCTCCAGCGCTGCCAACATATCGGGCGCGGTGGCGATATCGTTGAGGCTGCCAAGATGATCCTGCAGGCCCTTCATCGCCTCGATGAACCGTCGATGGCGTTTGGCTTCTGCCTTGCCGTTGTAAAGCGGCTCGAAGAACTCCGCCGCATAGCGCAGTTTCTTTGCGGCGATCCGCACTTTATGGCGGGTCTCGTCATCGGCATCGATGAGATCGTTGCCGCCCTTCGCGACCTTTTTCCAAAATTTGTCGAATACACCCGAGGCCAAATTCCTCGACGACTGCTCGTGCAACTCTTCGTCCGATTGGGTTCGCCAGTCCCCGATGGAAATCCACTCGGTGGCATCGATCATCAAGGAGCGAGCGCGCACCGAGGAGAGCGATGCTTCGACCGCCGCGTAGGCGTCGTCGCGCGCGTCTTGAAGACGGCTTGAAAGGGCCTCGCTCGAAGCGCGACCGATCATCACGTCGATGTTGCGTGCCTCGCCAAGCTCCGAGGCGAGCCATTTCAATTCTTCTCGCAAGTGGTCGAAACGGCTGTCGTCGAACAATGACTTGCAGATCGAGCATAGTGAGCGCAGCCGTCGCAGCGACACGCGAGCCTGGTGCAGGGCGTCGGCATCGCGAGACCAGCCGAGCGCCGTTTCATTGAGCCGAAACTGTTTGAGACAGGCCGCAGCGATGCGCGCGAAAGCTGTTGCCGCGCTCATCTCGGAAGTGAGCGTGGTCGCGGCGGATTTCACAGCACCGGGCGCCGAACCAAGCAGACGATAGCCCCGTTCCGCTTTGCTCAGCACGCCGAGATGCGCCGGCGTGATCAGGTCGACTTTGCGGGCGAGCGCAAACAGCGCTCTCGGTGAACCCGCCTTCTTTTCCAACTCGATCTCGCAGAGCGGAGCTTCGCGATCAGCGGCAACGACCTTGCCAAGATCCAAAGCGACCTCGATCGTGGCGTCGTCATCCGACACATTCCAACGATGCCGTTTGACATGAACTTCAAATAAGGGCGCGAGCTTTGGGGCCTCTCCTGCGAGCACGTCACGAATCTGCGGATCATCAAGGACCGGTGCATCGCCGGCGACCGGGCTCTCCCATTCCTCGCGGGTGAAAGATCCGGCCGCGGCGTCATCGCCGGCTTTGACGGTTTGTATCCTTTCATTTCCCGATTGCCGAATGCGAAGCGACAGGCCGCGCTTGGACAGATCCCATCCGGCGGTATCGAAATAGATGGATCTCTGCTGAAGAATGGTGGGCGATGACCCGAACGGATTTTTCTTGAGGAGCGACCGCGCACCCGATTGCGAAAGCTCGAGCTTCAGTTCCGTTTCCTGCATGATGTCCTCGGCGCCGCTTCGCTTTACGGTCATCGAAGGGAGCCCACCTGTATGGTGCGTCATAAAGCTGTCACAAACAACCGCCCGCCTTGACCAACTGTGGCCGGACCTCAAGCCGGCACACGACAATGCGCGAGCGGAACCACACTTCTCAGTTCTCGTTCATCCGATGATGCAAGAGAAGGACACATGTCATGGCTACCAAAGAAAAAAAGAAGAAGGCGAGCCGCGTTGTGAAGGGGCAAGAGCTGGAGGTAGAGCATCTGACGGAAATTGCCGACGTCACGCCGAAACAGGCGCGCGCCTTGTTGCGGAAGCATGGTGCCGACTGGACCAAGCTCAAAGACGAAGCTGAAGATTTGAAGAAGGAGTGAACTGTCGGCACGGCTTCGCCATGTTCCGAGCGGCACCGGCCGGCGGGCTGGTTGACGCCATGGCGGCAAAGCGCTTTCGCCCTTATGAGACAGCTAACCCAGCCCCGGAACGCGCTGCCTCGTCTCCGATTGTAACGTGAATTCAGTTTCAGCTAACAGAGGCGCTCTGCTAAACTTGCCAGCGGGGCCAGGGACGGAGCTTCCCAATGGATGCAACCGAATTGCAGACGATCAGCGACACTCTGATGCGGATTGTGACGCCAGATATGACGCCGAAAAAACTACTGAAGGCGGCAAGGAAGGAACACCCGGACGCGTCAAAGAAAGACATCGCCCGTGCGGCTTTCTTTTCGATTATCGCCAATGCCGAACAGGACCACGGAAAGGTCAAAAACCTACAGGCATTCGCCATCGCAGGCCGAGTGAGCGGTGACGCCTAGTGAGATGAGCCTTGCGTCTAAGGATTGCCGAGCACTCTGCAACTTATTGCGGACGGGCTGAGAAACCTCGAAACCAGCGATATCACTCCGATGCAGTCGGGCGGACAAAAGCCGCCGACCAAAATAGAAGTAGGCCGGCGCGACGCGCCCAGGGAGCAGGCACGACCCTTCGGCCTGGGATGCCTTAGGCAATCAGGCAGCCTTGCGTTCCTTCAAAGCCTTCTCAAAGACATCCTTGATCGGCTTGGACATGTCCTCGCTAGCTCTCATCATCGCAGCCTGGAGGCTTCTGGCCTGCTCGGCGGATTTTTCGATCTGCTTGCGAAGGAAAGCGGTCTGAAGTTCGATGCACTCGGACAGCGACTTCGCGGCAACCAGTGCCTCAAGGTGCGTGAAGCCCGCTTCGGCATTGTCTCTCAGAGCCGCAATCATCTTCAGGGACACCTCGTTGCCGGTGGTCTTGGCCATTTCAAAGGTCGACTGAAGAGCCTTTTGTGTCGTTTCGGCGTCCGAACTCAATTTGGAAAATGCCTGCTTCGACTGCTCAACGCCCTGGTCGACAACAGCGCGAACTTGCTCCGTAGCCTTGGACGGGTCGAAGATAGGGGATTCGACGTTTTCAATCGTTTCGGTCTTGTCCGGGATCTTGGCCATTTTTCCATCCTTTTTTGCAGGGGCGGTCACAAAACAAAGCCGCCACCTCAATTTACGAAATCGTCGCAACGGATTTATGTAACCGACATGAATTTGCGCGCGACACCGAGGTCCCAGGCGGGGCTGAAACGTCCGTCCGCGGTTTCGAGTTTTGCGATGATGGCGAGAGATTGAATTAGCTGGGACTCAAACAGTCCAACCGCCGTCACCGATGTTACGGATATTAAGTCAAATTTTACCGCACTGGCGCCATGCCTTCTGCGCTGCCGGTGTTCCTACCGGCCTGTTTCGCGTAAGGGGTGTGGATGCGTATTATCGGGACGATTCCGCTGGTTCTCGCCTCTGGCCTGATGGCCGTCTCCGCGGCCCAGGCGGGCGAGGGGAGCTGGATTTCGGGCGACTGGTACCTGACGCTCGGCGCAACCGGTCTGGTCGCGCCGAATTTCGAGGGCGGCAAGAAGTACATGCTGAGCGCCCAGCCCATCATTTCGCTCGGCAAGGCCGGTCCCGAGGCGCGCTTCACCTCGCGCAACGACAACATCTCGCTGGCGCTGATCGACGACGGCAGCGTGCGCGCCGGCCTCACGGGCAAGTTCCTGTTCGCGCGCGACAGCAAGGACGAGCTCAAGGGCCTCGACCCCGTGCGCTGGGGCGGCGAGGCGGGCGGCTTCTTCGAATTCTATCCCTTCGAATGGATGCGCGCTCGCGCCGAGCTCAGGCACGGCATCCGCGCCCATGACGGCTTCGTCGCCGACATCGCGGCGGATGCCTTCTACGACGTCACCCCCACGGTCCGCATCTCCGGCGGCCCGCGCGTGTCCTTCGCTTCGTCGGGTTATTTCGACGCCTATTACGGCGTCAGCGCCAAGGAGGCGGCGGCTTCGGGCTTGAGCGAATACCATCCGGGCGGCGGGCTGAAGTCGACGGGCCTCGGCGGCGCGATCACCTGGAAAGTGAGCGAGCCGATGACGGCCAGCGTCTTCACCGAATATTCGCGTCTGATGGGGCCGGCAGCCGATTCCAGCCTGGTCAAGGAGCGCGGCGACCGCAACCAGTGGACGGTCGGTGTCTCGACCACCTATCGCTTCAATTTCTCGATGTAGGGCAAGAAACCAGCGCTCTGCCTTGAAATCCGCGCTTTATTCCTGCCGCGCCATCCGCTAAAAGCCCACCCATGACGAGCTTTTCGCGCCTTTTCGCGATCGCGATACGAATTACGGGCCCGGTGTTCCGGGCGGCCTGAGCGCCGCCGGAGCCGCCGGGAGTTTTCGCGCGCGCCCCTCGCGCTTTTTCCAGAACATGATACTTCAGCGCCCGAGCCTTCCGCCGCCGGGCAATTGAGATGACAGATCGATGACCGATACCTCCACGACCGATACGTCCGAGACGATCGACTATTCCAAAACGCTCTATCTGCCGCAGACCAATTTCCCGATGCGCGCGGGCCTGCCCGAGAAGGAACCCGGCCTGGTCAAGCGCTGGCAGGACATGGACCTTTATCGCAAGCTGCGCGAGGAAGCCGCCGGACGCGAGAAATTCGTGCTGCACGACGGCCCGCCCTACGCCAACGGCAACATCCATATCGGTCATGCGCTGAACAAGATCCTCAAGGACGTCATCAACCGCTCCTTCCAGATGCGCGGCTACGACGCCAATTACGTGCCGGGCTGGGACTGCCACGGCCTGCCGATCGAATGGAAGATCGAGGAGCAGTACCGTGCCAAGGGCAAGAACAAGGACGAGGTGCCGGTCAACGAGTTCCGCAGGGAATGCCGCGACTTCGCCGCTCATTGGATCAAGGTGCAGGGCGACGAGTTCCAGCGCCTCGGCGTCATCGGCGACTTCCACAATCCCTACACGACCATGGCCTACCACGCCGAGGCGCGCATCGCCGGCGAGCTGCTGAAGTTCGCGATGTCGGGCCAGCTCTATCGCGGTTCCAAGCCTGTGATGTGGAGCGTGGTCGAGCGCACCGCGCTCGCCGAGGCCGAGGTCGAGTACCAGGACTATGAGAGCGACACGATCTGGGTGAAGTTCCCGGTCGCAAGCCTCGCGCGCCCGGTTTCCGAGGGTGCGGAGCCGGCAACGTTGAACGAGGCCGCGCTCGACCTCCTGGAAGCTCATGTCGTCATCTGGACGACCACGCCGTGGACGATCCCTGGCAACCGCGCCGTCAGCTATTCGCCGCGCGTCGCCTACGGCCTCTACGAGGTGACCGCGGCCGAAAACAGCTTCGGCCCGCAACCCGGGGAGAAGCTGATCTTCGCCGACGCGCTGGCGGAGGACGCCGCCTCCAAGGCCAAGGTGACGTTGGCGCGTCTTCACAGCGTTTCGGCCGAACAGCTTGCAAGCCTTACGCTTTCACATCCGTTCAGGGGGCTAGGCGGCGGCTACGAATTCCCCGTGCCGATGATCGCCGGCGAGCATGTCACCGACGATGCCGGCACCGGCTTCGTGCACACCGCGCCCAGCCACGGCCGCGAGGACTTCGACGCCTGGATGGACGCGGTGGCCGAGTTGCTCAAGCGCGGCGTTGACACCTCGATCCCGTTCCCGGTCGACGATGCCGGCTTCTTCACCAGGGACGCGCCGGGCTTCGGCCCGGACCGCGAGGACGGGCCGGCGCGCGTCATCGACGACAACGGCAAGAAGGGTAATGCCAACCAGGCGGTCATCGAGAAGTTGATCGAGCGCAACGCGCTCTTCGCGCGCGGGCGGCTGAAGCACAGCTATCCGCATTCGTGGCGCTCGAAGAAGCCCGTCATCTTCCGCAACACGCCGCAATGGTTCGTCTATATGGACAAGGACCTCGGCGACGGCACGACGCTGCGCAGCCGCGCGCTGCAGGCGATCGACGACACCCGCTTCGTGCCGGCGGCCGGCCAGAACCGCATCCGCGCCATGATCGAGGAGCGCCCCGACTGGGTGCTGTCGCGCCAGCGCGCCTGGGGCGTGCCGATCGCCGTCTTCGTCGACGAGGACGGCAATGTGCTGAAGGACGAGGCGGTCAACCAGCGCATCATGGATGCCTTCGAGAAGGAGGGCGCCGATGCTTGGTTCGCCGAGGGTGCCAAGGAGCGCTTCCTCGGCAATCACGACGCCTCGAAATGGCGTCAGGTGACGGACATCCTCGACGTCTGGTTCGATTCCGGCTCGACGCATGTCTTCACGCTGGAGGATCGCCCCGACCTCAAATGGCCGGCCGACGTCTATCTCGAAGGCTCCGACCAGCATCGCGGCTGGTTCCATTCCTCGCTGCTCGAAAGCTGCGGTACCAGGGGCAGGGCGCCCTACAACACGGTCATCACCCATGGCTTCACCATGGACGAGGAAGGCCGCAAGATGTCGAAGTCGCTCGGCAACACGGTCGTGCCGCAGGACGTCATCAAGCAGTCCGGCGCCGATATCCTGCGGCTCTGGGTCGTGACGACCGACTATTGGGAAGACCAGCGGCTCGGCAAGAACGTGCTGCAGACCAATATCGACGCCTATCGCAAGCTGAGGAACACGATCCGCTGGATGCTGGGCACGCTTGCCCATGACGATGGCGAGGAGGTTCCGCCGGAGGCGATGCCGGAGCTGGAGCGGCTGATGCTGCACCGCTTATCCGAACTCGACGAGGTGGTGCGCCAGGGCTACGACGCCTTCGAGTTCAAGCGCATCACCCGCGCGCTGCTCGACTTCATGGTGGTGGAGCTCTCGGCTTTCTACTTCGACATCCGCAAGGACGCGCTCTACTGCGACGGGCCTTCCAGCCTGCGCCGCAAGGCGGCGGTGCAGGTCGTGCGCCACCTCTTCGAATGCCTGGTGAAGTGGCTGGCGCCGATGCTGCCCTTCACCATGGAAGAGGCCTGGCTCGACCGTCATCCGGAGGCCGTGTCGGTGCATCTCGACCAGTTCCCGGCCATCCCGGAAAACTGGAGGAACGAGGCGCTGGCCGAGAAATGGCGCAAGGTCCGGCAGGTGCGAAGCGTCATAACCGGGGCCTTGGAACTGGAGCGGGCCCGCAAGACGATCGGTTCCTCCCTGGAAGCTGTGCCTGTCGTGTACATGACTGACGCGGTGCTGGAGGAAGCCCTGTCGGGAACCGATCTGGCGGAAATGAGCATTACCAGCGACCTGATAATCTCGCATGACGACGTGCCGGTCGATGCCTTCGCACTGCGCGAAGTTCCAGGTGTGGCCGTGGTCGTGGAGAAGGCCGAGGACCGCGGTCTGGTCAAATGCGCGCGTTCATGGCGCTACACGGCCGATGTCGGGCAGGACCCGCAGTTCCCGGATGTCTCGGCCCGCGATGCGGCGGTGCTGCGTGAGCTGAAGGCGCTCGGGCGTTTGTAGGCACCTGTTTATAAGCCGGTGCAGAAATGCCACGCTGGGCGGCGCAAATCCGCCCGCGCGTTGCCCTTAATAAGTGGTTGAGGTAAACACGCGACACTCCGGCAGACAAATTGTCGCCGGATTTCCATCGCAAATGCGAGGAAGAAGGGGACCGCGCCCCTGTGGCCGGTGGCGACCGAAAGGCTGTTAGAGTGGGACTTTTTGGCATGACCGAAAGAACGTTTGCGCGCGCCGCGCTGCTGGCGCCGCTTGTGGCATCGGCCATCGCCATGTCGGGCTGCGTCGGCTCCCCGACCTACGGAACCGACAAGACCGCCGCCGAACAGCTGGCCGATGACGTTTCCGGCGCCATCGCGATCACGCCGAAGCACCGCGATCCGATCGACTACAAGCCGCGCCCCGATCTGGTGAAGCCGGCTCCCGGGCAGAAGGAAAACCTGCCACCGCCCCAGGAAAGCATCCAGACGGCGAGCGCCGACTGGCCCGAATCGCCCGAGGCGCGCCGCGCCCGCATCCGCGCCGACGCGACCGCCCACCAGAACGATCCGAACTACCAGCCAGAAGCCGTCGAGGACGTGCAGACCGATCCGGTGGCGGTGAAGAAGGCTATGGCCGATTCGGCTTCCAGCCATCCGCCGCGCTGGTCGCCGGACGATTCCAGCGCGACCCGCACCGCCGAGATCCAGCGCCGCCTTGCCGAGCAGAAGCAGGGCAATCCCAACGTCCGCAAATATCTGAGCGAGCCGCCGCTCGCCTATCGTCAGGCCGCCGACACCGCGCCGCAGAACGAGCTCGGCGAGGACGAGTACAAGAAGGAGCGCCGCCTCAAGGCGCAGGCGGAAGGCAAGAAGAGCGGCGGCTGGTTCGACTGGCTGGGCCTGTAAGCGCCGCCCGACGAAGCCTTTATATTTCCCGCCTCTCGCGGAAAAAATCCTTGAGGATGAGGGCGGCTTCGCTTTCGCCTAGTCCCGGATAGACGTCCGGCGTGTGGTGGCAGGTGGGCGAGGCGAAGAAGCGCACGCCGTTGACCACCGCGCCGCCTTTCTCGTCGGCGGCGCCGAAATAAAGCCGCCGGAGTCTCGCAAAGGAAATGGCGCCGGCGCACATGGCGCAGGGCTCCAGCGTCACATAGAGGTCGTGGCCGGTAAGCCGCTCGCTGGCAAGTTTTTGACAGGCCTCGCGGATCGCCAGCATCTCGGCATGCGCGGTCGGGTCGGCAAGCTCGCGCGTTCGGTTGCCGGCCTTGGCCACCACGCTGTTGCCGTTTGCGACTACCGCGCCGACAGGCACTTCGCCGCGGCTTGCGGCCGCCTCGGCCTCTTCTAGCGCCAGCGCCATGAAATCCGGCCGCTTCACGCGGTTTCCATTCCGATTACTCCTCGCCACCCGACGGTGATCCTGTTATCTAGCCGCCCAAACGAGCAAAGGCCACATGGACGACAACGACAAGAAATTTCCGCGCAAAGGCACGGGCAAAGGCGGATCGAAACCGGAGGGCCCGCGCGGCCGCGGCGGAGCCGCAGGCAAGAGTGGCAAGCCATCCTTCGGCGGCAAGACGCCGTTCGCCAAGCGCGAGCGGCCAGCCGCGGCAGAGGGCGGGCGCCCTGCTCGCGATTTCAAACGCAGCTACAAGCCGCGCGAAGCGGGCGAGGGCGCGGAACGCGGCGAAAGGCCGTTCCGCAAACGACCGCGCCCCGAGGGCAAGCCGTTCGAGAAGCGCGATGGCGCGCGAAAACCTTATACGCCACGTGGTGATCGGCAGGTGGCGGCCGAAGGCGAGCGCCGGGATTTCAAGCGCAGCTACAAGCCGCGTGAAGCGGGCGAGGGCGGTGGCGAAAGACCGTTCCTCAAAGGACCGCTGCGCGAGGGCAAGCCTTTCGACAAGCGCGAAGGCCGCAAGCCCTACACGCCGCGCGGCGACCGGCCGATGGCCGCCGAAGGCGAGGGCGAACGGCGCTTCGACCGGCCCAAGCGCGATTTCGCCGACCGCCCAAAGCGCGAAGATGGAGGCAAATTCGCGGAGCGTCCGAAGCGCGACTTCGCCGATCGTCCGATGCGTGACCGTGCCGCGAGAAAGCCGGAAGGCGGCTTCAAGCCGCGCCCGCGCCCCTCGGAAGCAGCGTCGGAGGCCGGCGAGCGCATCGCCAAGCGGCTGGCGCGCGCCGGCATCGCCTCGCGGCGCGACGCCGAGGAACTGATCGCTGCCGGCCGCGTCAAGGTCAACGGCAAGGTGCTGTCGTCACCGGCCTTCAACGTCATGCCCGACGATGTCATCCACCTCGACGGCACCGAGATCCCGCCGATTGAGCGCACGCGGCTGTTCCTGTTCCACAAGCCGGCGGGCGTGGTCACCACCACCCGCGATCCGGAAGGCCGCAAGACCGTCTTCGACGTGCTGCCGGGCGACCTGCCGCGGCTGATGACCGTGGGGCGCCTCGACATCAACACGGAAGGGCTGCTGCTGCTCACCAATGACGGCGGGCTGTCGCGGGTGCTCGAACTGCCGGCCACCGGCTGGCTGCGGCGCTATCGCGTGCGCGTCCACGGCAAGGTCGAGGAGAGCGCGTTGGCCGCCTTGCGCGACGGCATTGCCGTCGACGGCGTCTTCTACGGTTCGGTCGAGGCCTCGCTCGATCGAGAGCAGGGCAGCAATGCCTGGCTGACGATCGGCCTGCGCGAAGGCAAGAACCGCGAGGTGAAGAACATTCTCGGCGCACTTGGCCTCGACGTGACGCGGCTGATCCGCATCTCCTATGGGCCGTTCCAGCTCAACGAACTGCCGGAGGGCCATGTGCTGGAGATCAAGGGCCGCACGCTGCGCGAGCAGCTTGGTGAGCGGCTGGTCGAGGAGTCCGGCGCCAATTTCGAGGCGGAGATCCAGAAACCCTTCTCCAACAAGCCGGTGCGTCGCAGCGAGCCGCGCCATGAGGAGGGCGATCGGCCAAAATTCACCCGCGACGGCGACCGCCGGCCGATCGGCGAAGGCGGGCTGATCAAGGCCCGCAAGCGTCGCGAAGGCAGCCGCGACGAGGCGCTGAGCAAGCTTTCGACGAAGCCGGAAAGGGCCTTCGGCGACCGCGGCCCCCAGTCTGGCTTCGACAAAAAGTCTGGCCCCGACAAAAAGTCTGGCTTCGACAAATCCGAGCGCGACTTCGGCAAATCCGACCGCGGAGGCTTCGGCGGCAAGGCTGGCGGCAACAAGCGCGAGCCGCGCCCGATCGAACCGCCCGGCCAGCGCAAGGCCAATGTCTGGATGGCGCCGGGCGCGCGACCGATCGGCAAGGGCAGGGCGGAGGCCGACGCCGCCAAGGCCGCGGAGGCGAAGGCGCGCAAGGCATCGTTCAAGCCCGGCAGCAAGGGCAAGCCGTTCGGCAAACCAAGAGGCGATCGACCCGAGGGAAGCGGCGGCGACAGGCCGCGCGGTCCGAAGGGTCCGAGGGGCGGCAATGCGGATCGTCGGCGGTGAGTTTCGCGGGCGTCCGCTGGCGACGCCCCGTTCCAACGCCATCCGCCCGACCACCGATCGCACGCGCGAGGCGGTGTTCAACGTGCTGGCGCATCGTTACGCCGAAAAGCTCCAAGGCGGCCGCGTGCTCGATCTCTTCGCCGGCACCGGCGCGCTCGGGCTGGAAGCGCTGTCGCGCGGCGCCTCCTACGGCGTCTTCATCGAGGAATCGGCGGAAGGGCGCGGGCTAATCCGCGACAATGTCGAGGCCTTCGGGCTCACCGGCCGGACAAAAATCTTCCGCCGCGACGCCACCCATTTGGGCGAAGCCGGCACGCTCTCGCCCTTCGGTCTGGTCTTCGCCGACCCGCCCTACGGCAAGGGCCTCGGTGAGCGCGCGCTGCGCTCGGCCAAGGCAGGCGGCTGGCTTTTGCCCGGCGCCCTCTGCGTCGTCGAGGAGGCGGCCTCGGCGCCGTTCGAGCCGGGCGCAGGTTTTTCCGTGGTGGACGAGCGTGGCTACGGCGATACGGTGATCAGGTTCATCGAGGTGAGGTGAGGGCCAGGCTCTCCCTTCTCCCCTTGTGGGAGAAGGTGTCCGAGCGAAGCTCGGACGGATGAGGGGTGTTGGACGGATCTCGACATTAGGGGCTAAGCGACTGGATTCACTGGATCTTTTGCACGTCTCATTCCTTCCGGCACCCCTCATCCGTCTCGGCGCTGCGCGCCGATCCACCTTCTCCTACAAGGGGAGAAGGTTAGGCCCCGCCTCGAAAATGACGAACAATTCACTTTGCCTCGCCAGCGAAGCTTTTCTATCGTCGCGCGACCGAGACCGGAGCATTTGATGACATTCACCACCAGAGGGCTGCGCGCAGCACTTCTTGCCGGCACGCTGGCACTCGCGGTACAGGCGCCTGCACGCGCCGCTGACGCGGAGGTCAAGGACTTCCTGCTCGACAACGGCATGGAAGTGGTGGTCATTCCGGACCATCGCGCCCCGATCGTCACGCATATGGTCTGGTACAAGATCGGCAGCGCCGACGAGCCGCCCGGCAAGTCCGGCATCGCGCATTTCTTCGAGCATCTGATGTTCAAGGCGACCGCCAACCACGACGCCGGCGAGTTCGACCGGGCCGTGGCCGACATCGGCGGCTCGAACAACGCCTTCACCTCCTATGACTACACCGCCTTCCATGAGACGGTGCCTCCTTCGGCGCTCGAGCAGATGATGGGGTTCGAGGCCGACCGCATGCGCAACCTCGTCCTCACCGACGACGTCATCAAGACCGAGCGCGACGTGATCCTCGAAGAGCGCCGCTCGCGTATCGACGGCAATCCGCAGGCGGTGCTCGACGAAGAGGTCGACGCGACACTCTGGCAGAACCAGCCCTACCGCATTCCGGTGATCGGCTGGATGCAGGAGATGGAGCAGCTGAACCGCGAGGACGCCAAGGCTTTCTACGACACCTTCTACCGGCCGAACAATGCCGTGGTGATCGTCGCCGGCGATGTCGATCCGGACGCGGTGAAGGCGATGGCCGAAAGGACGTACGGAAAGGTGGCGCGCGGGCCCGATCTGCGGCCGCGTATCCGCCCGGTCGAGCCGGAGCAGAACACGCGGCGCACCGTCACGCTCACCGACGCGCGTGTCTCGGTGCCGAGCTTTTCCACGCAATGGGTGGTGCCGTCCTATCACACCGCCAAGCCCGGTGAGGCCGAGGCGCTCGATCTCCTGGCCGAGATCCTGGGCGGCGACAACCGCAGCCGGCTCTATCAGCAGCTGGTGGTGAAGCAGGGCATCGCCTCCGAGGCCGGCGCGTTCTTCCAGGGCACCATGCTCGACGCCACCAACTTCAGCGTCTATGGCTCGCCGCGCGGCGACGCCAGGCTTTCCGACGTCGAAGCCGCCGTCGACGCCGAGATCGCGCGCATCGTCAAGGACGGGGTGACGGACGACGAACTCGAGCGGGCCAAGACGCGCTACGTCCGCTCGATGATCTTTGCCCGCGACAAGCAGGACGACATGGCCAATATGTACGGCTCGACGCTCGCCACCGGCGGCAACGTGAAGGATGTTGAGGAATGGCCGGACCGCATCCGCAAGGTCACCGCCGCAGAGATCAAGGCGGCGGCCGCCCGCTACCTCGTGCTCGACCATTCGACGACCGGCTATCTTCTGCCGCAGCAACAGGCGGGGAACTGATGATGAGTGTGGTTTCCGGACGCCGGCAGTTCTTCCCTTCTCCCCTTGTGGGAGAAGGTGGATCGGCGCGCAGCGCCGAGACGGATGAGGGGTATTGGAAGAAACGCGACCTATCTCGTCGGGCGTCGAGAACTGGCGGTCTCCAAGGTCGCTCTCCGTCCAGCACCCCTCATCCGTCGCCTTCGGCGACACCTTCTCCCACAAGGGGAGAAGGGGGGCTCTACCGCGTCTTCGCCACTCTCTGCTTCGCTCTGTTCTTCCTGCTCTTGCCGGCGCTGGCCGCCCACGCGGAGATGAACATTCAGGAGGTGAAGTCGAAGAAGGGCATCACCGCCTGGCTGGTGGAAGACCATTCGATCCCGCTGGTTGCAGTCCGCTTCGTCTTTGACGGCGGCACCGCCCAGGATCCCGCCGGCAAGGAAGGCCTGGTCAATTTGATGACGGGCCTGTTCGACGAGGGCGCCGGCGACCTCGACAGCGAGGCCTTCCAACTGAAGCTCGACGATGCCGGCGCCGAGATGAGTTTTCAGGCGGCACGCGACGGCACCTATGGCTCGATGCGCATGCTGTCCGAAGAGAAGGATGAGGCTTTCGGCCTGCTGAAGCTGGCGGTGAACAGTCCGCGCTTCGATAACGCGCCGGTCGACCGCATCCGCGCCCAGGTGCTCTCCGGCATCCTCGCCAATGAACGGGATCCCGACACCATCGCCCAGCAGCGCTGGCTGCGCGCGATCTATGGCGAGCATCCCTATGCGCGGCCGGACCAGGGCACCAAGGAGAGCCTCGCTTCCATTACCGCCGACGACCTCAGGGCCTTTCACAAAGCGAATTTCGCGCGCGCGGGCCTGCATGTGGCGGTGGTAGGCGATATCGACGCCGCCACGCTGAGCGGCAAGCTGGATGAGGTGTTCGGCGAGCTGCCGGACAAGCAGACGCTGGCTCCGGTCACCGATATCAAGCCCAAGCTCGGCCAGCAGCTGGAAGTGAACTACGACCTGCCGCAGACCTCGCTGCAGCTTGCCTGGCCCGGCGTGAAACGGAGCGATCCCGATTTTTACGCCGCCGTGCTGATGAACGAGATTCTCGGGGGCTCGACATTCACGTCGCGGCTTTACGAGGAGGTGCGCGAGAAGCGCGGCCTTGCCTATGGCGTCAGCTCCGACCTCGTCGACCACGAGCATTCCAACGCGCTGCTGGTCACCACCGCGACGCGCTCAGACCGAGCCGCCGAGACGCTGTCGATCGTGCGCCAGGTGGTGAAGGAGATGGCGGAGAAGGGACCGACCGAGGAGGAGCTTGCGGCGGCCAAGAAATACATGATCGGCGCCTATGCCATCAACAACCTGGACTCCTCCAGCTCCATCGCCGCGGCGCTGGTCGAGCTGCAGCTCGACCATCTCGGCATCGACTATATCAAGCGCCGCGCCGCGCTGATCGACGCGGTGACGCTTGCAGACGTCAAGGCAGCGGCGAGGAAGCTCTTGTCGACGGATCCGGCGGTGATGGTGGTCGGTCCGCCGCTTGTCGAGATCGCGGGGAGCGGCAAGGGATGAGCACGACCTTCGCGGTTGCCTTCGGCGGCGGCGGCGCGCGCGGACTTGCGCATATCCACGCCATCGAGGCGCTGGACGAGCTCGGTATCAGGCCGGTGGCGATCGCCGGCTCCTCGATCGGCGCCATCATGGGCGCCGGTATGGCCGCCGGCATGCGAGGGACTGAGATCCACGACTACAGCCGCTCGATCCTCGGCAGCCGCGCCGAGGTGGCGGC
This sequence comes from Mesorhizobium dulcispinae, assembly GCF_033977345.1. Lineage (NCBI taxonomy): Bacteria > Pseudomonadati > Pseudomonadota > Alphaproteobacteria > Hyphomicrobiales > Phyllobacteriaceae > Mesorhizobium > Mesorhizobium dulcispinae. Next base: position 55,955 of record NZ_JAVIIY010000026.1, read on the forward strand.
GCGCATGTGGCGCTCGCGTCCAGGCACGATCGCCGAAGCCATGCAGGGCGGCATCCGCGTCGGCCAGTTCAATGTCGAGCGCATCCTGAAAGCCTTCCTGCCAGACGCCATTCCCGCCACCTTCAAGGAGCTGAAGATCCCGCTCAAGGTGACGGCGACCGACTATTTCGGCCACAAGCTTGCGGTGTTCTCGGAGGGCGATTTGCAATCGGCGCTGGCGGCCTCGGCCGCCATTCCGGCGGTGTTCCGACCGGTGACGCGCGACAGCCGCGTGCTGATCGACGGCGGCATCTACAACCCGGTGCCCTTCGATCTCGTCGAGAAGGATGCCGACATCGTCATTGCCATCGACGTGGTGGGGGCGCCGAGTGACGTCGAGCGCAAGCACCCGACCACGGTTGACCTGATGTATGGCGCCACGCAACTGATGATGCAGTCGATCATCGCCAACAAGCTCAGGCAGCATCCGCCGGATATCCTCATCCGCCCGGCCGTATCGAAATACCGCGTGCTCGACTTCCTGAAGATCGAGGCGCTGATGGCCGACACCGCCGAGATCAAGGACGAGCTGAAGCGCGCCGTCGAAAAAGCGGTTGCAGAGCATGGCGGCAAGCGCGGCAAGAGGGTGGTGTGAGCGATCAGTTCCGTCCGGTTCGCTCCACCCGTTGCCAATCTCCGCTGGCTTAGACTTCCATGTCTATCAATGCAGTTTATCCACAAATGCGTACAAGTACGCGTTTTGTCATTAACTCTTCATCGAATTGGCTGTTGACGCTCCCCTGGGTAAAGTTAATAATATCCTAATATAGGGGTAGCGCGAATTAATTCCCGACCGGCAACAACGAGTTACGGCGCTACTGGGGCAGGGGAAACGCCGCGCGGCTATCTATAGCCGTCGCAGCCATCACCATCGAGCCACCGCCTGTCTGTGAACCGCCGTAGTGGGCTGGCCGTTCACGGATCGGGCCGTCGGGTTGCGCGTGGTTGCATGGCATTCTGATCATTTCCTGTCCCCGAAGACTGGGCGCCGGCTTTTCGGCATGGGGTAGTCAGCCGTCTCGGACGGCCAATAGGCGGACGCTGGGCGCGTCTGGCCACAGGGGGGCAGGAATGGCCACTACGCAAATCTCCGGTGCCGGCGGCACGACGACATCATTTTCCAATACGCCGCAGGCACAGAATGATCTCCTGACACTTACCGCTTCAGGCGTTCCGCTGACGGAGGACCTGACAGGTGTGCTCAAGCTCGACGTGCTCGCCAACGACTTAGGTGGTGCGGCCAAGACACTTTGGTCTGTCGACAATGCATCTAGTGCGTCAGGAACCAGTACAAACGGCAACACCTACCCCGTCGATCTCCTTGCGAAAGACGCCATTTACACAACCGACGCAGCCGGGCTCGCTGGCACCGCCGACACCAGCCTCAAGGGCGCGAAGATCTGGATCGGAAGCGACGGTTACGTCCACTACGATACAAGCGGAGTCGCCGCTCAATTGCAGGCGCTCGGCGCGGGCGAATATTTTACCGACACGTTCACTTACGCGATCAAGCTCGGGAACGGAACGCTGAGCTGGGCGACCGCGACCGTTCGCATCGCAGGCACCAACGACGCGCCGGACATCCATTTGGTGACGAGCGACAGCTCGGCCGCCTCGCTCAACGAGACCAATGCGCCGCTGACGGCCAGCGGGACCTTGACGGTGACCGACGCCGACCTGTCGGACACGGTGGCGGCGACGGTGGATTCGGTGTCGCTCGGCGGCACCACGGGCGGGCTGACGAGCGCCAACGTGCTCGGCATGCTGACGGTTGCGCCGGGCTCGCTGGCGGCCGATCCGAGCGACACCCACAATCTGGGCTGGACGTTCAACTCGACGCCACAGGCCTTCGACTTCCTGGCCGCCGGCGAGACGTTGACGCTGACCTACACGATCAAGGCCAATGATGGCCACGGCGGCATCGACACGCAGGCGGTGACGATCACTATTCACGGCACCAACGACAACCCGACGGTGACGGCCGGGGCGCAGAGCGCGCAGCTTGTGGAGGCCGGCGTCGGCACGGCGGGCACGG
>NZ_JAVIIY010000027.1:0-53751 GCF_033977345.1 Mesorhizobium dulcispinae
CGAAGGGCCGCCGCATGGGCCACGCCGGCGCCATCATCTCCGCCTTCGGCGAGTCGGCGCAGGAAAAGGTCGAGATCCTCAAAGACGCCGGTGTGGTGATCGTGCCGACGCCCGCCGCGTTCGGCGAGGTCGTGGCCGAGACTCTGGCGCGGACGAAAAAGGCGGCCTGACCGCCGATTGGCGGCTGCGAGATTGCCAAGACACAAAACGGTGGTGTGGTCTCAGCGACCTGCCGCCGTTTTCGTTTTGGTCCTGCGAGAGCCAGATGACCGCGAAAGCAGCGCCTGCTGCCTCAGTCGGGCAGACCACTCGAAAGCGATTTTTCAAAGAGTTTTGGTGCGGTCGAGAAGACTCGAACTTCCACGGGTTGCCCCACAGCGACCTCAACGCTGCGCGTCTACCAATTCCGCCACGACCGCACGTGGTAGGAGCCGGAACCGTCCGGCCCGGGGCCTGTAGCAAATCGTTTCCGGCGAAACAAGTGCGCCGTGCGGAATATTCGCTAATGCATGTCGCCCAAAAGTGCGTAGCGGTTTTGGGCGAACGACATGCATCAGGCAAAGCTGCTGGCACAATGCTCCACAGCCTCGCCGCGAGCCGGCGGAACTGGACGTTTTTGTCGTTTGCCGCCATATGAAGGGCAATTGCATATCGCCCGAAGCCGCTGACGGATTTGGGGGTACGAAACACATCTGAGCCCGCCTGGATCCGGTTCCGATCATGGCGCTCCTCGGAAGAGACGCGCCATGACAGAACGCAGCCAGATCGCCACGTCGTTCCTGCCCCTTCCCGGTTCGGCGCCGGTCGAATGGGTGATCGAGCCCGGCCTTACCTCCTATCCGGATGCGCTTGCCTTCATGGAAGCGCGCGCCGAGGCGATTCGCAGCGGCGCCGCCAGCGAGATGGTCTGGCTGGTCGAGCATCCCCCGCTCTACACCGCGGGCACCAGCGCGCGTATCGAGGACCTGATCGAACCTGACCGTTTTCCCGTCTTTGCCGCAGGCCGCGGCGGCGAATACACCTACCACGGCCCGGGCCAGCGTGTCGCTTATGTGATGCTCGATTTGAAGCGCCGGCGCGAGGATGTCCGCGCCTTCGTCGCGGCGCTCGAAGATTGGATCATCGGCACGCTCGCCGCCTTCAACGTGCGCGGCGAGCGGCGCGAGGATCGCGTCGGCGTCTGGGTGGTGCGGCCGGATCGCCCAGCCCTGCCCGACGGCTCGCCCGCCGAGGACAAGATCGCGGCAATCGGCATCCGGCTCAGGCGCTGGGTGAGTTTTCACGGCATCGCCATCAATGTCGAGCCGGAGCTCGGCCATTTCAGCGGCATTGTGCCTTGCGGCGTCTCCGACCATGGCGTGACCAGCCTCGTCGACCTCGGCCTGCCTGTCACCATGGCCGACCTCGACCTCGCGCTGAAATCAGCCTTCAAGGGCGTGTTCGGGCCTGCGACGGTCCCGGGCGCCGAGCCGACCCGAAAGGCGGGTTAACCCGCTGCGGCTACATCAACTGGGCGGCTGCCCAGAGCACGCCATAGCCGTGAATGGCAAAGACCGCGAGCAGCGCGCCGGCCATGGCCAGGCGGTCGAAGGTTCGGATCGGCTTCAGCTCGTGACGCGGCTTCACACTGCTGCCCACGGTGAGCAGGCTCAGCATCGAAAACACCGCGCCGGCAATGAGCAGGAAGCTGGACGAGAAACCGGCGCGCCAGCCGAGCGCCAGCAACGCTGACAGCAGTAGGAAGGACGCCAGCGCGAGAGCGAGCGGCCCCGGGCAGATCTGGCGCAGCACCTGGCCGCCGTCGAACTTCCACACCGGCACCAGATTGGCGATGTTGAACAGCGACGCGCAGCCGGCAAGCGTTGCCAGCAGCAATGCCGCAAGGCGATGCCCTTCGCTGCCGGCGAAGCCGCTGGCGGCGATCAGCAGAGGTACCAGGAAGGCGGAGAAGCCCGCACCCATCAGCGCCACGAAGGCGACCTCGAAGCGGCTGTCATAGGGCCTGCCGCCCATGGCGATGCCGCCGAGCAGCGGGATGAAGATCATGCGCGCCCGGCGATGCCCCGTCAGCCGGAACGCCGCCATGTGGCCAAGCTCGTGCAAGGCGACCACCGAGGTCAGGATCACGGCCAGCGCCAGCCCGCCAAGGTTGAGGCCGAAGAACGGCCACAGGATGAAGGCCGAGAGCAGGGCAAAGCCGACCTGGCTCACCGGATGCTCGAACCAGCCGCCCCTGCGATATGTTCCGGTCTTCGCCCAGACCTTAAGCTTGGCGAGTTCGCGGCGCATGGCGAAGTAGCGGAACACCAGGAACGCGACGCCGCGATAACGATCGGTCTGGCTGAGTGTGATCCGCGTCGCATCGCCTTCCGGTGCGAGCTCGGTGGTTTCGCGATAGTCGGCCCAGAACGAGGGATCGAGCGCTGTATCCTCGATGACGCGCATCGAGAAGCGGCTGCCCTCCACCACATCGTCGAACCGCGCCCTGCGTTCTATCGGCCGGCCGTCGCGCCCTTCCCACGACAGCTTGATCAGCGCCGTCCCCTCGCCGTCCAGCGTTTCGGCGGAGAGGATTTCACCGGACCAGCCGGCATCGCTGCCGAACGGCCAAAGCGCCTGCCAGAGGCGTTTCCGATCGGCCTCTATCACACGGCTGACCGTAACCGTGCGCAGCCCGAGCGGCACGGTCATCAGCAAAAAGATCAGTCCGAGATTTCCGGCCACGAGAGTGACCGTGGCGATGACCGACACTGCCTTTGGCTCCCCGTCTTGAAGGAGCAGCCTAGCGGCGGCGCGGCCAAGAAAAGCTTAACGACACGGCGGGCTTTTTGCCCGCCCGAACAGTGGCGGCAAGGCCGCCCGATCACATGGCGCCAATCCAGATCGCCATGGAAATGAGAAAGGTGCTCATGCAAACCAGCGAGACGACATCCTGAACCAGATCGGCCATAACTCTCTCCTGTTGTTAGTATGTTCGCAATTTGTTCTAATTTTGTTCGAATGTCAACGATCAGGGAGTGACGCCTCGGGCGAATCCGGCGATCCGTTTAGGCAGGGTTAAGAAAGGTTGACGCCACGAGATGTGCGACTTTGAACTTAAGATGTGTGCCTCTGTCGAGAGGCAGTCGCTCCAGATTGAATTCCTTCCGGGCGTCTGCGCTGCCCCTCACCTGCCTGCCGGCATCCTCTCCCCGTATAGTGACGGGGAGAGGGGCGCTCTCATCGCCGATTTCGCCAATCGCCAGCGTTGCAGGAAGGGAACCGGCATCGCGGCCAGCCCCTTTCTCCCCGTTTACGGGGAGAAATGCCCGGCAGGGCAATGAGGGGCAGCGCCGACTTCGACAGCCCTTCCTTTGTTCGAAGCGAGTGCCCGGAAAGGCCTCGCTAAGGATTGCATAGGCTGCCGTCCGCAGGCCGGCCTCGTCGGAACATCGACTTGCCCTAAAGCGGCACGACCTTCCCCTCGGCCAACGTCACGCGCCTATCCATGCGGGCGGCCAGCTCGTGATTGTGCGTGGCGATGAGCGCCGCCAGCCCCGACTGCCGGACCAGCGCCTCCAGCGCATCGAACACGTAAGAGGCGGTCGCCGGATCGAGATTGCCGGTCGGCTCGTCGGCCAGAAGCACCAGCGGCGCATTGGCGACGGCGCGCGCGATGGCCACACGCTGCTGCTCGCCGCCCGAGAGCTCGGACGGCCGGTGCTGCGCGCGCTTGCCGATCTGCATGTAGTCGAGCAGCTGCGCCGCCCGCTCGGACGCTTCCTTGCGACCGAGCCCCTTGATCAGCTGCGGCATCATGATGTTTTCAAGCGCCGAGAACTCAGGCAGCAGGTGATGGAACTGGTAGACGAAGCCGACATCGTTGCGGCGGATCGCCGTGCGCTCGTCGTCGGAGAGCCGGCCGCAGGCGCGGCCGCTGAGGATCACGTCGCCGGCATCCGGCCGTTCGAGCAATCCCGCCGTATGCAGCAAGGTCGACTTGCCGGTGCCCGAGGGCGCCACCAGCGCCACCATCTCGCCGCGCCTGAGCGAGAAATCGGCGCCGTTGAGGATGGTGAGCTTGCGCGGCCCCTGGACATAGTGCCGCTCGACGCCCTTCAACTCAATAATGGCTTCGGCCATCACTCGTACCTCAGGGCTTCGACCGGATCGAGCCGGGCTGCCCGCCATGCCGGAAACAACGTGGCGAGGAAGGACAGGCTGAGCGCCATGATGACGACATAGGTGGTCTCGCGTGGATCCATTTTCGCCGGCAGCTGGCTGAGGAAATAGAGTTCGGGATTGAACAGTATCCTGCCCGTCATCCAGGAGAAGAACTGGCGGATCGATTCGATGTTGAGGCAGATGACGACGCCGAGCAGCACCCCCGCGATCGTGCCGGTCACGCCGATCGCGGCCCCGGTCATCAGGAAGATGCGCAGGATCGCCCCGCGCGAGGCGCCCATCGTGCGCAGGATGGCGATGTCGTGGCCCTTGTCCTTCACCAGCATGACGAGGCCGGAGATGATGTTGAGCGCCGCAACCAGCACGATCAGCGTGAGAATCATGAACATGACGTTGCGCTCGACCTGCAGCGCCGAGAAGAAGGTCTCGTTGCGCTGGCGCCAGTCGACGAGGTCGATTGGCCGCTGCGCCGCTTGCTCGACCAGCGGCTTCAGCGCATCGACATTGTCGGGATTGTCGACATAGATCTCGATGGTCTGCGCCCGCCCGTCCATGTTGAAATAGAGCTGCGCTTCGGAGAACGGCATGTAGACGATCGAGCTGTCATACTCAGACATGCCGACCTCGAAGATCGCCGCCACCTTGTAGCCCTTCATGCGCGGCGTGGTGCCGAGCGGCGTGACGTCGCCTTCGGGCGAGATCAGCGTGATCGTGTCGCCGAGCACCAAGCCGAGATTCTCGGCCATGCGCTTGCCGATCGCCACGCCCTCGCCGGTGTCGAAGCCGTCGAGCGTGCCCTGCTTGATGTTGCTGGACACAATCGAGATCTTGTTGAGGTCTTCGGCGCGAATGCCGCGCACCAGCGCGCCGACGCCGCCGCCGACATTGCCTTGCGCCAGCACTTGTCCGTCGATCAGAGGTATGGCGTATTTGACGCCGGCAACGCCGCTGATGCGGCTCGCCACCTGCGCATAGTCCTCCAGCGGCGAATCGAGCGGCTGGACGATGAGATGACCGTTGACGCCGAGGATGCGGGTCAGCAGCTCGGCGCGAAAACCGTTCATCACCGCCATGACGACGATCAGCGTCGCGACGCCCAGCATGATGCCGAGGAAGGAGATCGAGGCGATGACCGAAATCACCGTCTCCTTCCGGCGCGAACGCAGGTAGCGCCACGCCACCATGCGCTCGAAGCCTGAAAAGGCGCCTGCCGGCGATCGAGCTGCAGCCGCCTCGTTCATCAGGCGATACCCAGGCGTTTCTTGGCTTCCGCGATCGGCAGCGTCTCGCGCTCGCCGCTGCGGCGGTTCTTGATCTCGACCTCGCCCGCGGCCACGCCGCGCGGGCCGACAATCACCTGCCAGGGCAGACCGATCAGATCGGCGGTCGCGAACTTGCCGCCCGGCCGCTGGTCGGTGTCGTCATAGAGCACGTCCTTGCCGGCCGAAGTCAGCGACGCGTAGAGCTCATCGCAGACGCGGTCGCATTCGGCATCGCCCACTTTCATGTTGATCAGGCCGATGTCGAACGGCGCCACCGCTTCCGGCCAGATGATGCCGTTCTCGTCGTGGCTCGCCTCGATGATCGCCGCGACAAGCCGCGACGGGCCGATGCCGTAGGAGCCGCCCGAAGCGAAATGGTCCTTGCCGTCGGGCCCGGTGACTTTGGCATTCATCGGCTTCGAATACTTCTCGCCGAAGTGGAAGATGTGGCCGACCTCGATGCCGCGCGCCGAAAGCCTGTCGCCTTCGGAGACCTTCTCCCAGGCCGCTTCGTCATGCATCTCGTCGGTGGCGGCGTAAGGCGTCGTCCATTTCTTCACGATGCCGCCGATCTCGGTATCGTCGGCAAAATTCGTGTCCGCTCCAGGCACTTCGAGCGACAGGTAGGCGCGGTCGCAGAACACCTGGCTCTCGCCGGTGTCGGCCAGGATGATGAATTCATGGCTGAGGTCGCCGCCGATCGGGCCGGTGTCGGCGCGCATCGGAATGGCTTGCAGGCCCATGCGTGTGAACGTCCTGAGATAGGACACGAACATGCGGTTGTAGGCCGCTCTCGCGCCTTCGAAATCGAGGTCGAAGGAGTAAGCGTCCTTCATCAGGAATTCGCGCGAACGCATGACGCCGAAGCGGGGGCGCACCTCGTCACGGAACTTCCACTGGATGTGGTAGAGATTGAGCGGCAGGTCCTTGTAGGATTTGACGTAGGCGCGGAAGATTTCGGTGACCATTTCCTCGTTGGTTGGACCGTAGAGCATATCGCGGTCCTGCCGGTCCTTGATGCGCAGCATCTCCTTGCCGTAGTCGTTGTAACGGCCGCTTTCGCGCCACAGGTCCGCCGACTGGATGGTCGGCATCAGGATTTCCAGCGCCCCTGCCCGGTTCTGCTCCTCGCGGATGATCTGGCAGACCTTGTCCAGCACCCGCTTGCCGAGCGGCAGCCAGGAGAAGCTGCCCTGCCCCTGCTGGCGGATCATGCCGGCGCGCAGCATCAGCCGATGCGAGACGATTTCGGCCTCGCGGGGGTTTTCTTTGAGAATGGGCAGGAAGTAGCGCGACAAACGCATGGACTGGTCCGTGAATGAAAAAATTGCGGCGCGTGGAATCGGCGCGCACGAGGCTGCTTGCCCGGGCTTCATAGCCATTTCATGACAGAATGGAAACCCGAGCGCGCCAAAGTGTTGGGGTGTTCTGCGCATGATCAAAAAGGTGTGTTTGGCCGCCAAAGTGCCGCTTCCGGCTGTTTGATCGATTCACAAGCAAGCCTTGCCCCACTATTGTGCAGTGCAGCACGATATTGCCCATTTAGAGGCAAAATTCTTCGTGACATTGTCGCCTGCCTTGGTCTAGTGTGCGCCGATAACCGAGAGGGCGGAGAAAAATCTGCTCTCCTACGCGGTCAAAGTCTTGGGAGGATGCGATCTAGGCGCGGTAACTCGCTGCCGCCGGACACCGGAAACGGATCGGACGCGTTTAAATTGCAAGGCCTCGTGCCTTGCATTTTTTTTGTGCAATCATCTGCTTAGCACGACAGACTGCCAAACAGCATTACCCATCATTAGCCGCGAAAATCGGAAGCCGGCTTCCGATTTCAACCAAAGCGCGCGCCTGCGGCTCAATACTTGCGGAGACTGTGTAGGACTTTAGTGCCCGGCAGTATGACTAAAGTCTGGCACGATGTGCGGAATGTCGTCGAAGCCCAGGCCGAGCCCCCTCGTCAGGCCGTAGAAAATGCCCATCACGATGGCGGTCACGATCGTCGTGCGGATCGCCGCGCGCAGCATGTGCGGTCCCTTGGGAGCGCTCGAAACGGTGCCCAGCGTCACGTCCTTATCCTCGTCCTGGGTGCGCAGGCTGAACGGCAGCACTGCGAACAGCACCAGCCACCATGTGACGAAGAACAGCGCTACAAACGAAACCCAGTTCATGCCTGCTCCAGTTCCACCAGCGTGCCGAAGAAGTCCTTGGGATGCAGGAACAGCACCGGCTTGCCATGCGCGCCGATCTTCGGGTTGCCGTCGCCGAGCACGCGCGCGCCGCTCGCCTTGAGATGATCGCGCGCGGCCAGAATGTCGTCGACCTCGTAGCAGACGTGATGCATGCCGCCCGAGGGATTCTTCTCGAGGAATGCGGCGATGGGCGAAGCATCGCCCAGCGGCTCCAACAGCTCGATCTTAGTGTTGCCGACATCGACGAACACCACCGTCACTCCGTGCTCCGGCAGCGCCTGCGGTGCGCTCAGCCGCGCGCCCAGCGTGTCGCGATAGGCCGCAGTCGCCGCGGCCAGGTCCGGCACGGCAAGCGCGACATGGTTCAGGCGTCCGAGCATACTGCGCTCCGCTTTAGGGAAGTAAGGGAATAGGGAAAACAAGCCAGAAAAAACGCAAACTAATCATTCTTCCCCTACTCCCCTACTGCCTTACTCCCCTACTCCCTCATCTCGTCACAAACACCGTCACCAGCGGCTTCTTGCCCCAGGCTTCGTTGGCGGCGCCGCGCACCGCGCGGCGCACCGCCTCCTGCACCAGGTCGAGGTCTTTTCGGCGCTGGCGGGGGATGGAGTCCACCGCGCCGATTGCCGCATCGAGCATCAGGTCCTCCAGCATCTCGCCGCTGGCGTCGGTCTCGGCGACGCCGATCGCCACCAGATCGGGGTCGCCGGCAAGCTCGTATTTCTCGTCGAGCACGACGTTGACCGCGACATGCCCGGCATAGGACAGCTTGCGCCGGTCGCGTATGCCCATCGCCTGGTCGGAGCCGATCAGAAACCCATCCTTATAGAGGCGGCCGAACGGCACCTGGTCGATGATCGTCGCCGGCCCGGGCCAGAGCTTCAGCATGTCGCCGTCGCGCACTTGCGCCACCTGGCCGATGCCGGACATCGACATCAGCGAGCCCTGCGCCACCAGATGCGCCGCCTCGCCGTGCACTGGCACGCCGATCTGCGGCCGCACCCATTCATACATCTTGCGCAGCTCGCTGCGGCGCGGATGGCCGGAGACGTGCACCAGCGCGTCGCCGTCCTCGATGATCTTCATGCCGAGGTCGATCAGCCGGTTCTTGATCTCGAGGATCGCCTTCTCGTTGCCGGGAATGGTGCGCGAGGAAAAGACGACCGTGTCGCCGGCCGTCAGCGCCACCGATTTCATTTCGTCGCGCGAGAGCTTCGCAAGTGCCGCCAGCGGCTCGCCCTGGCTGCCGGTGCAGATGACCACTAGGTTCTCGCGCGGGATGTAGCCGTAATCTTCCTCGGCGATGAATTCCGGCAGGCCGTCCATATAGCCGAGTTCGGTCGCGACATCGATGACGCGCTTCAGCGAGCGGCCGAGCACCAGGCATTGCCGGCCGGCGTCGCGTGCCGCCTTGGCGATCGAGATGATGCGCCCGACATTGGAGGAGAAGGTGGTGACGGCGACGCGGCCCTTGGCTTTCTCGATGACGCCCTTGAGGCCCTCGCCCACCGCCACTTCCGACGGCGAGTCACCTTCCCTCAGCGCATTGGTGGAATCGCAGATCAGCGCCAGCACGCCCTTGTCGCCATAGGCGCGGAAGCGTGCCTCGTCGGTCATCGGCCCGATCGTCGGTGCCGGGTCGATCTTCCAGTCGCCGGTGTGGATCACCGTGCCCGCGGGCGTGGTGATCGCCAGCGACATCGGCTCCGGGATGGAGTGCGCCACCGGAATTGCTTCGATCTCGAAAGGCCCGATCGTGAACTTCTCGCCGGCCCGGTAGACCGTCGCCGGGATTTTGGGCGCATTCTGCTCGCCCTGCCGTTTGGCCTCGAGCAGCCCGGCGGTGAACGGCGTCATCCAGACGGGCACCTTGAGCTTCGGCCAGATGTCGAGCAATGCGCCATAGTGATCCTCATGCGCATGGGTGATGACAATGCCGCGCAAGCCGTCGAGATTCTCCTCAATGAAACGCGTGTCGGGCAGGATGAGGTCCACCCCCGGATGCGCGGTATCGGGAAAGGTGACGCCGACATCGACGATAATCCACTCGCGCGCGTCGGCCGGCCCGTAGCCATAGAGGGCGAAGTTCATACCGATCTCGCCGACGCCGCCGAGCGGCGCGAAGACGAGTTCGGCGTTGTCTCTATTCGCCATACATTCTTTCCTTCCTGGCCGCTCAGGCCAAGCCGTTGGCGCAATTCCAGGAAAAATGTGTCACGGTTTTCCGTCCGGAATTGTGCAAAAACAAAATTATACCCGCGCCGAGGCAACCGCGCCGAAATGCACGTCGCCGGCCGCGATCGTCAGAACAGAACCATCATCGTCGCGGATCACGAAACGGCAGTCTTCGTCAATGGTCTCGAAGACGCCGCGCACCACATTACCGTCAATTCTGACAGCAACCTCGCCGCCGAGCCCGGCCGCGCGCGCCAGCCAGCGCTTCCTGATGGCGGAAAGCCCGCGCCCCTCGTCCCACAACCTGGCGTTCTCGCTCCAGGCATCCGAAAGCGCCAGGAACAGCGTTTCGGCATCGCAATTGGCGCCCAACGCCTGCAACGATGTCGCCGGATAAGGCAGATCCTCGGGGTAAGCCACGACGTTGACGCCGATGCCGACCGCGACGGCAAAGCGTCCGCCGTCGAGCATCGTCGATTCCAGCAGGATGCCAGCAAGCTTGGCGCCTGAGGCGAGCACGTCGTTCGGCCATTTCAGCTCGAAGCGATTGCGTCCTTCGCTGGCGCCGTCCAGGGCAACGGCGACCCGGCCTCGCGGGACGACGGCGTCGAGCGCGTCGGCGAGAGCGAGCCCGGCGACGAAGCCGAGCGTCGCGGCGAGCCGCAATTCTCCACCGGGGAGCAGAAGCAGCGTCGCCGCCAGATTGCCTTCGGGCGTCGCCCAGGCACGGCCGCGCCGCCCGCGCCCGCTTTCCTGCTTCTTCGAGACGACCCAGAGTTTTCCCGGATCGCCGGCGCGCGCATGCTCCAGAGCCAGCGCGTTGGTCGAGCCGACGCTGTCATGGGCCTCGAGCCGGAACCCCTCCGACGCCGCGGTTGGAGCCAGCCGAAACGCCATCCCGTCAGAAGAAGGTCTTGGCGGCGGCTTCGGCATAGCTGCCGATCGGCCCGCCGATCAGCACGTAGAACAGCACGAAGGCGCCGCTGACGCCGAGAACCAGACGCAATTCGCTCGCCATCGGCACGAAGCCGCCGACCGGCTCGTCGAACCACATGATCTTGATGATGCGCAGGTAATAGTAGGCGCCCACCACCGAGGCCAGCACGCCGATGATCGCCAGCGCGTAGAGATGCGCGTTGATGGCGGCGAGGAACACGTACCACTTCCCCCAGAAGCCGGCGAGGGGCGGAATGCCTGCCAGCGAGAACATCAGGATGGTGAGGATGGTCGCCATGATCGGATTGGTCGAGGCTAGGCCGGCGAGATCGCCGATCTGCTCGACATTGCCCTCCTTGCGTCGCATGGCGAGGATGAAGGCGAAGGTGCCGAGCGTCATCACCAGATAGATCAGCATGTAGATGGCAACGCCGCGCACCCCGGCCTGGCTGTTGGCGGCAAGGCCGACAAGCGCGTAGCCCATATGGCCGATCGAGGAATAGGCCATCAGGCGCTTGATGTTGGTCTGGCCGATGGCGGCGAAAGCGCCGAGCGCCATCGAGGCGATCGAGATAAAGACGACGATCTGCTGCCAGTCGGCGGCGATCGGCTTGAAGGCGCCCATGGTGACGCGCACGATCAGCGCCATCGCCGCCATCTTCGGCGCCGCGGCCAGGAAGGCGGTGATCGGCGTCGGCGCGCCTTCATAGACGTCCGGCGTCCACATGTGGAACGGCACCGCCGAGATCTTGAAGGCGAGGCCCGCAAGCACGAACACCAGGCCGAAGACGAGGCCGAGCTGGCGCTCGCCGCCGCCCAGCGCCGTCGCAATCTCGTGGAAGCCGGTGTTGCCGGTATAGCCGTAGACCAGCGAGATGCCGTAGAGCAGCATGCCCGACGACAGCGCGCCGAGGACGAAATATTTGAGGCCGGCTTCGGTCGAACGGACATTGTCGCGGTTGATCGCCGCCAGCACATAGATCGCCAGCGACTGCAGCTCGAGGCCGAGATAGAGCCCGATCATGCCGTTGGCCGAGATCATCAGCATCATGCCGAGCGTGCAGAGCACGATTAGCACCGGATATTCGAACTTGTCGAAATGCTCCTGCCGGGCGAAGCGCATCGACATGACGAGCGTCACAGCCGAGCCGATCAGCGCCAGCGTCTTCATGAAGCGGCCAAAGGAATCCTGGACGAAGGCGCTGCCGTAGGCAGACCCCTCGCTGGCGGAGAAGGCGAGCCACAGACCGGCGATCACCAGCACGACGACCGCAAGGCCGGTGACCGTCATCGTGTTGTTGGAGCGCGAATAGGCACCCACCATCAGAAGCGCCAGCGCGCCGATGGCAAGGATCAGCTCCGGCGTCGAGAGCGAAAGGCTGGAGAGAAGGTCCGGCGTCATGGTTTTTCCCCAGTCAGTTCGCCGCCGCGGTCTGCGCGGAATTGATGGATGCGGTGACGTTGGTGACGAGCGCCTTCACGGAAGCCGCCGTGGCATCGAAGACCGGTGCCGGATAGACGCCGTAGAAGATGACCAGCACCACGAGCGGATAGACGATCGCCTTCTCGCGCGTCGACAGATCCAAGAGGTTCTTCAGGCTTTCCTTGGTCAGCGCGCCGAAGATCACGCGGCGATAGAGCCACAGCGCATAAGCTGCCGACAGGATGACGCCGGTGGCGGCGAAGAAGGCCACCCAGGTGTTGACCCGGAACACGCCGAGCATGGTCAGGAACTCGCCGACGAAGCCGCTGGTGCCCGGCAGGCCGACATTGGCCAAGGTGAAGATCATGAACACGGTGGCGTATTTCGGCATGTTGTTGACCAGCCCGCCATAGGCGTCGATGTCGCGTGTGTGCATGCGGTCGTAGATGACGCCGACGCACAGGAACAGCGCGCCGGAGACGAGGCCGTGGCTGAGCATCTGGTAGATCGCCCCCTGCACGCCTTCCTCGTTCATCGCGAAGATGCCCATGGTGACGAAACCCATATGGGCGACCGAGGAATAGGCGATCAGCTTCTTCATGTCCTCCTGCATTAGCGCCACCAGTGAGGTGTAGATGATGGCGACGACCGAGAGCGTGAAGATCAGCGGTGCGAACATCTCCGACGCCTGCGGGAACATCGGCAGCGAGAAGCGCAGGAAGCCGTATCCGCCCATCTTCAACAGGATGGCGGCCAGGATGACCGAACCAGCCGTCGGTGCCTCGACATGCGCGTCGGGCAGCCAGGTGTGCACCGGCCACATCGGCATCTTCACCGCGAAGGAGGCGAAGAAGGCGAGCCACAGCCAGGTCTGCATGTTGGCCGGGAAGTTATGCGTCAAGAGCGTCGTGATGTCGGTCGTGCCGGACTGGAAGAACATCGCCATGATGGCGAGCAGCATCAGCACCGAGCCGGCCAGCGTATAGAGGAAGAACTTGAACGAGGCATAGACGCGCCTCTTGCCGCCCCAGACGCCGATGATGATGAACATCGGGATCAGGCCGCCCTCGAAGAAGACGTAGAACAGCACGATGTCGAGCGCGCAGAACACGCCGATCATCAGCGTCTCGAGGATCAGGAAGGCGATCATATAAGCCTTGACCCGCTTCTCGATCGCTTCCCACGAGGCCAGGATGCTGAGCGGCATCAGGAAGGTGGTCAGGATGACGAACAGCATCGATATGCCGTCGACGCCCATATGGTAGGAAATGCCTGAATCCAGCCAGGCATGCTTCTCGACGAACTGGAAGCCGGCCTGCGAATTGTCGAAGCCCTTCCAGATGAACAGCGACACCACGAAGGTGAACGCCGTCGTGATGAAGGCGATCGAGCGGATGTTGCGGCGCGCGTTTTCGCTGTCGTCGCTGATCGGCAGAATTAAGAGAACACCAACCAGCGGCAGGAAGGTGACCAGCGAGAGGATTGGCCAGTCGGTCATCAGAGCATCATCCAGGTGACGAGAGCGGCCACGCCGATCAGCATGGCAAAGGCATAGTGGTAGAGATAGCCGGTCTGCAATTTGACGACGCGGTTGGTGACGTCGACGACGCGCGCCGAGATGCCGTCGGGACCGAGGCCATCGATGATGGCGCCGTCACCGGTCTTCCACAGGAACCGGCCGAGGCGCTTTGCCGGCCGCACGAACAGGAAGTCGTAGAGCTCGTCGAAGTACCATTTGTTGAGCAGGAAGCCGTAGAGCAGGCGATGGTTGGCGGCGACGCTCCGCGGCAGTTCCGGCGAGCGGATGTAGAACTTCCAGGCAACCGCGAAGCCGATCACCATAGCGACGAACGGCGCCAGTTCCACCCACAGCGGCAGCTCATGGATCTCGTGCAGGATGTGGTTCTCCGGCAGCGTGAACAGCGACGCCCTCCAGAACTCGGCATAGCCCTCGCCGATGAAGGAGCCGTGGAAGATGATGCCGGCAAACAGCGCGCCGGCGGCCAGCACATAGAGCGGCACCAGCATCACCGGCGGCGATTCATGCACGTGATGCATGACCTCATGGCTCGCGCGCGGCTCGCCGTGGAAGGTCATGAAGATCAGCCGCCAGGAATAGAAGCTGGTGAAGCAGGCGGCGATCACGAGCAGAATGAACGCAAAGCCCGCCACCGCATTGTGACCGGCGAAGGACGTCTCGATGATGGCGTCCTTGGAGAAGAAGCCGGCAGTGCCGATCACCGTCGCCGGGATGCCGACGCCGGTCAGCGCCAGCGTGCCGATCACCATCATCCAGTAGGTCTTGGGGATGAGGGTTCTTAAGCCGCCCATCAGGCGCATGTCCTGCTCGTCGGAAACGGCATGGATGACCGAGCCCGAGCCGAGGAACAGCAGCGCCTTGAAGAAGGCGTGCGTGAACAGGTGGAAGATCGCCGCGCCATAGGCGCCGACGCCCAGCGCCACGAACATGTAGCCGAGCTGCGAGCAGGTCGAATAGGCGATGACGCGCTTGATGTCGTTCTGGACCAGACCGACGGTCGCCGCGAAAAAGGCAGTGAAGGCGCCGATGAAGGTGACGACGGTGAGCGCCGAAGGCGACAGCTCGAATAGCGGCGATAGCCTCGCCAGCATGAACACGCCGGCCGTCACCATGGTCGCGGCATGGATCAGCGCCGAGACCGGCGTCGGACCTTCCATGGCGTCGGGCAGCCAGGTGTGCAGCGGCACCTGCGCCGACTTGCCCATGGCGCCCATGAAGAGCAGCAGGCAGACCACCGTCAGCGCAGTATGCTTGTCCAGCGCATGGCCGAGGAAGGTGAGCACGGCCGCCCCCTGCGGCGCGCCTTCGGCGGGAAGGAAGGAAGCTGCGTTGGCAAAGACGGTGCCGAGATTGACCGAACCGAACAGCACGAACACGCCGAAAATGCCGAGCGCGAAACCGAAATCGCCGATGCGGTTGACGACGAAGGCCTTGATCGCAGCGGCGTTGGCGGACGGCTTCTTGTACCAGAAGCCGATCAGCAGGTAGGAGGCGAGGCCGACGCCTTCCCAGCCGAAGTACATCTGCACCAGGTTGTCGGCCGTCACCAGCATCAGCATCGCGAAGGTGAACAGCGACAGATAGGCGAAGAAGCGCGGCCGGTCCGGATCGTGGTGCATGTAGCCGATCGAATAGATATGGACCAGCGCCGACACCGTGTTGACGACGACCAGCATCACGGCCGTGAGCGTGTCGATCCTGAGCGCCCAGGCGGCATCGAGCCCGCCGGCCTGGATCCAGCGCAGCACCGGCACGGTGAACACCTCGCCGTGGCCGAAGCCGACGGTGAAGAAGGCGATCCACGACAGCACAGCCGAGATCACCAGGAAGCCGGAGGTGATGTATTCGGATGCCTTGGCGCCGAGCGAATTGCCGAACAGGCCGACAATGAGGAAGCCGAGCAGCGGAAGGAAGACGATGGCCTGGTACATGGTGGTTCCCGTCAACCCTTCATCTGGCTCACGTCTTCGACCGCGATCGAGCCGCGGTTGCGGAAGAAGACGACAAGAATGGCAAGACCGATCGCGGCCTCGGCCGCGGCGACCGTCAGCACGAACAGGGCGAACACCTGTCCGACGAGGTCATGCAGCGCCGCCGAGAAGGCGACGAAGTTGATGTTGACCGCAAGCAGGATCAGCTCGATCGACATCAGGATGACGATGATGTTGCGGCGGTTCAAAAAGATGCCGAACACGCCGAGCGTGAACAGGATCGCCGATACGGTCAGATAATGCGCGATGCCGACGACCATCTCAGATACCCTCGCCCGACTTGACCTTGCGGATTTCCATGCCCGTTGCCGGCGTGCGGCCGACCTGGGCCGCGATCGACTGCCGTTTGACGCCTTCCTTGTGGCGCAGCGTCAGCACAATGGCGCCGATCATGGCAACCAGCAGCACGAGGCCGGCGATCTGGAAGTAATAGAGGTAGTCCGTGTAGAGGATGTCGCCGAGCGCCGCCGTATTGGAGCGCGTGGCGATATCCGGCGTCTGCTTCGCCACCGTGGAGGCAAGCTGCGGCGCGAAGCTGTAGCCGCCGAGCACGACGATCAGCTCCGCCGCCAGGATCAGCCCGACCAGCGCGCCGATCGGTGCGTATTGCAGCGCGCCCTGCTTCATTTCGGCAAAGTCGACGTCGAGCATCATAACGACGAACAGGAACAGCACCATCACCGCGCCGACATAGACGACGAGCAGGATCATCGCCAGGAACTCAGCGCCGGTCAGCATGAAGAGGCCGGCGGCGTTGAAGAAGGTGAGGATCAGGAACAGCACCGAATGCACGGGGTTGCGCGACGAAATGACCATGAAGGCCGACGCCACGGCGATAAAGGCGAAGAGGTAGAAGAAAGCCGCCTCTAGTCCACTCAACATGGGTTCCCCCGGGTTCCTGTCCGAACACGGCACTCAGCGCCTGCTCGATGTCCGCCGCCGCCTCCGGCTGGCAAAAGTTGCGTTTCCTTAGACGAGACCCCTCGCCCCGTCCATGCGTCAAATGTCAGCGATAGGGTGCGTCCAGCGCGATGTTGCGCGCCAGCTCCCGCTCCCAGCGATCGCCGTTCGCGAGCAGCTTTTCCTTGTTGTAGTAGAGCTCCTCGCGCGTCTCGGTCGCGAATTCGAAATTCGGCCCCTCGACGATGGCGTCGACCGGGCAGGCTTCCTGGCAGAAGCCGCAATAGATGCACTTCACCATGTCGATGTCGTAGCGCACGGTGCGGCGCGTGCCGTCGTTGCGGCGCGGGCCGGCCTCGATGGTGATCGCCTGCGCCGGGCAGATCGCTTCGCAAAGCTTGCAGGCGATGCAGCGCTCCTCGCCGTTCGGATAGCGGCGCAGCGCATGCTCGCCACGGAAGCGCGGGCTGGTCGGCCCTTTTTCATGCGGATAGTTGATCGTCTCCTTCGGCGCGAAGAACTGGCGCATCGACAGGAAGAAGGCGCTGACGAAATCCTTGAGCAGCAAGGCCTTTGCGGCCTGGGCAAGAGCGGACATCACGCAAACCCCGTGATCTTGAGGAAGGCCGCGGTGGCGACGACCATGAACAGCGAAATCGGCAGGAAGACCTTCCAGCCCAGCCGCATCAGCTGGTCGTAGCGGTAGCGCGGCACGAACGCCTTCACCATCGAGAACATGAAGAATACCAGGCAGACCTTGAGCACGAACCAGATCAGGCCCGGCACCCAGGTGAAGGGCGCAAAGTCGAACGGCGGCAGCCAGCCGCCAAGGAAGAGGATGGTGGCCAACGCGCACATCAGGACGACGGCGACATACTCTCCCAGGAAGAAGAGCAGGAACGGCGTAGACGAATATTCAACCATATGGCCAGCGACGAGTTCCGATTCCGCCTCCACCAGATCGAACGGCGGGCGGTTCGTCTCGGCCAGCGCCGAGATGAAGAACACGATGAACATCGGGAACAGCGACAGCCAGTGCCAGTCGAGGAAGGTGTTGGGCAGGCCGAGCCGGGTGCCGAGGCCATCCTGTTGCGAGAGAACGATGTCGGAGAGGTTGAGCGAGCCGACGGTCAGCAGAACGGTGACGATGACGAAGCCGATCGAGACTTCGTAGGACACCATCTGCGCGGCCGAACGCAGCGCGCCGAGGAACGGGTATTTCGAATTCGATGCCCAGCCGCCCATGATCACGCCATAGACCTCGAGCGAGGAGATGGCGAAGACATAGAGGATGCCGACATTGATGTTGGCGATCGCCCAGCCTTCATTCACCGGAATGACGGCCCAGGCCGAGATGGCGAGCACCGCCGACACCAGCGGCGCCAGCAGGAAAACGCCCTTGTTGGCGCCGGACGGGATCACCGGCTCCTTGAAAACAAATTTCAGAAGATCGGCGAAGGCCTGCAGTGTGCCCCAGGGACCGACGACGTTCGGGCCACGGCGCAACTGCACGGCCGCCCATATCTTGCGGTCGGCATAGAGAACATAGGCCACGAAGATCAGAAGAACGACGATCAGCACGACCGATTTCAACAGGATCAGCAGCGCCGGCAGCACGTAGAAGGAGAAGAAGGTGTCCATGCTTATTCCGCCGCCTGCTTGAAGCCGCTCTTGGCCAGCGCCGAGCATTCGGCCATCACGGCCGATGCCCGCGCGATCGGGTTGGTCAGATAGAAGTCCTTCACCGGCGAGGTGAAGGCGCCCTTGTTCAGCCGGCCGCCGAGCTTCGCCGCCTTGGCGACGTCGCCGGCGCTGCCGGCCAGGACATGGTCGATGCGGGCGAGATGCGGATATTCGCCATAGAGCTTGGCGCGCAGCTGCGCCAGCGAATCGAAGGGCAGCTTCTTGCCGAGCACATCCGATAGCGCCCTGAGAATCGCCCAGTCCTCGCGCGCTTCGCCCGGCGCGAAACCGGCGCGGTTGGTCTGCTGCACGCGCCCTTCCGTGTTGATATAGGTGCCCGACTTTTCGGTGTAGGCCGCGGCCGGCAGGATGACGTTGGCGCGGTGCGCGCCGGCATCGCCATGCGTGCCGATATAGACGACGAAGGCGCCGCCGGTCCTGGCCATGTCGATCTCGTCGGCACCGAGCAGGAACAGCAGGTCCGTCTCACCCAGCATGCCGGCGACGTTCTTACCGCCCTCGCCCGGCACAAAGCCGACATCGAGGCCGCCGACTCTGGCCGCGGCGTTGTGCAGCACGGCAAAGCCGTTCCAATCGGTGGTGACCGCGTTGACGGCTACCGCGAGCTTGGCCGCCTGGCCGAGCACGGCAGCGCCGTCGGCGCGCGCCAGCGCGCCCTGGCCGACGATGATCAGTGGATGCGTCGCCTTCTTCAGCACCTCGAAGAACTTGCCGTTGCCGTCGGCCAGGTCCTTCAAGGATTCCGGGCTGGCGCCGATCAGCTCGTAGTCATAGCGCGTGTCGCCGATCTCGCCGATGACGCCGATCGGCAGGTTGCCGACGCGCCAGCGCTTGCGGATACGGGCGTTGAGCACCGAAGCCTCGAAGCGCGGATTGGCGCCGATGATCAGCACCGCGTCGGCCTGCTCGATGCCTTCGATGGTCGGATTGAAGATGTAGCTGGCGCGGCCGAGCGATGGATCGAGCGCGGCGCCGTCCTGGCGGCAGTCGATGTTCTTGGAGCCGAGCGCCGCCATCAGCAGCTTGAGCGCGTAGATTTCCTCGACCGCGGCGAGGTCGCCGGCAATGGCGCCGATGCGCTCGGGTGCCGTCTTCGATACTTCGTCCTTGATCGCCGCGAAGGCTTCAGCCCAGCTTGCCGGAGCGAGCTTGCCGTTCTTACGAACATAAGGACGATCGAGGCGCTGCGTGCGCAGACCGTCCCAGATGAAGCGGGTCTTGTCCGAGATCCACTCCTCGTTCACCGCTTCGTTGACGCGCGGCAGGATGCGCATCACCTCTCGGCCTCTGGAATCGACGCGGATCGCCGAGCCGACGGCGTCCATGACGTCGATCGATTCCGTCTTCGTGAGTTCCCACGGCCGCGCCTGGAAGGCGAACGGCTTGGAGGTCAGCGCACCGACCGGGCAAAGGTCGATGACGTTGCCCTGAAGCTCCGACGTCATCGCCTGTTCGAGATAGGTGGTGATCTCGGCGTCCTCGCCGCGGCCGATCAGGCCGAGCTCGGAAATGCCGGCGACCTCGGTGGTGAAGCGGACGCAGCGCGTGCAATGGATGCAGCGGTTCATCACTGTCTTGACCAGCGGGCCGATATACTTGTCTTCGACCGCGCGCTTGTTCTCGTGATAGCGCGAGGAATCGACGCCGAAGGCCATCGCCTGGTCCTGCAGGTCGCATTCGCCGCCCTGGTCGCAGATCGGGCAATCGAGCGGATGGTTGATCAGCAGGAACTCCATCACGCCTTCGCGGGCCTTCTTGACCATCGGCGTGTTGGTGAAGATTTCCGGCGGCTCGCCATTGGGGCCGGGGCGCAGGTCGCGCACGCCCATGGCGCAGGAAGCCTGCGGCTTGGGCGGGCCGCCCTTCACCTCGATCAGGCACATACGGCAATTGCCGGCGATGGACAGCCGCTCGTGGAAGCAGAAGCGCGGCACTTCCGCGCCGGCGTCCTCGGCCGCCTGCAGCAGCGTGTAGTGGTCGGGTACCGTGATCTCTTTCCCGTCGACCTTGAGCTTTGCCATTCGCCTCAAACCCTCGCGGATTTCCCGCAATCTCTCTTTCCGGGCGCGACTGGTGCCGCGCCCGGCATTTCATCTCACTACTTGGCGGCCAGCGCCGCCGCCTGACCGGTCCAGTCGTCACGGCCGATGCGGCCGGCGAGCGACAGGTAATCCTCGACCCAGGCGATCTCTTCCGACGTCCAGGCAGCGATCTGGTCGTACGACCAGATGCCAAGGCCGTTCAGCACTTTCTCGAGCTTCGGCCCGATGCCCGAGATCGCCTTCAGGTCGGAAGGCTTCCCCGGCTTGTCGATCGACTTGGGCTGCCTGAAATCCTCCGGCATCAGCCCGGTCGCGGCCGTTCCGGCAACCGTGTCGGCGCCGGTCGCGTCGAGCGCCTTCTCGGTGGCGTTCGCCGCGATATCTGTTACGTCCCTGGCGAAGGTCTGCGCCTCGGCGATCAACGTCTCGGTCGCCTTGCGCGCCTTGGACGAATTGTTGGCGGCTTCGGTCCGCGCCTCGAGATCGTCGGGCAACGGCTGGAACATGCGCTGCGAGGCTTCGACCGCGCCGGAGAGCGCGCCCATCCAGACGCCCAGGGCCTGGTTGGCGAAGCCGATGCCCAGCGCCGACATCGCGGCCGCGCCCGCGACGGGATGCGCCATGAGGTTGATGGCGCTGGCCATCTCCCTCGGCATCATCTTGGTCAGGTCCTGATTCATCTTCTCGAGTTGGTCCCAATAAGGCATCAGCGGGTAGGCTATCGAATACGGCGCCATAGACATCTCCTGGTCGTTCCTCGTACGCCCCGCCCCTGCTTTTCCGTCCCGGGCAATGCCCGTATTCCAATCCTATTCCGCCGCCACCATCACCGGCTCGACCCGGTGGGCGTTGCGCGAAAACTCGTCGATGCGACGCTCCACCTCGCCCCGGAAGTGCCGCATCAGGCCCTGGATCGGCCACGCCGCGGCGTCGCCCAGCGCGCAGATGGTGTGGCCCTCGACCTGCTTGGTGACGTCGAGCAGCATGTCGATCTCGCGCTTCTGCGCCTCGCCGCGCACCAGCCGCTCCATCACCCGCCACATCCAGCCGGTGCCTTCACGGCACGGCGTGCACTGGCCGCAGCTCTCGTGCTTGTAGAAGTAGGAAAGCCTGGCGATCGCCTTCACGACATCGGTCGACTTGTCCATGACGATGACGGCCGCAGTGCCGAGACCGGATTTGAGGTCGCGCAGCGCGTCGAAATCCATCGGCGCGTCGATAATCTGCGCCGCCGGCACCAGCGGCACCGAGGCGCCGCCCGGGATGACCGCGAGCAGATTGTCCCAACCGCCGCGGATGCCGCCGCAATGCGTGTCGATCAGCTCGCGGAACGGGATCGACATCGCCTCTTCGACGGTGCAGGGATTGTTGACGTGGCCGGAGACGCAGAACAGCTTGGTGCCGGCATTGTTCGGTCGGCCGAAAGATGAGAACCAGGCTGCGCCCCGGCGCAGGATGGTCGGCGCCACGGCGATCGATTCGACGTTGTTGACCGTCGTCGGGCAGCCATAGAGGCCGACATTGGCCGGGAACGGCGGCTTCAGCCGCGGCTGGCCCTTCTTGCCTTCGAGGCTTTCGAGCAGCGCCGTCTCCTCGCCGCAGATATAGGCGCCGGCGCCATGGTGCATATAGACGTCGAAGTCGTAGCCGGACGTGTTGTTCTTGCCGATGAGCTTCGCCGCATAGGCCTCGTCGATGGCGCGCTGCAGCGCCTCGCGCTCGCGGATGAACTCGCCGCGCACATAGATGTAGGCGGCGATCGCGCCCATGGCGAAGCCGGCGACCAGCGCGCCCTCGACCAGCGTGTGCGGGTCGTTGCGCAGGATGTCGCGGTCCTTGCAGGTGCCGGGCTCCGATTCGTCGGCGTTGATGACCAGATACGCAGGCCGGCCGTCGCTCTGCTTGGGCATGAACGACCATTTCAGGCCCGTCGGGAAGCCGGCGCCGCCGCGGCCGCGCAGCCCGCTCGCCTTCATCTCGTTGACGATCCAGTCGCGCCCCTTGGCGATGAGGCGGGGCGTGTCGTCCCAGATGCCGCGCGCCTGCGCCCCGGCCAGCGACTTGTCGAACAGGCCGTAGATGTTGGTGAAGATACGGTCTTTGTCCTGGAGCATTGTTCGTCCCTCAGACCGGCTTCTTGCCGAAGACGCGGATGTATTCGGCGACACCGCCCTTGGCGAGCGCCTTGGCTTGTTTCACCCAGTCGTCGCGCTCGATACGGCCGCGGAAATTGAGATAGCCATCGACCCATTCGCGCTCGGCCTTCTTCCAGGAGGCGACCTGGGCGAAGGTGTAGATGCCTATCGAATGCAGGGTGACCTCGATCTTCGGTCCGACGCCGGAGATCAGCTTGAGATCGTCGACCGCTGCCGGGCGCTCGATGCCGGCGGGACGATTCTTGTCCTCGAGCGACGGCTTCGCCGTCTTAGCCGCTGGCTGCTTGGTTTCGGGCGACTTGAAGACGGAAGCCGGCTCGGCCTTGGCGATCGGCCCGCTGCGCGGCTTCGAAACCCCTTCGACCTCCGGCGAGGCCTGGTTGGCATTGGCGGCGGAGTGGCGCGGCGCCCTGACGCTGGCCGCCTTCTCGGTGGCCGGCGAAACCTTGACCGGCGACGGTGTCGTCAGCGCCGGGCTGGTTTCCGGCGCATCGGTTTTCGGCTTGCTGGACTTCGATGGTCCGACCGGGGCCGATGCCACCGGCGCGGTCGGCGCCTGGGAGACGACAACGGCGGGCGCTGCAGCCGGCGCCGAGGCCGCAGCCTCCCTGGCCGCCTTCGCCGCTGCCTTGGCTTCCTTGTCGCGGGTCGACTTCAGGATAGCTTTCTCGCTCTTCAGCGTCGTCAGCCCGGCTGCCGGCTCCGAGCCGGTTCGGCCGTTCTGCGGACCCGGCTTAACGTCTGCGCCCTTGCCGGCCTCATAGAGATCGATGATCTCGGCCAGCCGTTCCGGCGTCAGGTCCTCGAACGTGTCCTTGAAGATCATCACCATCGGCGCGTTGACGCAGGCGCCGAGGCACTCGACCTCCTCCCACGACAGCGTGCCCTTGTCGTTGGTGTGGAATTGGTCGTGATGGATCTTCGAGCGGCAGACGTCCATCAGCGCTTCGGAGCCGCGCAGCATGCAGGGCGTGGTGCCGCAGACCTGGATATGGGCGCGCGTGCCGACCGGATTGAGCTGATACTGCGTGTAGAAGGTCGCGACTTCGAGGCCGCGGATGCGCGGCATGCCGAGCATGTCGCAGATCGCCTCAATCGCGGCCTTCGTCACCCAGCCTTCCTGCTCCTGCGCGATCATCAGCAGCGGGATGATAGCCGACTGTTCGCGCCCCTTCGGGTATTTGGCGATCCACTGCTGCGCCGCCGCCGCGTTCGCCTTGTTGAAGGCAAAGGAGGCTGGCTGGACGCTGGCATCTGCGAGACGGCGGACTGACATTTAGCGATCGACCTCCCCAAACACGATGTCGAGCGAACCCAATACGGCGGTGACGTCGGCCAGCATGTGACCGCGGCACAGGAAATCCATGGCCTGCAGATGCGCGAAGCCGGGGGCGCGCAGCTTGCAGCGGTAGGGCTTGTTGGTGCCGTCTGAGACCAGATAGACGCCGAACTCGCCTTTCGGCGCCTCGACGGCCGCATAGACCTCGCCGGCCGGCACGCGATAGCCTTCGGTGTAGAGCTTGAAGTGATGGATCAGCGCTTCCATCGAGCGCTTCATCGCCGCGCGCTTCGGCGGCACCACCTTGCCGTCGAGGTTCGATACCGGACCGGCGCTTTCCTTGCCGAGCAGCAGGTCGACGCACTGGCGCATGATCTTCGCCGACTGGCGCATCTCTTCCATGCGCACCAGATAGCGGTCGTAGCAGTCGCCGTTCTTGCCGACTGGAATGTCGAAATCCATCTCGGAATAGCATTCATAGGGCTGCGCCTTGCGCAGGTCCCAGGCAGCGCCCGAACCGCGCACCATCACGCCCGAAAAACCCCAGGCCCAGGCGTCTGCTAGCGACACGGTGCCGATATCGACATTGCGCTGCTTGAAGATGCGGTTGGGCGTCAGCAGCGCGTCGAGGTCGTCGACCGACTTCAGGAACGGGTCGATCCACTTGCCGATGTCCTCGATCAGCTGCTGCGGCAGATCCTGATGCACGCCGCCGGGACGGAAATAAGCGGCATGCATGCGCGAGCCAGAGGCACGCTCATAGAACACCATCAGCTTTTCGCGCTCGACGAAGCCCCACAGCGGCGGGGTGAGCGCGCCGACGTCCATCGCCTGCGTCGTCACATTGAGGATGTGCGACATGATGCGGCCCATTTCGGAATAGAGCACGCGGATCAACTGGCCGCGCTTCGGCACCTCGATGCCGAGCAGCCGCTCGGCGGCCAAAGCGAAGGCGTGCTCCTGGTTCATCGGCGCGCAATAGTCGAGTCGGTCGAGATAGGGCACGGCCTGCAAATAGGTCTTGGCTTCGATCAGCTTCTCGGTGCCGCGATGGAGCAGCCCGATATGCGGATCGACGCGATCGACAACCTCGCCATCCAGCTCCAGCACCAGGCGCAAAACGCCATGCGCCGCAGGATGCTGCGGACCGAAGTTGATGTTGAAGTTGCGGACGGAGGTTTCAGCCATCGTGGCGCCTCAATTCGTCTTGGCTTTCTCATCCCCCGGCAGGACGTAGTCCGTCCCTTCCCAAGGAGAAAGAAAATCGAAATTGCGGAATTCCTGCTTGAGCTCGACCGGCTCGTAGATCACGCGCTTGGCCTCGTCGTCGTAGCGCACTTCGACGAAGCCGGTCAGCGGGAAATCCTTGCGCAGTGGATGCCCGTCAAAGCCGTAGTCGGTGAGGATGCGCCGCAGGTCCGGATGGTCCGAGAACAGCACGCCGTAGAGGTCATAGGTCTCGCGCTCGTACCAGTCGGCGCCCGGATAGACGGCGGTCAGCGACGGCACCAGCGTCTCCTCGTCGGCCTGGACTTTCAGGCGGATGCGGACATTCTGCTTCGGCGACAACAGGTGGTAGACGACGTCGAAGCGTTTGGCCCGCGACGGGTAGTCCGCGCCGCAGATGTCGATGATCGAGATGAACTGGCAACGCGGATCATCGCGCAGGAAGGTCGCAACCTCGATCAGATTGCCCGGCTCGACAGGGACCGTCAGTTCGCCATAGGCAAGCACCGGCTCGCCGATGCGGCCGGAAAGCTTCTCGCCGAGATAAGTGGAGAGTTCGTTCAACGCCAGGGTCATTGGCTCACCGTTCGATCGTGCCGGTGCGGCGGATCTTCTTCTGCAACAGAAGAATGCCGTAAAGCAGCGCTTCCGCGCTCGGCGGGCAGCCGGGCACATAGATGTCGACCGGCACGATGCGGTCGCAACCGCGCACCACCGAATAGGAATAATGGTAGTAGCCGCCGCCATTGGCGCAGGAGCCCATCGAGATGACGTAGCGCGGCTCCGGCATCTGGTCGTAGACCTTACGCAGTGCCGGCGCCATCTTGTTGGTCAGCGTGCCGGCGACGATCATGATGTCGGACTGGCGCGGAGACGCGCGCGGCGCGACGCCGAACCGCTCCGAGTCGTAGCGCGGCATCGAGGTGTGGATCATCTCGACCGCGCAGCAGGCGAGGCCGAAGGTCATGAACATCAGCGAGCCGCTGCGCGCCCAGGTGATCAGCGCTTCGGTGGAGGTGACAAGAAAACCCTTGTCGGCCAACTCGTTGTTGATTTCGAGGAAGAAGGGATCGTCCTCCCCCACTGGCCTGCCGGTGTTGGGGTCGATGATGCCCTTGGGCTTCGGCGCGACGAGGGTGCCTGAACTGTCGTTCAATCCCATTCCAGCGCTCCTTTTTTCCATTCATAGGCAAAGCCGATGGTCAACACCGCCAGGAACACCATCATCGACCAGAAGCCGAGCATACCGAGCTTGGAGAAGGACACCGCCCAGGGAAACAGGAAGGCGACCTCGAGATCGAAGATGATGAACAGGATCGACACCAGGTAGAAGCGGATGTCGAATTTCATGCGGGCGTCGTCGAACGAGTTGAACCCGCATTCATAGGCGGAAAGCTTTTCCGGATCGGGATTGCGGTAGGCCACCAGGAACGGCGCGACGATAAGCGCGAGACCGACGACCATCGCCACTGCGATGAAGAGGACGATGGGCAGGTACGAACTTAGGAGTGCGCTCATGCGCCGACTTTCCTTTGGCGGGCCAATTCACTTTGATTACAGCAACGGACTCTAATGCGGAAGCGTGACAGTTTAACCGCTGAACCGTTTTAAAGGGGCCCATGCTGCAACGCGGCGAGGGTTAGCGCAGCGGTTTCGGCGACGCAAGTCAAACCTTGTTCAAAATCCGGCCCTGGACGCCATATCGGAAGAAACTGGTCCGATCCGCTCCTGTTTGATTTCCTTCATTTTTTACTCCACTTTTCTCTCCTGACATATCTCCCGCCATTTGGCTGCTAGCATGGCCGGAATCACCCGCCGGAAGTCAGGTAAACGGATCGAGGCAAAGGCCCCTTGATGAAGGAAAAAATCTCTCTTCGCATGGCAAGGCGCATCGCGCTCGGCGCGCAGGGCTTTACGGACCCCCGCCCGGGCGGCGAGCCCAACCGCAGGCATCTCGCCCGTGTGCTCTCTCGCACCGGGCTGCTCCAGATCGACTCCGTCAGCGCGGTGGTGCGCGCCCACTACATGCCGCTATATTCGCGCCTCGGCCCCTACCCGCTTGCCTTGCTCGACAACGCGGCCGTTACCCGAAAGCGCGCCGTCTTTGAATACTGGGCACACGAGGCCTCCTTCCTGCCGGTCGAGACCTACCCGCTGATGCGCTGGCGCATGCAGCGCGCCGAGCAGGGTGAGGAAATGTATCTCGGCCTCGCCAAATGGGGCCGCGAGCGCAAGGAGATGATCGACGAGATCTACAGGGAAGTCGCCGATCGCGGGCCGATCGCCGCCTCCGACATCGAGGGCCATAAGGGCAATGGCGGCTGGTGGGGCTGGAGCGAGGCCAAGCACGCCTTCGAATGGCTGTTCTGGGCAGGGCGCATCACCACCGCCTACCGGCGCGGCTTTGAACGTTACTACGACCTGCCGGAGCGTGTTCTGCCGCAGGCCGTGCTCGACCTGCCTGTACCTTCGGTCGAGGACGCGCATCGTGAGCTGCTGCGCATTTCCGCCCGTGCCCACGGCATCGCCACCTATGGCGACCTGCGCGATTATTTCCGCCTGGCGCCCAGCGACACGAAAGACAGGATCGAGGAACTGGTCGAGGCGGGCGAGCTACTGCCGGTGCGCGTCGAAGGCTGGGACAAGGCCGCCTATCTCCACAAGGACGCCCGCTTCCCGCGCCGGATCGAGGCGCGCGCCCTGCTCGCTCCCTTCGATCCCGTGGTTTTCGAACGAACGCGCGCCGAAAAACTCTTCGACTTCCGCTACCGCATCGAGATCTACACGCCGGCCGAAAAGCGCCAGTATGGCTATTACGTGCTGCCGTTCCTGCTCGGCGACCGCATCGTCGCCCGCGTCGATCTGAGGGCGGACCGGCCTGCCGGCGTGCTGCGCGCCCATGCCGCCTATGCCGAGGCCGATGCTCCACCGGAAACTGCCGCGCAGCTCTTCGAGGAGCTGAAACAGATGCAGGCATGGCTCGGCCTGGAAGCGATCGAGGTGACGCCGGCCGGCGACCTCGGTCCGGCGCTGGCCGACATCCGGGTGTCGTAGCCGCGCGTTGACAGGCGCATAGACGTAAGCCTAAATCCGAGCCAGACGGTCTCCTCCCGGCAAAGGGAGGAGCCAAGAGGGAATGCGGTGCGGGCTAGAAAAATCCCCAAATCCGCGGCTGTCCCCGCAACTGTAAGCGACGAGCCTTAGCCGAAAACCACTGGGATGTTCCCGGGAAGGCGGCGCCAAGGCGATGACCCGCGAGCCAGGAGACCTGCCGTCTGAGACTGAAAATCCGATCGCCCGGCGGGTTTTCCGGGCAAGGAGCCTGTTTTGGATCGCAACGGCAGTTTCTCGGCTAATATCGCGGACATTCCGTCCGAGCGCGATGACGCGCTGGCCGACGTGACCGTCATCGTCTGCTCTTCCTGCCGCGACGAGACCGGCTCGGATGCGCATCCGCGCGCCGGCACCCTGCTCGCCGAAGACGCCCGCCGCGCCGCCTCGGGCGAAAACATCCGCATCCGCACCGTCGAATGTCTCGGCAACTGCAAGCGCCGCTTGAGCGCGGCACTGCTGCGCGACGGCTGCTGGAGCTACGTCTTCGGCGATCTGGAAACAACCAGCGGCGCCGACCTCATTGCCGGCGCAAAGCTCTTCGCCACCTCGACCGACGGCCTGATCCCTTGGCGCGGCCGGCCCGATTCTCTCAAGCGGGGCCTGGTTGCCCGCATCCCTCCTCTCGACCTCCTGAAGGACCGACCATGAACGCTTCCGTTTCCCGTGTCCCTTGCACCGTCGTCACCGGCTTCCTCGGCGCCGGCAAGACGACGCTGATCCGTAGCCTGCTCGAGAACGCCAAGGGCAAGCGGCTGGCGATCATCGTCAACGAGTTCGGCGATGTCGGCATCGACGGCGAGATCCTGAAGGGCTGCGGCATCGACACTTGCCCGGAGGAAAACATCGTCGAGCTCGCCAATGGCTGTATCTGCTGCACGGTCGCCGACGACTTCGTGCCGGCGCTCGACCAGATCCTGTCGCGCACGCCGAAGGTCGACCACATCCTGATCGAGACCTCCGGCCTCGCTTTGCCGAAGCCGCTGGTTCAGGCTTTTCAGTGGCCGACGGTCAAGAGCCGCGTGACCGTCGACGGCGTCATTGCCGTTGTCGACGGCCCGGCGCTGGCCGACGGCCGCGTCGCTTCCGACATGGACGCGCTGCAGGCGCAACGCGCCGCCGACGACTCGTTAGATCATGACGATCCGGTCGAGGAAGTGTTCGAGGACCAGATCGCCTGCGCCGACTTGATCATCCTGTCGAAGAGCGACCTGATGGACGCAGCCGGTGCGACCCGCGCCAACGCCGTCATCGGCGAGCATGTGGCGCGCGCCGTCAAGGTCGTGCCGACCACGCAGGGCAAGGTCGACCCGTCGGTGCTGCTCGGCCTCGGCCTTGCCGTCGAGGACGATATCGAGAACCGCAAGACCCATCACGACGACGAGCTCGATCACGAGCACGACGATTTCGACTCCTTCGTCGTCGATATCCCGTCGATTGCCAATCCGGACGAACTGGCGAAGCGCGTCGCCCTCGCCGCCGAGCAGGAAAACGTGCTGCGCGTCAAAGGTTTCGTCGAGGTCGGCGGCAAGCCGATGCGGCTCCTGCTCCAGGCGGTCGGACCGCGCGTCAACCACTATTACGACCGCGCCTGGACCGCGGAAGACGACCGCCGTTCGCGCCTCGTCGTCATCGGCCTCAAGGGGCTGAACCGCCCGGCGGTCGAGCGTATCCTCGCCGGCTGAGGCTAACCGACACGCGATGCATATCCTCACCACGACATCCGCCTCGCTCGACGACCTCGCCGAGCCGATCGACCTCAGGCAGACGCCTGCGGATGTCGTGGCCCTGTCCTTCACCGACAGCGATCTCTCCGGCCTGGCCGCCGCCTGGAAGGCGGACGCGGAGCGCCTACCGTCGATGCGGTTGGCTGCCCTTCGAGACCTCCGCCATCCGATGTCGGTCGACCTGTGGATCGACAGCGTCGCCCGCCATGCCAAGGTCGTTCTGGTCCGCATCCTCGGCGGTTACGACTGGTGGCGCTACGGCTGCGACCAGTTGGCGGCGGTTGCGCGCGACCGCGGCATCAAGCTGGCGCTGCTGCCCGGCGAAAGCCATGACGAGGACCAACGATTAATTGAAGGCTCGACGTTGTCGCGGGCCGAGCTCGACGCGTTGCTTGGCTATTTCCGCGAAGGCGGACCGGCCAATATGAGCGCGCTGGTGCAAAGATTGGCGAGGCTGGCGGGATCTGATGCGACCGTGGCCGAACCGGTCAGGGTGCCGAAGGCGGGGTACTATCAGCCGGGTGTCGGCGTGGTGGAGAAGCCTGACCTCTCAGATATCGGCGTTCCTTCGCACCCCCCTCTGTCCTGCCGGACATCTCCCCCGCAAGGGGGGAGATCAGCCGTCACCGGCCCCGGCGCCTCTTC
The DNA here is from genome assembly GCF_033977345.1 of Mesorhizobium dulcispinae. Lineage (NCBI taxonomy): Bacteria > Pseudomonadati > Pseudomonadota > Alphaproteobacteria > Hyphomicrobiales > Phyllobacteriaceae > Mesorhizobium > Mesorhizobium dulcispinae. The sequence continues at coordinate 30,472 of NZ_JAVIIY010000027.1, forward strand.
TGCTAACTCAACAATAAAACCTTCTGCAGCATCCGCGATTGGCGAAATCGTCGATGACAGCTCAATCTCCCCCCTTGCGGGGGAGATGTCCGGCAGGACAGAGGGGGGTGTGACGGAGCTCGACCTCGACAACATCGACTCCGCCATCATCCCCATCCTGTTCTACCGCTCTATGCTGCTGGCAGCCGACGTCGCCCCCATCGACGCGCTGGTCGAAGCGCTGCGGCAGCAAGGGATGATGCCCATACCGATCTTCGTTTCCAGCCTGAAAGACCCGGCGTCTCTAACCTTCGTCGAGAGCGCCATCGCCTCGCTGCACCCGTCCGCCATCGTCACCGCCACCGCCTTTGCCTCCGGCGCCGAGCCGGGCGCCGAAACGCTCTTCGACCGCGCCGGCGTGCCTGTCTTCCAGGTCATCGTCGCCACGACGCGGCGCGAGGTGTGGGAGAAGAACCAGCGCGGCCTGGCGCCGGCCGATCTCGCCATGCATGTCGTGCTGCCCGAGCTCGACGGCCGCATTCTGGCCGGCGCGATCTCCTTCAAGGGCGAGGTCGAAACCGATCCGGCGCTGGCTTTTCGCGCTTTCGCCAACCGGCCGGAAGCCGATCGCGTCGCGCAGGTCGCCAAGCGCATCGCGGCGTCCATTCGTCTGCAACGGACTGAGCGAGCCGAGCGCAGGCTGGCGATATTGATCCCGGATTATCCAAGCGCGCCCGGGCGGACCGGCTACGCCGTTGGGCTCGACGTGCCGTCGAGCGTGCTCGCCATGCTGCATGACTTTGAGGAACAGGGCTATGCGGTTGACGGGATTCCGCAATCGCCGCGTGCACTGCTGGATTCGGTGGAGGTGGGTGGGCAGGGCCTTGCCTTGGAGGATTACCTCGCACTTTCGTCCGAACTGCCCGAAGCCGCGCGCGATGCGATGGAGGCAGCATGGGGACGAGCTAATGACGAAGCTCATGTCAATGCGCCCCCCTCTGTCCTGCCGGACATCTCCCCCACGAGGGGGGAGATCAGCAGTTCCGCCGCCGGCTCTCTCCCCCCAGCGTCGGAGATTGGCGAAAGCGCAGATGAGAGAGTAATCTCCCCCCTTGTGGGGGAGATGTCCGGCAGGACAGAGGGGGGCGCGAAGGAACGCAGCGCCTCAAAGTCAATCGACAAAACACGCTTCCCCTTCCGCGCCGCCACCTTCGGCAACGTCACCGTGGCACTCGCCCCGGATCGCGGACGCTCGGCCGACCGCCGCGCCGACTACCACGACCCGACGCTGCCCCCTCGCCACGAACTGATCGCCTTCGGCCTCTGGCTCCAAAGGTCGCTCGGCGTCCACGCCATCATCCATGTCGGGGCGCATGGCACACTCGAATGGCTGCCGGGCAAGACGGTCGCGCTCTCCGACACCTGCTTTCCCGAGATCGTCACCGGCGCCCTGCCGGTCATCTATCCCTTCATCGTCTCCAATCCCGGCGAGGCGGCGCAGGCCAAGCGCCGCATTTCGGCCGTCACGCTCGGCCATCTGCCCCCGCCGCTGACCGGTGCCGGCCTCGACGAAGCTCAGCAGAAGCTCGAACGGCTGGTCGACGAATATGCCCAGGCCGACGGCCTCGACCGCCGCCGACGCGACCGTCTGGCCCGGCTCATCGTCGAAGCGGCGCAAAAATCTGGCTTGGCCGCCGAAGCCGGCGTCGCCGGCACCGACGCGCCCGACGAAGCGCTGCGCCGCATCGACGCGTGGCTTTGCGATCTCAAGGATTTCGCTGTGAAGGACGGGCTGCATGTCTACGGCCGCGCGCCGCAAGACGAAACCGATCCGCTGCGGAAGCAAAGCGCAGAGGCCGAAAAGACGGCCCTGCTGGCAGCACTCGACGGCCGTCACATCAAGGCCGGACCGGCCGGAGCGCCGGCGCGCGGCCGCTCCGATGTGCTGCCCACGGGACGCAACCTCTTCACCTCCGATCCGCGCACCATGCCGACGCCGACCGCCTATGACCTCGGCCAGGCGGCGGCGGAAGAAGTTGTGCGCAGCTACATGCAGAGCCATGGCGACTGGCCGCGCTCGCTGGTCATCGACCTCTGGGGCTCGGCCTCGTTACGCACCGGCGGCGAGGAAATCGCGCAAGGGTTGGCGCTGATGGGCTGCCGGCCGCAATGGGATGCCGCGACCGGTCGCGTCACCGGTATCGAGGTGCTGCCACCGGCAGCGCTCGGCCGCCCGCGCGTCGACGTCACCTGGCGAATTTCCGGCCTGTTCCGCGACATGTTCCCGACCCAGATCGCGCTGATCGACGCCGCCGCCAACGCTGTTGCGAGCCGCGACGAGGACGATTCCGAAAACCCGCTCGCCGCCGCGACCCGCGCCGAGGGTAAAGTCGCCCCGCGCATTTTCGGCACCTCGCCCGGCACCTATGGCGCGGGGGTCGAGGATTTGCTGTCGCGTGGCGAATGGGGCGTGCGCGAAGAGATCGGTCGCGCCTATCTGGATGCGACCTCCCATGCCTATGGCGGCGCCGACGGCGAAGCGATCTCGGCGCCCGGTGCCTTCGAGGGCCGCATCGCCGAGGCCGACCTGCTCGTCCACACCGGCGATGATCCCGGCCGCGACATCCTCGAAGGTTCGGCCGATGTCGCCTTCATCGGCGGGTTTTCGGCCGCCCTTGCCGCGCTCGGCCGGAACGCCGATGTCATCGTGCTCGACACGACCGATCCGAAGAAGCCGAAGCCGCGCTCGGTCGGTGAAGCGGTGTCGCGGGTGGTGCGGGCGCGCGCGGTCAACCCGCGCTTCATCGCGGGCCAGATGCGCCACGGCCCGCGCGGCGCCTCGGAATTCGCCGAGACGGTCGACCGCCTCGTCGGCTTCGCCGAGACCACCCATGCCATTTTGGGCGCGCTGATCGAGGCGGTACACGACGCCTATCTTGGCGATCCTGACGTCCGCGCCTTCCTCCTGCGCGAGAACCCGGCCGCGGCGAAGGTCATTGCCGAGCGGTTCCTTTCGGCGCGGCGTCGCGGCCTTTGGCACCCGCTCCGTAACTCCATCGACGACGATCTTGCTGCGTTGATCGCCGAGGCCCAGGGGATGGCGGCATGAACGCCTTCTCGCGCCGCGGCGCCTGCCCTGCCCTCAGCGCCCCGATGCAGACCGGCGACGGACTGCTGGTGCGGCTCAATCCGGTCGCTGGAGGACTTACCCCCAAGGCACTGATCGGACTCTGCGAATCCGCCTTGCGCCACGGCAACGGCATCATGGAAGTGACCGCGCGCGGCAATCTGCAGATCCGCGGCCTGACCGCGGAAAGCGCCAGGCTGCTGGCGGCGGAAGTGGACGCGCTGGGAATTGTAGTGCGAAGCGGTGTGCCGGTGGAGACCGGACCTCTGGCGGGCATCGACCCTCAGGAGATTGAAGATCCGCGGCCTGTGGCTGAATGGATCAGGGCGGCGATTGAAGAGGCCGGGCTGACGCCGCGGCTGGGACCGAAGGTGTCGGTGGTTGTCGATGGCGGCGGACAGCTGACGATGGATGCGGTGACGGCCGATGTGCGGGTGAGCGCGGTGCGGGCCACCGCGCGCGTGCAGTGGAGCGTGTCGGTTGCCGGCGACGCGCGGAATGCAAGGCCGCTCGCAACGGTCGATGCGGATGCCGCGCGGGACATTGCCGTGGGAGCACTCAGGATGGTCGCCGAGAAAGGCCGCGAGGCGCACACGCGGGATTTGACAGATCGGCAATTAGCGTCCCTCGCAGGCTGGCATTCCTTCGCGCCCCCCTCTGTCCTGCCGGACATCTCCCCCACAAGGGGGGAGATTGACCTATCGCCGTCGGTTTCGCCAATCGGCAAGGTCGCACCAAGCGTCGGGGTGGCAAGTAGAACGCCGCCGGCCCAGCTGCCAATCTCCCCCCTAGTGGGGGAGATGTCCGGCAGGACAGAGGGGGGCGCCGTAGAGCACCTTCGCTCGCCCATCGTCCTCTTCGACCTGGCTAGCACTCACGCCCTTGGCATCGGCCTGCCCTTCGGCAGCATGCCGGCGCAATTCCTCATCGAACTCGCCACAGCAGCTTCCAAACTCGGCACCACCGAAATCCGCCTAGCGCCCGGCCGCGCCCTGCTCTTCCTCGGCCTCTCCGCATCCGCCTGCGACTCGCTGCAAGCCTCAGCCGCCGCCCTCGGCTTCGTCACCTCCCCCGCCGACCCCCGCACCCGGATCGCCGCCTGCCCGGGCGCGCCTGCTTGCGCCTCAGGCCGCATCGCCACCCGCGCCATCGCCGAGACGATCGCCAGCGGAAGCGCCGACCTCTTCGATCCTTCGCTTACCCTCCACATTTCCGGCTGCGCCAAGGGCTGCGCGCATCCCGGCCCGGCAGCGCTCACAATCGTCGGCGACGAAAACGGAGCCGGACTTGTCGTGGGCGGGACGGCAAAGGCCCTTCCTGCCGGATACAGGCCGGGCTATGACGCCGCGCGCGGGGTCACCGGCATCCTTGCCGCGGTGCGTGCGCAAAGACATCAGGGCGAAACCGTTGCCGCTTGCCTCACATGGCTTGGCGCGGCCGGCATCGCCGAACTCTATCGACGGAACTGAAGAATGGCCGCCTACGACTATATCCATGACGGAATGGCGATCTACGAGCGCTCTTTCGCCATCATCCGCGCCGAGGCCGACCTGGCGCGCTTCTCCGAGGCGGAAGCCGATGTCGCGATCCGCATGATCCATGCCTGCGGCCAGGTCGAGGCCGCCGGCCATTTCGTCTTCTCCAGCGATTTCGTTGCCGCCGCCCGGACCGCCCTTGCCGCCGGCGCGCCGATCTTCTGTGACGCGGAAATGGTCGCTCACGGCGTCACCCGCGCGCGCCTGCCGGCCGGCAACGAGGTGATCTGCACGCTGCGCGACCCGCGCACCACCGAGATCGCCAAGGAAATCGGCAACACACGCTCGGCAGCGGCCATCGACCTCTGGGGCGAACGCATGGCCGGCTCGGTCGTCGCCATCGGCAACGCGCCGACCGCGCTCTTTTATCTGCTCGAAAAACTGCGCGACGGCGCCCCGAAACCGGCCGCGATCATCGGCATGCCGGTCGGCTTCGTCGGCGCGGCGGAGTCGAAGGACGCGCTGGCCGAGAATTCCTATGGCGCGCCCTACGCCGTCGTGCGCGGCAGGCTGGGCGGCAGCGCGATGACGGCGGCCGCGCTCAACGCATTGGCGAGGCCGGGACTGTGAACGCAATTGTGAAAGGCCGCCTCGTCGGCGTCGGCACCGGACCCGGCGATCCGGAGCTTTTGACGCTGAAGGCCGCGCGGGCATTGGCTGAAGCGGATGTCGTCGCCTATTTCGCCAAGCGCGGCAACAACAGCAATGCGCGCGCCATCGTCGAGGCACGCTTCCGGCCGGACATGATCGAGCTGCCGCTGCTCTATCCGGTGACGACCGAGATCGACAAGGACCACGACGACTACCGTTCGCAGATCACCGATTTCTACGAGCAGTCCGCCGAACAGGTCGCCGGGCATCTCGGCGCCGGCAGGATGGTCGCCGTGCTGTCCGAAGGCGATCCGCTCTTTTACGGCTCCTACATGCATCTGCATGTGCGCCTGGCGCACCGCTTCCCGACCGAAGTCATTCCCGGCATCACCGCCATGTCCGGCTGCTGGTCGGCGACCGGCCTGCCGATCGTCCAGGGCGACGATGTGCTCACCGTGCTGCCGGGCACGATGAGCGAGTTCGAGCTGACGCGCCGGCTGGCCGATACCGATGCCGCCGTCATCATGAAGGTCGGCCGCAACCTGCCGAAAATCCGCCGTGCGCTGGAGGCAACCGGCAAGCTGGCGAAGGCTATCTATGTCGAGCGCGGCACCATGCCGGGCAGCGTCTCGATGCGGCTTGCCGAAAAACAGGACGACAAGGCCCCCTATTTCGCCATCGTGCTGGTCGCCGGCTGGTCGGCCCGTCCTGGAGCCCCCGGAGCAAAGCCATGAGCGGCCGCCTCACCGTCATCGGTCTCGGCCCCGGCAACGCCGATCAGGTCACGCCGCAGGCAAGCCGCGCCGTGGCCGAGGCTTCCTTCTTTTATGGCTACAAGCCCTATCTCGACCGGCTCGTGCTGAGGGACGATCAGACCCGCATCGCCTCAGACAACCGCGAGGAGCTTGCCCGCTCCAACGAAGCGCTGGCCAAGGCAGCCGAAGGCCATAGCGTTGCGGTCGTTTCGGGCGGCGACCCCGGTGTTTTCGCCATGGCGGCGGCGGTCTGCGAGGCGATCGAGGCCGGCCCGGCCGAATGGCGCGCCATCGACATTTCGGTCGTTCCAGGCGTCACCGCCATGCTGGCGGTCGCCGCCCGCATCGGCGCGCCGCTCGGCCACGATTTCTGCGCCATCTCGCTCTCGGACAATCTGAAGCCGTGGGATCTGATCGAGCTGCGCCTGTTGGCCGCTGCCGGCGCCGGCTTCGTCATCGCGCTCTACAATCCGATCAGCAAGGCCCGCCCCTGGCAGCTCGGCCGCGCCTTCGAATGCCTGAAGGCGATCCTGCCCGGTACCACGCCGGTGATCTTCGGCCGCGCCGCCGGACGGCCGGACGAGCGCATCGAGGTATTTTTGCTGGCGGATGCAGATGCGGAGAGGGCCGACATGGCGACCTGCATCATCATCGGCTCGCCCGAGACCCGCATCATCAAGCGCGGCGAAAAACCCGCGCTGGTCTACACGCCGCGTTCGGCAACAGGGCCGAAAAAATGATCGACCATCTCGGCCAGTTGATCGACGGTTTCAGCCGAGGGAACGTCCGGCAAGGGCGACCGGCGCACCATGATCACCTCGATGCCGAGCGCCCGCGCCGCGGCGATTTTGCCATAGGTCGCCTCCCCGCCGCTGTTCTTCGAGACGATGGCATCGATGCCGTGCGTTTCGAGCAGCACCCGTTCGTTGGCTTCCGGAAACGGCCCGCGCGACAGGATATAGGTCGCATCGGGCACCGCCAGCTTCGGCTCGACCGGATCAACGCTGCGGATCAGGTAGCGGTGCTGTGGCGCGACCTCGAAGGCGCTGGCCTCCTGCCGGCCAATCGCGAGGAAGACGCGGCGCGGCGCCGCACCAAGCGCTTGCGCCGCTTCAGCGACACTGTCGACCAGCGTCCACCGATCACCCGCAACAGGCTCCCAACCGGAGCGACGCAGCGCAAAGATCGGCACGCCGGTTTGGCTGGCCGCCTCAGCGGCGTTAGCCGAGATGCGCGCTGCGTAAGGATGCGTGGCGTCGATCAGCAGGTGGATGCGTTCTTGGCCGAGGTAGGCAGCCAATCCTTCCGCGCCGCCGAAGCCGCCGGTACGCACGGGCACGCCCTGCGCGACGGGGCTTTCTGTACGCCCGGCAAGCGACAGCGTGACCGACAAATCCGCGCGACGAGCCAGTTTGCCGGCCAGTTGCCGGGCTTCCGTCGTTCCGCCAAGGATCAGGATACGGTGGGTCATCATGCCTGCTAAGGGTCCGCGCGGCGCCAAGCTCACCCAAAGATGGCTTACCATCGTCGGCATCGGCGAGGACGGTGTAGCGGGTCTCGGCGACGAGGCCAAGCGAAGGATCGGCGAGGCCGAAGTCATCTTCGGCGGCAAGCGGCACCTCGCCCTTGTCTCATCCCTGGCCAAGGGCGAGGCGCGCCCGTGGCCGACGCCATTCGATGCCGAAATGCGCGACGTGCTCGCGCTCAAAGGCAAAAACGTCTGCGTGCTTGCTTCCGGCGATCCGTTCTTCCACGGCGTCGGCGTCACCCTGGCGCGCAAAGTTAAGCCGGAGCAAATGATGGTCCTGCCCGCGCCATCGTCGCTGTCGCTGGCGGCCTCCCGTCTCGGCTGGGCGCTGCAGGATGTCGAGACCATCTCGCTGCATGGCCATTCGATCGACCTGATCCGGCCCCTGCTCCATCCCGGCGCGCGCATTCTGGCGCTGACCTCCGACGGCGACGCGCCGGTAGCCATCGCCGCACTGCTCGATGAACTCGGCTTCGGCCCTTCGCGGTTGACGATCCTCGAAGCGCTCGGCGGTGCGGATGAAGCGCATCGAACCGCCCGCGCCGACGTTTTCGATCTCAAAAAAATCAATCCGCTCAACGTGCTGGCGCTCGAAATTGAAACGACGGCGGACGCGCGCATCCTGCCCTTGACCGTCGGTCTTGCCGACCATCTGTTCGAGCATGACGGCCAGATCACCAAGCGCGAGATTCGCGCCATCACGCTGTCGGCGCTGGCGCCACGGCGCGGCGAATTGCTGTGGGACATCGGCGCCGGTTCCGGCTCGATCGGCATCGAGTGGATGCTTGCGCATCCTTCGACGCGGGCGATTGCCATCGAAGCCGATAGTGAGCGCGCCGCCCGCATCGCCCGAAACGCCGCGCATTGCGGCGTGCCGGGCCTTGTCGTGATCGAAGGCTCGGCGCCGAAGGCGCTGGCAAAATTGGAGACGCCAGACGCCATCTTCATCGGCGGCGGCGGCAGCGATGCCGGCGTGCTGGACAAGGCGATCAAGGCGCTGCGTCCGGGCGGTCGTATGGTCGCCAACGCGGTGACGCTGGAGATGGAGGCGCTGCTGCTCGACCAGCACAACAGGCGCGGCGGCGACCTTACCCGCATCGCGCTTTCGCGCGCGGCGCCTGTCGGATCCATGCAGGCCTGGCGTCCAGCGATGCCGGTGATGCAGTGGAGCTGGGTAAAGCCATGATGATCGCGGGCATCGGCTGCCGGAAAGGCGTGACGGCGCGCGACGTGCGCGCCGCGATCGAGACCGCGCTCGAAGCGCATGGGCTGGCGATGACTGCTCTTTCGGCGCTGGCGACCAGCGAAGTCAAGCGCAACGAGGAAGCGATCTTCCTTGCTGGGCGCGACCTCGACCTCCCTGTACTCGTCATCCCCAACGACGCATTGCAAGCCGTCTCGTCGAGCACGATCAGCCGATCCGAAGAGTCACAAGCGCATGCCGGCACGCCCTCGGTTTCGGAAGCCTCGGCCCTGGCCGCGGCAGGCAAGGGCGCAAGACTGCTTGGGGCCCGCACCGTCCTCGGCCCGGTGACTTGCGCCATAGCCATCAGCGGAGACGCGCCATGACCGTCCACTTCATCGGCGCCGGGCCGGGCGCGGCCGACCTCATCACCTTGCGCGGCAGCCGGCTGCTGGCGTCCTGTCCCGTGTGTCTTTATGCCGGCTCGATCGTCGCACCGGAACTGCTCGAACATTGCGCGCCCGGCACCAGGCTGATCGACACCGCGCCGATGTCGCTCGACGAGATCGAGGCCGAATATGTCGCCGCCCACCAGGCCGGCCAGGATGTCACCCGCCTTCATTCCGGCGACCTGTCGGTCTGGAGCGCGGTGGCCGAACAGATCAGACGGCTGGAAAAGCGCAACATCCCCTACACGCTGACGCCGGGCGTGCCATCCTTTGCCGCCGCCGCAGCAGCGCTGCGTCGCGAGCTCACCATTCCCGAGCTTGCGCAAAGCCTGGTGCTGACCCGCGTCTCCGGCCGTGCCTCGAAAATGCCTCCCGGCGAAACGCTGGCCGGTTTCGGCCGCACTGGCGCGACACTTGCCATTCATCTCGCCATCCACGCCATCGACCGCATTGTGGCAGACCTCACACCGCTCTACGGCGCCGAATGCCCGGTCGCTGTCGTCTTCCGCGCCTCTTGGCCGGACGAGCGCATCCTGACCGGCACGCTGGGCACCATCGAAGCGCAATTGGCCGAAAACCCGATGGAGCGCACGGCAATCATCTTCGTCGGCAGTGCCTTGGCCGCGCAGGACTTCGGCGAAAGCTCACTTTACGACGCCCACTACCAGCGGCGTTTTCGTGGACGGGACGGATTGTGAACGACATCGCCAACAGAAACGGACGGGCCACGGTGGAGCAGGCGCTGGCGCGGCTGAACTTCAAGCCGCGCGCGCTGGAGCCCGGCCATGTCTGGCTGGCCGGCGCCGGTCCCGGCGATCCCGGCTGCCTGACGCTGGAGGTGCTGGCGGCACTCGGGCAATGCGATGCGCTGGTCTATGACGCGCTGGTCTCGCCCGATGTCGTGGCGGTCGCCGAAGGTGCTGAACTTTTCTACGCCGGAAAACGCGGCGGCCAGCCCTCGATGAAGCAGGACGCCATCAACGCTCTGCTCGTGCGGCTGGCGCGCGAGGGCCGCCGTGTGGTGCGCCTCAAAGGCGGCGACCCCTATATTTTCGGCCGGGGCGGTGAAGAGGCTTTGGCGCTCGCGCACGAAAACATTCCGTTCCGCGTTCTCTCCGGCCTGACCTCCGGTCTCAGCGCGCTTGCCGCCACCGGCATCCCCGCCACCATGCGCGGCATCAACAAGGCGGTCATCCTCGCCACCGGCCATGCGGCGGGCACCGATGACGACATCGACTGGGCTGCTATCGCGCGCACCGGCCAGCCGGTCGTCGTCTATATGGGCATGGCCAACCTGCCGGCCATTGCCGCCGCCCTGCTCAAGGGCGGGCTCGCGCCCTCGACCCCGGCGGCGGTGATCGTCGCCGCGACCACGCCGCAAGAGCGCATCGTCGTCGCCACGCTCGCGACAATCGCCGAGGAAGCGGCAGCCGCCGGACTCGCCTCGCCGGCGCTGATCGTCGTCGGCGGCATCGTCGCCATGCGCGCAGCACTGGCAGGCGCGACATGACGGCGCGCGCGATCATCATTGGCGCGCCGCGCTCCGGCTCGGGCAAGACCAGCGTCACCATCGGCCTGCTGCGCGCGCTTGCCCGGCGCGGGCTGAAGGTGCGCGGCGCGAAATCCGGACCGGACTATATCGACCCCGGCTTCCACGCCGCCGCCACGGGCCTGTCCGGCGTCAATCTCGACAGCTGGGCGATGTCGCCTTCCCTGCTCAACGCGCTGGCCAGTCAGGCAGCGGACGATGCCGAATACGTCATCCTCGAAAGCGCGATGGGTCTGTTCGACGGCATCCCCGCGCCTGAAGGCCGTTCGGGCTCCGCCGCCGATCTCGCCCGGCTCTACGGCCTGCCCGTGCTTCTGGTGCTCGACGTTTCCGGCCAGTCGACCACGGCGGCGGCCGTCGCCAAGGGTTTTGCGACCTACGATCCGGATGTGCGCATGGCTGGCGTCGTGCTCAATCGTCTTGGCAGCGAGCGCCATCGCCGGCTGTCGGGCGACGCCATCGAGGCGATCGGCCTGCCCGTGGTCGGCGCCATCATGCGCGATCCGACGCTCAACCTGCCGGAGCGGCATCTCGGCCTCGTCCAGGCCGGCGAATACGAGAACCTGATGGCGCATCTCGACCGGCTGGCCGACATGGTCGAGAAGTCGCTCGACATCGATGCCGTCCTGGCGCTGGCGAAACCGCTGGAACCCACTGCTGGCCATTTTGACGACGCGTTGCAGCCGCCCGGACAGCGCATCGCGCTGGCCGAGGACGCCGCATTCACCTTCCTCTATCCGCATGTCGCCACGCACTGGCGCAAGGCAGGTGCCGAGATCGTCCCCTTCTCGCCCCTTGCCAATGAGGCGCCGGTCGAAGACTGCGACGTCTGCTGGCTGCCCGGCGGCTATCCCGAATTGCATGCCGGCAAGCTCGCGGCTGCGGAGACCTTCCGGGCCGGAATGGCTCGCTTCGCCGCGACGAAGCCCGTGCATGGCGAGTGCGGCGGCTTCATGGTGCTGGGCGAAGTGCTGGAGGACGCGGACGGCGAGAGCCACCAGATGCTCGGCCTGCTTGGACACTCGACCAGCTTCGCCAGGCGCAGGATGAACCTCGGCTATCGCGAGGCCCGCCTGCGTGCCGCTTGCCCCTTGGGGCCTGAGGGCACGCTGATCCGCGGCCACGAATTCCACTACGCGCAGGTGACCGCCACCGGCAATGACGAGCCGCTGGCCGACCTTGCCGACGGCCAGGGCAACGCGCTGGGCGCGTCAGGCTACCGGCGCGGCCATGTCAGCGGCACTTTCTTCCACGCCATTGCGAGGGGCGCATGAGCGGTCTCTCCGAACCCCGGCAATTGCTTGACGATATCGGCCTCAGCCTTGTCTTCTTCACAAGGTTGCGCCTGCCGTCGGGCGATTTCGGTGGCCGCAGCCTTGCTGACGCGATCTGGGCGGCACCCTTCGCCGGTCTCGCCGTCGCCGTTATCGGCGCGCTTGTCTACGCCATTGCTTTCGCCCTGGGTCTTGCCGGTGGTCCGGCCGCGGTGCTCGCGCTTGCCGCGACGATGCTTGTCACCGGCTGCCTGCACGAGGACGGATTTTCCGACATCGCCGATGGCTTCGGCGGCGGCAGGACACGCGAGAAAAAGCTGGAGATCATGCGCGACAGCCGCATCGGCGCTTATGGCGCCGCGGCGCTCGGCATCTCGCTGCTCATCCGCTGGAGCGCGCTTTCGGAACTGGCCGGACCCGGCCATGTCTTCCTGGCGCTGCTTGCCGCGCATGCCGCCTCGCGCGGCATGTTCGGCGCTTTCATGCATCTTTTGCCACCGGCCCGCGCCGACGGTCTGTCGGCGAATGCCGGCGCCGTAGCCTTCGAGACAGCTGCTATCGGGGCAGCGCTCGGCGCCGTGTCGCTGCTGGCGCTCGGCCTTGGCGGCGCCATCGTCGCGCTCATCTTGCTCGGCCTGTTGTTCGCCGCGTTCCGCTCGCTTTGCCTCAGCCAGATCGGCGGCCAGACCGGCGACACGATCGGCGCGCTGCAGCAGCTCGGCGAGATCTCGGTGCTGCTTACCGCTTCCGTTTGCCTTTCCTGATTCTCTTTCGGAGACCTTGCCCCCATGTCCTCCCAATCAACTTCTTTCAAATCGCTCGAAGACCTTCGCGCAGCCTGCCTCGATCTCCCTGCCGGCAGTGACGCCGCCGCCAGCGCCGTAGCAAAACGCCAGGACACGCTCACCAAGCCGCCGGGCAGCCTCGGCCGGCTGGAGACGATCGCTGCCTGGCTGGGCCGCTGGCAGGGCCGCGACATGCCCAAGCTCGATGCCGTGAAGGTCTTCGTATTCGCCGGCAATCACGGCGTCACCGCGCAGGGCGTTTCGGCCTATCCGTCGGAAGTCACCGTACAGATGGTGGCGAATTTCGCTGGCGGCGGCGCGGCCATTAACCAGCTTGCCCGCATCGCTGGCGCCGGGCTCGATGTCATCCCGCTCGACCTCGACCGTCCGACCGGCGATTTCACGCAGGTGCCGGCAATGGACGAGCAGGCATTCCTCGCCGCCGTCTCTGCCGGCTACGACGCTGTGACCAAGGACCTCGATCTCGTCTGTTTCGGCGAAATGGGCATCGGCAACACCACGCCGGCGGCCGCGATCTCGACGGCGCTGTTCGGTGGCGGCGCGGAAAAATGGACAGGACGAGGCACCGGCGTCGACGACGCCGGCCTGCAGCGCAAGGTCGTGGCGATCGAGGCGGGACTCAAGCGCCACGCTGATTCGCTCTCCGATCCGCTGAAGATCGCCGCGGCACTTGGCGGGCGCGAGCTTGCCGCCATCTTCGGCGCCACGCTTGCCGCGCGCCACAACAACGTGCCGGTGCTGCTCGACGGCTTCGTCTGCACCGCCGCCGTGGCGCCGCTGGCCAGGCTGCACCCGACGGGGCTGGCGCACACCATCGCCGCCCATGTCTCGGCAGAGGCCGCCCACCGCCGCTTGCTCGAAGCCCTCGGCCTGCCGCCGCTGCTCGACCTCGGCATGCGGCTCGGCGAAGGTTCCGGCGCCTGCCTGGCCGTCAACATCGTGCGCTCGGCGCTCGAGTGCCATGCCAGGATGGCGAGTTTTGCCGAGGCGGGTGTCTCGGAAAAGTAATAAACAAAACGGCGGGTTGCCCCTCACGGGCGACTCGCCGGTCAAACTTCAGCGGCCTCATATCCCAACGCCGCCTGAGCAGCCGGCCGCTTCGAGCGGAGGGTTTTGCATCGAATTTAAGAGGAAAAATGGTGGGTGTGCACAGGATCGAACTGTGGACCCGCTGATTAAGAGTCAGCTGCTCTACCAACTGAGCTACACACCCACACCGCCGGAAACCCAGCGTCGGCGGCGCATATAGCCGCCGGATTCGGCGATGTCTAGCCCTGCAGGATCATTTCCCGACAAATCGGCACGGCATGATCCCGAAAAGTGGATTCCCGGTTTTCGGAAAAGATCATGCCCGCTCGAAAAAGGCCGCAGGCGTCAGACAAACAACCTGCCTTCCGCGACCTTGATCGCATGGCCGCCGATGCGCGCGGAGGCCAGTTTTCCGCCGTCGACATTGAGTTCGAGCCGGATGCGCGAGGGCCTGCCCATTTCCAGCCCCTGCTCGATCCAAAGCTGCGAGATTCCGTCCGTCGGAGCATCGAAATGCATGATGGCGCCGGCAAAGGCGGCCGCCGCCGAGCCGGTCGCCGGATCTTCGTAGGAAGGGGTACCGGGCACGATCATGCGGACATGGAAGGCGCTGTCGTGATGCACCGACTCGCGGCAATAGACATAAGGGCTGGCGAAGGCCCATTCGCTCTTGCGCGGCGCAAGTTCCGACCACGCCTGGTTGTCGAGCCTGATCTTGGCCGCCGCCTCAAGATCCGCAACCGGAATGGTCACGTAAGGCACGCCGGCCGACCAGAAGGCGACGCGGTGATTCTCGAAGCCGAGCTCGTGCGGGGCAAGGCCGAGCGCCGCGCCAATCGCTTCGGGATCGGCCTTGAGCTCTAACGGTTCCGGCAGTTTCGCCAGGTCGAATTCGGCGAATGTGGCGCCATCATGCGTGCTGACCGCGCAGCGTACCGGACCGATATTCTCCTCCAGCACGAAGACGCCCGCCGGCGCCCCTGCCAGTTCGGCAAGCGCGATCGCCGACCCGACCGTCGGGTGGCCCGCGAACGGCATCTCGTAGTCGGGCGTGAAGATGCGGATACGGTTGCGGTGCTTGAAATTTTCGGGCGGCAGCACGAAAACCGTCTCGGACAAGTTGAATTCGCGTGCGATCGCCTGCATGGCGGCCGTGTCCAGCCCCTCGCTGTCGAGCACCACGGCGACCGGATTCCCGGCCAGCCGCTCGGTGGTAAACACATCGTAAAGCAAGTAGTTGCGCGCCATCGAGAAAACCTTCCGCCTCGCCCCGAATTTCTGCCTCAATCCCAACATGAGGGAAATTTAATTTGAAATTCGAACCTTAAGGCCTGATCTGTGCATGGATAGGGACATCAATTTTTCGCTATAGGGGTCCGGGGTGGACCAGGTTGTCAATCCGCCAAACGCAGAATCCGATACTTCCATCGAGACGGCTCTCGGACTCGACCGCAAAGGCGTGAGACGCAAGCGCCGGCGCGGCTGGCTTTACGCGCTGCTGGCGCTGGCGATCGCGGCGGCCGCGATCGGCGTCTACCGGTGGAACGCCGCCTCGCCGCCCCGAATCGAATACACCACCGCGCCGGCGGCAGTCGCCGACCTGATCGTCCAGGTGTCGGCGACCGGCACGCTGCAGCCGCTGACGCAGGTCGACATCTCCAGCGAGCTTTCCGGCATCGTCCGCTCGGTCGCGGTCAACGAGAACCAGCAGGTCAAGAAGGGCGACGTGTTGGCAACGCTCGACACCGCCAAGCTCGAGGTCCAGATCGAGCGTGCTACCGCCTCGGCCAAGGCGGCAGCGGCGGCCGTCGAGGACGCCAAGGTGACCTTGCAGGAAAACGAGAACGCGGTGGTCCGCGCGAGCGCGCTCACCAGGCGCGGCATGGCGACGGACCAGTCGCTCGAGGCGGCGACCGCGACGCGCGACCGCTCCACGGCGGCACTCGACAGCGCCGAGGCCAATCTCGCCATCGCTGAGGCCGACCTCAAGGCGCAGCAGACCGACCTTGCCAAGAGCACCATCTACGCGCCGATCGACGGCATCGTGCTCACGCGCTCGGTCGATCCCGGACAGACGGTCGCCTCTTCCCTGCAGGCGCCGGTGCTCTTTGTCATCGCCGCCGATTTGCGGAACATGGAGCTGCAGGCGGCGGTGGACGAGGCCGATATCGGCCAGGTCAAGCCCGGCCAGCATGCCCGCTTCACGGTCGACGCCTTCCCGGACCGTCCCTTCGACGCCGAGATCCGCGACATCTCCTACGCCTCGGTCACCACTGACGGCGTCGTCACCTACAATGCACGGCTGGAAGTCGACAACAGCGAGCTTCTGCTGAGGCCGGGCATGACCGCCACGGTCGCCGTGGTGACCAGGCAGGCCAAGGGCGTGCTCACCGTGCCGGCCACAGCCTTCCGCTATCGCCCGGCCCAACAGGCGGCACGCGGCTGGAGCCTGAGCGACCTGTTCACCGGCCGCATGGGCCGTCCCAACTGGCAGCGCGAGGCGACCAAGGTGCCGGCCGACGGCTCGCGCACCCTCTATGTGCTGGAAAACGGTCGGCCGCATCCCATCAATGTCAGGATCGGCTCGACCGACGGCGAATTGACCGAGATCACATCCGGCCTCGCGGAAGGCGCCGAGGTCATCACCGGCTCGCAGCAGCGGAGCTGACTCGTGTCCGCTCCCCTGCTCATCACCTTCGACAAGGTCTGGAAGAGCTATGGCGAGGGCGAGGCGCGCGTGCATGCGCTTGCCGGCGTCGATCTCGGCATCCGCAGAGGCGAGTTCGTCGCCATCATGGGGCCGTCCGGCTCTGGCAAGTCCACGGCCATGAACATCATCGGCTGCCTCGACACGCCGACGGCCGGAACCTACCGCTTCATGGGCGTCGATGCGGGCCGGCTCGACCGCAACCGCCGCGCCCTGCTGCGCAATCTCTATGTCGGC
Organism: Mesorhizobium dulcispinae; assembly: GCF_033977345.1. Lineage (NCBI taxonomy): Bacteria > Pseudomonadati > Pseudomonadota > Alphaproteobacteria > Hyphomicrobiales > Phyllobacteriaceae > Mesorhizobium > Mesorhizobium dulcispinae. The sequence continues at coordinate 47,221 of NZ_JAVIIY010000027.1, forward strand.
TTCGTCTTCCAGGGCTACAACCTCCTGCCGCGCACCACGGCCGCGGAAAATGTCGAGCTGCCGCTGATCTATCGCGGCGTTTCAGCCCGCGAGCGCCGACACCTGGCCATGCAGGCGCTAGCCCAGGTCGGGCTGGTCGGGCGCGAGCATCACACGCCGGGGGAGCTCTCGGGCGGCCAGCAGCAGCGCGTCGCGATCGCGCGGGCCATCGTCACCAGGCCAACGCTGCTCGTCGCCGACGAGCCAACGGGAAATCTCGATACCGCGCGTACGCACGAGATCATGGAATTGCTGACCAGGCTGAATGCCGAGCTCGGCCTCACCATCGTCATGGTCACGCACGAGGCAGATGTCGCCGACTATGCCGAGCGCACAGTGCGCTTCCTCGACGGCCACGTCGCTTCGGATACAGCGGAAGCCGAGGCAGCATGATCTGGGAAACCGTCCGCCTTTCGCTGATTTCGATCCGCCGGAACGTGCTGCGCTCGTTCCTGACCTTGCTCGGCATCGTCATCGGCGTCGCCGCGGTCATCGCCATGCTCACCATCGGCTCGGGCACCACCGAGAAGGTCAAGGCCGACATTTCCAAGCTCGGCAGCAACCTGCTCGTCGTCCGCTCCGGCCGTCCCGCCGGCCCCGGCGGGCCGGGCGGGCTCGATCAGGTCACCCGACCGCTGGCCGCCAAGGATGTTGAAGCGCTGGTCGCCCATCTCAGCGGCGCCCGCGCCATCGCGCCCGCCTCGCAGAAGCAGGTGCGCGTCATCTTCGGCACGGAAAGCCTGACGTCGGGCGTCACCGGCACCGACAGCGCCTATCTCGACGCGCGCGACTGGAAGCTGGTCTCGGGCCGCCCCTTCAGCGATTCCGAGACCCGCGCCGGCGCCGGCGTGTGCCTGATCGGCGAGACAGTGCGCCAGCAGTTCTTCGGCGCCGGCGATCCGGAAGGCGAGATCATCCGCGTCAACCGCACCTCCTGCAGGATCATCGGCCTCTTGGAGCCCAAGGGCTATACCGGCTTCGGCCAGGACCAGGACAATGTCGTTCTGATGCCCTTAGCTGCATACCAGCGGCGCATCGCCGGCAACCGCGACATCGACAACATTTACATCGCCGCCGACGACAGGACGCCGACCTCCGAACTGCAGCCGCGCGTCGAGGATATTTTGCGCGACACGCGCCGCATCACGCCGGACCGCGATCCCGATTTCTCGATCCGCGACATGACCCAGATCGCCGACGCCATGGCCAGCGCCACCACGACGATGACCGGCATGCTGGGTGCCGTCGCCGGCGTTAGCTTGCTTGTCGGCGGCATCGGCATCATGAACATCATGCTGGTGTCGGTCACCGAGCGCACGCGCGAGATCGGCATCAGGCTGGCGATCGGCGCGCACGAAAAGCACATCCTGATCCAGTTCCTGGTCGAGGCGACGGTGCTGTCGCTGCTCGGCGGCATCATCGGCATCCTGATCGGACTGGCGCTCGCCGGCCTTGCCTCGGCGACGTTGACGATACCTTTTGCGCCGAGCTTGGCGGTCATCCTGCTCGCCGTCGGGTTCTCGGCACTGATCGGCATGGTGTTCGGCTTCTTCCCGGCCTTGCGCGGCGCAAGGCTCGACCCGATCGACGCGCTCCGGCACGAATAAAGCCCATGGGGCTTTTGCCGCGCCTTGGCTTGCAGGGCCTGTCAGAACGGAAGCCGCGCGTTCTCCTTGACCTCCTTCATGACGAAGAAGGTCCGCGTCTGCCGCACGCCCGGCAGCGCGATCAGCTTCTGCCCGTGCAGCTTGTTGAAATCGGCCATGTCCCGAACTCTTATCTTCAGCAGATAATCGAAGTCGCCGGCCACCAGATTGCAATCCAGCACCTCCTTGAGCTTGACCGCGGCCTCCTCGAAGGCGGCGAAGCTTTCCGGCGTGGAGCGGTCGAGCACGACGCCGACCATCACCAGCGCGCCAAGCCCTACCGCTGCCGGCGCGATCTCCGCCCTGACTCCTGTGATGTAGCCCTCTTCGAACAGGCGCTGCATGCGACGGTGGCATGTTGCGGCGCTGACATTCACCCGGATCGCCAGCTCCGTATTGGTCAGCCGTCCTTCGGACTGGAGGGCCCGCAGGATCTTGACGTCGATGCGATCGAGAGCCGGAGTGGAAGATTCTTCCATTTCCGCCCGCCAAGTTGAATGAATATATCTATGTTAGCGCAATTTTGGAGGAAAGTGCAAAACTTTGAGTGCCCGTTCGAGAGCACCTTTCGCGGGAATTGGTCTATCCTTTGCCCATCGAAAACGACCACGGTGGAGGGCAAATCGATGTCACTTCTCGACAAGTTTGAACGCTATCCGCTGACCTTCGGCCAGACGCCGATCGAGCATCTGCCGCGCCTGAGCGCGGCGCTGGGCGGGAAGGTGCAAGTCTACGCAAAGCGTGACGACTGCAATTCCGGTCTCGCCATGGGCGGGAACAAGTTGCGAAAGCTCGAATATATCGTGCCCGACGCTCTTCGCGCCGGCGCCGACACGCTGGTATCGATCGGCGGCGTCCAGTCGAACCATACGCGCATGGTCGCCGCGACGGCCGCCAAGATCGGCATGAAATGCGTGGTCATCCAGGAGAAATGGGTGCCGCATTATGATGCGGTCTACGACCGCGTCGGAAACATCCTGCTGACGCGCCTGATGGGCGCGGACAGCCGTCTTGTCGACGACGGCTTCGACATCGGCATCCGCAAGAGCTGGCAGGACGCGATCCAGTCGGTGATAGACGCGGGCGGCAAGCCTTATCCGATCCCGGCCGGCGCTTCTGTGCACAAGTTGGGCGGGTTGGGCTATGTCGGTTTCGCCGAGGAGGTCGCCAGGCAGGAGGCCGAATTCGGCTTCACCTTCGACTACATCATCGTCTGTGTCGTGACCGGGTCGACGCAGGCCGGCATGATCGTCGGCTTCGCCGCGCAAAACCGCGCCGACCGGGTGGTGATCGGCATCGACGCCTCCGGGACGCCGGAACAAACCCGCGCGCAAGTTCGCCGCATCGTCGACGACACCGCCGCCCTCGTCGAACTGGGTCGCGCCGTCCGCGAGGACGAGATCGTGATCAATCCGGACTATGCCTATCCGGCCTACGGTATTCCGTCGCAAGCCACGAACGACGCGATCCGGCTGGCGGCCCGCACGGAGGCCATGATCACCGATCCGGTCTATGAGGGGAAATCGATGCAGGGCCTGATCGATCTGACCAGGAAAGGCTTTTTCCCCGAGGGATCGAAAATCCTCTACGCGCATCTTGGAGGCGCGCCGGCCATCAACGGCTACAGCTATTACTACAAGGACGACGGCGGCGCCGCGAAAGGAGGGCTCGACGACGCGTTGCCGCCGCTCTTTCCGTGAAGACTTAGGCGGCGTCGCCACCGCCGGCGAAATGCCACTCGATAAGCGGCTTCATATGCCCCATCAGCCCGTCGGGAAGGTCGGCGGCATTACGAATGACCACCGGCCCATCGATCTCCGGCTCGCTCTCGGCGGCAACGAAGGCGCTGATACGCCGAGCGATCTCTTCGGCCGGCTCGGCAACATGATAGCGGCGGAAGATGACCGTGCCGCTCGGCGTCGACAGCGCGTGATAACGTCTGCCCCGCTGAGCCGTTGACAGATCGATCCCGGTCTCCTCGCCCACCTCGCGGATCATGTTGAAGTCGACATCGACGAGGCCGTCGCGGAAATCGATCGGCTCGAAGGAGCCGGCGGCGAAGTAGACGCGGCCGGCGTTCACCGTGTGCGAGCCCATGCGGATCGCCACCAGCGCATTGTCGCCGGCGACCAGCACGGCATGCGCATAGGCATGTTCGGCGCCGCTGAGCTCCCTGTTCTTGCGCCACAGCATGAAGGTCGAGTACCTCACCGCATGGCAGCGGCCTATGAGCCGGCTGTCGCGATAGGCGAGCGCCGAAAGCAACACCACCGTGCCGTCGTAGAGTGCCGGCTTCGCCGCCATTTCGCGTTGCCAGTTCTCGGCGATCGCCGGCTGGTTGTCTCGTTCGAAGGGATGAGGACTTGGGTCGAGCCGCACGTCGACTGCGTCGACCGGCAAGATGACGTTGCGCGGCAGGTCGAAACTCATCAGGAGGCCATGTCCAGGGTGATCACCACCGGGCAATGGTCGGAGGCCTTCGGCCTGTCCCACCCGGCCCGCGGGAAACGTTCGACTTCCTGACCGGACGGAAAAATGGTGCGCCAAGGCTGGCCGTGGCGGATGATCTCCGGAACCGCGGTGGCGTTCTTCGCCGCCAGCGCCTTCGACAGCAGGATGTAATCCAGCTGGCAGAGATGCCGCTCTTCCGGCCCGCGCGTGTGATAAAAACTCCAGCGGTCCATCTCGGGCCGCCGCTCCACGACATTTTCGCAAAAGCCGCCGGCGGTCAGAACGTTGATCGAGGACTGGGCTTCGTCGACGACCTGGAAGCGATAGCCGTCGAAGCTATCGCCTTCGATCTTCACGCGCTGCCGGTAGTCGTTCATGTCGCCGCAGATCGCCCAGCGTTTGTCGGCAGCATGGTCCTTGCCGAAACGATTCTCGATGATGCGGCGCACGGCCTGCGCTTCGGCGATGCGCAGCGGCATCGTCGCCTCGCGGCCGTCGAGTCCGTTGCGCGGCGAGCCCATCGACTTGAAATGCACCAGGTAGAGCGTCAGCGGCACGCCGCCAACCGTCAGGTCGATTTCCAGGCAGTCGCGCCGGAAGATGCGTTCGTTGGCCAGATGCCCCAGCGCCGCCAGCTCCGGCGTGAACAGTCCGAATTGCTCGAACGTGACATAGGCATGGCTGGTCATGCGCACGAATTCGATCGGCTGCCCCTGCGCGGTCTCGTTGCGCATCATCACGGCGACGTCGATGCCGCGCGAATCGTTGCCGGCGGTGGTGTATTTCTGGCGATAGCCCTGCCCGATCATCTTGAAGAGATAGCCATATTCGAAGGCCTTCAGCGCCTCGATGTTGTCGACCTCCTGCATGCAGATGATGTCGGCGCGGGTCGCGGCTATGGCGAGCGCGGTAAGCTGGCGGGTGTCATCGGACTGGGCGATGATGCGCGCCTGTTCGAGCAGCCTGTACTCAGCCTCGCTCCGGATATCGAACAGCGCCAGCGTGCGGTCCTCGTTGAGCTGGTTGCGATAGCCGGAGAAATCGAACCTGTTCATCAGGTTCTCGACGTTGAAGGTGGCGAGGCGCAGCGACATGGCCGAGACCTTTGCCCGCAAGCGAAGGCGAACACAAGGGCCGGCGCATGCGCGTTATGGTTGACGGAACCTTTCCGTTCATCCTCCGTTCAGACGGAAAGTCCCATCAATAGGCCTCTTCCCGGGGTATGCTGGGCGTGGGGCCTGTACTCCTTGGAGAGTGAAATGAAACCGCTCTTGTCTTCCCTTGGATCCGGCCTCGTGACCCTGGGTCTCCTTGCGGGCCTGACGGCGCCGTCGATTGCCGGCCCGATCCTGCAGCCGGATCTCTCGACCGCCACCAGCACGGCGGCACCTACGATCATACCTGTCCGCGACAGCTGGGCCGGCGGCAACAACTACTCGCCGCAGATGTATGACTGGCGCTGGCGGCGCGGTGGCGACTGGCGGGGCCACGATTTCAGATGGCGCGGCGGCGACTGGCGCGGCCGTCATTTCTCCCGCGACTGGGATGGCGACGACTGGCGCTGGCGGCATCATCGCCATCATCGGCATTTCGATAGCGGCGACGCGGCCCTTCTGGGGCTGGGCCTGGGCCTTGGCCTGGGCAGCCTAGCCTACAACAGCTATTACGATCCCTACTATTATGACCCCTATCCGCGCTACTACCAGCCGCGGCGCATCTACCGGACGGAGCGGCTCCCTAGGGCCCATGTCCAATGGTGCTACGACCGCTACCGGTCCTACCGGGCCTGGGACAACACCTTCCAGCCCTACTACGGCCCGCGCCGGCAGTGCATTTCGCCCTATATCTGAGCCGGTCGGCAGCAAGAATGAGACGGCGCCCATCGCGGCGCCGTTTCTTTTTCGGCAAAAGCATTCGCCTGCAGGGCAATAACCTTAAATTTAGCGGGGGCGTCTATTGGTGGTGCGGTGCCCCACATAAGGATCGCGTGCCGCGATCCGCTAGGACATGCCCGCCATGGCTGAGAACGAGTTGAGAGGCAAGCACAGGCAACGCGTGCTGAAAGGCGCGGCGATCCTGACCGGCATCAACAATTCCGAGGTCAAGTGCACGGTGCGCAACATGCATCCCGGTGGCGCCGAGCTGAAGGTGCCGATCGAGGCCCGCGTGCCCGACGAATTCCTGCTTTACGTGCCGACCGACGGCATCGGCTACAAGGCGATCGTCCGCTGGCGCCGCGACGGCCGCATCGGCATCGAGTTCACCGGCACCGGGCCGAAGCCGCATTGGCACTATGGATGAGAGAACGGTCGGCGTTGGACCAGAGCAATTCCAGGAAAAGTGTGTAACGGTTTTCCGTCCGGAATTGCGTAAAAACAAAGAGATAGAGCGGTTC
>NZ_JAVIIY010000028.1:0-43320 GCF_033977345.1 Mesorhizobium dulcispinae
GGAACCAGCGGCGGCACGTCCGGGGGAACCAGCGGCGGCACGTCCGGCGGAACCAGCGGCGGCACGTCCGGGGGAACCAGCGGCGGTACGTCCGGGGGAACCAGCGGCGGCACGTCCGGCGGAACCAGCGGCGGCACGTCCGGGGGAACCAGCGGCGGTACGTCCGGGGGAACGAGCGGCGGCACGTCCGGCGGGACGAGTGGCTGAGCCTTGCTGCACGATCTGAAAACGCTGCGATTGAGCGCTCCGGATTCGCCTCCGCGATCGGCAACCGGGGCGTGGAGTGGCATCGCCGGTCTCGCCGCCATGATCGCGGCGGTGGTTACGCTGCGTTCATGGCAGCAGCCGGATTACGTCAAGACACTCGCTGTCCTCGCCGTCGTCGCGCTCGTCATGGTGGTGGTCGACCTGCAATTCTATCGGGTCCAGCTCAATGCCTCGTCCGACCTATCCGCCGCACCGCTGCGACCGTTCAATGTAAAGCGAACCCTCCGCAAGCTGGCCGGGCTGTGGTTCACCATCGGCATCATCGCCGCGCTCTACTGGCTGCTGCCGGTCTATGCCGATAGTTTTTATGATCCTTTCAAACAGGCGGCGCTCTACAGCCTGCCTGCGCTGGTGCTGCTTTCACCCCTCTACATCGCCTTTGTCGACAGCCTGCAGCGCCAGCCCGAGGATGCCTATGCTGAACTCGGCCGCCTCATCGCCGGCGACCGGTCAAGGGACTGGTCGATGCTAGCCGCGCTTGGTCGAGGCTGGATCATCAAGGGCTTCTTCCTGCCGCTGATGTTCGTCTACACGAACAATGATCTCGCCGCGCTCTGGGCGCGCTCGCCGCTGGCGCCGGCCGACGATTTCGAGCATTTTTTCTCCTTCGGCATCGATCTTCTCTATCTGGTCGATGTTATTTTCGCGGCTGTCGCCTACACGCTCACCTTGCGCCTGACCGACAGCCATATGCGCTCGACCGAGCCCACCGTCGGCGGTTGGGTGATCTGCCTGTTCTGCTATCCGCCCTTGTGGAGCTCGGTCGGGGTGAAATATCTCGCCTATGATCAGGACGGCGCCTATTGGGGCCAGTTCCTCGCGTCCTATCCGCTGCTCTATGGCCTCTGGGGCAGCATCATCCTGGCGCTGGTCTTGGTCTATGCTTGGGCGACCGTCTCTTTCGGCCTGCGGTTCTCAAACCTCACCAATCGCGGCATCATCACCAACGGACCGTATCGCTGGGTCAAGCATCCCGCCTATCTCTGCAAGAACATCAGCTGGTGGATGATCTCCATGCCGTTTCTGAGCACGATCGGTTGGGCAACTGCCGTGCAGTCGTGCCTGCTGCTCGCCGGCGTGAATGCCGTCTACTGGCTGCGCGCTGTGACGGAAGAGCGTCATCTCGTGGCCGACCCGGCCTATCGCGAATACCAGGATTTCATCGCCCGCCACGGTTTGTGGGCGAGGATTCGGCGGGGCTTGCCCCGGGTTGAAGGGGTAGCCTGATCCGCAACGTGACATAATTGGCACGCGACGACAGTTCCGCCTGGGGAAAACCTGCTTCGTCCTTGGCTTGTGCGCGCCCGCCATCCTAGAAGGCGCCCGCCCTGTAACGTCCGTGCAACCGCGATGAACCTTCTGTGTGATCTGCGCGACACACCGGCGAAACGGAATCTGCTTAGAAGCGCGAAATCGTCAAAACATTGAGACGCATTTTATCGTTTCAACGCATTGGTAACCGCCTCGTGCACAGATGCAGAAAGCTCAACCAGAGATGACGTCCGTGAAAGCAGCGCTTTTGTCCTTTGTCATGCTGTCTGCCATCGTCGTGTGCGGCCTAGGCATTTATTCCGCCGACGCGGCCAACAATCATCAGGCCGTCGACGGCTACGGTGTCACCGCCGCGCTTCGCTAAAGCCTGTCCTTCCCGACAAACGGAAAGCTGATCCCACAGTCGGGATCATGGCTAGAACGCCGTTCCCTCCACCGTCAGGATGAGCTTTTCAGCGCCATTGACGGCGAGCGCGCTCAGCGTTCCCGCCTGCCAGGCGAGTGTGTCGACATTGACGCGGTTGGCCATCACCTCGGCTTCCGGCACCGGCGTATGCCCGTGCACGATCACTTTGGGAAAGAGCCCGGGGTGATCGTGGAACGCGTCGCGGATCCAGATCAGATCCTGCGGGCTCTGGTTTTCGAGCGGGATGCCGGGCCTTATACCGGCATGGCAGAAGAAGAAGTCGCCGAAGGTCACTGAAAAGGACAGCGAGTGCAGGAAGTCGACATGGGCTTGCGGCACCGCTTCGACCAATGCTGCGTGTCCGTGCGCCAGCGCCTCGTCCGATCTGCCGAACCAGCTGCTGCCGGTCGAGAGCTTCACCCCGTATGATGCCGCCGTCTGGACGCCGCCATAGCGCATGAACAGACCGTCTGGATCGGGTTTGGCAAGAAATTCCAGCATGCCGATGTCGTGATTGCCGGCAAGCATGATGTTGCGCGGGTCGCGCTCCCTTGCCTCGATCAGAAACTCGATGACGCTTTTGGAGTCCGGCCCGCGGTCGACATAGTCGCCCAGATGGATGATGCGCCAGTCCGACGACGGCGCATATTCCAGTTCGCTCTCGATCCGGCGGTGCATGGCGGCGAGCAGGTCGTGACGGCCGTGCACGTCGCCGATGGCATAAAGCCGCATGCCTTCCGGCCCACGCGCGTCGAGATAATGGATGCCCGTTTCAGTCAAGGCGAGCGTCTTCCCGTATCGATCATCACGGGAAACTAGGGCGGATCGGTGAATAAGCCCCTAGCGTCGCAGCTGGTCCTTGCCCATGTCGGTTACCAGACGCTTACCGCACAGCGCCAGCGTGATGTCCATTTCCTTGCGGATGATTTCCAGCGCCTTGGTGACGCCCGCCTTGCCCATCGCGCCGAGGCCGTAAAGGAACGGCCGGCCAATATAGGTGCCCTTGGCGCCGAGGCAAAGCGCCTTGAGCACGTCCTGGCCCGAGCGGATGCCGCCGTCCATGTGCACTTCGATCCTGTCGCCGACGGCATCGGCGATCTCCTCCAGCACCGAGATCGAGGAGGCCGCGCCGTCGAGCTGCCGCCCGCCATGGTTGGAGACCACAATTGCGTCGGCGCCGGTCTCGGCCGCCATCAACGCATCCTCCTTGTCGAGGATGCCCTTCAGGATCAGCTTGCCGCCCCAGCGCTCCTTGATCCAGGCGACGTCCTTCCACGACAGCTGCGGGTCGAACTGCTCCGTCGTCCATGACGACAGCGAAGAGACGTCACCGACGCCCTTGGCGTGGCCGACGATGTTGCGGAAGGTGCGGCGCGGCGTGCCGGCGATCCCGAGGCACCAGCGCGGCTTGAGGGCCAGGTCGACGATGTTGGCGAGCGTCATCTTGGGCGGCGCCGAAAGCCCGTTGCGGATATCCTTGTGGCGCTGGCCGAGGATCTGCAGGTCGAGCGTCAGCACTAGCGCCGAGCATTTGGCCGCCTTGGCGCGGTCGATGAGGTTCAGCACGAAATCCTTGTCGCGCAGCACGTAAAGCTGGAACCAGAACGGCTTCTTGGTCGCCGAGGCGACATCCTCGATCGAGCAGATGCTCATGGTCGAGAGCGTGAACGGCACGCCGAACTCTTCCGCCGCCTGCGCCGCCAGCATCTCGCCGTCGGCATGCTGCATGCCGGTCAGCCCGGTCGGGGCGAGCGCCACCGGCATCGCCACCTTCTCGCCGATCATGGTCGATTCCAGCGAGCGGTTGCTCATGTCGACCAGCACGCGCTGGCGGAACTTGATCTTTTGGAAATCCTCTTCGTTGGCCCGGTAGGTGCTCTCGGTCCAGGCGCCGGAATCGGCATAATCGAAGAACATCTTCGGCACCTTGCGGCGCGCCACGTCCTTCAGGTCGGCGATGGTGAGGATGTCGCTCATGGTGGTCCCCGCTTGATCGATGCTTAGGAGCGTTTGCGTGTGGGTTCGATGTCGTCGGCTTCCGAGCGCTGCCTGAGCCTCAGCCGCGAGACGCGCTGCCAGTCGCCGCTGCGCTCGGCTTCCGCCATCGAGCGCTCGACATAGGTGATGTGATCCATTGCGGCCTTGCGCGCTGCCGCCGGATCGGCAGCCTTGATCGCGGTGTGGATGGCGCGGTGCTGCTCGAGCAGCGCCTCGCGCGCGCCGGGCACGGTGAAGACCAGAAGCCGGTTCTGGAACACGCCCTCGGACAGCAGCCGGTAGCAGGAGCGCAACGTGTGCAGAAGAATGATGTTGTGCGCGCATTCGCAGACCGCGTGGTGGAATTCGACGTCGATCTCAGCCTCGTCGTCCAAGTCGCCGGTACGGTGCGCTTCGTCCATGCGCGCCATGATGCGATCGAGCAGGGCGAGATCCTCCGGCGTCGCGCGTCGCGCCGCATACTCGGCCGCGATCGCCTCGATCTCGCGCCGGTATTCCAGATAGTCGGTCACCGCCTTGCGGTGCATCGAGATCAGATCGGTCACCGGCTTGGTGAAAAGCTGGCCGATGACATCGGCGACATGCGTGCCGCCGCCGGGCCTGGTGGTCAGCAGCCCGCGTGCCTCCAGCGCCTTCAGCGCATCGCGCAGGATCGGCCGCGACACGTCGAACTGGCGCGCCAGCTCGCGCTCGCCGGGCAGCCGGTCGCCGGTGCGCAGCACGCCTTCGAGGATCAGGCTCTCGATCTGCTGCACCACCTCATCGGCGGTACGCGAATGCTCGATCCTGGAGAAGATATCGCTCAATGGAGGGGCGCCTGGGAACGGATTGGATGTCGCGCAGATTAAAGCCACTGTCGCCAACTGGTCAAATTATTTATCCAATTCGCCGGATCCGGTCGGTTCCGGCGCCGCGCCCTCCCATGCGTGCCTGCTAAAATTTGCTGTTTACGCGCCTGGCCGATTGCCGCAAGACAACGCGATTGCACGAACGGTCGAAACCAGGGGGACCAACCGTGTCGGACGAGACGTCCAATCTCGAATTCCAGCCGCGCGCCCAGGGCAGCGTCATGGGCTTCCCGGCTTTTGAAGGACGCCCCGGCGCGCTGGGCGAGGTCCATGCGCGTCCGCATCCGCTGGTCGAGAAGCCTCGCGTGCTCATCCAGCTTTCCTTCATGACCGAGGGCGGCTCGGCCGTCGACCATGCCGTGCTTTCGGAATTGTCGCGGCGCCTCGGCATCGCGGCGCCCGAGCGCCATGCCCGCCATCACGCCATGAGATGGGGCAAGGGCACGCTGCGCTGGGAGCGGCACACGGAATTCTCCACCTACCTTTGGGAAGGGCCGCTCGCCGAAAACGGCCGGGGCCAGGAGGATTCACCCTTCGGCAACGGCTTTTCGCCGCCGGGAACGGTGATTTCCGGCATCCGGCTCGAGATCCGCAAATGGACGCAGGCGAGCGAGAAGCTGATCGCCGGCTTCGACCCGACCAGCCTTTGCTACTCGCTGGTCGAGCGCGGTGCCGCCGCCATCATCACCGACTTCCGCCAGGACGGCGACGGCCTGACCCGCATGCTGGTGCTCGACCGCGGCCTGACGCCGGCCAGCACCGGCGCGCTGTCGCAGCGGCTGATCGACATCGAGACGTACCGGACGCTTGCCATGCTTGGCCTGCCGCTGGCGCAGACGCTGTCCGGCCGCGCCCGCCGTATCGAGGACCGGCTGGCGCAGACGACGCTTGAAATGAAGGCGGCCGAGACCCGCGACAGCCAGAATTTGCTCGCCGACCTCACCGAGCTTGCCGCCGAACTCGAGGCGGACGCGGCCTCCAGCCTCTACCGCTTCGGCGCCAGCCGCGCCTATGACGGCATCGTCTCCGAACGGCTCGAGGCGCTGGATGAGGAGCCGGTGCAGGGCTACGATACCTGGGCGGGCTTCCTGCAAAGGCGCATGGCGCCGGCGATGCGCACCTGCCGCTCCGTCGAGGAGCGCCAGGCCAACCTGTCGCGCAAGCTCACCCGCGCCACCACGCTGCTTCGCACTTGGGTCGATGTCGATGTCGAGCGCCAGAACCGCGACCTGCTCGCCTCGATGAACAACCGCGCCCGGCTGCAATTGCGCCTGCAGCAGACCGTCGAAGGCCTCTCGGTCGCCGCCGTGTCCTATTACGTCGTCGGCCTGATTGGCTACGTCGCCAAGGGCGCCTCGACCTTCGGTCACGCCTTCGCGCCGGAAGTCGTCACCGCGGCTTCGGTGCCGGTCGCCATCCTGCTCGTCTGGTGGGGCGTGCGCCGCGTGCGGAAGATGCATTCCGAGCCGGCCAAGCATCCGGGCGAGTAGTCTCACCTTTTACCCTGCCCTTTGTGGGGAGGGTTGATCCGCGCAGCGGAGCGGGATGGGGGTGCTCGTAGGCGCTTCCAGCGCGACCCCCACCCCGCTCACTTCATTCGCGACCTCTCCACGAGGGGAGGGTGAACTGCCAGCGGCAGATTGCCGCTGCGGAACCGCGTGCGCATGGTCGATGCCCGATCCCGACCAAAGCAGGGTTTGCAACAGTCACGCTCAGCTGGTAAAAGATTTTGACCAGTCAAGCCAGATGAGGCTGCCCGATGTCCGGCCTTGCCATGCCCAAGCCAGATGCCGAGACGATGCGCCGGCGCGCCGAGATCGTCGCCGACATGCGCATCATCGTGCCGGGCGAGGGCGTCGTCGACACGGCAAACGAAATGCGCGCCTTCGAGAGCGACGGCCTCACCGCCTATCGGCAATTGCCGCTGGTGGTGGTGCTGCCGGAGACGGTGGCGCAGGTCTCGCGCGTCTTGAAATACTGCAACGAGCGCGGCATCCGCGTCGTGCCGCGCGGTTCCGGCACCTCGCTGTCGGGCGGCGCGCTGCCGCTCGAGGATGCGGTGCTGCTGGTGATGAGCCGCTTCAACCGCATCCTCGCGATCGACTATCCCAACCGCGTCGTCGTCGCCCAGCCGGGCGTCACCAATCTCGGCATCACCAACGCCGTCGAGCAGGAGGGCTTCTACTACGCCCCCGATCCATCCTCCCAGATCGCCTGCTCGATCGGCGGCAACGTCGCGGAGAATTCCGGCGGCGTGCACTGCCTGAAATACGGCCTCACCGCCAACAATGTGCTGGGCATCGAGATGGTGCTGATGAATGGCGAGGTGGTGCGGCTCGGCGGCAGCCATCTCGACCAGGAAGGCTACGACCTGCTCGGCGTCATGACCGGCTCGGAAGGCCTGCTCGGCGTCGTCACCGAGGTCACCGTTCGCATCCTGAAGAAGCCAGAGACGGCGCGCGCGCTTCTGATCGGCTTCCCGACCAGCGAAGAGGGCGGCCAGTGTGTCGCCGACATCATCGGCGCCGGCATCATCCCCGGCGGCATGGAGATGATGGATCGTCCGGCGATCCACGCGGCCGAGGATTTCGTCCATGCCGGCTATCCGCTCGATGTCGAGGCGCTCTTGATCGTCGAGCTCGACGGACCGAGTGTCGAGGTCGATCACCTGATCGGCCTCGTCGAGGCGATCGCCTACAAGAACGGCTCGACCACCTGCCGAATCTCGCAGTCGGAGCAGGAGCGGCTGAGTTTCTGGGCCGGGCGCAAGGCGGCCTTCCCGGCGGTCGGCCGCATCTCGCCCGACTATTACTGCATGGACGGCACCATCCCGCGCAAGGAATTGCCGCGGGTGCTCGCCGGCATGCGTGACCTCTCCGAGAGATACGGGCTCGGCGTCGCCAATGTCTTCCACGCCGGCGACGGCAATCTGCACCCGCTGATCCTCTACGACGCCAACGTGCCGGGCGAGCTCGACAAGGCCGAAAGTTTCGGTGCCGACATCCTGCGCCTTTGCGTCGAGGTCGGCGGCGTGCTCACCGGCGAGCATGGCGTCGGCGTCGAGAAGCGCGACCTGATGCCGGAAATGTTCAACCAGGTCGACCTCGACCAGCAGATGCGGGTCAAATGCGCCTTCGACCCGAACCATCTTCTCAACCCCGGCAAGGTCTTCCCGCAGCTGCGCCGCTGCGCCGAGTTGGGACGTATGCACGTGCATCGCGGGCAGGTGGCGTTTCCGGACATTCCGAGGTTTTGATGGGGTTTCCATCCCGCATGTCGACGATCCTTCGCGCCCCCCTCTGTCCTACCGGACATCTCCCCCACAAGGGGGGAGATCAGCCGCTTTGGCGCCGCGCTCAATCCTGCCACGTTAGAGATTGGCGAAATCGGCGGCGACATCTGATCTCCCCCCAAGTGGGGGAGATGTCCGGCAGGACAGAGGGGGGCGCGACAGAACGCGACTTGCCACCTCTCCCCCGCTTTGCGGGGGCGAGGAACGAGGTGCATTCATGACCGCCTTCACCCCGTCCACCAGTGCCGAAGTCCTCTCCACCATCCAATGGGCGGCAGCGGAGGAATCACCGCTGGAGATCCTCGGCCACGGCTCCAGGCGCGGCATTGGCCGTCCGCTGCAGACCGGGCACACGCTGGATCTCTCGAAGCTTTCCGGCGTCACCCTTTACGAGCCTGCCGAGCTGGTGCTCTCGGCAAAGGCCGGCACGCCGCTCGCCGAGATCGAAAAACTGCTGACCGAAAGCGGCCAGCAATTCGCCTTCGAGCCCATGGACTATAGCCCGCTGCTCGGCGGCGGGGCGGGCAGGGGCACGATCGGCGGCGTGCTGGCCTCCAACCTCTCCGGTCCGCGGCGTCTCAAGGCGGGTGCCGCGCGCGACCATATCCTTGGCATCGCCGCCGTCTCAGGACGCGCTGAAGCCTTCAAGTCTGGCGGCCGCGTCGTCAAGAACGTCACCGGCTACGACCTTTCCAAGCTGATGGCGGGGAGTTGGGGCACGCTTGCCGTGCTGACTGACGTCACCTTCAAGGTGCTGCCCGCGGCCGAAACCGAAGTGACGCTGGCCATTCGCGGCCTGCTCGACGATGCTGCCGTCGCCGCCATGGCGCTGGCGCTTGGCTCCAGCGCCGAAGTGTCGAGCGCGGCGCATCTGCCGGAGCGCATCGCCGCGCGCGTCGCCGCCGGCCATCTGGGCACCGACGCCGCGACCCTGCTGCGCGTTGAAGGCTTTGGGCCGTCGGTCGTCTATCGCACCGAGGCGCTCAAGCAGCTGCTCGGCAAGGCGGGGCCGCTGCAAGAGATCGCCGGCGAAGCCTCAAAGACGATCTGGCGCGATATTCGCGATTGCTTGCCCTTCGCCGACGGCCCCGCGAGGCCGGTCTGGCGCGTCTCGATGGCGCCGTCTGAGGCGCATCTCATGGTAATGGCCTTGCGTATGCAGGCCGCGGTCGATGCCTTCTACGATTGGCAGGGCGGACTGGTGTGGCTGTCGATGCGCGAGGATGAGCCGGAGGCTGAATTGCTGCGCGGCTTGATCCGCAAATATGGCGGCGGTCACGCGACACTGGTGCGGGCGTCTGCCTCGCATCGCGCCGCTCTGCCTGTGTTCGAGCCGCAGCCGCCGCATCTTTCAGCGCTGTCGACGCGGCTCAAGACCGAGTTCGATCCGAAGAATATCCTCAACCCCGGCCGAATGGCCTAGGACTGATATATGCAGACCAATTTCTCAGCCGCGCAGCTTGCCGATCCGCATGTGGCGGAATCGGAGAAGATCCTGCGGAAATGCGTGCATTGCGGCTTCTGCACCGCCACCTGTCCGACTTATGTGGAGCTGGGCAACGAGCTCGATTCACCGCGTGGCCGCATTTATCTCATCAAGGACATGCTGGAGAACGGCCGGCCGGCCGACAAGGAACTCGTCACCCATATCGATCGCTGCCTGTCCTGCCTTGCCTGCATGACCACATGCCCTTCGGGCGTGAACTACATGCATCTGGTGGATCATGCCCGCGCCCATATCGAGCAGACCTACCAGCGGCCGCTGCTCGACCGGCTGACGCGCGCCATGCTGGCTTTCGTGCTGCCTTACCCGGGGCGCTTCCGGGCTGCGTTGAAGCTCGCCGGCCTCGGCCGGCCGTTCATCGGGCTGTTCGAAAAGCTGCCAGCGCTGAGGCCGGTCGCGGCCATGCTGAAGCTTGCGCCGGCGTCTATCCCGCCGGCATCGCCGATGGCTTCCCCTGGCGTGCATGTCGCCCACGGCACGAAACGCGGCCGCGTCACCATCCTCACAGGCTGCGCGCAGTCGGTGCTCGATCCGGCCATCAACGAGGCGACCGTCTCGCTGCTGACGCGGCTGGGCGTCGAGGTCGTAGTGCCGGAAGGCGAGGGGTGCTGCGGCGCGCTCGTCCACCATATGGGTCGCGAGGATCAGGCCCTTGCCTCGGCAAGGCAAAATGTCGATGCCTGGACGCGCGCCATCGATCAGGGCAGGCTCGACGCCATTATCATCACGGCGTCCGGCTGCGGCACGACGATCAAGGATTATGGCTTCATGCTGCGCCTCGATCCGGCTTATGCGGGAAAAGCGGCGCGCGTTTCGGCGCTCGCCAAGGACGTCACCGAATATCTCGCAGCACTCGACCTGCCCGAGCCTGTGCGCAAGCCAGGCACGATCGTTGCCTATCATTCCGCCTGCTCGATGCAGCATGGCCAGAGGATCACGCGCCAGCCGAAGGAGCTTCTCGCCAAGGCCGGCTTCGTCGTGCGCGAGCCGCGCGAAGGGCATCTCTGCTGCGGCTCGGCCGGCACCTACAACATCCTGCAGTCCGAGATTTCGGCCAGACTGCGCGACCGCAAGGTCCAGAATATCGAGGCGACGGGCGCTTCAGTCGTCGCCACCGGCAATATCGGCTGCATCACCCAGATCGCGTCCGCCGCCAAGCTGCCTGTGGTGCATACGGTGAAGCTGCTCGACTGGGCTTATGGCGGCCCGAAGCCGGAAGGCGTTTCCGAGCAAGATCTTCTGGCGGCAGAGTGATCTTCGCCGTCGGCGCCCCCTCATCCGGCCGCTTCGCGGCCACCTTCTCCCCCGCGGGGGGAAGAGGTTGGCGCCGGCGCCGACAGTCTCCTCTCCCCTTGGGAAGAGGTCAGCCGAGCGAGGCTGGGTGAGGGGCCGCCTACTCCGCCGCGAGCTTGTCAGCCACCCCATAGGTCGCGCGGTAAAGCGCGCGCTGGCGGTTGAGCGCCACCATGGTGTTGCGCAGCAGGATCGCGACCGTGAGTGGGCCGACGCCGCCGGGCACCGGCGTAATCCAGGAGGCGACCTCCTTGACGCTCTCGGTGTCGACGTCGCCGACGATGCGGCTTTCGCCGTCCGGGCCGGTCTCGGAATTGATGCCGATGTCGATGACGCAGGCTCCGGGCTTCACCATCTCGGCCTTGATCAGCCGCGGCCTGCCGACGGCGACGAACAGCGCATCGGCGCGCCGCGCATGTGCCGCCACCGAGCGCGTCATGTGATGGCACACCGTCACGGTTGCGCCTTCGCTCATCAACAGGAAGGCGATCGGCTTGCCGACGATCTCGGAATGGCCGACGACCACCACCTCGAGCCCTTTGAGATCGAGGCCGGTTTCCTTCAGTAGCTCGACCGAAGCGGCGGCCGTGCAGGGCGCGAGGTCGAGCTGGTTGTAGACGATATTGCCGATCGAGGCCGGATGCATGCCCTCGACATCCTTCAGCGGATGCACCGCCGCCTGCAGCGTCTTGATCGGGATATGCGCCGGCACCGGCCGCTGGATGATGATGCCGGTGACACGCGGGTCGGCGTTGAGGCCGTGGATGGCGGCTTCCAGCTCGCCCGCCGTGGTATCGGCGGCAAAGCGCCGTTCCTCGAAGCCGATACCGGCAAGCTCGGCCTTGGCGCGCTGGTTGCGCACATAGACGTCGACCGCGTCGGTATCGCCGACGGTGATCGAGACCAGCTTCGGTGGAAAGCCTTCGGCCGCGGCGATTGCCGCGTCCTCGCGTACCGAAGCAATGATGCGCTGGGCGACCGGACCGCCCCTGAGATAGCGGCTGTCGTCGGACCGGGTCATGGTTGGGACCTCTGCCTTTCTAGAGCAATCCCAGGCACGGCGGTTTTCCGTCCGGAATTGCATAAACCAAGATTTGTGCGCTGCAATAGCAGAGGTGCGCCGGGAAATCAGCCCCGAAAGCGAAACCTGCTGCTTTCGGGGCGACCCGCTGCGGGATTGAAACAAAAAGGGCAGCGCGGTCTCCCGCGCTGCCCTTTCGTGACTGGCCGTATCCCCACACGGCCCGTCCCCCGTAAACTCGCTGCCAGTCTAAGCACGTCTTCCCAAGGCGCGCTATGGCTTGTGGGCAACAGCATGCGCCAAAACGGCGCCGCCTGACCGGCTGATTCGGAGTTACTATATCACCTCGACGGTTGTTCCGACATTTACGCGCTCGTAAAGGTCGACGACATCCTCGTTGCGCATGCGGATGCAGCCCGACGACACCGCGCCGCCGATCGTCCAGGGCTGGTTGGTACCATGGATGCGGTATTCGGTGGTGCCGAGATAGAGCGCGCGCGCGCCGAGCGGGTTCTCCATGCCGCCGGCGAGATAGGTCGGCAGGTAGCGGCCCTTGGCCGCCTCGCGCTTGATCATCGCCGCCGGCGGGCGCCAGTCCGGCCACACCTTCTTGTCGGTGATCTTGTGCGTGCCCGACCATTCGAAGCCAGGCTTGCCGGTGCCGACGCCGTAGCGCCGCGCCTTGCCGTCCTTCTCGATCAGGAAGAGGAAATTCTGCTTGGTGTCGATGACGATGGTGCCGGGCTTCTGCGGGCCGTCATAGGCGATTTCCTGCGGCAGGTAGATCGGGTTGATCTGCGGCCGCATCACCATGCGCTTGGCAGGCTGCTGCACGGCCGCGGTGCGCTGCCGGTCGGGCTGTGCCTGGGAAAGCCGCTGCAGCGGCTGCTGCGTTGCCTGGCGGCTCGGGCGCACGATGCCGGGCGCATGGCCGAGTTGCAGCACCCAGGGTGCCGACAGATCGGGGCTCACCATGACCGGCGGCATGTCGGCATAACGGTCATTGGCGAAAGAGGTCGTCGCGCCGGCGGCAAGCACCGCGGCTGCGCCGAGCACGAAAGTGAACGCTGTCTTCATCGGAACGCACCTTGATCGTCAGAACTCGTCCGGGGCGGGAAAAGGGGCCCTCGGCGTGGCGATCCTTGGCGCGGAGCGGCAACCGAAACATGAATCGGAATGCGTAAAATGCCGACTTGTCAGTAAACTTTTTGGTGTGGTTACCGGCCGGTTCAGGAATCTGGTAAAGCCACGGTAAAGCCCGCGCCGAAGTGCATTAACGAATGGAATTTTTCCGATGGGACAAGAAAATGCCGGCCTGCTCGACGGCCCCGATGGTGTCGCGCGCTGCTTCTGGCACGGCAATCTGCCGGACTATCTGCACTATCACGACCATGAGTGGGGCCGGCCGGTGGCGGACGATCGCCGGCTGTTCGAGAAGATCTGCCTCGAAGGGTTCCAGTCGGGCCTGTCCTGGCTGACCATCCTGCGCAAGCGCGAGAATTTCCGCGAGGCTTTCGCCAATTTCGAGTTCGACAAGGTGGCGCTCTTCACCGACAAGGACGTCGAGCGGCTTCTCGGCAATGCCGGCATCATCCGCCATCGCGGCAAGATCGTCTCGACCATCAACAACGCCAGGCGCGCCCGCGAGCTTGCCGACGAGGCCGGCTCGCTGGCCTCCTGGTTCTGGAAGTTCGAGCCGGGTCCCGACGAGCGGCCGACGGTCGTCGACCTCGCGCATCTGCGCGCCAATCCGACGACGGCGGTCTCGGTCAGGATCTCGAAGGAATTGAAGAAGCGCGGCTGGAGCTTTGTCGGCCCGACTACGGTCTACGCCTTCATGCAGGCGATGGGGCTGGTTAACGACCACCTCGAAGGCTGCGTCTGCAGAGCAGAAGTGGAGGCGGAAAGGAAGCGGTTTAAAAGGCCGAAGTGAGCGCTTTTTCCTTCTCCCCGTTCACGGGGAGAAGGTGCCCGAAGGGCGGATGAGGGGCGGCGCCGACTTTCGAAATTTCTCGGCGAGCGACAAATTCAGACGCTGCCGGCGCCGGCCAGGAACAATCCGGCAAGGATCGCAGCCACGGCGGCGAAGGCCGGGTAGATCACCAGCAGCCCGGTCACCAGCGCGTCGCGCACCGTCGGCTTTTGCGCTTCCGCCGCAACTTCGAACGGTCCGGCCGGCTGCTGCGCCGGCTTGCGCATGAGGCTTCCGGCAGGCCGCAGCCTGGCAGTACCGCCCTCAATGATGTCTTCAGCCGTCGTCATGGCCCGAACCCCTTGTTTCGGTGCGCTTTATGCTCGTGGATTGTGTCGGCAGCATGCCGCGCCGATGGCGGAATTGTTTCGTTTTTGGTGTGATTTGTTTCGAAGGGTGCGACTTATCTCCTCCGCGAGGAAGGAGATGGCGCAAACCCTTGCCGCACCAACCGGCATCGGTTAGGACACGCCCGCTCGAAGAAGTCAGCGTTTACTTAACGAAAAGACCATCCCATGGCCGACAAACCGGAAAAGACGAAAGCGCGGTTGCCGCGCGGTTTTGCCGACCGCAGCGCCGAAGACATCCGCGCCGTCGAGAAGATGATGGCGACCATTCGCTCGGTCTATGAGCTTTACGGTTTCGAGCCAGTCGACCAGCCGATGATCGAATACACCGACGCGCTCGGCAAATTTCTGCCCGACCAGGACCGGCCGAACGAAGGCGTCTTCTCCTTCCAGGACGACGACGATCAGTGGCTGTCGCTGCGCTATGATCTCACCGCGCCGACGGCGCGTTTCGTCGCCGAGAATTACGACCGCCTGCCGAAGCCTTATCGCAGCTACCGCTCCGGCTGGGTGTTCCGCAACGAAAAACCCGGCCCAGGCCGCTTCCGCCAGTTCATGCAATTCGACGCGGATACGATCGGCACGCCGAACGGTGTGGCGGGCGTCGCCGCTGACGCCGAGATGGCGATGATGATGGCCGACGTCATGGAAGCGCTCGGCATCAAGCGCGGCGACTACATCATCCGCGTCAACAACCGAAAGGTGCTGGACGGCATTCTGGAGGCGATTGGCCTCGGCGGCGACAAGAATGCGGGACGCCGGCTGACGGTGCTGCGCGCCATCGATAAGCTGGACAAGATCGGGCCGGAAGGTATCGCGCAACTGCTGGGCGCCGGCCGCAAGGATGAAAGCGGCGACTTCACCAAGGGCGCCGGCCTCGAGCGCAAGGCGATCGAGACGGTCCTCTATTTCATGAATTACGAGCCTGGCACGGCAGCGGGCGAATGGCGCAAGCTGGAGGTCGCGACCGACATCTCGCCGAACGCCGCCCAGATCCGCTGGCTGAAGACGTTGGACTATTTCGCCGACACCGGCCGCGAGGGCGTCGAGGAACTGGCCGCAATCGCGGCCATGGTAGACGCTGCCGGGTACAGCGGCCGCGTGCTCATCGACACATCCGTCGTGCGCGGCCTCGAATACTACACCGGCCCGGTCTTCGAAGCCGAACTGCTGGCCGAGATCCCCAACGAGGACGGCCAGATCGTGCGCTTCGGCTCGGTCGGCGGCGGCGGCCGTTATGACGGGCTGGTCTCGCGCTTCCGCGGCGAGCCGGTGCCGGCGACCGGCTTCTCCATCGGCGTGTCCCGGCTGATGACGGCACTGAAGAACCTCGGCAAGCTCGACATCTCCGATGTCATCGCGCCAGTGGTCGTTTTGGTCATGGACAAGGACATTGAAAGCCTCGGGCGCTACCAGAGGATGGTCGCCGAGCTGCGCGCCGCCGGCATCCGCTCCGAAATGTATCTCGGCGGCGCCGGCATGAAGGCGCAGCTGAAATATGCCGACCGCCGCGGCAGTCCCGTCGCCATCATCCAGGGTGGCGACGAGCGCGCCCAGCGTGTCGTGCAGATCAAGGACCTCATCGAAGGCGCGCGCCTGTCGGCCGAGATCACCGACAACGCCGAATGGCGCGCCGCAAGGCCTGCTCAGGTGACCGTGGCGGAGAGCGAGCTGGTTGCCGAGGTGATGAAGATCCTGGCTGCGCAGGCGGCCGACCGCGCGAAGGGTGGCGCTTGAGCACCCCCCTCTGGCCTGCCGGCCATCTCCCCCGCAAGGGGGGAGATTGGATGTCGCGCATGGTTTCGCCAACTTCCGGCGTTGGGGAAAAGGCGCCGTGCTTGAAGCTGCCGATCTCCCCCCTTGCGGGGGAGATGTCCGGCAGGACAGAGGGGGGTGCCTCGCGCCCAGCCTATCCATGACCTCCCGCTACCCCGCCATCGCCACCGACATCACGAAGCTCTTCGCCGCGCGCCATACGCACGCCGTCGAAGTCGCCGTGCTGCAGCCGGCCGATCCGTTCCTCGACATGGCGGGCGAGGACCTGCGCCGCCGCATCTTCCTCACCGAGAGCGAGACCGGCAAGACGCTGTGCCTCAGGCCGGAATTCACCATTCCGGTCTGCCTCGACCACATCGCCAGCCAGGCCGGCACGCCACGCCGTTATTCCTATCTCGGCGAGGTGTTCCGCCAGCGCCGCGAGGGCGGCAACGAGTTCTTCCAGGCCGGCATAGAGGATCTCGGCGACCGCGACACGGCTGCCGCCGATGCCCGCTCGCTGGCCGACGCGCATGCGCTGCTTTCGCTGGTGCTGCCCGGCCAGGCGCTCGCCATCACGCTTGGCGACCAGACGGTATTCGAGGCGGTGCTGGCGGCCCTCGGCCTGCCGCGCGGCTGGCGCATGCGGCTCGCGCGCGCATTCGGCTCGGCGCCGATGCTGGAGGCGGCGCTTGCCGACCTCGCCAACCCGCCGCGCAACAGCCAGCTCTCCGGCCCGGTGGCAATGTTGGTGCTCGACGGCGATGCGGAAGGCCTTGCCGCGCATATCGCCGCCGGCATGGAGGAGTCCGGGCTGTCGGCATCGACCGGCCGCGCGCCGGCCGACATCGCGCGGCGGCTGATCGAGAAGGCGCAGCTGCGCAGCGTGCGGCTGTCTGACGAGGCGTTCTCGGCGCTGAAGGGCTTTCTCGCGATCGACGTTGCGCTGAATGGGGCGACGGAAGCACTGGAAAAATTCGCCGCCGATGCCGGCCTGTCGCTGGGCGCAGCGCTCGAAAATTTCGCCGCGCGCGCCAAGGCGATCGAAGCGCATGGCCTGCCGATGGCGGCAATCCGCTATGACGCCGCCTTCGGCCGTCCGCTCGATTATTACACCGGCCTCGTTTTCGAGATCGCTGCAGCCAATGCTGATCGCCCGTTGGTCGGCGGCGGCCGCTACGACCGGCTGCTGACGCTGCTCGGCGCCAAGACGCCGATCCCCGGCGTTGGTTTCTCGGTCTGGCTCGACCGCATCGAGGCTTTGCGGGAAGGCGCGAAATGATCACGCTGGCGATCCCGTCGAAAGGCCGTCTCAAGGAACAGTCGCTGGAGGTGCTGGCCAAGGCCGGCCTGGCGGTCACCTTGCCTGAGGACGACCGCAAATACCGCGCTCGCATCGATGGCCTCGACAATGTCGAGGTGGCCTTCCTGTCGGCATCCGAAATCGCCGGCGAGATCGGCCAGGGCACTGTCGATCTCGGCATCACCGGCGAGGACCTGCTGCGCGAGAACCTCGCCGACTGGGAAGCGCGTGCCGAGATCGTCGCCCGCCTTGGCTTCGGCCTTGCCGATGTCGTGGTCGCGGTGCCCGACATCTGGCTCGACGTCGACACCATGGCCGATCTCGACGACGTCGCCGCCGATTTCCGACAGCGCCACGGCCGGCGCCTCAGGATCGCCACCAAATACTGGCGGCTGACGCAGCAGTTCTTCTCGCTGAAGCACGGCATCCAGGTCTACCGCATCGTCGAGAGCCTCGGCGCCACCGAGGGCGCGCCGGCAGCCGGGCTGGCGGACGTCATCGTCGACATCACCACCACCGGTTCGACGTTGCGCGCCAACCACCTCAAGGTTCTGGGCGACGGCGTGATCTTGAAGTCTCAGGCCTGTCTCGTCGCTTCGAAGAAGCAGCGTGATGCGGCCGACGAGGCGCTGTTGCGCGATATCTCTGCCAAGATGAGCGCCCTCTCTCCTCCTTGAAGGAAGGGGGACCTTTGGCGGATTTTCACCGCCGCCACCGGCTGATAGGCTGACGCATCCCGGGAGGAGACGGCGATGGCGATCAAACTCGACGAGCTCAAGAACGCCACCAATCTGCGCAAAGCGCGCAACAGCTTCATTGCTCCGGTGGATGGCAGGGCGCATGTCTCGGGCGACCGTTCGGCGCCGTTGCTCGACAAGACCATTCCGGAGCTGTTTTCCGACACGGTCGCCAAATACGCCACGCTCGACGCCGCCGTCTTCGTCGGGCAGGACAAACGCTTCACCTGGAGCGAGCTGTCGGACGCGGTCGATGCTCTGGCCGCCGGCTTCCTGGCGCTCGGATTGGAGAAGGGCGACCGCGTCGGCATCTGGTCGCCCAACCGCTGGGAATGGCTGGTGACGCAGTTCGCCACTGCGCGCATCGGCCTGATCCTGGTCAACATCAATCCGGCCTACCGGCTGACCGAGCTGGAATATGCCCTCAACAAGGTCGGCTGCAAGGCGCTGGTCACCGCCGTCAGCTTCAAGACCTCCGACTATCTCGGCATGGTCGAGACGCTGGCGCCGGAAATCGCCACGGCGGAGCCCGGCAAGCTTAAGGCCAAGAAGCTGCCGGCGCTGAAGATCGTCATCCGCATGGGCGACGACAATTCGCCCGGCATGTTCAACTTCGGCGACGTGCTTGCCATGGCCGGACGCGACGAGCATGACAGCCTCGACCGCATATCCGAGAGCCTGAAGCCGAATGAGGCCATCAACATCCAGTTTACAAGCGGAACGACCGGCGCGCCGAAGGGTGCGACGCTGACCCATTTGAACATCGTCAACAACGGCAATTTCGTCACCTCGGCCATAAAACTCACCGTCGATGACCGGCTCTGCATCCCGGTGCCGCTCTATCACTGCTTCGGCATGTCGATGGGCACGATGGGCTGCGTCACCAAGGGCGCGACCATGGTCTTCCCGGGCGAAGGTTTCGATGCCGGGGCGACGCTCAAGGCGATCGCGCAGGAGCGCTGCACCGGCATTTACGGCGTGCCGACCATGTTCGTCGCCATGCTCGACCATGCGGATTTTTCGACCTTCGACCTCTCCAGCCTGCGCACCGGCATCATGGCCGGCTCGCCATGCCCGATCGAGGTGATGAAGAAGGTGGTGTCGCTGATGAACATGTCTGAGGTGACGATCGCCTATGGCATGACCGAGACCAGCCCGGTTTCCTTTCAAAGCAGCGTCGACGACCCGCTGGAAAAGCGCGTCTCCACTGTCGGCCGCATCCATCCTCATGTCGAGGTCAAGGCGATCGGAGCCGACGGCGCCACCGTCGCGGTCGGGGAGCCTGGCGAACTCTGCACACGCGGCTATTCGGTGATGAAGGGCTATTGGGACGACGTGGACAAGACCCGCGAGGCGGTCGACACGGACGGCTGGATGCATACCGGCGACCTCGCGACAATAGACGCCGAGGGCTATTGCAACATCGTCGGCCGGGTGAAGGACATGGTCATCCGCGGTGGCGAGAACGTCTATCCGCGCGAGGTCGAGGAATTCCTCTACCGCCACCCGAAGATCAAGGAAGTGCAGGTCTTCGGCATTCCCGACGACAAATATGGCGAGGAGCTCTGCGCCTGGATCGTGCTGAAGCCTAACCAGATCGCGACGGAGCAGGAGATCAAGGCCTTCTGCGCTGGCCAGATCGCGCATTACAAGGTGCCGCGCTACATCCGCTTCCGCACCGAGCTGCCGATGACGGTCACCGGCAAGCCGCAGAAGTTCTTGATGCGCGAAAAGATGGTCGAGGAACTGGGGTTGGTGGCGCAGAAGACGGCGTGAAGCGGGATTGATGGACAACGAGTTTCCGAATTTCGCAGCGCTGAAAGCCGCCAAAACCGAAAACGTAGATTATCGCATAGTCGTCCGGCGCGGAGCGCGAACCGGCAGTGCGATCGTCATGGCTCCGCATGGCGGCATGATCGAGCCCCGCACCTCCCTGATCGCCGAGACGATAGCAGGGCGCGACCTCGATATGTATTGCTTTGAAGGGCTCATGCCGGAAAGCAACCGGGAGCTGCACATAACATCCAGGAACTTTGACGAGGAGTCCGCACTGGAACTGTTGCGGACGAAGTCCACTGTCGTCGCCATCCACGGTCGTCAGGATCGGGACGATCCCTCGACAGTTTACCTGGGCGGCAAGGACGCCGCGTTGGTTTCCGAGATAGCCTGGCGTCTGCGGGAGGCCGACTTCCAGACGAAAAAGGATAATCATCCCTTTCCAGGTATCCAGGATTCCAACATCATCAACCGAGGATTGACGGGGAAAGGAGCACAGCTGGAAGTGCCCTTATCGTTGCGCCGTCGACTGGGAAGCGAGCCGGAACTTCTGGAAAGATTCTGTGGGGCGGTTCGCAAGGCCATTGACATCGTCGATGCCAGAAACGGTTCGATCGTGTCCTAAAGCCGCATCACATAGACCGGAAAGGGGGGAGCACCCACCAGTTCAGCCGGCGGACGCTCGTCCCGGCGCGCCGCCGCTACTGCCGCCGCCCCGCCTTCATCTCCGACGGTCTCGGCGCCGAGCCTGGTTTTTCAACCAGCGGGCCGAGCAGCACTTCGCCGAACAGCGGCTGGTAGCTGCGGCGCACGGCGGGGTCCTCCTTGAAGGACAGAGCGTATTGGCCGATCTGGTGGAAATAGGTGATGCGCGCCCTGACCAGGCTTTCGTCCGGCGAATAGCCCATGGCGCGGAAGGATCGGACGAGGAGAGCAATCCTGAGATCGTCCATGTCCTTCACTTCCTGCGCCAATTTCCTCGACGTCCGCGACCAGTCGCGCACGGCAAGATCGAGCAGCGGGCTGAAGGGTGCCTCATCGACCCATACATGCACGATGTCGGTGAAGAACTGCAGGCCGTCTATGTCGTGCATTTCGCGCATCGCCCAGAAGGGCGCGCAGTTGATGTTGCGCCATTCCTGCAGCAGGCCGTCGCGAAGGTCGGCGAGGCTGGTGAAGTGGAAGTAGAAGCTGCCGCGCGTGACCTTGAGCTGCTTGGAGAGACGGTCGATCTTGACCTCGGCGATGCCGCGCTTTTCCAGCACTTTGCGCGCCGCGGCGATCCAGGCCTCGCGGCTCAGCGTCTGCCGCGCCGTCGTCCGTCCGGCCCGCGTCCTGGACGATCGTTTCGTCTTTGCCGAGGCGGCATCCGCTTTCACTGCTTCCAGACCTCCGTGGCGGCCGGCGGCAATTCGCCGAGCCATCCTTGATCAAGCCGATGTCCGCCCGCTTCGCAACCCGCAACCGTCGCCGTCCATCGCGGAGCAAGCCGCTTCCTTTGTTTGATGCATGTCGTTCTCCCAAAACCGCAATGCACTTTTGGGCGACCTGCATCAGGGCAACGCGCTGATCCGCTGCAGCATCAGTTCGAAGAACGGTGCCGGCTCGATGCGGCGCAGCACGTTGCAATTCTTGCGCCGTCCGGTGACATGCCACCAGTCGACGACGGTCATGCCGATCGTCTCGGGCGAGACGATGTCCACCGTCACCGCGCATTGGCGCTTTTCGTAGATCTCCGGTGCCAGCAGATAGCCGGTGACGCAGGCGTCATGGATCGGCCGCCCCGGCGTGCCGAACTTGTGGCTGCCGTACTGGCGATAGAAGTCGGCGAGGTTCGCGGCCTCGATCGCGGCCCTGCTGCCGGTGGCGCGCAGGCGGTCGAGCCACTCCAGCGTCATCATCGCGGTGTAGGTGCAGTCGATGCCGGCCATCGTCAGCGGCACGCCGCTGTCGAACACTTTGTGCGCCGCATGCGGGTCGACGAAGATATTGAACTCGGCGGCGGGCGTCGCATTGCCGCCCTCGAAGAAGCCGCCGCCCATCAGCACCACTTCGCGCAGGCGCGGGATGATCCTCGGCTCCATGGTCATGGCCATCGCCAGGTTGGTCATCGGCCCGAGCGTGCAGACGGTGAGCTCCCCCTCCGGCGCATCCATGATCGCCCGCACCAGATAGTTGACGCCGTGCTCGCTCTGCAGTGGCGTCACCGGTTCGGGAAGATCGGCGCCGTCGAGCCCCGTCTTGCCGTGCACATATTCGGCCGTCATCAGCGTCTTCACCATCGGCCCCGGGCAGCCGGCATAGACCGGCACGTCGGGCCGCCCGGCGAGTTCGACGACCTTCAGCGCGTTCTTCGAGGTCAGCGGAAGCGGCACGTTGCCGCCGACGGTTGTGATGCCCACCACCTCGATCTCGGTCGGCGAGCCCAGCGCGAACAAGATCGCGAAGGCGTCGTCCTGGCCGGGATCGGTGTCGATGATGATCTTGCGTGGTGCCATGTCGTGCCTGCCTTCGAAAGCCTATTGATGAGCCCGTTCGGATGTGTAGAAATACAGTACTGTATCTTATGTTCAAGACAGGGCCTTCGAAAATGGACGAACGAGAGCGCGGCGACTTTTCCGAAATTCCGATCCTCGATGTGTCGGCTCTCTACGGCACCGACAGGGACGCGATCCGGGCGACGGCGGCGACGCTGCGCCGCTATCTCGAGACGATCGGATTCCTTTATGTCGTCGGCCATCCGATCCCGCGCGCCGATGTCGAGGCGGTGCGCGAGGCGGGCAAGCGCTTTTTCGCTCTGCCCGAGGAAGAGAAGCTCAAGCTGAAGATCGACCGAAACTTCCGCGGCTATCTGCCCTTCGCGGGCTCCACCATCGTTACCTCGTCGGTGGCGACCGTCAGCAAGCCGAACCAGAGCGAGTCGATCTTCTTCATGCACGAGGTCGGCGCAGACGATCCCAGGGCTCTCGCCGAAAAGCCGCTGCAGGGTCCGAACCAGTGGCCGGACGAGACGGCGCTGAATGGCTTCCGGGAAACGATCGAGCGCTATGTCGACGAGATGGGCACGCTCGCCCGCAAGATGGTCGGCGCCATTGCGCTGTCGCTCGGCCTGCCGGCCGACAATCTCGACCTTTACTTCGAGCAGCCGACCACCTTCCTCAGGCTACTGCACTATCCGACGCAGCCGCAGGAAGAAGGGCTGTTCGGCTCGGCGCCGCACACCGACTACGGCTTCATCACCCTGCTCGCGCAGGACGACGTCGGCGGTCTTGAGGTCAAGAACAAGGCCGGCGAATGGGTGCCGGCGCCGCCGATTCCGGATTCCTTCGTGATGAATGTCGGCGACATACTGGCGCGCTGGTCGAACGACCAGTTCGTCTCGACGCCGCACCGGGTCATCAACCGTTCCGGGCGCGAGCGCTACTCGCAGCCCTTCTTCTTCGACCCGTCGATGGACGAGACGATCGCAGCACTGCCCGTCTGCGTTCCGGCCGGCGCGAAGCCGAAATACGAGCCGGTGCTCTATGGCGACTACCTCATGGAGCGCATCGACAAGAACTATCACTATCGCAAGAAGAAGGCTGCCGAAGCGGCGGGCGCGTGAGCGATTGAACAGTCTGACCTGCGCCGGACATATGGCACGGCGCCGGCGCAATGAGATTGCAACCATGCAATGAGCAAAAGGGGAACGACAATGAGAACAAATCTGCGCATGGCCGGCCTGGCGCTGGCTGCATTTGCTACCGCCTGGGGCGGGCTTTCGAAGGCCGCCGAAGTTCCGAAATCGGCCGAGGTCCAGCAGACAGGCACGCTCGCCGTCGCCAACACGCTGGACTATGCGCCGTTCGAATATCTCGACGCCGACGGCAAGCAGACCGGCATCATCATCGAGATGGCCGGCGAGGTCGCCAAGCTGGTCAGCGCCAAGCTCGACGTCCAGCGTACACCGTTCCCGTCGATGATTCCCGGCCTAGCCGCGGGCCGCTTCAAGATTGCCTGGGAGACCTTTTCGGCCACGCCCGAGCGCCTCAAGCAGGTCGACTTCGTCATGTTCCTGAAGGCCGGCCTCGCCGTCTCGACCTCGCCGGACAAGAAGGCGAGTTTTACCGGCGACACGCCGCTTTGCGGCAAGCGGATCGGCGTCTCGGCCGGCAGCGCGTCCGATTTCCTGGTCGACAAGCTCGGTAAGGAATGCACCGACAAGGGCCAGGCGGCGATCGAGAAATCGGTCTTCAACTCCTCGACCGACATCGTCCAGGCGGTGCTCTCCGACCGCGTCGACGCCCGCATGGACGATGCGACCGCGTCGAGCTACTTCGAGGTGACCAGCAAGGGCCAGCTCGTCGTCCTGCCGACCCTCTATGACGTCGCGCCGCTCGGCCTCGCCATCGCCAAGGACGACAAGGGCACCACCGACATGATGGTCGCGGCACTCACCGAGCTGTTCAAGAACGGCACCTACAAGACCATCCTCGAGAAGTACGGCATGGGCGCCTACGCGATCAAGGAACCCTATTTCGTCAACAGCATGGATGCCTTGCGCACTGACTGAGGCACCGGCCCGAAATCGGAATCGATTTCCGGCAAGGATCATGCGCAAGTTCAGCACGACGCATTTGCGCGCCCGAAAGGGCGCGCGGGCGTTTTGAACGGAACCTCGGCGTCCGGTCGACCGGATGCCTGACAGGATCAGGAGATCTCAGATGGGCGTGGCCCACCCGACCGAGATGAGAGTCGAGCCGAGCGCCGCAGCCGCGGTGGCGCGGCTCACCGTCGTGCCGCAGCGCCGCTATGGCATCTGGATCGGCACGGCGCTCGCCTTGCTGCTGGCCTTCTTGATCGTCCGGGCCTTCGCCAGCAATCCCGCCTTCGCCTGGGGCACGGCCGCCGGCTATCTCTTCCATCCCTCGATCATGCGCGGCCTCTCCAACACCTTGATCCTCACGGTGGTGATCATGGTGCTGGCGATCGTCATCGGCACCATCATCGCCATCATGCGCGTGTCGCCGAGCCCGGTGCTGCGCGCTTTCGCCGGCGTCTATGTCTGGTTCTTCCGCGGCGTGCCGGCACTGATCCAGCTGATCTTCTGGTTCAACCTGTCGCTGCTGGTGCGCGAGGTCTCGGTGGCCTTGCCGTTCCTCGGCACGATCTTCTCCGCCCGCACCAACGATTTCATGACGCCGTTCTTCTCGGCCGTCGTGGCGCTTTCGCTCTGCGAGGCGGGCTACATGGCCGAGATCATCCGCGCCGGCATCAAGTCGGTGCCGTCGGGCCAGGCGGAGGCGGCGAGCGCGCTTGGCATGCCCTACCGCATGATCCTGAAGCGCATCACGCTGCCGCAGGCCATGCGCTTCGTGTTGCCGCCGACCGGCAACGAGGCCATCAATCTCTTGAAGATGACGTCGCTGGTGACCTTCATCGCGGTCGACGATCTGTTCTATTCGGCCCAGAGCATCTATGCGCGCACTTTCGAGACGATCCCGCTGCTGATCGTCGTGGCGTTCTGGTACCTCGCGGTGGTCTCCATCATGTCGGTCGGGCAGCATTTCCTCGAGCGCCATTTCGGCCGCAGCGACACGCGCCGCGACCCGCTCGCCATGCGCGCGCTGCGCAACGCCATCAGCCTGGCGGGCATCGCCCGATGAGCGACGTGAAATCCGAGAACCGCGCCCGTTTCGGCGTGCCCGCCGATTCCATGGTGTTCGCGCGCGGCGTGCGCAAGTCCTATGGCCAGCTGGACGTGCTCCAGGGCATCGACCTCGACGTGCCGGCGGGCTCGGTCGCCTGCATCATCGGTCCGTCGGGCTCCGGCAAGAGCACCTTCCTGCGCTGCATCAACCATCTGGAGAAGATCACCGCCGGGCTCTTGCTCGTCGACAGCCAGTTCGTCGGCTACGATCTGAGGGACGACAAGCTCTACGAGGTGAAGGACGATCTGCTCTGCCAACGGCGCGCCGAGATCGGCATGCTGTTCCAGTCGTTCAACCTTTTCTCGCACATGACCGTGATGGAGAACCTCATCGAGGCGCCGACGCAGGTGCGGCGCATCGCGCCCGAGCAGGCGAAGGCCGAGGCCGAGATCCTGCTCAGGCGCGTCGGCCTGCTCGACAAGGTCGACCGCTATCCGCGCGAGCTGTCCGGCGGCCAGCAGCAGCGCGTGGCGATCGCCCGCGCCATGGCGATGAAGCCCAAGGTGCTGCTGTTCGACGAGCCGACCTCGGCGCTCGACCCCGAGCTCGTCGGCGAGGTTCTGCAGGTCATGCGCGATCTCGCCGAGAGCGGCATGACCATGGTCGTCGTCACCCACGAGATCGGCTTCGCCCGCGAGATCGGCGATCAGCTCGTCTTCATGGACGGCGGCGTGATCGTCGAGCGCGGCGCGCCGCGCGAGATGATCGCCGATCCGCAATCGCCGCGCACGCGCGAATTCCTGTCGCGGGTCCTTTGAGATTGGTCATGAGCCGGCCATTCGCCCACACCCGCTCGGCACCGATTTGCCGTAACCGGCAAAGCCGCGGCGGGTTGACACCGCTTGAACAAGTCGAACGGCCGGGTTGCGGGTTTCGCACTGATATCGGCTGAGGTGCTCCCCGTGAGCTTTTCCGCTAGGATCGCGGAAACGCATGGGGCTTCAATGACTGGTTTCGGACGGTCGGTGACTTCCTACACGATGCCATTGGTCGCCTTGGCGATGGCTGTCGCGGTCAAAGCCAGCGGTCTTTCGGTGGACGAAGGCTCGCTGAACGTCAGGATTCTTGTTGGAGCGCTTTCGAGCGCGATCATGTTCACCACCATTTTCGTGGTGCTCGATCATGCCGAGACAGTGGCCCGGCGCGTAGGGGAGCCCTACGGAACATTGGTGCTGACCTTTGCCGTGACGGCAATCGAAGTGTCGATCATCGTTGCCATGATGCTGCATGGAGAGAACAACCCGACATTGGCGCGTGAGTCCGTTTTCTCGACGGTGATGATTACCTCCACCGGCGTCGTCGGCACATGTCTTACGCTTGGCGGCTGGCGTCATCGCAAACAGGCAATCGTTCGCCAAGGGACCAGCGCGTATCTGGCGGTTCTGATCGCGCTGACCGTCATGACGCTCATTCTCCCGACCTACACGCAAACGACGGATCCCGGCACGTTTTCGGCAGCTCAGCTTGGTTTGGTAAGCGTCCTTTCAGTGCTGCTCTATGCAAGTTTCGTGTTTGCCCAGACCGTCCGGCACCGGGAAGACTTCGTCCAAGGACAGACACACGACGTGTCGACGCGAACTGCCCATCGCGAAAGCGTTTCTGTCAGCGCTCTGCTGCTGGTAAGCGGGCTGATCGGAATTGTCATGCTCGCCGAGCAGGTCGCCGCAAGTGTCGAGAATACGCTCGTCGCCTACCAGGTGACCCAGGCCGACAGTATTGTAGGCGCGTTGATCGCGGGGCTGGTTCTGATGCCGGAGGCCATTTCGGCGGTTCGCGCTTCACTCAACAATGAGCTGCAGCGCGGCTTGAACGTTGCGATGGGCTCGGCTTGCGCCACGATTGGCTTGACGATACCGGCGGTCGCGGCCGCCAGCCTGCTGACAGGCAGAGGGTTGACACTGGGGCTTCCGGCGACTGACGCAGTACTTTTGGTTCTAGCGCTTTTTATATGTAGCGTAAGCTTTAGCAATGAAAGAACGACATTCCTGACCGGCATGGTCCATATTGTGGTATTTTTTACTTTTGTATTTCTGATATTTGTACCTTGAAGCTGTGATGCGAGCTGGCAATCAGACGCACGGACGGGACGACGACCGGCTAGGAAATCCCCTATCGCGCCAACTCGCGCGCTGCGGCATCGGTTCGTCCCCCTGAAACAGAAGACCTTTGAGACATAGGCCTTGGCTTGCTTTCGCAGCTTGAAGAACTCGTATTCGCTTTCGTCGCTCATGCCCCGACACTATCGCAGAATTATCAAGGTGGAAGGGATCTTCCTTACTGGGGCTCAGAAATTGGCGTACGGGGCGGGTCCGCAACATCTGTGTAGGGCGGATTTTGATGGAATGAGCATGCTGTGACCTCAGCTCACGCCGCCCGACTTGTTTGCATCCTCAAAGCGTTGCCAGCCGCGAATTCGGCATGGTCTTTCCATAGGCTCGGCGCAGGGTCGCCTTCTCCTCCAGCGCGACGATGACCCGTGCGGCGAAATCCGTTTTGTACATATCGGCCAGCCGTGCCAGCCCGCCTGGCGTAAAGACATTGATCTCCAGAAGTTTGTCGCCGACGATGTCGAGCCCAACCAGAAACATGCCGTCGCTGACCAGTTTGGGGCGCACCATCTCGGCAATGCGCAACATCGTGTCCGTTACCTTGACCTTGCGGGCGGTTCCCGCGGCGTGGATGTTGGAGCGGACGTCGCCCTTGGCTGGGAGGCGGCGAAAGGCGGCGTAGCTGCCGTCGCGCGCCAGCGGCAGGCCGTTCATCAGGAAAAGCCGTACGTCACCAGCCTTGGCCTCCGGAATGTAGGCCTGCGCGATGAGATAGCCGTCACCGCTGGCGGCCTCGAAGATCTGGTTGAGGTTGGAATCGGCAGGCGTCGCAATATGGAAGACGTTCTTGCCACCCGACCCTTGCAGTGGTTTGACGATGCAGCCCTTCGAGTTTTTGTCGATGAAGGCGCGGATCTCGGCAATGCTGCGCGATATCAAGGTTGCCGGCCGTACCGCTTCGGGAAAGGTCTGCAGGTAGAGCTTGCTCTGCGCCTGTGCCAGACCGTCCGGATCGTTGACGACGATGACGCCCTGTTCTGCTGCGAGCCGCCCGAACATGATGCCTGCGTTGGCGGCCCATGGTCGATCGGTGGCGTCGAGCGACGGGTCGTTGCGCAGAAACAAGATGTCGATATCGCCTGTCGCGAAGGTCTTTTTCTGCTTCGAGGCATCCTTCAGGGCGGCATACAGTTTGTCGGGCGTCTTGTAGGGAGCGTCCGGCAGGACCGCGACGCTGACAGCCAGGCTGTCATCCGGACGCAGTATGAAGTCGCCGGGTTCGACATAGACAACAGAATGGCCTCGCTGGATTGCAGCCAGCGCCAACGTTGTCGTCGTGTAGCCTGGCGTCTCGCTCTCGATCGAATTGACGAAGAACGCAATGCGCATCGGGGATGCTCCCTCAAGTCTCAACCATATCGATCGGATCGATCCCCGCCATCGCCTTCTTGAGCCGCGGACGCGCCGCGTCGGAAGAGAGGAAGGCAGGTTCGAGGCGCGGCGCGCGCAGCAAGCCGCGCGCGTTGAGTTCCTGGATTGCGCCGAAATGCGCTGCGGAGATCTTGCCGATCCAGAATGGCGTGAGGCTGCCGCCGCTCCTCAGATGATCGAGGACCTGCACCATGCCGCGCAGATAGATGGCGTCCTTTGCCAGGCCACCACCTCGAAAGACGCGCAGCACGACGTTGAAGGCGCTGCGGTCGTCGAGACCGAAATCCTTGTGGAGGATGCGGAAGGTTTCCTCGAACGCAGCGCCGTCGAGCATCGCCTGACACGCGACGACCCTGGCCGCGATCAGCCGCAGCCGCGCCGCGGTCATGCCGCCGACCAGATATTCTGCCAGCACCGCCAGTCCCTCCTGCATGCCTTCGTAGCCGGCGAGCCCATTGCGGAAGATGGCGAGCCCCTGCGCATTGCCATTGAAATAGGTTAGCAGATGGACGCCGATTTCGTGACTGAGCAGTGCGGTGAGACGCTCCGGTGGAAGGTTGGTATCGCGCGAAACCAGCAGCAGGTTTCGAGAGACGAGTAGGCCGGCCGGGAGGTCGCCGCGGATCTCCACGGAAGCATCGAAATCGGAGTAGGCGGCACGATATCCCGCGATCATGTCTCGCGCCGCCGCGGCGACGGCGTCGGCGCCCAGCCCCTTCTGCCTCGCCGCCGACGCAGCGCCGTGCGCCTTTTCAAGAATGGCGCGTGCTCGTGTCGCCAGGCTCGGCTCGACGCTGCCATAGAGGGCTCGTCCGAGTTCGACGAAGCGGGGCGTCTCGCGGGCCCCGAGCATTGACAGTTGGAGATCGAGCTCCTGCTGCTTTTGCGAGAGCAGCGTAGTCAGCAGCGGATCTTCCAGATGATCGAGCGAGACCGAATAGAGTTTCCGCTTCTGGGCGGCGACCTCAAATTCGAGCGGCCTGTAGAGCAGTGCAGGGACATGCTCGAAGCCGCCCGCCTGGAATTCCCGCCAGGCCGGTTCGGCGTTGATCGGTGTGACGGCAAGCAGGAAATCGAATGTCGACGCGACGCTGTCGAGCGCCCGGTCGGCGCGCACGACGGCGTCGATGTAGGCGCGCCGCCCCAGCGAACGGTGGGTTGCCGGCGGTTCCAGCTTTGATGCCTTTAGAAAAGCGCTGACCGCCTGGAGCGCGGAATCTACCATGTTGGCGACAACAAGGTCGCGCAATTCAGGATAGACGCGCTCGCTGCCAGGCACCCTGTAGATCGGCGCGAAGCGCACCGTCAGGCCCGCCACATCGCCGAGATCACCCGAGAGCCGTGCTTTGGCGCTTTTCGTGGGAATGAATTCGGCGACGCGGGGCGTGCGGTATTTTGCTTCGCGTCCGGACGCCGCAGTGGCGAAGCGCTTGAGCGCCGCCTTCTCCGCCGTCGTTTCGCCGCTGGCCAGTGCAATCTCGAAAGGCGGCAGGAACGGTACGTCCTCCGTCAGGAACCGGTCTTCGGCCAACTCGCCAATGTCGAGCACGAGGAACGCGCCGCAATGATCGCGCATCCTTCGCGCCACCAGCCGCGCGACCTCGCCGGCCAGGCTGATATCGGCCACGATCAGATAGGACGCGTTGGCGGAAACAACTTGGAACGCCGCATCCTGCTGCGACCCGATATGGACGCATAGAAACGGCAGCGGCCGATCGATGTGCAAACGATTGCCGTCGCCGAACTCGCGGCGGATCGGCTTGCCGTCCCGGAAAAGCGCGTCCAGGTCCGCCTCGATCTCTGCCAACGGAGACTCAGCCTCGACAAGCTTCGGCTTCATGTCATGCCCCGCACCGCGGCCTCGAGAACGGGCACCGTGGACGCCAGCATGGCGCGCAGCCGTTCGATCGCTCCCCAGTCGGGCTCGCCGCTCCATTCGTCCATGAAGATCTTCTTGAACTCGACTGCGATGGCGCACCCGGTGTCGGGGAAATTGGCATGGACGAAACGGGTCTGTTCGCCCTTGCCCTGGA
This sequence comes from Mesorhizobium dulcispinae, assembly GCF_033977345.1. Classification (NCBI taxonomy): domain Bacteria; kingdom Pseudomonadati; phylum Pseudomonadota; class Alphaproteobacteria; order Hyphomicrobiales; family Phyllobacteriaceae; genus Mesorhizobium; species Mesorhizobium dulcispinae. The sequence continues at coordinate 30,994 of NZ_JAVIIY010000028.1, forward strand.
ACGACACATTCTCGCGCACGTCGATCGGCTTGCCGTTGAAACACTGGCCGCGAAGCGCCTCCATGAAGGCGTCGACGACCGGCGCCCAGCGCGCGCGGTCCATCGAGGATGTGCCGATATTGATATCAGGCGCGCCATCCTGCGATGCAGGCACTGCTTTCGGCCCTTCGCGCCGGTGGTTGTAGCTGTGGACGTCGACAAGGACGAACCTGCCGTAACGTTTCTCGACATCGGTAAGCACACGCTTGAGCTCGCCGTAGAACGCATCGTGAAAGGCGAGAGACTCGTTCACAAACTCCTCAGCCGGTGGCTCTCGCCATACGTTCAAGCCCCAGGACTGGTCCGGCGACCGGTAGACCGCTGCCTCGCGCGCGCGGTTCAGATCGACCTGAAAGCGCGATCGATGAACGATGATCTGTGTCGGGAAATCGGCGATAAAGTACTCGGTGAAGGGATCCTCCTCCCGCTGTCGGTCAGGGTCGGGGATGCACATGAGCGATTGGCACGCGCGCCCGACATCGGAGCCGCTGTGGATTGCCGTGCCAATAACGGGGGAATCGCCAAGCTTGATTGTCCAGCCCGCCGGTGTTCCACCCCGATTATTGTTGAAAATAGGCTTACTCACCATCCATCGAAATGCGTGGGGAGGGTGGACGGTTCCGCGGCGTTGTACAGGCCAACCGGTTGACGCTTGCAACCAGGCCCGCACCTCACGCCAGAACGGCCGCATCCAGCCCGCGGATGATCTTCGCCAGTTCCAGGCATTCGTCCTGGCGAACCTTGTTGCGCCGCCAGGCGAGGCAGATCATGCGCTGCGGCATCGGCTCCTGGAACGGCACGATCCTGAGGTCCGGCATGACGCTGGCGGCACTTGCCGCCATTTCCGGCACCAGCGTCACACCCAGCCCATGCGCCACCATCTGCAGCAGCGTCGTAAGACTCGTGGCGCCATAGCTTGCCATCGCCACCGGCCGCACATTGCCGCAGACGGCCAAAGCCTGTTCGCGCAGGCAGTGGCCTTCCTCGAGCAGCATCAGCCGTTCCAGCGCCGGGCTTTCGGGCGGCACCGGCGGCGAGGCGAAAGCCGGATCGCCGGCGGGGACCGCAAGGAAGAAGCGGTCCGGGAAAAGCTCTTCGGTGACGAGCCCTGGCTGGTCGAGCGGCAGCGCGGCGATGAAAGCATCGAGCCTGCCCGAGACATTGTCCTCGACCAGAGATGCGGTCACCGCCTCGCGCAGCTCGAGCTGCAGGCCCGGGAAGTGCTTCTTCAATTCCGGCAGGACCCGCGGCAGGAGATAGGGCGCAACCGTCGGGATGATACCCAGCCGGAAGCGGCCTTCCATCGCGGGGCGGCCGCGACGGGCCGTCGTCTCGACGTCACGTATGTCGGCAAGGATGCGCTCGATGCGCGGCTGCAGCACCAGCGCTTCGTCCGTCATCCGCACCGTCTTGCCGCCGCGCTCGAACAGATGGCAGTTCAACCGCTCTTCCATTTCGGCGATCTGGGCGGAGAGCGCCGGCTGGCTGACGCCGGCAAGCTTCGCGGCGCGGCCGAAATGCAGCGTCTGCGCCAACGCGTCGAAATAAAGCATCTGCCGGACGGTGAGACCGATCATAAGGAAATCCTATCGGAAAAAACAGGAAAGGCAATTTGTCTTTATCGCCAAGCCGACCTAGTCTGGAATCGTTCCAGATTGGCGCGGCCGCTGGCCGCCCCGGAAACCCAATTCAAAACCCGGCAAAATCGGAGAGTAAGATGGACGCGAAAACCGACGACAACAGCGCTGGCAAATGCCCCGTGGCGCATGGATCCGCCGGCAGGACCAACCGTGACTGGTGGCCGAACCTGCTCGATCTTGGCGTTCTTCACCAGCAGTCGAACCTCTCGGATCCGATGGGCGAGGATTTCGACTATGCCAAGGAATTCCAGAGTCTCGATCTCGATGCGGTGATCAAGGACCTGCATCAGGTGATGACGGATTCGCAGGACTGGTGGCCGGCCGATTTCGGCCATTACGGGCCGCTCTTCATCCGCATGGCCTGGCACAGCGCCGGCACCTATCGTATCGGCGACGGGCGCGGCGGCGCCGGTGCCGGCCAGCAGCGCTTCGCGCCGCTCAACAGCTGGCCGGACAACGCCAATCTCGACAAGGCGCGCCGGCTGCTCTGGCCGGTCAAGCAGAAATACGGCCGCAAGATCTCCTGGGCCGACCTGATGATCCTGGCCGGCAACGTCGCGTTGGAATCGATGGGTTTCAAAACCTTCGGCTTCGCCGGCGGCCGCGCCGACGTGTGGGAGCCGGAACAGGACGTCGACTGGGGTTCCGAAACCAAGTGGCTGGATGACGAGCGCTATTCGGGCGATCGCGAACTGCAGGGCCATCTCGGCGCTGTCCAGATGGGCCTGATCTACGTCAATCCGGAAGGGCCGAACGGCAAGCCGGATCCGATTGCAGCGGCGCGCGACATCCGCGAGACCTTCCGCCGCATGGCCATGAACGACGAGGAGACCGTGGCGCTGATCGCCGGCGGTCACACTTTCGGCAAGACGCACGGCGCCGGCGATGCAGCACTTGTCGGCGCCGAGCCGGAAGGCGCCGGCATCGAGTCGCAGGGCCTCGGCTGGTCGAGCAAATATGCCACCGGCATTGCCGGTGACGCCATCACCTCGGGCCTCGAAGTCACCTGGACCACGACGCCGACCAAGTGGAGCAACAACTTCTTCGACAACCTCTTCAACTACGAATGGGAGCTCACGAAGAGCCCGGCCGGCGCCAATCAGTGGACGCCGAAGGGCGGCGCCGGCGCGGGCACGGTGCCCGACGCGCACGATCCGTCCAAGCGCCGCGCGCCGGCCATGCTCACCACCGACCTCTCGCTGCGCGTCGACCCGGCCTATGAGAAGATCTCGCGGCGCTTCCACGAGCACCCCGATCAGTTCGCGGACGCCTTCGCCCGCGCCTGGTTCAAGCTCACCCATCGCGACATGGGCCCGGTGGTTCGCTATCTCGGCCCGCTCGTGCCGAAGGAACAGCTGATCTGGCAGGATCCGATCCCGGCGATCGACCACGACCTAGTCAGCGAAGAGGATATCGCGGCGCTGAAGGCGAAGATCTTGGCCACCGGCCTCACGGTTCCTGAGCTGGTCTCGACCGCCTGGGCCTCGGCCTCGACGTTCCGCGGCTCGGACAAGCGCGGCGGCGCCAATGGCGGTCGCATCCGCCTGGAGCCGCAGAAGGGCTGGGACGTCAACCAGCCGGCCGAACTCGCCAAGGTGCTGGCGAAGCTCGAAGCCGTCCAGAAGGAGTTCAACACAGCGAAGGCCGGCGACAAGAAGGTCTCGCTGGCCGACCTGATCGTGCTTGGCGGCGTCGCCGCTGTCGAGAAGGCGGCCAAGGACGGCGGCAACGAGGTGAGGGTGCCGTTCACGCCAGGCCGCATGGACGCTTCGCAGGAGCAGACCGATGTCGAATCCTTCGCGGCGCTTGAGCCGAGGGCCGACGGCTTCCGCAACTATGTCGGCGGCAAGCTGCCGATGTCCGTCGAAGCGATGCTGGTCGACCGGGCGCAGCTCCTGACGCTGACGGCGCCGGAAATGACGGTGCTGGTCGGCGGCCTGCGCGTGCTCGGCGCCAATCATGGCGGCTCGAAGCATGGCGTGTTCACCGACAGGCCGGGCAGGCTGACCAACGACTTCTTCGTCAATCTGCTCAGCATGGGAACGGTCTGGGATCCGGCCGCCGGCACCGATCAGGTCTACGAAGGGCGCGACCGTAACACCAAGGCGGTCAAGTGGACCGGCACCCGCGCCGACCTGATCTTCGGCTCGCACTCGCAGTTGCGTGCGCTGGCCGAGGTCTACGGCTCGGGCGATGCCAAGGCGAAGTTCGTCAAGGACTTCGTCAGGGCCTGGACGAAAGTGATGAACCTCGATCGCTTCGAGCTGGCCGCGAAGTAAGGTTCCATCTTCCCAAAGAAAAGGCGCGGGTTCATGCCCGCGCCTTTTGCATTGGCCAAGGTGACGATCAGTCTTTTTCGAAGACGCCCGCCTTGGCGACGACGCCGGCGATCGCGCCGCCGATCAGCGGCGCGACGATGAACAGCCAGAGCTGGCTGAGCGCCGCGCCGCCCGAAAACAGCGCCGGGCCGATCGAACGCGCCGGATTGACCGAGGTGCCGGTGACCGGGATCATGGCGAAGTGAATCCCTGCCAGCGTCAGGCCGATGACCAGGCCGGCAAAGGCCGTCGTGTGCTTGGCGTTGGTGACGCCGAGGATCACCGTGACGAAGGTGAAGGTGCCGATCAGCTCCCAGAGGAAGGCCGAGCTCATGCCCCATTTCGCTTCGTCCCAGCCATTGGCGCCGAAGCCGCCGGTGTGGCCGCCGGCCTGGCCGGTGACGATGATCCACAGCGCCAGCGAAGCGATAATGGCGCCGATGATCTGCGCGATCCAGTAAGGGACGACATCCTTGGCCGGCATCCGTCCCGCAAGGAACACGCCGAGCGTCACCGCCGGATTGAGATGCGCGCCCGAGATCGGGCCGATGGCATAGGCCGCCGCGATCAGACCGATGCCGAACGCCAGGCCGATGCCTTCCTGCCCGAGCGGCAGCGCGCCGCCGAAGCCGCCCGTGACCACGGAGGCCGTGCCGATGAACACCAACAAAAACGTGCCTAGAACTTCTGCCAGATAAGTCTTCATTGCCCTCTCCTCGTGAGGATCCGCCAAACCGCGTTTCCCGCGCCGCGAATCACAGGCGAGAGAGTATTCCCACCCGGAAAACTTGGAAAGCAGACTGGTTAAGCCAGGCCGCTTGCTTGTATCCACCAGTCAAAACATTAGAGAACTTTCATGTTCCGGTCGATTTGTTCTTGTTTTCCACCGACGGACGACTGCTGCGAAAAAGCATTCCGTTTGTCGTAGAGAGGATGGCATCGGACAGGCCGTTTTGGCCTCGCCGCAACAGAACTGTTTCAATCGGAGCAGGAAAGGCTCTAAGAGCAGGGCTGAAGGCAACGATGGACGGAAGCAGGAATGAGATTGGGCGGAAGGCTGGCGGCGGCCATCGAAGTTCTGGAAGACATCGGCAGGCGCCACCGGCCGGTGGCCGACGCCTTGCGCGACTGGGGCCTGTCGCACCGCTTTGCCGGCGGCGGCGACCGCGCGGCGATCGGCAACATCGTCTACGACGCGCTGCGCCGCAAGCGCTCGGCCGGCTGGCTCTTCGGCGAGGATACGCCGCGCGCCATCGGCTTCGGCGCGCTGCTGCTGGAATGGGGCCAGACGGCGCAGTCGCTCAACGACGCGCTCGACGGCGACAAGTTCGCGCCGCCGCTGCTCAGCACCGCGGAACTCAAAGCGGCAGCCTCGGGCAGGCTCACTGATGCGCCGGACGCCGTGCGGGCCGATGTTCCGGACTGGTGCGCGCCGCTCCTCGAGCAGGCCTATGGCGAGGATTGGGTCAAGGAGGGAGCGGCTCTTGCGATGCGCCCGCCGTTGGACCTCAGGGTCAATGCCTTGCAGGCCGACCGCGGCAAGGTGCTGGCGGAACTCCAGGGCACGGGTGCAGCGCCTGCCGCAATCGCGCCGAGCGGCATCCGCATCCCGCCGATAGACGGCGACGGCAGGCATCCGAACGTCCAGGCCGAACCCGCCTTCCAGAAAGGCTGGTTCGAGGTGCAGGACGAGGGCTCGCAGCTTGCGGCAGCGCTTGCCGGTGCTCTGCCAGGCATGCAGGTGCTCGACTATTGCGCCGGCGCCGGCGGCAAGACGCTGGCGCTCTCGGCCGAGATGGACAATCGCGGCCAGGTCTTCGCCCATGATGCGGAAAAGGTGCGGCTGGCGCCGATCTTCGAACGCATCCGCCGCGCGCACAGCCGCAACATCCAGGTCGTCAGCAAGCCCGCCGAGCTCGCGCCGCTCACCGCGCATATGGACATCGTGCTGATCGACGCGCCCTGCACCGGCAGCGGCACCTGGCGGCGGCGGCCCGACGCCAAATGGCGGCTGACCAACAGGCAGCTCGAGGCTCGCAAGGGCGAGCAGCAGGCGATCCTCGACACGGCGCAGGCTTTCGTGAAACCGGGCGGACTGCTCGTCTACATCACCTGCTCGGTGTTCGATGGCGAGAACGGCGAGCAGGTCGCGGCTTTCCGCGAACGCCACGGCGACTTTGCGCCGGTCGACCATCGCAAGCTTTGGGACGGCTATTTTCCGGGCCATGAAGGCGCCGCGCGCATCGCCGACACCGGCGGCATCTCGCTGTCGCCGGCGCTCAGCGGCACCGACGGATTCTATTTCCATGCCTTGCGCAGGGCCGTCTGACAGGCGGTCGGCATTTGCTGCGCTGCAACATAAGCGATTGCCTGTCTTGCCTGCCTCTGCAATAAGCTTCGCCAGCAAAAAAGGTGAGGCGAAGGCTATGGCAGCCAAGATCGTACCCGCTCCCGACTACGAGGAACGCGTCAGGGCCTCCTTTGCGCGCCAGAAAGCCATGGCCACCATCGGCGCGGAACTGACCCTGGTCACGCCCGGCATCATCGAGATCGAGATGCCCTATGCGCCTTCGCTCACCCAGCAGCACGGCTTCCTGCATGCCGGCGTCATCTCGACCGCGCTGGACTCGGCCTGCGGCTATGCCGCCTTCTCGCTGATGCCGCAGAATTCCAGCGTGCTGACCATCGAGTTCAAGGTCAACCTGCTGGCGCCAGGCCGGGGCGAACGCTTCCTCTTCCGCGGCTCGGTGACCAAGCCAGGCCGCACCATCATCGTTGCCGACGGCCAGGCCTATGCGTTTGCCGCCGACGGCGAGGCCAAGCTGATCGCTACTATGACCGGCACGATGATGACGGTGGTCGGCCGCGACGGCATCGAGGGGTGATCCATGGCAACCGCGGCACGGATAGGGGAAAAAGCCGTTCTCTTCATCATGGCGGCTGAGGCCGAATACGGCCCGCACCTCAAGAAGCTGTTCACACCGCTGATGACCGGCGTCGGGCCGGTCGAGGCCGGTGTGCGCCTCGGCGCCGAGCTTGCGACGCTCAAAGCGCAGGACGCGCTGCCGGACCTCGTCGTCTCGCTGGGCTCCGCGGGAAGCCGCACGCTGGAGCAGACCGAAATCTACCAGGCCGTGTCGGTGAGCTATCGCGACATCGACGCTTCGCCGCTCGGCTTCGAGAAGGGCGCGACCCCGTTTCTCGACCTGCCGGTGACCGTGCCGCTGCCCTTCGCCGTCCCCGGCATCAGGAGCGCGACGCTGTCGACCGGCGGTGCGATCGTCACCGGCGCCGCCTATGACGCGATCGATGCCGACATGGTCGACATGGAGACCTTCGCCTGCCTGCGCGCCTGCCAGCTGTTCGGTGTGCCGCTGATCGGCCTGCGCGGCATTTCCGACGGCGCCGCCGACCTCAGGCATGTCGGCGACTGGACGGAATATCTGCATGTCATCGACGAGAAGCTCGCCGGAGCAATAGGGTTGCTGGAGCAGGCGATTGTGTCAGGCACGATCCGCCTTATCTAATGCATGTCGCCCAAAAGTGCGCAGCGGTTTTGGGAGAACGACATGCATCAAAACGAAAAACTTAAAGCGCGTCGCCTGAGTCCGTTTAGAAGCGATGCGCGTTAAGCCCTTGAAAGGACCGAAAGCCGCAGCGCGCCACCATTGCGCCGAATCGGTTCTTTCTTTAAAGGCTCGCCATGACGACACATCCCGATACCGTTCTCATCATCGACTTCGGCAGTCAGGTCACGCAGCTGATTGCGCGGCGCGTGCGCGAAGCCGGGGTCTATTGCGAGATCGTTCCGTTCCAGTCCGCCGCCGAGGGCTTCCGCCGCATCCGGCCGAAGGCCGTCATCCTGTCGGGTAGTCCGCACTCGACCGTCGATATCGGCTCGCCGCGCGCGCCCGACGAAGTCTTTTCCGCCGGCGTTCCGGTGCTCGGCATCTGCTACGGCGAGCAGACGATGTGCGCTCAGCTCGGCGGCAAGGTCGAGGCCGGCCACCATCGCGAGTTCGGCCGAGCCTTCCTGGAGATTGAGGACGATTGCGCGCTGTTCGATGGCGTCTGGGCCAAAGGCACGCGCCATCAGGTCTGGATGAGCCATGGCGACCGCGTCACAGCCATTCCCGCCGGCTTCAAGATCGTCGGCACCTCCACCGGCGCGCCCTTCGCCGCGATTGCCGATGAGGCGCGCAAGTTCTACGCGGTGCAATTCCATCCCGAGGTCGTCCATACCCCGGATGGCGCGAAGCTGCTTAGCAACTTCGTCCACCATATCGCCGGCCTCAGCACGGGCTGGACGATGGCCGCCTATCGCGAGCAGGCGGTCGAGGCGATCCGCAAGCAGGTCGGCAAGGGCAAGGTGATCTGCGCTCTGTCGGGCGGCGTCGATTCCTCGGTCGCCGCACTCCTCATCCACGAAGCGGTCGGCGACCAGCTGACCTGCATCCTTGTCGACCACGGCCTGATGCGCAAGGACGAGGCGAAAAGCGTGGTGGAGATGTTCCGCCAGCACTACAACCTGCCGCTGATCCTGGTCGACGCCTCCGACCGCTTCATCACGGCGCTGGAAGGCAAGAGCGATCCCGAAAAGAAGCGCAAGACCATCGGCCGGCTGTTCATCGAGGTGTTCGAGGAAGAGGCGAAGAAGCTCGGGGGCGCCGATTTCCTGGCCCAGGGCACGCTCTATCCCGACGTCATCGAAAGCGTCTCCTTCTCCGGCGGCCCTTCGGTGACGATCAAGTCGCACCACAATGTCGGCGGCCTGCCCGAGCGCATGAACATGAAGCTGGTCGAGCCGCTGCGCGAATTGTTCAAGGACGAGGTGAGGGCGCTGGGCAAGGAACTCGGCCTGCCCGAGAGCTTCATCGGCCGCCATCCCTTTCCGGGGCCCGGCCTTGCCATTCGCTGCCCGGGCGGCATCACCCGCGAGAAGCTGGAGATCCTGCGCGAGGCCGATGCCATCTATCTCGACGAGATCCGCAAGGCCGGCCTCTACGACGCCATCTGGCAGGCCTTCGCCGTGCTTTTGCCGGTGCAGACCGTCGGCGTCATGGGCGACGGCCGCACTTATGAATTCGTCTGCGCGCTGCGCGCCGTGACCTCCGTCGACGGCATGACGGCCGATTTCTACCACTACGACATGGCGTTCCTGGGCGCTGCCGCCACCCGCATCATCAATGAGGTGAAAGGCATCAACCGGGTCGTCTACGACGTGACGTCCAAGCCGCCCGGAACCATCGAGTGGGAGTAGGGGAAACGGCGGCAATGGTGTAGCTGCGATGGCGATTCTCGCCGTGTAAATTGGTTTCGTGTCCGTATCTCACTTCCCGCCGAACTGGCATTCTCCATCTCCAATCAGGCAAGTCCGATCTGCGGCCAAGTACCTGATGAAGTAAAGCCCTTTCAAAAGCGGAGAGGCCTATAGCGTAGAACGGCGTGCATAAAGGCGGGTCTGCTTCGCGCCGCGTGCACGAACCCGCTGCGCGGGAGGGGCGCCTCGTTCTGAGATGGCGCGGTATTCATAGGCCTTGAGCGGGTAGAGACCACGATCCGACCATGGAGTTCCTTCAACGAGAGGAACTCGCCATGGATACCCTGTCGACCGATGCACCGATCACGCCGCTTCGCCAGCGCCACGCGGGCGCGGGTCAACGGGAAGGTATGCGCGCCTCGCTATGGCGCCGGTCGTCAGGCACGTGAAGCCCGTCGCTATCACAGCAAGAAGCTCTCCGACCTGGCCCAGAAGCCGCATGCTCGACCAGCCATCAGCGCCCCTTGCGGACGTTCGCGACAGGCGCCGGCACACTCCGAAACACAAATCCCCATAGCTCACCGCGCTCGGACCACGGGTTCCTGCATGAGAGGCTTTCGTACGCCTGACGGCACCCGAAACCCTTCAGCAACTCGGCCGTTGAGGACACCTTTTCCACTGCCCAAGAGCAGTCGTCGCCGACAGTGAAACTGTAGGGCAAGGTTGCGCCATTGCGGACCTGCACAGATCGTGGCGCCAACGTCGGTTTAGCGCCACCAATTCCGGACATCAGTTTTGGACGCAGGCGCGGTCGGCCTTGCTAAAAGAGCCAAGCGGTTCCCGCGGGGGCGCAGGTTCGGTTAATCGAACCGTTTCCGAACCACAAATCCTCCTGGTGATACCAGGGCGGCGGGCCAGCGGGATTTAGATATGGCACGAACCGCTGAACCTGATACTTTAGGCTTCTCTGAAAATCCGGATTTCCTCATGGAGCGCCGGCTTACTGCAATCCTCGCCGCCGATGTGGTTGGCTACAGCCGCCTCATGGGGCTGGATGAGGCTGGTACGCTGTCGGCTCTGAAGACGCATCGGCGCGAGATGGCCGACGCCAAGATCGCCGAGCACCAGGGCCGCATCGTCAAGCTCACCGGCGACGGCATGCTTGTAGAGTTCCCGAGCGTGGTGAACGCCGTTGCCTGTGCCACGGAGATCCAGCGCAAGATGCGCGAGCGCAACGTCGAAGTGGCGGAGGACCGTCGCATCGAGTTCCGCATTGGCATCCATCTCGGCGACATCATCTTCGAGGACAACGACATCTATGGCGACGGCGTCAACATCGCGGCGCGCATCGAAAGCATCGCCAGGCCGGGCGGCGTCGCAGTGTCCGGGTCGGTCCGCGACAATGTCGGCAACCGGCTCGATCTGACGTTCGAGGACACCGGCGAGCAGGCGCTCAAGAACATCGAGCGGCCGGTCAGGGTCTACAACGTCAACCTCTTCCAGGCCGCTCCGCCGCCACGTGTGAGCGGCGCTGCGCAACCCAAGTCGGGGCCGGCGAAGGAAAAGCCGTCGATCGCCGTCCTTCCCTTCAACAACATGAGCGGCGACCCCGAGCAGGAATACTTTTCCGACGGTATCACCGAGGACATCATCACCGACCTGTCGAAGATCTCGGGGCTGCACGTCATCGCCCGCAACACGGTGTTCACCTACAAGGGCAAGCCTATCAGGGTACAGCAGGCAGCACAGGAACTCGGCGTCAGATTTGTTCTGGAGGGTAGCGTGCGCAAGGTTGGGTCGCGCGTGCGCGTCACCGGACAGCTCATCGACGGTGCGGATGGCGGGCACGTCTGGGCCGACCGCTACGATCGCGATCTGACCGATATTTTTGCGATCCAGGACGAGATCACTCACACCATCGTCGACCAGCTGAAGGTCAAGCTGCTGCCGGAAGAAAAAGAGGCGATCGAGCTGGCGCCGACTGAGAATGTCGAGGCCTATACTTACTATCTCAGGGGGCGGGAGTTTTTCTACCGCGGTTCGAAATCATATTACAGGCTGGCCAGGCGAATGTTCGCCATGGCGATCGAACTCGACCCGCTCTATGCGCGCGCTTATGCCGGTACCGCCGATTGCGACTCGTTCCTCTTTCTCGACTATAGCGAGGAAGTTTCGCTCGAGGGCATCCTCGCCAACGCTGCGAGGGCGCTCGAGATCGACAGCGGTCTGGCTGAAGCGCACGCCTCCCGCGGACTCGCCTTGGCGGTCGGCCAACGCTACAAGGAGGCCGAAACGGCGTTTGAACGGGCGATCGCAGGCAATCCCAATCTGTTCGAAGCGCATTACTTCTACGCCCGCTGCTGCTTCGCACAGGGTAAGCTGGAGACGGCCGCCACTCACTGGGAGCGCGCGGCCGAGATCGACCCCAATGACTATCAGTCATCGATGTTGCTCATGCAGGTCTATCGCTCGCTCGGGCGATATGTCGACAGATTGGAGACGGCTCGCAGAGCCATCGAGCGCGCGGAGCGGCAACTGGCGAGGAACCCTGAAAATGCCCGGCCCGCCTATCTCGGCGCCAACGCACTCTTAGGATTGGGAGAGTTCGATCGGGCTAAGGAGTGGGCGGCACGCGCGCAGGCCATCGATCCCGACGACGTCCTGACCCAATACAACCTTGCTTGCTTTCATTGCATGCTTGGCGATTGCGATCGGGCGTTCGACTTGCTCGAAAGGGTGATGCCGCGGGCCAACCATGAAATGAAGGCTTGGGTTCTGCACGACTCCGATTTCGACCTGCTTCACAACGATCCACGCTGGCAGAAGGTGCTCGATCTCACCACCTAATACGGTTGATCGGCGATGATCGAGCGCACCGAAGCGGCAAGCTTTCCATGTGTTGCCAGACGAACAGGTCAAAACGTGTGAGGTTACAGACCGTGACGGCCCCTTTGTCAGCTGCCGAAGCCGGGGGCGCCGCCGCGGTGGTTGCCGACCTAGAGTCTTTCACGTTTTGACGGAAGCGTATCCGGCGTTTGCGAAGTAGTTCATGCATTCGGCTGCCTCGATG
>NZ_JAVIIY010000029.1:0-41851 GCF_033977345.1 Mesorhizobium dulcispinae
CGCCGGGCCGTTGCCGGCCGCAAGTTTCGCTTCGGCGCAGTTCTGGCAGGATGCGGAGCGGGTGGTCCACTCAACCGCGCAAAGTGTCGATCAGCCGCGGAGCCGCGCAGCGATTGGGCGCGCTTGCGAAGCTTCGAGTTCCATGCCGCCGCCGCGGGTCAACCTGCCCGCCACGGGATTTGGAAGCGCACCCGATGGCGTGAGCCTCCCTCACGTCGTCGCGGACGCATATCGGCCTGCGGCCAATCAACAGGGCGATCTGACCGGCGCGCGCCATACAACGCCGGCCGAGGCGTCGCACCAGGCTGCCGTCGTTCAGCAAACGCGCCGCCGCAAGCGCGGCCGCGAGCACCCGGACGAGGTGCTTTTTGCCGCCTACCGTGCCGAGGCGGCTAAAACAGCCAAGGTGGGTGAAAGCTCGATTGCTGGCGATATAGTGGCGCTGCGCAAGTTCAGCATATTTGGCTTGACGAGAACCACCAGAGCCAAATCAACGGTCGGATTGAGGACGGGCAGCTGTACGGTCTGGCGAAGGACTTTGCGGGCAACGATGCCGTACTGCTGGGCGACACCAAAGTGGCGTTGGAGCACAAAGACATCGCAATTATAGCCGTTCTGCTGCTGGGTGATACGGGTGGGCTCCAGGTGGGCTCCCAGCCGTCGTGCGAGCTGTGCCGCGGGCTGGTCGTTGAGCCGCCCGGCGGAGTCTTGACGGCACGCGGGTGCTGGTCAGGCGACTGGGGCAAAGGCGGCAGCCAGGCAGGCTGCACCTCGACAACCTGAGGCACTCCAACACCGACTCGGTCATAGGGCTGTTACACAGGAGTCGCGCTGCCGATCAGCCAAGCCTCCGATCAGTCCCGAGCCGAGCTAATGGCTTCCTTCAGAAGCAGAGAGCAATCTGACGCGGGGCGTTGAGTCTCGGTCGCTACCGTCAAGTAGATCAGCTATACGTGGGAGTGTCTGGCGCTGATCGCCGACACCTCGCTGTCGGGCCTGCGCGTCGTGCGCGAGCTCGACACCATCATCCGCTGGCCGGTGATCCTATTTGGATCGTAGTCGGTGCAAGCCAGGCGTGATGCCGCGCGATCTGGCATCCTGGGCGGATGGTGTCGATATTCCTGCTCGACGCCTATATTTGCTGAGTGAACGGCAGCGCGCTAGCCGGAGTTCCCCCCTTTGCGGCGTCCGCATAATACGCTTTTGCCTCTGCTTCGTCGGCAAAGGACCGCGTTGCGCGCGACTGGCTCGTGGCACGCTTGCGGTTCATGACGCGCCAATGGTGGAATGGTGCGAAGTGCGGGAAGCACTGAACGAGTGGCATTCGCAGAGCCCCGTCTCCACGGTACGCCTGATGCTCGTGCAGAACCTGCTGACGGCTGCGATTACGCGCGCGCCGGCCTGAGCGGAGGTAGCGCTGGCGCTCATGCGCGGACCGGACGCCGTCGCGACGGCCATGAGCCCGGAGGCGACAAAGGTTGTTGATGCCGTGGCCGCGGACGCTGCCGGCGTCGACGTCGCCAACATCAAGGCTCGGTCCTCGAATTCGTGGACGGTGAGACAGCTGCTAGTGCGGCGGACAAGATTGCGGCCAAGCTGCAGACCTCAGTCAACGAGACAAGGGCCCTGGCCCAGGCACTGGTGCCCGACGACGGTCCGGCTCATCGACCGTAAGCGACGCGAAAGATGAGGCGAGCACCGGCGAATCCGTCGGCATCGGCAAGCTCATCGAAATTTCCGACACCGACCTCGACGCGCTCGCGCGTGTCGCGCAAAGCGAGGTGGCACTCTTCGCCAGATTTGGCGATGACAGTTGCGCGGCGGACTCGCTGCCGTTGACGAGCCGCTCCGGCCGTTTCCTTCAATTGCGTTTTCTGGTTCATCCGTAAGTGAGCCGGGAATCCTGATCACCAGTTGCGCCGCGCACCATCGAAAAGTACTCGATTCAGTGCCGGCGACTTCCTTGTCGGGACGAAACGCGAAGTTGGTTCAGCAAAACCTTCAAGCATCGGCTATCGGCGCAATCTCAGTAGAACTGGCACATGCCGGCTGCGCTCGGCGTTGGTCGAGGAAGCGCGTCAATCCGCCGGGCTACTTCCCGGCCGCGACCGTCTCGTTGAGCACCGTGGCTAGATGGCAGGCCGCCGAGCGCCAGCTGCTGCACGACGACAGGCGAGAGATTGTCGAAATAGGCGTGGGCGAGGATCACCACATGCGGGTTGTCCGCCTCGGTCGACGTGCCCCTGGGCAACGCGCGATAGCGTCCTCCGCTGTTGGATGGCAGGCGGCCAGCCTAGAAACGGCGACCGGGGCGTGTCGCATCCAATGTCACACGTTCCGTCTCTGCGCGCCACCTTGAACAGTCAGCCCTGTCGAGGTTCGCTTCAGGCAGTGGCGACGGGGTACCCAGCGGCCGAGATGAGGCACGACAAAATGCCGTTTGAATTACCCGAGCTCGTGGATGGCAACGTTGGGAATGATCGCCTTGGCGATGTCGCATAGGTGCTGCTCAAGGGTGAGATAGATCACCTGACCGACGTTGGCCATTTCGCCGAACAGCCGGAAAACTTCCTCCGATCTGAGATGAGCCACTGCTTCTTGCCATTGATGGCCACCACACGTTCGTCGAGATGCCATTTGTCGCCCAGGCAGCTGGCTGACCGTCGCTTGATCTCCGGGCGAAATGCCGTCCGAATTTCTCCGCCCAGCTTCGAATGGTGTGATGCGTGACGATGATACCGCGGGTCGCCAGCATGTCCTCAACCATGCGCAGGCTGAGCGGAAGGCGAAAGTAGAGCCATACTGCGTGCGCAATGAACTCGGCGGGAAAGCGGTGGCGACGATAAGCGGATCATGAGCAACTTTCTGACATCGTCCATGTACGCACATTCTTCATCAGCCGTCAGTTAACTTTACGGGGCCTTCAGATCACCATGCTGAAGCAGAAGAAATTACCAAGGGCTCTAATCGCCTGGATGACAGTTCAGCGGCAGGACAAACCTAACAATTGTCCCACACACGACAATTGTGCGCCCTGTGGGTTGAGGCTCGTGCGCGAGAGCCATTTATCGATAAGCGACTGGACCCTATGGAACTTCCGAGTTTCTTTGAACCCCTTTACATATGTGGCACGAAAGTTGCTGTTCCTCCTTGCAGCGTGCTGACACCAGGAAGCCTGGCGTACGGCAACATGACTGGAGTGGCATCCGCCAAACCAGTTCAGGTACTCATACGGAAAAGGAATGCACCATGCAGAAGAAGATCGCAGAAACCACCACGGTCATCCGTACGACCGGCACGGTCTAAATGACCTAGCAGAGAGGCAATGCGCCACTGTCCTCAATCGAAAACGGCGAGCAATATGGTCGATTTTGTACAGTCGAATGCGTTTGCGTTGATTTCGGAGGCGGTTGGCGCCCACGCAATTACATCGGCGTGCTTTATGCGACGCTGGGCAAGCCTGGTGGCGATGCGCCGGACTATCCTGGATAGACCAGCGGATCAGATCCTGATGGGTCGACATCCGCTGTCTTTTTTGGGGCGCCGCGTCATTGGCGCGGTACCGGATCGCCGCCACATGGCCAAAATCGCAGCTTCGGGCCGATTAGGCCGAATACGCAGCCGCGTTCATGGCCAAAGCGGGCACGTCTTCTCGGCCTGCCGAACGCGATCCAATTTGTCGCCTAGATGACACATCGCCATCGAAAAGCGCTGGCAAGGCGAGTGGCTCAAGCTGGCACGGGTTTTGCCCAGCGGTTGTTGGAGCGGCGCCACGACCGCCAGCCTTGGGAGCTTCGTTGCCGATCGCGTCATGCGTCGTTTGTTTAGTGAGGTGAAATGCGATCTGGAGTTCTAATTTGGGGCGGGGCAATAGTTGCGTTCGCCGCATGCGGTGCAGCCAATTCGGCCAATCTCAACAGGATGGTCGAGCCGGGACCGGCGGTTTGGGACTGGACCGGAGGATATATTGGCGTCCACGGCGGCGGAGGCTATGGCGGCACGTCCTTCAGTGATCCTTATGGCCCATCGATTTATGGAGACGTCGTCAGCACTCCGGTGTTCATGGCCGGAGGCCAGCTCGGCTACAATTGGCAAAGAGATAGGTTGGTATTCGGCGCCGAACTCGACGCGAGCTACGCTGTCTCCGACGGCACAAACAGCTGTTTTGCCTTCTCAGGCACTGCTGTAATAGACACCTGCCATGCAGGTCCGAACTCCTTTTTCACAGCGACCGCACGTGCCGGGTACACGTTTGGCCCGCAGCGCCAAATGCTGGCCTACGTCAAGGCAGGCGTAGCTTGGCAAAACAATCGTGGCGAGATCGCCAACAACAACGAATTTTTGATGCAGGACTCCCCTGGGTTCGGACGGCACACAACACATTTCGATTATGGTCGCTTCGGTTGGAGTCTCGGAGCTGGCGTTGAGCAAGCGCTCTCGCCTGATTGGTCTGTCAAATTCGAGTACGACTATATGGGTTTTAGCGGGACGCGTTTAACGACTCCTTCGACCATACAGTACCCACCTCTTGGATTCGTCTCCACCAGCAGCAGCAATTTATCTAGTAGCTATCACGTGGGAAAGGTCGGCCTGAATTACCACTTTGGCGTCTACCCGCGATCTATGGGACGGAATGATACACTACTCTCGGACGGGGCGACAGAAGCCAAGCCTATTGTATATACAGGCGATTGGTCCTTCGAGGGTGGCTCACGGGCCTGGCTCAGCCGGGGGATATTTCAGTGGGATTACATCCTTGCGCCACCAACACTTGGGGATGAGAGCATCCCCAGCTCTAGGCTGACGTACAGGGGGTTGGACGGCATTTCGGGCGAATTTTTCGGACGCCTTGATAGCCCCTGGGGGATATTCTTGAAGGGCAACATTGGCGCCGGACGCTTCGACAAAGGACGGATGAACGACGAAGATTCGAGCATTGACAAACTCGCCTACAGCAACACCTTACACGGCCAAGCAAATGGAAAGTTCGCGTACTATACGGCTGATGCGGGCTTCAACTTTCTGCGCGGTAGCACCTATAAACTGGGTGCATTCGTCGGATGGACCTATTACGGCCAGAAGTCGGATTCGATCGGGTGCGTGCAGATCGCTTCGCCGTTCGGTCCATGCCAGGTGCCAACACAGCCTCTGATCACTGGCCGCCAAGAATCCGATTGGAATGCGCCGCGCATCGGCCTTTACGCCGAGACTATGCTGCTTGAGCGCTGGCGTGTGAGCGCAGATGTTGCTTACCTGCCGTGGACGGACTTCCGTGGTCGTGACGACCACCTTCTTCGGGCCAGACCAACTTTCTACGATCAGCGGGGGCAAGGTGGCGGGGGCGTTCAGGTCGAAGGAGCACTATCCTACTTCTTCAACAAGAATTTCAGCATCGGCATTGGTGCCCGGTACTGGGCAATGTGGACGAAGAACAACAGCAATGTTACCTATAACTGCATCTGCGATGACGTCGGCAAGATTGATAAGCAGCCTGCTCTTGCTAAGTACAGCATGGAGCGGTGGGGCACGTTCATAGAGGTCTCCTATAGGTTGGACTGAAACGTATATTTATGGCTTGAAGTCTGTTTAAACCGCTGTTGCCGCAAAGAGCACCCGATTGCGCGGTGTTGCAGCTGGGGAAGGCTTCTCCCCAAACTTGAAGAGGGGTCGCATGGGAGGCAAAACCTCAGGCCGAGTGCCAAAGACGACAGTTGGCGACCTATCGGTCGTTTCACATTGGTCAATCCTGCAATGGCAGGTGCGACGCGCCTTCGCCGCGCCTCCAGGTCACCGGCGCTGCGGATGTATCATGTTGATCCGGGGGGACGCTCCTGCTTTCGAGTTAGCGTCGAATAAATGCAGGTATCTGATCGCAGCCGTGATCTTTTCGGCGGGTTCGCAATTCGACGGGGCAGGATTGCTGCAAGCCATGCAGAACAAGTTTGCCCGTTTCAAGCAGCCTAAGCGGATATTCGTGGTCGCTGAGTTACCGCGCAACAGCATGGGCATGGTGCAAAAGAACATACTGCGCCAACGTTTCATCGACACCTTCGAAACGTGAATAGACGCGTCGACACCATCGCGTGACACTGGAATTCGGCATTTAGCCTCAAGCCATAGCGCCGCTTTCCCATTGCTACCGGCCTCCAAGTGCCGCGATCAGGTCGTCGGCAGCCGTTGCGACGGGTTCTGCTAGCAGCTAGCGGGGCCGGCAGTCTGGGGCGCGGACCGGCGTGGCTCTTCCTGCGAGCTGCGCTGGACCAAAGTGATCGATGGTGAGAATCAGTCAGCCTTTACTACGGCTATAGGTTGCGGGATCTCGCATCCGCTTCCGTGGCAGCGCCTGAAATAATGCTGGCGAGCCGATATGACTCCATCCAGGCTTGCTTCAGCGCGTCCCGGAAAGTCTTGCGACGCCTGGGCACCTGCGATGCGTATTTTTCGTCGATCATAAAGAATGGGACGCCCTTGAGGCCCAGCCGTCGCGCAGTCTATGTATCCGCCCGAACTTGGTCAGCGAATGCCTCGCCGGCGAGGACGCTACGCGCTTCTTCGGCGTTGATGCCGAGCTCCCTAGCAAGCTCGACCAGGGTATTGATATCACCCAGCGCCTTACCCTCGCTGAAGTAAGCCCTGAACAGGCGCTCCTCCATCCCCGTTTGTACGCCAAGCGCGCGTGCGAAGTGGATCAGCCGGGGTGCATCGAACGAGTTGCCTTAGGGCGCCCCATCGAAATTGTAGTCGAGTCCTTCCTGCGCGCCGAGCCGACGCATTTGATCGTTCATCGCGACAGCCTCGTTAAGACTCAAGCTGTGCCTTTCCGACAAGCTGTCGTTGAGGCTCTTGTTCGTGATGGAGGGTGCGTCAGGATCGAGCTGGTAGCTGCGCCAGATGACCTCCACCTGGTCGCGATGTTCGGACCGGGACAGCGCGTTGTCGAAGCGATGTTTGGCGATGTAGCACCTGGGGCAGGCCATATGGACCAGACCTCCACTTTCATGGCTTTCTCCATTGATCTGATTACTGGCTCCTCGCGAGCGTCCCGTAAGCGGCGAGATGAATATCAATGTTCATGCGCACGCCCATGAGCTTCCATGTCGGGTTACAAATGGTCGGCAATGCCAGGAGCGGCCCGCACAAACTCTCTGCTCGGGACTTGATCGAACCTAAACTTTGCCAGATGTCCTCTGGACAGTTTCATGCCGTAGGAACCAACCGCTAAGCCGCCATCGGCGGGACCGTCCTTGAGGAACGGAATGCGCACCAAAGTCCAGTCGAGGTCGGAGCCTGCAATCAATTCGCCGGTCGCCTTGATGTCTTCGTAGGAACTCCGTGCGATCACCTTGAAGAGCGTCACCAAAGCCTCCGACTTCAAGTCGAAGCCATCTTCTGCATCGCGGTAGCTCGCGGTCGAACCTGAATAAGCCGCAGGACATTCAGTTCGTCCATGACCGAGATCACGTTGCGGAGTCCATTCATGACTCCACACTGGAACAACCGGCCGATGACGGTTGACGGCAATACATAGCGAGTCATCGCGTCCAATCGTACGTGAGGCGCATTCGTAATTGGGCCTGGCCGCGCGATGCTACGTTGCGTTGTCCAGCGAGCCTAGCCAATGACGCCCACGAAGCTGTTAATCGGGCAGATCGCCGTCGTGTTCGCGATCGTCATTCTTGGCGTCTGGACGTCGACGCAATGGTGCGCCCACATGCTCGGCTATCAGTCGCCGCTTGGTGTGCCATGGTTCGTCGTGGCCGGCTGGCCGATCTACAAGCCGTGGAAACTGTTTGAATGGTGGTTCCACTTCGATGCCTACGCGCCCGAGATATTTGATCAGGCAGGCGCGCTGGCCGGCGCCAGCGGGTTCTTGGGCTGCGCAGCCGCGATCGCTTGCTCGCTCTGGCGCGCGCGGCAAAGAGGGCTGGTCACCACCTACGGCTCCTCGCGATGGGCCACGACGCTAGAGATCGAGAAGGCAAGGCTGTTTCTGCCGGCCGGTGTTTTCCTTGGCAAATTGAAGGATCGGTATCTTCGCCATGATGGGCCGGAGCATGTGATGGCCTTTGCTCCGACACGTTCAGGCAAGGGAGTCGGATTGGTCGTTCCGACGCTCCTTTCCTGGACTGGCTCGGCCGTCATTCATGACATCAAAGGCGAGAACTGGCAGCTCACCTCAGGCTGGCGGTCAAAGTTCTCATACTGCCTTTTGTTCAATCCGACCGATCCACGATCGGCGCGCTACAATCCGCTGCTGGAAGTGCGCAAAGGTCCAAACGAGGTCCGCGACGTTCAGAACATTGCCGACGTCTTGGTCGATCCGGAAGGTGCGCTCGAGCGACGAAATCATTGGGAGAAGACCAGCCATTCACTGTTGGTCGGCGCGATCCTACACGTGCTCTACGCCGAAGAGGAAAAGACGCTTGCACGCGTCGCCACCTTCCTGTCGGATCCCCAACGTTCGTTTGCCTCGACACTGCAGCGCATGATGACGACAAACCACCTCGGCGCGGCGAACAGGCCTCAGGTCCATCCCGTTGTAGCCTCGGCAGCACGCGAGGTGCTCAACAAGTCAGAGAACGAGCGTTCGGGCGTTCTGTCGACCGCCATGTCGTTTCTCGGTCTCTATCGCGATCCGACCGTGGCCGCGGCAACATCGGCCTGCGACTGGCGCATTGCAGACCTCATGGATGCCGAACGGCCAATGTCGCTCTATCTCGTCGTTCCGCCGTCGGACATCTCGCGCACCAAGCCGCTGGTTCGACTGGTCCTCAATCAGGTCGGCAGGCGGCTGACCGAGCGCCTGGAGGGTGATCCGAAGAAGAGCCGGAAATATCAGCTTCTCATGATGCTGGACGAATTCCCGGCGCTCGGCCGGCTCGACTTCTTCGAGACCGCACTGGCCTTCATGGCCGGTTACGGCATTCGCGCCTATCTGATCGCGCAATCCTTGAACCAGATTTCCAAGGCTTATGGCGAGAACAACGCCATTCTTGATAACTGCCATGTGCGAATTGCCTTTTCCTCCAATGACGAGCGCACGGCTAAGCGCATCTCGGATGCGCTGGGTACGGCGACGGAGCTCAGGTCCATGCGCAACTATGCCGGCCACCGGCTGGCGCCCTGGCTTTCGCACGTCATGGTGAGCCGCCAGGAGACCGCCCGACCGCTGTTGACTCCGGGAGAGGTGATGCAGCTTCCGCCGACGGACGAATTGGTGCTTGTTTCGGGGTTGTCGCCGATCCGCGCCAAGAGGCTGCGCTATTATCAGGACCAGAATTTCACGGAGCGGGTGCTTCCTGCGCCGGTATTGCGCGACGGTCCTTACGCCGACTGTCCTGCATCACGCCCGGACGATTGGACCGGACAGGTGCGCACCGTCGATCACCGTCTTGCTGCTGACGATGACAGCGTCGGCACGGCAATTGAAGACGAGGGAGGCGTTCAACAGCAACGCCATCCTGGTGTGCTGGAAGAACAGGTCGTTGTCGGCCAAGAGTCGGAAAAGGACGATCTCTTCAAGCCCGCCGACGATGATAGCGGAGCGCTCGCCGACAAGCGTGTGATGGACCGGATTTCTACCGCGGCGCGCGCTTATGGCGTCAACGAGGGCAGGGGCGACGACAAGGATATCGTGCCCGGCTTCTGAACGCCGCCCAAAGCCAAAGCGTATCTCAGCGTAGATAACGACCATAAGCAATTTCGAGCGCCCGGCCGATGCTTGTTCCTGTCGCCGGCCCAACGCTGGCCTGTCGAGAACAAGCCGCATGAAGCCACACCGCATTCGTCATCAGTTTCTGCTCGAGCCGGAGCTCAGCGAGAAACTGGACAACCTTAGCCGCGACCCCTCGACCACCAAATCCGCGGTGGTCGCAAAGGCGGTTGAGGCCTTCATCGACCGGCGCGGCGAGAATGAGCTCGACCGGCGCTATGGTGTGAGGCTCGATCGTCTTTCCCGCGACCTTGGTCATGTCAGGCGCGATGCAGAGATGATCCTGGAGAGCCTGGCGCTCTTCATCCGCTTTTCGATCACGCTCCATGCTCATACGCCGGTCCCCGACAAGGCAACGCAGGCGATTGCCCAGGAGCGTTTCGACAAATTTGTCGAGCAGGTCGGTCGGCAGATCGCATCTGGGAAACGCTCGCTCGGCAAGGAGAATAGCGGGGGAGGCGAAGGATGAGCTCTCATCCCGAAGCCGACCATCGCCGGCGCGCGATGTTGCGCACCGCAATGGGCCCGGCGATCACCGAGGCGCTGGCAGATCCGTTGGTCATCGAGGTGATGGTCAATCCTGATGGTGCGCTGCGGCTCGACCGTCTCGGAGAAGGCCGGATCGACACTGGCGTGTCCATGCACCCGTCGGAAGCGGAGCGCATCATCCGTCTGGTCGCCTCCCATGTGCGCGCCGAGGCGCATGCCGACAATCCGATTATCAGCGCCGAACTGCCGTCGGGCGAGCGCTTTGAGGGCCTGCTGCCACCGGTGGTGCTGGCGCCATGCTTTGCCATCCGCAAGCCGGCCGCAAAGCTCTACACGTTAGCCAACTATGTCGCAGACCGGATCATGCTGCAGGTGCAGGCCGATGTGCTGACGAAGGCGGTACGCGAGCGTCGCAACATCCTGGTCGCTGGCGGCACGTCATCGGGCAAGACGACCCTTGCCAATGCGCTCTTGGCCGAAGTCGCCGAATACGACGAGCGGGTAATCCTGATCGAGGATACGCGCGAATTGCAATGTGCGGCCAAGGACTGCGTTGCCTTGAGAACAAGGCGCGGCTCGGTCACCCTCGCCGATCTCGTTCGCTCGACGCTACGCCTTCGACCCGATCGCATCATCGTCGGCGAAGTCAGAGGCTCGGAAGCGCTCGACATGCTGAAGGCCTGGAACACCGGGCATCCCGGCGGCATCGCCACCGTCCACGCCAACTCGGCACGCTCTGCCCTCTATCGCATCGAGCAACTCGCTCAGGAAGCCGTCGTCACCATTCCCCGTCGCCTCATCGTCGATGCGATAGATCTGATCGTCTTCATCGCCGGGCGTGGATCCTCGCGCCGCATCGACGCGATCGCCGAGGTCACCGGTCTCGACGGCAGTGGCGACTACGCCGTCACCCAACTCACGCTTCCCCAACTCCAACAGTTCTGAAAGGCCAGTTCATGCGCAAGAAGCTTCGCTTTCTTTCGTCCGCCGCGCTCGCGTTCTGTCTTACGGCTCCAGCATACGCTGCAGGCTCTGGCATGCCGTGGGAACAGCCGCTGCAGCAGATACTGGAATCGGTGCAGGGACCGGTGGCCAAGATTGTCGCGGTGATCATCATCATCACCACCGGTCTGACCCTCGCCTTCGGCGACACGGCAGGCGGTTTCCGGCGGCTAATCCAGATCGTCTTCGGCCTGTCGATCGCCTTCGCTGCGTCGAGCTTCTTCCTCTCCTTCTTCTCCTTCGGCGGCGGGGCAGTCGTCGGATGAGCACTGGAGAGCAACATATTGAGGGCTTCGAGGTGCCGGTCCACCGGGCATTGACGGAGCCGATCCTGCTGGGCGGTGCGCCACGAGCGGTGGCAATCCTCAACGGCACGGTCGCCGCGGCGATAGGCCTTGGCTTGCAGCAGTGGATTGCTGGACTGGTGCTCTGGCTCGCTGGTCACACGCTCGCGGTCTTCGCGGCCCGCCGCGATCCGGACTTCGCCAGTGTGCTTGTCCGCCACCTTCGTCTGAGGGGGTGGCTTGCATGCTGAACCTGTCGGAATATCGCGGCAAAGCCGACCGGCTCGCCGACCATCTGCCCTGGGCTGCATTGGTGGCGCCGGGCATCGTGCTGAATAAGGACGGCAGCTTTCAACGGACGTTGCGGTTCCGCGGTCCCGATCTCGAAAGCGCGACGGAAGCCGAACTCATCGGCATTTGCGCCCGGGCGAACAATGCCCTGAGAAGGCTCGGTTCAGGCTGGGCACTGTTCTTCGAGGCCGAGCGCGTCGAAGCGCTTGGCTATCCAGCCTCGCATTTCCCCGACGCGGCCTCATGGCTGGTCGACGAAGAACGCCGCGCCGCTTTTGAGGGCAAGGTCGCGCATTTCGAAAGCCGGTATCACCTGACCGTGGTGTTCATGCCGCCGCCGGACAGCCACGCTCGGGCGGAAAGCGCGCTCGTCGATTCCCATCGTTCGCAGAGCGAAAGGGATTGGCGCCAGGAGCTGGCGCGGTTTCGAGATGAGACCAACCGCGTTCTGGATCTCCTGTCGGGCTTCATGCCCGAAGTGCGCGTTCTCGACGATGCCGAGATGTTGACCTACCTGCACGGCACCATCTCCACCCGCCGCCATGGTGTCGCGGTGCCGGAAACGCCAATCTATCTCGACGGCATTCTGGTCGATGGGCCGCTCACCGGCGGATTGGAGCCTATGCTGGGCGACCAGCATCTGCGCACGCTCACCATCCTCGGCTTCCCGAACCTCACCCGGCCGGGAATCCTCGACGCGCTCAACCACCAAGATTTTGCCTATCGCTGGATGACGCGCTTCATTCCGCTCGACAAAACGGAAAGCACCAAAACGCTGATCCGGTTGCGGCGGCAATGGTTTGCAAAGCGCAAATCGATCGTCGCGATCTTGCGCGAGGTCGTCACCAACGAACCCGTCCCGCTCGTTGACAGCGATGCCGACAACAAGGCGCTCGATGCCGACGAAGCACTTCAGGCATTAGGCGGCGATCATGTCGGCTTCGGCTATCTGACTACGACCGTGACGGTATTGGACGAGGACCGGCAAGCTGCCGCGGAAAAACTTCGCGCGGTTGAGCGCATCATTAATGGACTCGGCTTCACCACGATCCGTGAAAGCGTCAACGCGGTCGAGGCCTGGCTCGGCTCATTGCCAGGCCATGTTTATGCGAATGTTCGCCAGCCGCTCGTTCACACGCTGAACCTGGCCCATCTGATGCCGCTGTCATCTGTTTGGGCCGGCCCGACGGCAAACGAGCATCTCACAAAGGTCACAGAAGCAGAGGCTCCGCCGCTTCTCTACGCCGAGACGAGCGGGTCGACACCGTTCCGGCTTTCCACCCATGTCGACGATGTCGGCCACATGCTGATCGTTGGTCCGACTGGAGCGGGCAAGTCGGTTCTGCTTGCCCTGATTGCGCTCCAGTTCCGACGCTACGCCGGCGCGCGGGTCTATGTCTTCGACAAGGGCAATTCGGCGCGCGCGACAACACTTGCAATGGGAGGAGAGCACCACGCGCTCGGTGCGGACGGCGCGCTTGCGTTCCAGCCGCTGCGCGAAATCGGCGACCAGGCTGCCCGCAGTTGGGCGGCCGAATGGATCGCCGGCCTCATTGCCCATGAGAACGTCACCGTCACGCCAGAGGTGAAAGAGGCGGTCTGGTCGGCGCTCACCAGTCTTGCCACCGCGCCGGTTGAGGAGCGCACGCTGACCGGCCTGTCGGTCCTGCTTCAGTCCAACGCCCTGAAGTCCGCTTTGATGCCCTACACGCTCGACGGTTCCTTCGGCCGGCTGCTTGATGCCGATCATGATCGGCTGGCCTTGTCCAATGTGCAGTGTTTCGAGACCGAGGAGCTGATGCACAGCCAAGGCGCTGTGTTGCCGGTGCTCACTTATCTTTTCCATCGTTTGGAAGAGCGGTTCGACGGACGGCCGACACTGCTCATGCTCGACGAAGCTTGGGTCTATCTCGACAATCCGCTCTTTGCCGCCCGCATCCGCGAATGGCTGAAGGTGCTGCGCAAGAAGAACGTGTCGGTCATCTTCGCCACGCAGTCGCTTGCCGATATCGCCAGCTCTGCGATCGCGCCGGCAATCATTGAGAGTTGCCCGCAGCGCATTTTTCTCCCCAACGATCGTGCCGTGGAACCGCAGGCTAAGGCAGCCTACGAACGCTTCGGTCTGAACGAGCGGCAGATCGAGCTGGTCGCTCGCGCCACACCGAAGCGGCAGTACTATCTGCAATCGCGCCGTGGGAACCGACTCTTCGAGCTCGGCCTCGGCCCGATCGCGCTTGCGCTTTGCGGTGCCTCCGATCCTGCCAGCCAGACCCTAATCGATAGCGTGCTGTCCGAGCACGGGCAGAACGGCTTTGCCTCCAACTTCCTCAATGCACGCGGCCTCGACTGGGCCGCCGAGCTTCTCCGGCAATTCCCTCAACCAGATAAGGAGCAATCGTCATGATGCGGCGCCGTTTTCTCTCCGGCCTGATCACTCTTTCCCTGATCGCCAAACCGTTGGCCGACTATGTGCAGCCAGCCTATGCCCTGATTGTCTTCGATCCCTCCAACTATACGCAGAACGTGCTCTCGGCGGCGCGCGCATTGGAGCAGATCAACAATCAGATCCAGTCGCTTCAGAACCAGGCGACCATGCTGCAGAACATGGCGCGCAACCTCCAGAGCCTGGATTTCTCTTCCCTTGGCCAGCTTGCCGGTTCGCTCCAACGGATCGACGGTTTGATGGACCAGGCGAGCGGCCTGAGCTTCGATCTCGACAAGCTTCAGGACCAGTGGCGACAGCAATATCCCGAAAGCTATGACGCCACGATCAAGGTCAGCGACGTGGCGAGCGCCGCGCGTGAGCGCTGGCAGAGCGCCATGCAGGCGTTCCGCCAGACCATGGGCGTCCAGTCGCAGATCGTCGAGAATGTCCGCGGCGACGGCGACCTGCTTGCCGATCTCGTGAACCGCAGCCAAGGGGCAGCTGGCGCGCTTCAGGCAAGCCAGGCCACCAACCAGCTGATCGCGCTTTCAACCAAGCAGCAGATGCAGATCCAGACGCTGCTGGCGACGCAGTTTCGGGCTGAGGCTGAGGATGCCGCTCGCAAGGCGCAGTCGGAGGAAGCCGCCCGACAGACGACGAAGCGCTTCCTGGGGACCGGCACGGCCTATCCCGGCAACTGATCAACAGTTCATCAGGACAAGGAAGGCGGCGGCATGAACGACCTCGGGGTCATCGATCGCTTCATGGAGACTTTTATCCGCTATATCGACAGCGGGTTCGGTCTGCTTTCGGGCGACGTCGCCTTCCTCACCACCACTCTGATCGGCATCGACATCACGCTTGCCGGCCTGGCGTGGGCCTTCGGCGGCGAAGCCAACATCCTCGGGCGGCTCGTCCGCAAAGTACTCTATGTCGGCGTTTTCGCTTTCATCCTGAACAATTTCAAGAACCTCGCCGATATCATCTATCGGTCTTTTGCCGGACTCGGCATCAACGCGTCCTCCGGCAATCTCTCCGCCGACGATCTCTTGCATCCTGGGCGCATCGCCGCGACCGGCTTCGAGGGGGCCTGGCCGCTGCTTGATCAAGCGAGCCAGCTTCTTGGCTTTCCGGAAATCTTCGGCAACGCGCTCACCATCTTCGTGCTGCTCGTGGCGTGGTTCCTGGTCATCATCGCCTTCTTCATTCTTTCGATCCAGCTCTTCATCACCATCCTGGAGTTCAAGCTCACCACCCTGGCTGGCTTCGTTCTTGTGCCCTTCGCGCTCTGGAACCGGTCAGCATTTCTGGCTGAGCGTGTGCTCGGCAATGTGATCTCGTCAGGCATCAAGGTGATGGTGCTCGCCGTTATCGTCGGCATCGGCTCGACGCTCTTCGGCGAATTCGCTTCCGCTCTGCAAGGCAAGGAGCCGGATCTGGCGGCCGCCATGTCGCAGGTGCTCGGCGCACTGGCGCTGCTTGGTCTCGGCATATTCGGCCCGGGGATCGCTTCGGGCCTTGTCTCCGGCGCACCGCAGCTTGGCGCCGGCGCCGCACTCGGGACCACGGCGGCCGCTGCTGGATCAGCGCTCGTTGCCGGGGGAGCTGCCTTTGCCGGTGCGCGCATGGCAACAGGCGGCGGTCTCGCCGCGATCCGAGCCGGCACGACAATGGGTTCGGCAGCTTCCTCGGCATGGCAGTTGGGACGTGCAACCTCGGCTGAGACTGGCCTGTCCGGTGTGTCTGCCGGAATGCACGGTGTGGCGGGTGCCGTGGGCGGCGCCGCGATGCAGGCAGCACGATCTGCCGCGGGAGGGTTCGCGCGCAGCGCCGATGCCGGGCGCGAGGCCGCATGGACCGCGACCGGGGGCGCGCCGACTGCGTCAATGACAGGAAACCCATCCGGCAGGGCCGCGGATGCTGCGCCCGGCTGGGCAAGGCGCCTGCGTTCCGAACAGACCGCCCGTGCCCACCGCCACGCCGCCATGCAAGCCGTCCGTGAGGGCGACAGGCCGGGCGGTAGCGCCAATCCTTCTCTCAGCGACAAGGACGACTAGATGCTCTTCAAGCGACCCGTTCAACGTTACGGCAAGACGCCCGAGCCGGTTACTCCGTATCAGAAGGCCGCCCAGCTCTGGGACGAACGCATCGGTTCATCTCGGGTGCAGGCGCGCAACTGGCGGCTCATAGCCATTGGCTGCCTGGCGTTGGCAACGGGGCTCTCCGGCGGCCTTGTTTGGCAGTCGATGCAAAGCCGCGTTGTGCCCTATGTCGTCGAGGTCGACCGCTTCGGTGAGGCGCGCGCCGTGGCACCAGCGATCCGGGACTATGAGCCCACTGACGCTCAGATCGCCTGGCATCTCGGCCGCTTCATTCAAAATGTCCGTTCGATCTCCACCGATCCGGTGCTGGTGCGGCAGAACTGGCTGGCGGCCTACGACTTTGCCACCGACCGCGCAGCACTCTTCCTCAACGAGTACGCCAAGACGAACGACCCCTTCGGTCAGATTGGCACGCGCAGCGTGTCAGTGCAGGTGACCAGCGTGGTCAGGGCTTCCGACAGCTCGTTCCAGGTCAAATGGACCGAGCAGGTTTTTGAGCGCGGCAGCCTGGCCAGCACGATGCGATGGACGGCGATCCTGACCATCGTGATCCGACCGCCAAGCAATACCGATCAGCTCCGCAACAACCCGCTCGGCGTCTTCATCAACGCCATCGACTGGTCGCGCGAGCTCGACAGCGCCACGCCAACATCCGTTTCCCCAAAGGAGCCCGATAATGACAAATAGAGCCCGATCG
This sequence comes from Mesorhizobium dulcispinae, assembly GCF_033977345.1. NCBI lineage: Bacteria > Pseudomonadati > Pseudomonadota > Alphaproteobacteria > Hyphomicrobiales > Phyllobacteriaceae > Mesorhizobium > Mesorhizobium dulcispinae. The sequence continues at coordinate 17,003 of NZ_JAVIIY010000029.1, forward strand.
TTCCGTGCCGCGCTGATCCTGTCCGCGTCGGCAGTCGTCCTCTGCGCCTGCGCGTCGAAGCCGGTGCCGCCGCCTGAGATTTCGTATGATGCTGCCGACTTCAAACCGGCGACAATCGAGAGGCCGCCGGAGAAGCTGGTCAAGATCGTCGAGGTGCCAAAGCCGCTGCCGCTGTCCGGCCAGTTGCAGCCCGACCCGGACAAAGTCGCCGAGGACAAGCGCAACCCCGAAGAACGTGTCGCCGATGCCAACAAGGCGGCGACGCAGCAACCCACCAAGTATGGCTATGTCAACGCGGTCCAGGTCTATCCCTTTACCGATGGTGCGCTCTATCAACTCTACGCCGCGCCGGAGCGCGTCACCGACATTGCCCTGCAGCCAGGCGAGAAACTGACAGCCGTGTCCGCCGGCGACACGGTGCGCTGGGTGATCGGCGACACCGTCAGCGGCACCGGTGACAACCAGCGCACGCATGTGCTGGTCAAACCCTTCGCGCCGGGGCTTAACACCAACCTGGTGATCACCACGGAACGTCGGACGTATCACCTGCAGCTACAAAGCACTGACAAGACCGCAATGGCGGCCATCTCGTGGACCTATAGCGAGGACCAGATCATCGCGCTGCGCCAGCGCAATGCTCAAGCTGAAGCTGTCACGCCGATGGCGTCGAACGTCGCACTCGAGAATATTCGCTTCCGCTATTCGATCACCGGCGACACGCCGCCCTGGAGGCCGAGGCGTGCCTTCGATGACGGCAGCAAGGTCTACATCGAATTCCCACGTCGCATCGACCAGGGCGAGGCGCCGCCGCTCTTCATCGTCGGCGCTGACGGAGGTAGCCAGCTCGTCAATTACCGCATGCGGGGCAACTACTACATCGTCGATCGTCTGTTCGCTTCGGCCGAACTGCGCCTCGGGACCAAGCAACAGCAGGTGGTGCGCATCACCAGAACCGACGGCCGGCAGCCGCCGCGGCGGATCTCGCTTTTTTCTCGTCTCGGCAGGTGAGGGGAGCGCCCATGACAGACACGTCCCATTCCACCGCTCCGCCGAAGCTTGATCCCGAGCAGCTGCAGTTGCGAGCATCGCCGCGACGCGCCGTCCGATTCAGGCGCGGCGTGATCATCGCTATCGCCGCGCTCGGATCGGGCGCCATATTCGGCGTTACCATGCTCGCGCTTCAAGGGCCGGCCTGGCGCATCAAGGGCCAGGCAGAGGACCGCTATAACACCGAGCGCAAGCCAACAGCCGAGGGGCTCGAAAACCTCCCCAAGGACTATTCCGCGATCAAGCCAAAGGTGCCTATGCTTGGACCACCACTGCCAGGCGATCTCGGCCGTCCCATCCTTGAGCGACAGCGTCAGCTCGGCGTCGCGCCGGGGCAGGAAATCTCCGCCGAGGAGCAGCGCCTTGCCCAGCAGGCGATTTCGGCGCGCGAGTCGCAAGTCATGTTCCGGATCGATAATCGATCGAAGCGGACAGATGCCAGTGAGCAAGGTGCCGAGCAGCCATTTGGGGCACTTCCGCAAGCCGGTGCCTCCCGGGCGCCAGGTTCTATTGCTCCAGCCGCGGGCGACCAGAGCAATCCATCCCCCGAAGCCTCGGCGAAGGGGGACCAGCAGCGCAAGCTCGATTTTATCAGTCAGCGGGACACAAACGGAATCTACAATCCGCATGCACTGCAGACGCCCGCTTCGCCCTATCAGTTGATGGCTGGCAGCGTGATCGCGGCAAGCCTTATCACCGGCATCAATTCCGACTTGCCCGGTTTGGTAGTTGCGCAGGTCACCGAGAATGTGCACGACACTGTCACCGGTAGCATTTTGCTGATCCCCCAAGGCTCACGCCTGATCGGCACCTATGACAGCGTCGTCGCCTTTGGGCAAAAACGCGCCCTGCTGGTCTGGCAGCGCATTCTGCTGCCCGACGGCTCCTCCATCGAAATCGACAATCTGCCCGCCACAGACACCGCCGGCTACGCAGGGCTTGAGGACAAGGTTGATTTCCACACCTGGCAGCTGATCAAGGGAGTTGCGCTGGCCACATTGCTGGGTGTCGGCACCGAGTTGAGTTTTGGTGAAAACGAAAGCGACCTGGTCAAGGCGATCCGGGAATCCACTCAACAAAACGTCAGTCAAGCCGGCCAGCGCATCACCGAAAAGAACCTTAACATTCAGCCGACAATCACGGTGCGCCCCGGCTGGCCGCTCCGCGTCATCGTGCAGAAGGATCTCGTGCTTCGGCCCTATCCAAGCTCGCAGGAGTAGGTGATGTCAAATCTGAAGCTGGGAAAGCTCCCTGACCGAACACCTTCGAAAATCACCATCACCATCAGCGCGGACCTGAGCCAAGCCCTTAAGGACTATGCGACACTATACCGTCAAACCTACGGCGAGTCCGAGGCAGTAGCTGAGCTCATTCCGTTCATGCTGGTCGAGTTCCTGGAGGGCGACCGAGCTTTCGCGAAGGCCAGAAGGGAAGGCTTCCCAGCCACAGAAAAGTCGCGACGCCTGCCGGGTTCCGGTTCCGAGTAGTCGAAGCCGAGATAGGTCAAACCGGCCATGCGGCGCTCCGCAGCATTTCCCAGTTCTCCACCACCTCTGGCGGAACTGGAGCGGTTTCTCGCTGTCGCCGCCTATTTGGTCGTTCGTCATGGCGAAGCCTACACCCCGACCTTCGAACGGCTAGAGCAAGAGCTTGAGGAGATGCGACGGCGGCTCGGAAACCAAGACCGGGCTCGGCGCGTGCTGGCGGAACTGATGCAGAAAGGCGCCGAATATGAGGACGCTAGGACGCCTGATCGTCTTCAGCTCGACCTTGAAGTCAGGCGCCTCCTCTGATTCCCTGATCGTGGTTGGGATCGCCTGATTCGCCTGCTCGCTGACCTGGCTCCGTGTGGTGCGCTCGGCAGTGTAGCCGGCGCTTTTGTAGGGAGAAACCTCAATGCAAGCCAAGCCGGAAATCCTCGAGATGAGGCCTAAGATTACCGTCATTGGGGTCGGCGGCGCCGGCGGAAACGCCGTCAACAACATGATCGCCGAAGGCCTGCAAGGCGTCGAGTTCGTCGTCGCCAACACTGATGCCCAGGCGCTCACCATGTCAAAAGCGTCTCGATTGATCCAGTTGGGTGCGCATGTCACCCAAGGCCTCGGCGCCGGGTCTTTGCCTCATGTCGGAATTGCCGCCGCCGAGGAATCGCTCGACGAGATAATGGGCCAGCTGATGGGAACGCATATGTGTTTCATCACCGCCGGAATGGGCGGCGGCACGGGCACCGGTGCTGCGCCCGTGATTGCGCGTGCCGCGCGCGATGCCGGCATTTTGACAGTGGCCGTCGTCACCAAGCCTTTCGTCTTCGAAGGGAAGCGTAGGACACAGGCTGCTGAGGACGGGATCGAGCGCCTTCGTGAAAGCGCTGACACGGTGATCGTCATCCCGAACCAGAACCTGTTCAGGGTCGCCGACGCCAGGACCACGTTTGCCGACGCGTTTGCCATGGCCGACCGTGTTCTCTACGCGGGCGTCGGCTGCATCACTGATCTCGTGGTGAAAGAAGGCCTGATCAACCTTGACTTTGCCGACGTGAAGTCGGTGATGCGTGACATGGGCCGCGCGATGATGGGAACCGGCGAGGCTTCCGGAGAGGGCCGGGCAAGGGGGGCAGCCGAGGCCGCAATCGCCAATCCGCTCCTTGATGAGGCCTCCATGACCGGCGCCAGGGGGCTGCTCGTATCGATCTGCGGCGGGATGGACATGACGCTGTTCGAGGTCGACGAGGCAGCGACACGGATACGGGAAGAAGTCGATGCGGACGCCAACATTATCGTCGGCGCCATCTTCGACCACGCATTAGCAGGGAAGTTCCGGGTGTCGGTCGTCGCAACGGGCCTGCGTAACGACACAAACGTCGTACAGCTTGAGCAAAGGATCGCCTGAGACGAAGCGATTTCCGCGACAGTGGAATGCCGCGAGCCTAAGCGCTCCCGTTGGGCGGTCCCGAGAGAACGGGCGCCGCTAGCCTTTTGGCGGCTTGAAAGCAATCTTTTGAAGCCACTCGTGCTTCTGCATCAGGGACGGTCCGGCGCCATACTTCGGCCGGATCCATTTGTGCCCCATCAGGGAAGCGGTCACCTTCTCCGGCGCCTCGACAGCCGTTAGCCGGTCCTCGAAAGTGTGTCTCAGACTATAGAGGCTATGCTCCGAGGTAGGCAGCAGCTTCTTTTTGCCAAGCACTTTGTTGACGAGCGCCGACAGCGAAGCCGCCTTATCGCGGTATCGCGGAAAGCCATTCGGATGCAGCTTCATCACGTCAAGCGCACAGCCGACCAGGGGGATATCGCGTGCGGAATGATCGGTCTTCAGACGGCGGCCATTGGGGCGCACCTGGACGTGCGGAATTTCGTGGTCGAGGTGGATAGTCTCTGCGGTGAGATTAGCCGCTTCGGAAAGCCTCAGTCCGGTATCGGCAATTAGATAGACAAGGTGGCGGGCCTCGTCATTCAGCCCGTCAAGCGCCCCTTCGGCGAGAATCTTTTCCTGCACGAACTGCTCGCTGAACGCTGCGCGCTGGGCTGCGACGGCCCCGGAAAGGCGAAGGTGGTGGAAAACTGGCTCCAGTTTGAGCTGGTGCGTGAGGTCGACAACACGCAGCATCTTGGAGATGTGGCCGATGTCCTTATTGGCCGTGCCGATGTCGAGGCCCCCTCCAACGACGCGCTTCTGCCACCATTCACGGAAGGCAACCGCATCCTCTCGCGTCATGCGAGCGATCTCCTTATCGCCGATGACGCCGATCAAGTTTGCGATCGCCCGCTTCTTGGGATTCCGCCACTTCTTTATCTGGTTTGGAGACATCGCCAGCAGGTTCTGTTGCTCGATCGCCTCGAACTCCTTGAGGAGCCCGCTCAGGCGCAGTGCCGGCCGCTGCACGCCGCCCATGACCGCCGCGACGTCCGCTGCGTTGTCGATGGCATTTCTATCGAGAAGCAGCTTCATGCGGGCTATGAGTTCGTCCAGCGGCCCCGCCGCCAGCTCCTCATTGGTTCGATAAGCCAGCCCGAACGATCGTGCGCGCTTCCTCGCTGCCTCGAAACGCAGAGCTGCCTCTGCGGACTGGCCGTCACCCAGTTTGCGCCAATAAGTCTCGAGCTCCGCGCCGAGACTTCGCACCGCATCGCGAGCCCTTACACCACGCGGATCGTCAGCAACTGCCACCCCGGTTGAAATGCGCACCAAGCCGCGGCGGTCGAACGACGCAAATTCCTTAGGCACCCGGCGCACGAGATACCAGATACCATCCCGCTTATGCGGGCGTGGCGCTGTAGATCGCCGCATTAGCTCACTCTAATGTTACACAGTTTGTTACACAGAATGAGATATGTTTCGATATCTGGCGGTCAAGGGCCGCAAGGAAGTTTTTGAAAACTAATGGTTTTTATGGAAGATAGCTGGCGGAGAGAGCGGGATTCGAACCCGCGTTACGGTTTCCCGTAAACACACTTTCCAGGCGTGCGCCTTCAACCACTCGGCCACCTCTCCGTCCTTGCACTGCGCGCCGGCCGGTTTTGCCGCGCGGGTTGGGGAGATGCGCCTCCCTCGGGAAGTCCTCGACGGACTATTTGGGGTGCCTTCAACCGGCGGGCAACCCTTTCCCAGCACCTCTAGCCGTCTAGGCAAAACAGGCGCGGGGCTCATCTAGTCGATCCTAAAGCGAATGCCAAGTCATTCCGTGGCTTTTGCCGTGGATGGCGTGGAAGCTCCCCGGCGCGGCCTGCCATGCACCTGAATGATGTGCACAGGCTGGCCGCCGCGGTTTCCCGCGCTTGACTTCGGCCGTGGCCGCCTGTCGACTGCCGAAGACGTTTGTTTTCTGTGCAGTTCCGGACGGAAAACCACCACTTCCCGGAATTGCCTGGGCTTTGCGAGGGGCATTGTCCTGACATGGCATCGATCAACCAGCAGCCCGCGGGCCGGCCCGATAGCGGGCTCTCCTTCATTCCGGTGGCGTGGCTGATCATCGTCATGGGGCTTTCGGCGTATGGCCTGATCTCGAACTGGCGGCTGATCGGCGACTTCAACCTGCCGCAAAGCGTGTTCTTCCTGATCTATGGCGGGCTGGCCGGCGGCGTCGTGACCATTCTGTGGGGGCTTTACCTGCTCGGCCTCGCCTTCAACCGCTCGGCGCGTTTCCCGCGTCACTACACCATCTGGCAGGTCGCTATCATCCTGTGGCTCGTCGTGCGCCAGGCCTATACGCTCCTGGTGCCCGACTTCGTTTTCTCGGCCGAAGCGCTGAGCTTTACCGCAGCCGAGATCGCCATCGGCCTGCTTTGCATCTATCTTCTGCGGCACGGCGCCGGCGCGGAGAGCGTCTATGCCAATGCCGAGACCGAACGCCCGCCGCTCCTGGTCTCGCTCGTTGCCGCGCTGCTCGGCATCATCCTTGGCGGCGCCATCGGCGCCTGCACCGGATTCTTTGCCGGGTCGCTGATCGCCGACGCCACCCATATGAGCTGCTTCGAGGGCGCCTGCGGGTTCTTCGCCGCTTTCATCGGCCTCGCGGGCCTGATCGTCGGAGCCATCGCCGGCGGAATCTTCGCCATCTGGCGGGTTAACCGGCGCAAACCGGCAAGAACAGCCTGAGCAATTCCAGGAAAAGTGCGCAGCGGTTTTCCGTCCGGAATTGCGAAAAACAAAAAAGCGAGCAATTCCAGGAAAAGCGCGTCGCGGTTTTCCGTTCGGAATTGCGTCAAAACAAATAGATAGAGCAGCTCAAAATCGCGTGTCGCGATTGCGTGGCGGTTGCGCACGCTCTATGTCGGTTGCGGGGCAAACGGGAGCTTTTCCCGGGGAGTGCGTTGGATGTTGCGTTTCATCTTTCGGCTGGCGGCCATGATTGCATTGTCGGTTTCCGTGATCATGGCGGTGATCGACACCACGCGCTCGGTGGCGGCGTCGGCGCTGGTCATGACGCCGCTCAACGCGAGCTGGCTGGCGGTATCGCCCGACACCCGCGCGGCCTTCGAGACCTATGTGCGCGCCAAAGCCAGTCCGCTGGTCTGGGACGGCGCCGTTGCCTGGGTGCTCGGCCAGCCAGGGTTCGCCGTGTTCGCCGTGTTGGCGTTCCTGCTCTACGCTATCGGCTACCGGCGGCGTCGCCACGAATTCGCCCCGACCAACTGACGCACGCGTTTCGCTCCGCTCGAAACAAGTCGGCCTGGACGCTTTTTCCAACAGGTCAAAATTCCACGTGAATTTTGTTTCGGGCCGTGCCAGATTGGCCGCGAGCGGGAGGGGCAAACACTTCCTGCCTGACGTCGCAGGCCTGCCGGAGAACCGGGCAGGCAGGCGGTGCAAACGGAAAATAACCGACAGGGTGTGGATCACATGAAACGTATCGTTCTCGGCCTTCTGGCCGCAACCGCAATGGTTCTTCCGGCCTTCGCCGCGGATGTCCAGCCGGCCATCCTCTACGATCTCGGCGGCAAGTTCGACAAATCCTTCAACGAGGCTGCCTATCACGGCGCGGAGAAGTTCAAGACCGAAACCGGCGTGGCTTATGTCGAATTCGAGGTTTCCAACGCCTCGCAGCGCGAGCAGGCGCTGCGCCGCTTCGCCGAGGACGGCCGCAACCCGATCGTCATGGCGGGCTTTGCCTGGGAAGACGCGCTGAAAGCGGTCGCGAAAGATTATCCCGACCTGAATTTCGCCATCATCGACGATGCCGTCGACCTGCCCAATGTCCGCTCGCTGGTATTCAAGGAGAATGAAGGCTCCTACCTCGTCGGCATCCTGGCGGCGATGGCTTCCAAGTCCAAGAAGGTCGGCTTCGTCGGCGGCATGGACATCCCGCTGATCCGCAAGTTCGAATGCGGCTATGTCGGCGGCGCCAAGTCGGCCGGCGCGACCGACGTCATCCAGAACATGACCGGCGACACGCCGGCCGCCTGGAACGACCCGACCAAGGGCGGCGAGATCGCCAAGACGCAGATCGACCAGGGCGCCGACGTGGTCTATGCCGCCGCCGGCGGCACCGGCGTCGGCGTGCTGCAGGCCGCGGCGGATGCCGGCAAGCTCGGCATCGGCGTCGATTCCAACCAGAACGGCCTGCAGCCCGGCAAGGTGCTGACCTCGATGATGAAGCGCGTGGACGTCGCCGTCTACAACGCCTTCATGGACGGCAAGAACGGCACGTTCAAGGGCGGCGTCCAGAATCTGGGCCTCAAGGAAGGCGGCGTCGACTACGCCATGGACGACAACAACAAGGCGCTGGTCACCGACGACATGAAGGCGGCGGTTGAAAAGGCCAAGGCCGACATCATTGCCGGCAAGGTCCAGGTGCACGACTACACCGCGGACAACAATTGCCCGTATTGATCGGCAGTTGAACCAGCATTCATCGACCGCCGGGCCTTCGCCCGGCGGTTTCTTTTTGGATGAGCATCATGCAGCCGACAATCGAAGCCATGGCGGAAGGCGACGTCGAGGCCGTTGCAAGGCTGCGCCTGGCCGCTTTCTTCGAGGGATCCGGCCGAACGCTCGCAGAGGATATCACCGCGCTGCGCGGACTGATCGCCGGCGACGGCTTCGAGGCGGCCTTCGTCGCCGGCTTCGGCGGCTCGCCCATCGGCAGCTGCCTGTTCGTCCGCAACGAGATCGACCCGGCGCATGATCTGACGCCTTGGCTCGCCGGGCTGGTCGTTGACGAACGTTACCGGGGCCGGGGTGTTGGCGCGGCGCTTTTGAGGGCCGTAGAGGCCCATGCGGCATCCGTCGGCGTGAGCAAGCTCTATCTCTACACCTGGCAGGCGCGACGATTCTATGAAGCGCTCGGCTGGACCGCGGTCGAGGCCTTCGAGCAGGACGGCGAGCCGATGCTTCTGATGGCGCGATCTCTATAATGTGCCGGCGAGATAGCCGAGCGCGAACGCCGCCAGCAGCGCCATCGCGATGACAAATCCAAGCCGGCCGCCCAGGGAATGCAGGCCGACGCCATAGGGTTTGCGCTCGATCTTATTGATAACAACGGGTGGCGGCTTCGCCTCGCTCTCGCCCAGTCCGGCAAGCCGCATCTGCGGCAGCTCGCCGAGGCGTTGCGCGACCAGTTTCCAGCGATTGTCTGCCGCTCCACCGGCGGACGCTCCCGCCGGATCCAGCGCACGCATGCGTTCGGCGAGCCGCAGCACCGCGTCGCGAAAGGCGGGGTCGATCTCGAGGTCGCGCTCGGCACGCGCCCGTTCCCTTTTGTCCATCAGGCCGAAGACATAGTCGCCGGCCCTCGCGATGCGGTCTCCTTCACTGGCCATGACCGTTCTCCCCCATGGCTCGCCAATGCCCGCTCAATAGTGCGGCGGCTTGGTCACCGGCGTATCGGGAGCAGTCTGCTCCTCCAAAGCCAGGAACCGGTCGGTGAGGGCGGCAAGCTTGCGTTCCATGCGCTCGATCACCTTCCACTGCTCGGCGATCTGGCCGGACAGTTCCTCGATGGTCTTTTCCTGCTCGGCGGCGCGGATTTCCAGCGTTGTCAGCCGGTCGTCAGGTTTGGTCATTCAAAACCAGGTCTCTGTGAATGTGAAGCTCTCGGCCACCTTCGAAATTGACAAGCCCGCGGGGATTTGTCGAGAGTGAATGGCGTTCCGGCCAATTGGCACAGGCGGGGCATCGTGCTAGGCATTTTGACCAAGCGATAAAAAAATAACGAGTGGGACAGGCTGCATGGCGCAAGCCGCAATCGAACTCATAGGCATCAACAAGAGTTTTGGCGCCGTGCGCGCCAACCGCGACATCAACCTGGAAGTCGCGCGCGGCACCATCCACGGCATCGTCGGCGAGAACGGCGCCGGCAAGTCGACGCTGATGTCGATCCTCTATGGCTTCTACCAGGCCGACAGCGGCGAAATCCGTGTCGGCGGCAAGCCAGTGTCGATCAGCACCTCCAACGACGCGATCGCGCTCGGCATCGGCATGGTGCACCAGCATTTCATGCTGGTCGACAATTTCACGGTTCTGGAGAACGTCATCCTCGGCGCCGAGAACGACGCGCTCCTGAAAAGCAGCATCGCCAAGGCGCGTTCGGAGCTCGAGCGGCTGGAGCGCGAATACGGCCTCGAGGTCGATCCCGACGCCATCATCGAGGAATTGCCCGTCGGCCTGCAGCAGCGCGTCGAGATCCTCAAGGCGCTCTATCGCGGCGCAGAGATCCTGATCCTCGACGAGCCGACCGGGGTCTTGACGCCGGCCGAGGCCGATCACCTGTTCCGCATCCTCAAGCAATTGAAGGAGCAGGGAAAAACGATCGTCTTGATCACGCACAAGCTGCGCGAGATCATGGCGATCACCGACACGGTCTCGGTGATGCGCCAGGGAACCATGGTGGCCACCAGGGTGACAAAGGAAACCACGGTCGGCGAACTGGCCGAGTTGATGGTCGGCCGGCGCGTGCTCCTGCGGGTCGAGAAGGGCCAGTCGGAAGCCGGCGCGATAAAGCTCTCGGTCAAGAACCTGACGGTGAAGGATTCTCGCCGCGTCACCATGGTCGACGACGTCTCCTTCGACGTGCGCGGCGGCGAGATCGTCGGCATCGCCGGCGTGGCCGGCAACGGCCAGTCGGAGCTGCTCGAGGCGATCTCCGGCATCCGGCACGCCGTCTCCGGCGAGGTCATGCTCGAAGGCAAGCCGGTCGATCTGACAGGCAAGGCCGACCCCGGCGAATTGCGCGACCGCGGTCTCGCCCATGTGCCGGAGGACCGCCACCATGTCGGGCTGGTGCTCGCCTTCGAGGAAAACGAGAATTCGATCCTCGGCTATCACGACGACGAGCGCTATCTGAAAGGACCCTTCCTCAAGGTCGATGCCATCATGGCGGACGCCAAGGACAAGATCGAGAAATACGACATCCGTCCCGGCAATCCGCGGCTCAAGACCGCCAATTTCTCCGGCGGCAACCAGCAGAAGATCGTGCTGGCCAGGGAGATGGAGCAGGATCCCGGCGTGCTGATCGTCGGCCAGCCGACCCGCGGCGTCGATGTCGGCGCCATCGAATTCATCCACAAGCGGCTGATCGCCATGCGCGACCAGGGCAAGGCGGTGCTGGTGGTGTCGGTCGAGCTCGACGAGATCCGCTCGCTCTCCGACCGCATCCTGGTGATGTTTGCCGGCCGCATCGTCGGCGAGCGCGGGCCGGACGCGACCGAAGGCGAGCTTGGCCTCCTTATGGCCGGTGTCGAACACCAGGAGGCCGCCGAATGAGCACGCCTTATGCCAAGCTGCCGGCCTGGGCCGATTATGGCCTGATCCCGCTGATCAATCTCTCGGTGGCCTTCATCGTCGCCGGCTTCGTCGTCATGCTGGTCGGCGAAAATCCGTTCCGCGCCGCCGTCATCCTGGTCGAAGGCGCCTTCGGCAAGGGCACGGGCATCGCCTTCACCCTGTTCTACGCCACCACCTTCATCTTCACCGGGCTGTCGGTGGCGGTGGCGGCGCATTGCAGCCTGTTCAACATCGGCACCGAGGGCCAGGCCTATATCGGCGGCCTCGGCATCGCGCTCGTTTGTCTCAGCTTCGACAGCGTGCTGCCCTGGTGGGCGATCTTTCCGATGGCGATCGTCGCCGCGGCGGTGTTCGGCGCGGCCTGGGGCTTCATTCCCGCCTATCTGCAGGCCAAGCGCGGCTCGCACATCGTCATCACCACCATCATGTTCAACTTCATCGCCGCCTCGGTGATGGTCTATCTGCTGGTCGGTGCGCTGAAGCCGGCTGGATCGCAGGCGCCGCAGACACGCAATTTCCTCCCCGGCGCGGAATTGCCGAAGCTCAACTGGATCATCGAATTGTTCGGCGCCAAGATCCGCTCGGCGCCGCTCAACATCTGCTTCCTGCTGGCGCTGGTAATGGCGCTCCTGGTCTGGCTGCTGATCTGGCGCACCAAGCTCGGCTACGAGATGCGCACCTATGGCCACAGCCCGAAGGCGGCGCGCTATGCCGGCATTTCGGAAACCCGCATCATCCTCACCGCGATGATGATCTCGGGCGCGCTGGCCGGCATGATGGCGCTCAACCCGGTGATGGGCGACCAGCACAATGTGGCGATCGATTTCGTCTCGGGCGCCGGTTATGTCGGCATCGCGGTCGCGCTGATGGGCAGGCTGCATCCGGTCGGCATCGTGCTGGCGGCGATCCTGTTCGGCATGCTCTACCAGGGCGGCGCCGAGCTTGCCTTCGAGATGCCGGCGATCAGCCGCGACATGATCGTCATCATCCAAGGCCTGGTCATCCTCTTCGCCGGCGCGCTGGAGCATATGTTCAGGCCCTATATCCAGGCACTGTTCGCCTCGTTCAGCCCGAAATCGGTGGGCATGCAGGCGGTCAACGGGAAGGGGGCCTGAGATGGACGTCTTCAACGCAATCGTCCAGGTCCTGGACTCCACCATCCGCCTCTCGGTGCCGCTGCTGCTTGCCTGTCTCGCCGGCCTTTATTCCGAGCGGGCCGGCATCTTCGACATCGGTCTGGAAGGCAAGATGCTGGTCGGCGCTTTCGCCGGCGCCGCCGCGGCCTCGGTCTTCCATTCGGCCTTCATCGGCCTCGGAATGGCGATCCTGATCTCGGTCTCCTTCGCCATGGTGCACGGCTTCGCCTCGATCACGCATCGCGGCAACCAGATCGTCTCCGGCGTCGCCATCAACTTCGTCGCCGCAGGCTCGACCATCATCCTTGGCCAGGCCTGGTTCCAGCAGGGCGGCCGCACGCCGGCACTGCAGCCGGGCGAGCGCTTCGAGGCGATCGTCTGGCCCGGCGCCGAAGCCGTCCGCGACGTGCCGATCCTCGGGCCGATCTATGCCGAGCTGATCTCAGGCCATTCGATCCTGGTCTATTTCGCCTTCGCGATGGTGCCGTTCACCTGGTGGGTTCTGTTCCGCACCCGCTTCGGGCTCAGGATGCGCGCCGTGGGCGAAAACCCGGCCGCCGTCGATACCGCCGGCATCTCGGTCGCCTGGCTGCGCTACCGGGCGCTGATCTGCACCGGCGTCCTTACCGGCGTCGCCGGCGCCTATCTGTCGATGGTGCAGAATGGCGGCTTCGTGAAGGATATGACCGCAGGCAAGGGCTATATCGCGCTTGCGGCGCTGATCTTCGCCAAATGGAAGCCGGTCAACGCCATGTTCGCCTGCCTTTTGTTCGGCTTCCTCGACGCGGCGGCGATCCGGCTGCAAGGCTCGCCGCTGCCCATCATAGGAAAGGTGCCGGTGCAGTTCATGCAGGCGCTGCCCTATGTGCTCACCGTCATCCTGCTCGCCGGCTTCATCGGCAAGGCGATCCCGCCGCGCGCCGGCGGCGTGCCCTACGTCAAGGAGCGCTGAGGCCTGGACTGCACAAGGGTTCGGCGACTTAGGCAACCGGCTTTTGAACAAGATCGTGGGAGAGAAGAAGAAAATGTCGCATGATCTGTTCGAAGCGGCGAAGACGGCGATGGCCAAGGCCTATGCGCCCTATTCCAAGTTTCCCGTCGGTGCCGCGCTGCGCACCGAGGACGGGCGCGTCTTCACCGGCGCCAATATCGAGGTGGCGTCCTATCCCGAAGGCTGGTGCGCCGAGACCACTGCGCTCGGCCACTACATCATGGGCGGCGGCGGCAGGATCACCGAGATCGCGGTGATCGCCGAGCGCATGGCCAAATGCTCGCCCTGCGGCGGCTGCCGGCAGCGGCTGGCGGAATTCTGCCGGCCGGAGACAAAGCTCTATCTTTGCGACAATACAGGCGTCGTCGAGACGGTCACCATGGGCGACATGCTGCCTTACGGCTTCAGGGGCGATATCTTGAAATGAAGGAAGCGCTGGATCATCTCGTCGAGAAACTGGACGGGCTGGCCCCGACTGCCGCGCTTGTGCTGGGCTCCGGCCTCGGCGGGCTGGTCGACCAGGTCGAGGGCGCAAGGCGCATCTCCTATGCCGAGCTGCCAGGCTTCCCCCGAAGCGGCGTTTCCGGCCATGCCGGCGAGGTCGTCGCCGGGCATTTCGCCGGCACGCCGGTGCTGATGCTCTCCGGCCGCGCGCATTACTACGAGCACGGCAACGCCGCCGCGATGCGCCCGGCGCTGGAGGTGCTTGCCGGCATCGGCATCTCACATCTCATCCTCACCAACGCCGCCGGCTCGGTCGATCCAGAGATGGGGCCAGGCTCCGTGATGATGATCACCGACCACATCAACTTCTCCGGCTCCAACCCATTGATCGGCGAGCCGAGCGACCGCCGCTTCGTCGGCCTCACAGAGGCCTATGATGCCGGCCTGCGCAAGGCGATCGAAAAGGCGGCGAAGGAGACCGGCACGGCGCTGCTCAAAGGCGTCTACATGTGGTTCTCCGGACCATGCTTCGAAACGCCGGCTGAGATCCGCATGGCGCGCATCATGGGCGCCAATGCGGTCGGCATGTCGACCGTGCCGGAAGTCATCCTGGCCCGCTTCCTCGGCCTCAAGGTCGCCGCGTGCTCGGTCATCACCAATCTGGCGGCCGGCATGACCGGGGCGGAACTCTCGCACCAGGAAACCAAGGACATGGCGCCGGTCGGCGGCGCGCGGCTGGCGACGATCCTGCGGCGAGTCTTCGAAGAAGGCTTGCCGGAAAGCTGATGCTCCCCCAGGAAATCATCCGCCGCAAGCGCGACGGCCACAAGCTCTCGGCAACCGAGATTTCGGCCTTCATCGAAGGGATAACAGCCGGCACGCTGTCGGAGGGCCAGATCGGCGCCTTCGCAATGGCCGTGTTCCTCAAAGGCATGAGCCGCGAGGAAGCTGTGGCGCTGACGCTCGCCATGCGCGATTCCGGCGATGTGCTCGACTGGTCCGACCTGCCGGGCCCGGTTACCGACAAGCATTCGACGGGCGGCGTCGGCGACAACGTCTCGCTGATGCTTGCGCCGATCGTCGCCGCCTGCGGCGCCTATGTGCCGATGATCTCCGGACGCGGCCTTGGCCATACCGGCGGCACGCTCGACAAAATGGATGCCATCCCCGGCTACACCAGCCAGCCGGACGTGGCGCGCCTGCGCAAAACGGTGCTCGAGACCGGTTGCGCCGTCATCGGCCAGACCGCCGATTTCGCGCCCGCCGACCGCCGGCTCTACGCGATCCGCGACGTGACCGGGACGGTCGAGTCGGTGCCGCTGATCACCGCCTCGATCCTGTCGAAGAAGCTTGCGGCGGGCTTGGACTCGCTGGTGCTCGACGTCAAGGTCGGCAACGGTGCCTTCATGGAGAAGTCGCGCGAAGCTGTCGCCCTGGCGAACAGCTTGGTCGAGGTCGCCAACGGCGCGGGCCTTAAGGCCTCGGCGCTGGTGACAGGCATGAACGAGCCGCTGGCCTCGGCCGCCGGCAATGCGGTGGAAGTGCGCAACGCCGTCGACTTCCTCACCGGCCGGTTCCGCGACCGGCGGCTGGAGGACGTCACGCTGGCGCTCGCCGCCGAGATGCTGCAATCGGCGGGAATTGTCTCGTCCAACCAGGACGGGATCAGGCGTGCCGCCGAGACGCTGGCCGGCGGCCGCGCGGCGGCCGTGTTCGCGCGCATGGTGACGGCGCTCGGCGGTCCCGCCGACTTCATCGAGAACCCGGAAAAGTATCTTCCCAAAGCGGCGGTGGAATTGCCGGTTGAAGCGGCGGAGGACGGTTTTGTCACGGGGATCGCGACGCGCGATATCGGGCTCGCCGTCGTCGCGCTGGGCGGCGGGCGCACGCGTCCGGACGACAGAATAGATCATGCTGTGGGTTTGACCAGGCTGTTGCCGATCGGTGCCGAAGTAGACGCGGGCGAGGCGCTGGCGCTGGTCCACGCGCGGACCGAGGCTGCCGCCGAGGCTGCTGCCGCCGCGGTGCGCTCCGCCTACACGATCGGCACCTCGAAGCCGTCCGCCGAAAAGACCGTGCTCAGGCGGATACTGCCTCTGTAATATCGCGCCTATTGGACGAGCAGCAGCGCGCCGTTCTGGACTTCGTATTTCTGCAGCCGCTGCAGGAAGCTCATGCCGATCAGATTGGTTTGCAGCGCCCGGTCGTCGAGCACCACCGCCTGGACGTTGTCGACGGAAATCTTGCCGATCTGCAGACGGTCGACAGTGACCACCGCGGCCTTGATGGCGCCGTTCGCCGTATTCACCTGTTGATTGAAGTCCGACTGATTGAGCGAGATGCCGATCCGGCGCGCGGTCGATATGTTGATCGCGACCAGCGTGGCGCCGGTGTCGATCATGCCGTCGATCTGGCGGCCGTTGAGCTTGAAGGCGGAGGTGAAATGGCCGCGCTGGTCGGCATTGACCAGCACCTGGCGGCCGAGCGGCAGCGGCGGCGCCGGCTTGGCTGGAACCGAAGCGAGATTGACGTCCGGCCGAGCCTCCGGGGTCGCCGGCTTCGAGGCAACCGCCGATCTCAGCAGGGTTTCGACCATCTGCGGATTCGACTGATAGACGATCGGGATCGATGCCGAGCTTCCGACAAAGATGCCGAGGAGGAGAAGCTTGCGCAGCATGGATCGACCTTCGTGAAGGTTCGATCGTTAAGCCGATATGGTGTTTTCAGTTTTAACGCGCGCCGGAACCACGGCGTTTCGTAAACGATCGGTTAAGAAAAGCGCTCACTTGGTCCCGTACATGCGGTCGCCGGCGTCGCCGAGGCCGGGCATGATGTAGCCCTTGTCGTTCAGCTGGCGGTCGATCGAGGCGGTGAAGATCGGGACATCGGGGTGCGCCTTGGTGAAGCGCTCGATGCCTTCGGGCGCCGCGAGCAGGCAGAGGAAGCGGATGTTGGTGGCACCGCGCCCCTTCAGCTTGTCGATCGCGGCAATCGCGGAATTGGCGGTCGCGAGCATCGGATCGACGACGATCACCAACCGGTCGGCAAGGTCGCTCGGGGCCTTGAAGAAATATTCGATCGCCTCCAGCGTCTCGTGGTCGCGGTAGAGGCCGATATGGGCGACGCGCGCCGCCGGCACCAGGTCGAGCAGGCCTTCAAGCAGGCCGTTGCCGGCCCGCAGCACGGAGGCGAAGACCAGTTTCTTGCCCTCCAGCGTCGGCGCCTCCATTTCCTCGATCGGCGTCTCGATAGTGGTTGTGGTCAGCTCGAGGTTGCGGGTGACCTCGTAGCACAGAAGCAGCGAGATCTCGCGCAGCAGCCGCCGGAAGCCGGCCGTCGAGGTCTCCTTCTTGCGCATGATGGTCAGCTTGTGCTGGACAAGGGGGTGGTCGACGACGGTGACGCCCTGCATGGTCTTCTCCAGTGAATGGCGAATAGTGAATAGTAAATGCTGAATAGTGAATAGCGAGCGGGTTTGCGAGTCCCGACGGGTCGATGATTGCCGTTGACGGGCCGAAACTCCGGCAAACCATCCATTCACCATTCACCGGCCTTTGGCGTCGAGTCTGCTCAACAGCATTGCTTTGGTCTTCCGGTCGACGAAGGCTGCCTCGATGGCCGTCCTGGTGACGGCGGTCAGCGCCTTGTCGTCCATCGCGAAATGTTCGGCGGCGAAATCGTATTCGCGCTTCAGCGAGGTCCAGAAATAGGGCGGGTCGTCGGAATTGAGCGTTACTTTGCAGCCGGCCGCGCGCAAGGCTGGGAAGGGGTGGTCGGCGAAACTGTCGAACACGTTGAGCGCGATGTTGGAGCCGGGGCAGCATTCCAGCACCACGCCTTGGTCGGCAATACGCCGCACGAGGTCGGGGTTTTCGATGGCGCGCACGCCGTGGCCGATGCGGGACGGGCGGATATGGTCGAGCGCTGCCTTGACACTTTCCCAGCCCATCAGCTCGCCGGCATGGATGGTGACGCCGAGGCCTGCCTCGCGAGCGATCTCGAAAGCGCGCACATAATCCTCGAAATCGCCGATCCGCTCGTCGCCGGCGACGCCGAAGCCGGTGACCAGCGGATGGCCGCAGCGCGCCGCGAAGCGCGCGGCCTGCTCGATTGCCTCGACACCGGCATGGCGAACGCCGGTGACGATCATGCGTCCCTCGATGCCGGTCCTTGCCTTGGCGCGGGCCATGCCTTCGCCCAGCGCATCCGTGTAGGCCTTGGGCGACAGTCCGGCCTTCTTGGCGTGATCCGGCGAGGTGAATATCTCGGAATAGATCGCGCCGTCGCGGGCGAGGCTGGTCAGGTAATGATCGGTCAGCCGGGCATAGTCCTCCTCGGTGCGGAAAAGGTCGGAGGCGAAGTCGTAGGCGGCGAGGAAAGAGGAGAAATCATGCCAGACGAAGGAGCCGTCCTGGATGTAGGGCGAGGGGTCCTTGCCGTATTTGCGGGCCTGGCTGACGACAAGGTCGGGCGCCGCCGCCCCTTCGATATGGCAGTGCAACTCGGCTTTCAAAATCATGCGGCCATCCCGTGCGGTATTTTTTTGTCGTGGCGCCGATTCCGGGCGGAAAATCATGGCAGACTCTTCCCGAAGCCGTTTTGAAAGCGCGGCCGAAAACCGCGCCTTGGACAATAGCGCCGGCCCCATCGATCGGCTATGGTCCCGCCGGTTTTATGGCGGATCAAAATAATGTCAGTTGAGAGAACCACGGCCGCGGGCGGCATGGAAACCTCCTACGGTTTCAGGAAGGTAGGGGCAGGCGACAAGCAGTCCCTCGTCAACGACGTGTTCCACAAGGTGGCCAACCGATACGACCTCATGAACGATCTGATGTCGGGCGGGTTGCACCGGCTGTGGAAGGACGCGATGGTCGCCTGGCTCCATCCGCCGAAGCGGCAGGGCTGGAAGGTGCTCGATGTCGCCGGCGGCACGGGCGATATCGCCTTCCGCATCGTCGAAGCCAGCCACCGCAACGCGCATGCGACGGTGCTCGACATCAACGGCTCGATGCTTGAGGTCGGCCGCGACCGTGCCGAGAAGAAAGGTCTTTCAGAAAACACCGATTTCGTCGAGGCCAATGCCGAGGCGCTGCCGTTCGAGGACAATACGTTTGACGCCTATACGATCGCGTTCGGTATCCGCAACGTGCCACGCATCGATGTGGCGCTGAGCGAAGCCTTTCGCGTGCTGAAGCGCGGCGGGCGGTTCCTTTGCCTGGAGTTTTCCGAGGTCGACATGCCGCTGCTCGACAAGGTTTACGAAGCCTGGTCGTTCAACGCCATCCCTAAAATCGGCAGGGCGGTGACCGGCGACGGCGAGCCCTATTCCTACCTGGTGGAATCGATCCGCAAATTCCCCAACCAGCAGAATTTCGCTTCCATGATCACCCGCGCGGGCTTCGATCGGGTCACTTTCCGCAACTATTCGGGCGGCATCGCTGCACTTCATTCGGGCTGGAAGCTTTGAGGTCGGAACCCTTGAGGCAGGCCAGGCGATGAGCAGCGTCCGATGACCACGGTTGGCGCCGCTTTCCGGCTCGCCAGGGCCGGCTGGGTGCTGGTCCGCGAGGGTGTCGTCGCGGCGCTGCCCGGCGAAGAGCTCTCCGGCATGCCGAAGCTCGGCTGGCAGCTGGCGCGGCTGCTGACGCGCCGCCGCGCGCGAGCCTACGAGCGCGGCGACCGGCTGGCGAAGGCGGTGGTGCGGCTCGGCCCGTCCTACGTGAAGCTCGGCCAGTTCCTGGCGACACGGCCCGATGTGGTCGGCAACGACATGGCGGTCGATCTTGCCCTGCTGCAGGACAAGATGCACACCTTCCCGAAGGCCGCGGCGATCGCGGCGATCGAAGCCTCGCTCGGCCGCAAGATCGGCGATCTCTATGCAAGCTTCGGCGAGCCGGTGGCGGCCGCTTCGATCGCCCAGGTGCACGGCGCTGAAGTCGTTCGAGACGGGAAGGCCTCGCGGGTGGCGGTGAAGGTGATCCGGCCCGGCGTACGCCATCATTTCTTCCAGGATCTCGAGAGTTATTTCCTCGCCGCGCGCCTGCAGGAGAAGTACATCCCGTCGTCGCGCCGGCTGCGGCCGGTCGAGGTGACCCAGACGCTGGCACAGACCACCAAGGTCGAAATGGACATGCGGCTCGAGGCGGCCGCGTTTTCCGAGCTCGCTGAAAATACCAAGGACGATTCCGGCTTTCGCGTGCCCACGGTCGACTGGGAACGGACCGGCCGCGACGTGATCACCATGGAGTGGATCGACGGCATCAAGATGAACGATCTGGCCGGTCTTGCCGCCGCCGGCCACGACCTCAAGGCGATTGCCGCCAACCTGATCCAGTCGTTCCTCAGGCACACGCTGCGCGACGGCTTCTTTCATGCCGACATGCATCCAGGTAACCTGTTCGTCGAGCCGGACGGAACCATCGTCGCCGTCGACCTCGGCATTGCCGGCAGGCTCGGCAAGAAGGAGCGGCGATTCTTGGCCGAAATCCTCTACGGCTTCATCGTGCGCGACTATCACCGCGTCGCCGAGGTGCATTTCGAGGCCGGCTACGTGCCGCGCCAGCACAATGTCTCGGCCTTCGCACAGGCGATCCGGGCCATCGGCGAGCCAATCCACGGCCAGTCGGCCGACACGATCTCGATGGCCAAGCTTCTGACGCTGCTGTTCGAGGTCACCGACCTCTTCGACATGGCGACGCGGACCGAGCTGGTGCTTTTGCAAAAGACCATGGTAGTGGTCGAAGGCGTCGCCCGAACGCTCGATCCGGCCTTCAACATGTGGAAGACGTCGGAACCGGTGGTCAGCGACTGGATCGCCGGCAATCTCGGCCCGCGCGGCATGCTGTCCGACGCGCGCGACGCCGGCAAAGCCCTGATCTCATTGGCGAGACAGGCGCCGGACATCGCCACCCGCACCGAGCGACTATCGCGCGAAATCGACCTGATGGCCGAACACGGCCTGCGCTTCGACGAGGCGACCGCGCATGCCATCGGCAAGGCCGAGGCGCGCCATACTCGCTCCGGCCGCGTCGCGCTGTGGGTCATCGCGCTGACGCTGGCTTATATCGCCTGGCGGATTTTCTGACCGCCACCCCGCCTTGCCGCAGTTTGATTGCATTGCTATCATTGCTAGCGACGGTTTGAGGCAGGTGCAATCAGATGGCCAGCATCACGATCCGCAACCTTGACGACGAGGTCAAGGACCTTCTGCGCCAGCTGGCAGCCGAAAATGGCTGCTCGATGGAGGAGCAGGCGCGGGCGATGATCCGCGCAGCGGTTGAAGGCCGGGCAGGACAGGCCGACCGCATCGACCAGATCGAGAAGACGCTGCGCGCGTTGACCGGCTCCGAGCGACAAACGGCGCCCGTCTCCGCAGGGTCCGGCAAGCCATCAGTTCGGGGAACGCTTTCCGGCAAGCGCATCCTGCTCATCATCGGCGGCGGCATTGCCGCCTACAAGGCGCTCGACCTGATCCGGCGCCTGCGCGAGCGCGGCGCTTCGGTTCGGGTGGTGATGACGGCCGCAGCGCAGGAATTCGTCACCACGCTCTCAGCGGGCGCGCTTTCGGCCGACCATGTCTTCACCGAACTGTTCGACCGCAATGACGAGCACGACGTCGGCCATATAAGGCTGTCGCGCGAGGCCGACCTTCTGGTCGTGGCGCCGGCTACCGCCGACCTGATGGCGAAGCTCGCCAACGGCCATGCCAACGACCTTGCCTCGACAGTGCTGCTCGCAACCGACAAGAAGGTGCTGATGGCGCCGGCGATGAATCCGAGAATGTGGTCGCATCCGGCGACGCGCCGCAACCGGGCGACCCTGTTGAAGGACGGCATCGCCTTCGTCGGCCCCGCCAAGGGCGAGATGGCGGAAAGCAACGAGGCCGGCGAAGGCCGCATGGCTGAGCCGCTGGAGATCGTGGCCGCGATCGAGGCGATGCTCGACGAAAGGCCGAAGCCGCTTGCCGGCCGCAGGATCATCGTCACCTCGGGGCCGACGCATGAGCCGATCGACCCGGTGCGCTACATCGCCAATCGCTCGTCCGGCAAACAGGGCCATGCGATCGCGGCAGCGCTTGCTAAGCTCGGGGCCGACGTCCGGCTGGTGTCCGGCCCTGTCAATATCGCCGATCCAGCCGGTGTTGCGACCACACATGTCGAAACCGCGGTCGAGATGAAGGAAGCGGTCGAGAGCCTTCTGCCGGCGGACGCGGCGGTGTTCGTCGCCGCGGTTGCCGACTGGCGGACCGCGAATGCTTCCGGCGAGAAAATCAAGAAGGTGGCGGGCGAGGGGCCGCCGTCGCTCAAGATGGTCGAGAATCCCGACATCCTCGCCGGGGTCGGCCATCACAGCCGGCGGCCGGGCCTCGTCGTCGGCTTCGCCGCCGAGACACAGGACCTCATCGGCAACGCCGAGGCCAAGCTCAGGAAGAAAGGCGCCGATCTCATCGTCGCCAACGATGTCTCGCATGAGAGCGGGATCGGCCCATCGGGCGTGATGGGTGGCGACCGCAACAAGGTGCGCATCGTCTCCAAGTCCGGCGTCGAGGAGTGGCCGGAAATGGGCAAGGACGAGGTCGCGGCACGGCTCGCCGCCTTGATTGCCGAGCGGCTGGCGACAATTGTCGTCTAGCCGGTCGCTTGCTGCGGCCGGAGAGCCGGCAACGCAATCCGCAGCGCGGCGATGCAGCCCAGGATGCCAAGCGGCACGAAGGCGAGGAACAGCCAGCCGGCGACGCCCGCGGCCGCGTCACGATTGAGGCCCTCCGAGAAGCCGCTGGCATTGGCGACGATGCCGGCAAGCGCCGCGCCCACCGCGTAGCCGATGCGCTGCATGGTCGGCACGGCGGCCGAGGCGATCGTCTGCTCGCCCTCGCGGGCTGAGGCGACGATGACGCGCGTCAGGAACGGCCAGCAGACACCGAAACCGCCGCCCTGCAGCAGCGCACAGAGCAGGATCAGCGGGATCGAGCCTGCGGGGATGGTGTAGGCGAAACCGGCGAGACCGGAGGCGATCATCAGCGCGCCAACGACGATGATCAACCGCTCGCGTTCGAGCGGCGCATTGGCAATGAGGATCGACAGGATCGACCAGGCGATCGATTCGGCGGCGATGATGTAGCCGGTGATCAGGATCGGAATGCCGTGCAGCGTGGTCAAAAGCAGCGGCCCGTAAATGGTGAAGGTGCAGGTGGCCACGGAAAAGGCCGCGACCATCGTCATGCCTGAGCCAAGCGGCGAGCGCCATGAGAACAAGGGGGACGGGAAGAGGCGCGAGCGCGGCCTGAGGGCATCGATGCGGAAGAACAGCGCCAGGCCGACCAGGCCGAGGAGGAGCAGCAGCGACGAGCGCAGCAGGGCAATGTCGATGCCGGCGGCGGCGATCAGCACGACGGCGATCGCGAGACAGGCGAGCGCTGGATAGGGGAAGGGTGGCGCCGTGCCGCTGCCCGCCTGCGGCTTCGTCGCTATGGGCGTGTTCAGCATGATGAAGCTCGCCAGCGCCATCGCCGCGCCACCGACCGTGAAGACCCCGAAAGCCCAGCGCCACGACAGGTACTCGGTCACGAGCGCGCCGAGCATCGGACCGCTGAAGGCGGCGATGCCCCAGATCGCCGAGATGATGCCGAAGAGCTGCGGCCAGATGTTGCGCGGAAACAGCCGCTCGACCGAAACGAAGGCGAGCGACACGAGCGCGCCGCCGCCAAGCCCTTCGATCAGACGTCCTGCGAGAAAGAAGGGCATCGAAGACGCCGTGGCGCAGATCAGCGCGCCGGTCGCGTAGAGCAGGGCGGCGACCATCATGTTGGAGCGCAGCGCGACATAGCTCACCAGCCGGCCGGCCGCGGCGCCGGCGACAATCGCGCCAAGCTCGTAGATCGCCAGCGACCAGCCGACCAGCTGCACGCCCGCCAGCTCGCCGACCATGGCCGGCATCACCGTCGCCACCATCGTCTCATTGGTGGCATGCAGCAGGATGCCCAGGCTGACGAAGCAGAAGCGCGCCAGGTCGCCGCTCGCCCACAGCGCCTGCCAATTCACCTTCTTGCTGGCCACCTTGCTGCCGCCTGCTGCCGTCACGTCGAGCTCCTGCTTGTTTTTGCGCAACCTCATCCGCATTGCGAACAAGGTTCTATTTGTTTGAGCATGATCTCTTCCGAAAACCGGATTCCACTTTTCGGGATCACGCTCCAGATCCAGTTCGGCAGCGCTTGTAGAACCTCAAGCGCGGTTGAGCTCAAGAGGCTTTTTCGCGTATTTCGCGAGGTGGGCGACCCAGGATTTGCGCTGTCGGCATCCGCCCCCCAAAAAGCACTCGGCCCGGAACAGCTGTTCCGGGCCGAGTGTGGTGCAACGGATATGGAAGCCGAAGCTTCACTTGTAGGAGTGGACGAGATCCAGCGAGGCCACCGCGACGGCCAGGTTGACGCCGGTCTGCGCCTGGACGCTCAGCGGCTCCAGCATGAAGGCGCCGTTCAGGCCGCCAACCAGGAGGTTGGCGCCGCCGCCGGTCACGACGCTCGCCTCGGCGTTGACGCCGTAATAGCTGCCGGCGAGGTCGCCCGCGTCATGGTGGCGGGTGGCGGCGAGAACCGCCCAGACGAGCTGGCCCTGATGCGTCTGGCCGACATCGACGCCCAGCTTGGAGATCATGCCCGTGTAAATCTCGGACGGACCGTGGTGGTAGGGGCGGAAGACGCAGGACACGCCCTTGTTGGAAGTGATGACGTAACCGACGCCACCGTCGATGGTGCAATCAAGCGTGCCGAGCCGGAGCGTGCCGGCGCTGACGGGAAAAGCGAGGACCGTGGTTGAAAGCGCGGCGGCACAGGCAAGTTTCTTGATCATCGGAAAGGTCCTTTCGCAAAAAATTGGCCCCGGTTAACGGTCGAGGTGCATCGAGCGTTCCGTCGAAAACTTGGCGCGAGCATGGCAAGCATTAGAGTCTTTCACGTTTTGACGGAAGCGTATCCGGCGTTTGCGAAGTAGTTCATGCATTCGGCTGCCTCGA
>NZ_JAVIIY010000030.1:0-34386 GCF_033977345.1 Mesorhizobium dulcispinae
TCATGCGAAAGATCGTCGTCACCCTAAATGCCAGGCTCCGGGACGCCATGATTCCTCAGAGTTGATGACGAAAGAAGGGACCATCGGCAGCTGTAGTTCGAACTACCGTGTGCGAAGCAAGCAGTGACGGTGCTACTCCACCGTCACCGACTTCGCCAAATTGCGCGGCTGGTCGACGTCCGTGCCCATGAAAACGGCAGTGAAATACGCAAGCATCTGGATCGGCAGCGCATAGATGATCGGCGCAATGATTTCCGGCACATCGGGCAGGATGATCGTTTCCATCGTCTTGATGCCTGCCTGGGCAGCGCCCTTGGCGTCGGTGATGAGGATGATCTTGCCGCCGCGCGCCGCCACTTCCTGCATGTTCGACACCGTCTTTTCGAAGATGCGGTCATGCGGCGCGATGACGATCACCGGCATGTTCTCGTCGATCAGCGCGATCGGCCCATGCTTCAGCTCGCCGCCGGCATAGCCTTCGGCGTGGATGTAGGAGATTTCCTTGAGCTTCAGCGCGCCTTCCATGGCCAAAGGGAAATTGGTGTCGCGGCCGAGATAGAGCACGTCCTTGTAGCGGGAGAGCTCGCGCGAGATGCGTTCGATCTGCTCGTCGAGCTTCAGCACCTGGGTGGCAAAGCGCGGCGCCTCGGAAAGCTCGCGCACCAGTTGCTTCTCCTGATCGCGCGAGATCGTTCCGCGTGCCACGCCCGCCCGCACCGCGAGCGAAGCCAGCACAGACAGCTGGCAGGTAAACGCCTTGGTCGAGGCGACGCCGATTTCCGGCCCGGCAAGCGTCGGCAGCACGACGTCGGATTCGCGCGCCATGGTCGATTCACGCACGTTGACGACCGCGCCGATCTTCATGCCGGCCTGGCGGCAGTAGCGCAGCGAGGCCAGTGTGTCGGCCGTCTCGCCCGACTGCGAGATGAAGAACGCCGCGTCGTTCGCCGACAGCGGCATCTCGCGATAGCGGAATTCCGAGGCGACATCGATGTCGACCGGCAGCCGCGCATAGCGCTCGAACCAGTATTTCGAGATCAGCCCGGCCAGATAGGCGGTGCCGCAGGCCGAGAGCGCCAGGCGGCCGATCTTGGCGAAATCGAAGGGCAGGTCGAGCGGCTTCGACACGCCGGAGACGAAATCGACATAGTGCGCCAGCGTGTGCGAAATTACCTCCGGCTGCTCATGGATTTCCTTTTCCATGAAGTGGCGGCGGTTGCCCTTGTCGACCATGAAGCTGGTCGACAGCGACTGCTGACGCTTGCGGTCAACCTGGTTGCCGTCGATGTCGTAGATGACGACGCTGTTGCGGCGCACCACCGCCCAGTCGCCATCCTCGAGATAGGTGATGGAATTGGTGAAGGGCGCCAGCGCGATCGCGTCCGAGCCCAGGAACATTTCGCCGGCGCCGTGGCCGACAGCCAATGGCGGGCCGTTGCGGGCACCGACGATCAGGTCCTCGTCGCCCTTGAACATGATCGCCAGCGCGAAGGCGCCCGAGAGCCGCTTCAGGGCCTGGTGCGCGGCCTCGACCGGCTTCAGCCCCTTGGCGATCTCGCACGACACCAGATGGGCGACGACCTCCGTGTCGGTCTGCGAGGAGAACGCATAGCCGTCGAGGGTCAGTTCATCGCGCAGCTCGGCGAAATTCTCGATGATGCCGTTGTGGACGACGGCAACGCCGTCGGAAAAATGCGGATGCGCGTTGGTCTCGTTCGGCACGCCATGCGTGGCCCAGCGCGTGTGGCCGATGCCGATCGTGCCGTCGAGCGGCTCTTCCTTCAGCCGGCGCTCGAGGTTGATCAGTTTGCCCTCGGCGCGGCGGCGGCCGAGCGCCCCATTCTCGATGGTGGCGACGCCTGCCGAGTCATAGCCGCGATACTCCAGCCGTTTCAGGGCATCGACGATAAGCGGCGCGACCTGCGAACGGCCGACAATTCCAACGATACCGCACATGCGCTGCCCCCGATTCCCTGCAGAAACCAGCGCTATCTAGGGATTGCCGGACTGCCGCGAAAGTCACTTTGCGTTTCGTTCCGTGTCAGCGGAACGGTGTTTGCACCGATGCACCATGACAGGCCGCGCTTGCAATCCCGTTACCGCAATTGGTTGGTTTTTTCGCGGCGCGGTCCTCGATTGTTCATCGTTGGTGCCAGCGGCGCCGGCACGGAAAACCCCGTTTGACGATCATTCCGCGGCTTTTTTCTTCGCCGTTGCGGCCGAAGCAAACCGCTCCCGCAGCTCCTTGCCCTTGCCGGGCAGCGTCTTCTGACGGGCGCGGCCGAAGGCAAGCGCGTCGTCGGGCACGCTTTCGGTGATCACGCTGCCCGAGGCGACGTAGCCACCTTTGCCGATGGTGACAGGCGCCACCAGCGAGGAGTTCGAGCCGACAAAGGCGCCCTCGCCGATGTCGGTGAAGAATTTCGAATAGCCATCGTAATTGCAGGTGATGGTGCCGGCGCCGATATTTGCCGCAGCACCGACGCGCGCGTCGCCGATATAGGTGAGGTGGTTGACCTTGGCGCCCTCCTCGATCGTCGCCTGCTTGACCTCGCAGAAATTGCCGACCTTGGCCTTTTGCCTGAGATCGGCGCCCGGCCGCAGCCGCGCGAACGGCCCGACATCGCAGTTGGAGGCAATCGTTGCGCCTTCGATATGGCTGAAGGCGTGGATCCTGGCGCCCGAGGCGATCTTCACGCCCGGGCCGAACCAGACATTCGGCTCGACGATCGTATCGGCGCCGATCTCGGTGTCGTGCGAGAAGTAGACCGTTTCGGGCGCGATCAGCGTCACGCCGGACAGCATCGCCTCGCGCCGCCGGCGCGCCTGCCAGATGGCCTCCGCCTCTGCGAGCTCGGCCCGGTTGTTGATGCCGAGCGCGCTCTCGAAACTCGCCTCCGAGGCCACCACGTCGAGGCCCTCCGCGCCGGCGATCTCGACGATGTCGGTGAGATAGAACTCGCCCTTGGCGTTGTTGTTGCCGACCTTATCAAGCAGCCGAAGCGCGTGCTTGCCGGCCACCGCCATCATCCCGGCATTGCAGAAGCCGATCTTCTTCTCCGCCTCGGAGCAGTCCTTCTCCTCGCGGATGGCGACCAACCGGCCGTCTTTCTCGATCAGCCGACCGTAGCCGGTCGGATTGGGCGGGCGGAAGCCGATGACTGCGACGGCGGCCCCTTCCGACAGCTTCTGTCGCGCCGCCGCCAGGGCACCCGCGTCGATCAGCGGCGTGTCGCCGAACATGACGAGGATGTCGTCGTAACCCTTTGATATCGCTTCGCGCGCGGCAAGCACGGCATGCGCGGTGCCGAGCCGCTTCTCCTGCACGAAGGTCTCCGCCTTCGGCGCGAATTTCTGCGCCGCCTTGCGCATCTCTTCCGCGCCGTGACCGATCACCAGCGCCAGGCCCGTCGCTCCAGCGGCCTCCGCCGCTTTCACCACATGAGCCACCAGCGGCAGGCCGGCAATGGCATGCAGCACCTTGGGCATCGCGCTTTTCATGCGCGTGCCCTCGCCGGCGGCGAGGATGACGGACAGGCAGGATCTCTGGCTCATGAAAGGGCAACCGTGCGAAAAAGAGTAGGAATCGGCACCATCTAGCATTGGCGGCATGGTCTACCAATGCGGTTAAATTCCGGTGAGACCTTCGAGCAACCGACTTTTAATCAGTAGCTCGACTATCCAGCGCCGCGCTCGATCGTAGTTGATACCGCCGCGGCAACCTATCCCAACCTTCCCAGCGCCGGGAAATTCTCCAACAGCCAATAGGATGCGCTCTGCACGCCACCGGTGAGGAAGAACACGCCGGCGACGACCAGCAGCGCGCCGATCGCCTGCTCGACGCGGCCGAGATGGACGCGGAATTTGCCGAGGAAGCGCATGAAGGCGCCGGAAAACAGCGCCGCGATCAGGAAGGGAATGCCAAGGCCGAGCGAGTAGGCGGCGAGCAGCAGCGCGCCCTCGCCCACCGTTTCGCGCCCGCCGGCTAAAGTCAGGATAGGCCCCAGCACCGGGCCGATGCAGGGCGTCCAGCCGAAGGCGAAGGCCAGCCCCATGACATAGGCGGCGATCATGTTGGCGGGCTTGCCCTGCGACTGGAAGCGCGCCTCGCGCGACAAAAGCGGAATGCGCAATATGCCGAGGAAGTTGAGGCCCATGACGATGATCAGCGCCCCCGCAACCATCGCCAGTTGTCCCTGCCAGACGCGCAGCAGGTGGCCGATGGTCGAGGCGCCGGCGCCGAGCGCGACAAAGACGGTGGAGAAGCCGAGCACGAAGGCCAAAGAGGCATAAAGCAGCGCGCCGCGCGCGCCTTCGCGCGCCGTCACGCCCTGATTGCCGCGGAAATCGTCGACCGAGACGCCGGCCATGTAGCAGAGATAGGGCGGCACCAGCGGCAGCAAGCAAGGGGACAGGAACGAGATCGCCCCGGCCCCGACCGCGCTGACATAGCCGATGTCCAATGCCATTTTCATGAGTCCCAGATTGTGTTGGCACCGATATAGCGATGCAAAAGCCTCCATGCCAATCACCATTGTGTGGCATGTCGCCGCCTCGCCGAGGAAGAAATTACCTCATTGATGCGTTGAATGAGTGAGCATGCGATTACCGCGTGCTTGTTCTCAGGGAGATTGTCATGAAATCGATTGCACTCGGATTCGCGGCGCTTTTGCTCTGCACCGCCGCGTCCCATGCTGCCGAGGCATGGAAGGAGGCTACTGTCGGAGGCGTCAAGATCTATACCGATGCCAAGGGTATGACGCTCTACACCTATGACAAGGACGAGAAGGGCAAATCCAACTGCTACGACAAATGCGCCGCCAACTGGCTGCCGCTGAAGGCTGCGGCCAACGCCAAGGCCACCGGCGAATGGACAGTCGTCAAACGTACCGACGGCACCAGGATGTGGGCCTATGACGGCAAGCCGCTTTACAGGTTCGTCAAGGACAAGAAGGCTGGAGACATGAGCGGCGAAGGCGTTGCCGGCGTCTGGCACGTCGCCAAGGCCGATTGAGTTTTCCGTTCCTGGCTGCCGGATGCCTTTCCGCCGGCAGCCAGCCCGTTGCGTTCCCAGTTGCGTCGTTGACGGCGCTGCCTTGGCACGATCCGCCGCACTCCAAAAATGTGATCTTCGCCATACACTCTAAGAGTGTATCGCCGGCGGCGGATCCGCAAATTGGCTCCTTCCCCTTGACCGATTGCAAAAGCACGGCCATGTGAGCGACGAAAAGAGTGGGATTTCGTCGTGCGCCGCGGAGTTCTTCCGCCGCCTCACAGCTGATAAGAGACCTCATGGACGTCGTCGTCGTCGAATCGCCGGCCAAGGCGAAGACAATCAACAAATATCTGGGCAAGAACTATAAGGTCCTGGCCTCGTTCGGCCATGTCCGCGATCTGCCGGCCAAAGACGGCTCGGTGCGCCCGGACGAGGACTTCGCCATGTCCTGGTCGGTCGACACCGCTTCCGGCAAGCGGCTTGCCGACATCGCCAAGGCGGTCAAGGACGCCGACGGGCTGATCCTTGCCACCGACCCGGATCGCGAGGGCGAGGCGATTTCCTGGCATGTGCTGGAAGTGCTGAGGCAGAAGCGCGCGCTGAAGGACAAGCCGGTCAGCCGCGTCGTCTTCAATGCCATCACCAAGGCTTCGGTGCTCGAGGCCATGGCCAACCCCCGCCAGATCGATGCGCCGCTGGTCGATGCCTACCTTGCCCGCCGCGCGCTCGATTATCTGGTCGGCTTCACGCTGTCGCCGGTGCTGTGGCGCAAGCTGCCGGGCGCCCGTTCCGCCGGCCGTGTGCAGTCGGTGGCGCTGCGTCTCGTCAGCGACCGCGAATCCGAGATCGAGCGCTTCATCCGTGAGGAATACTGGCAGATCGCCGCCATCCTCAACACGCCGCGCAACGACAGTTTTGAAGCGCGGCTGACCGCCTATGCCGGCAAGAAGCTGCAGAAGCTCGACATCGCCAACAAGGCGCAGGCCGACGACATCAAGGCGATGCTGGAAGGTGCGACCTTCAAGGCGCTGTCGGTCGAAGCCAAGCCCACCAAGCGCAATCCGGGCCCGCCCTTCACCACCTCGACGCTGCAGCAGGCCGCCTCCTCGCGGCTCGGCTTCTCGGCCAACCGCACCATGCAGGTGGCGCAGAAGCTCTATGAAGGCATGGATGTCGGCGGCGAGACCGCCGGCTTGATCACCTATATGCGAACCGACGGCGTGCAGATGGCGCCGGAGGCGATCGAGGCCGCGCGCGATGCCATCGCGAGCGAATTCGGCGCAAAATACCTGCCTGAAAAGCCGCGCTATTATTCGGTCAAGGCCAAGAACGCGCAGGAAGCGCACGAGGCGATCCGCCCGACCGATTTCAAGCGCACGCCGGCATCGGTCAGGCAATATCTCGATGCCGACCAGGCGCGGCTCTACGAGTTGATCTGGAAGCGCGCCATCGCCAGCCAGATGCAACCGGCAGAGATCGAGCGCACCACGGTCGAGATCGAGGCGGTCAACGGCGCCCGCACCGCCGAGCTTCGCGCCGTCGGCTCGGTCGTGCGCTTCGACGGCTTCATTGCAGCCTACACCGACCAGAAGGACGAGGACGCGGAGGACGAGGAAAGCCGCCGCCTGCCCGAGATCCGCGCCAACGAGCAGCTTGCCCGCGAGGCAATCAACGCCACCCAGCACACGACCGAGCCGCCGCCGCGCTACTCCGAGGCATCGCTGATCAAGAAGCTGGAAGAGCTCGGCATCGGCCGGCCGTCCACCTACACGGCGATCCTGAAGACGCTGGAGGATCGCGACTACGTCGCCATCGATCGCCGCAAGCTGGTGCCACAGGCCAAGGGCCGGCTGCTCTCGGCCTTCCTCGAAAGCTTCTTCGAGCGCTATGTCGAATATGATTTCACCGCCTCGCTCGAGGAAAAGCTCGACGAGATCTCCGACGGCAAGCTCGCCTGGAAGGACGTGCTGCGCGACTTCTGGAAGGATTTTTCCGGCGCGGTTGACGACATCAAGGAACTGCGCGTTTCCGACGTGCTCGACGCCCTCAACGACGAATTGGCGCCGCTGGTGTTTCCTGCGCGGGAAGACGGCTCGAATCCGCGCATCTGCCCGAAATGCGGCACCGGCAACCTGTCGCTGAAGCTCGGCAAGTTCGGCGCCTTCGTCGGCTGCTCCAACTATCCGGAATGCTCCTACACCCGCCAGCTTGGCGACGCCGCCAATCCCAATGGCGAGAACGGCAATGGCGAGGACGGCGTCAAGCTGCTCGGCAAGGATCCGTACACGGCGGAAGAAATCACGCTGCGCAGCGGCCGTTTCGGGCCCTATATCCAGCGCGGCGAAGGCAAGGACGCCAAGCGCTCGAGCCTGCCCAAGGGCTGGACGGCCGAGTCGATCGACCATGAGAAGGCGATCGCGCTGCTGTCGCTGCCCCGCGACGTCGGCAAGCACCCGGAAACCGGCAAGATGATCTCGGCCGGCCTTGGACGCTACGGGCCCTTCGTGCTGCACGACGGCACCTACGCCAATCTGGAAAGCATCGAGGATGTCTTCTCGATCGGGCTGAACCGTGCCGTCTCGGTGATCGCCGAGAAGCAGCAAAAGGGCAAGGGCGGCCGCAACGGCGCCACGCCGGCTGCGTTGAAGGAACTTGGCGTCCATCCCGATGGCGGCGGCAAGATCGTTGTGCGCGACGGCCGCTACGGCCCCTATGTCAATTACGGCAAGATCAATGCGACGCTGCCCAAAGGCAAGGATCCGCAATCGGTGACGATGGAAGAGGCGCTTGCCTTGATCGCCGAGAAGGAAGCCAAGGGCGGAGGCGGCAAGAAGCCGTTCCGCAGGGCAGCGAAGAAAGGATAGCAGGACGTGGCGCGCAGGATCTCCGGAAGAAGCCACGGCGATCCCCGCAGCGCCGACACGAGGGCCAAGCTGGTCAAGGACGACTACCGGCCCTCGCGCGACGAAATCCTGCGCTACATCGCCGAGAACCCCGACCGCTCCGGAAAACGCGAGATCGCCAAGGCCTTCGCGTTGCGCGGCGAGGACCGCATCTGGCTGAAGGACCTGCTGCGCGACCTGCAGGACGAAGGCCTGCTGACAAAGGAACGCAAACGCCTCACCCGCGCGGGCGCCCTGCCGCATGTCGCCGTGCTCGACATTGTCGGTCGCGATGCCGACGGCGTGCTGCTGGCCAATCCGAGCGAATATACCGGTCCCGGCTCGCCGCCCGTGATTGCCATCCGCATGCCGCGCGGCGCCAGCGGCCCCGTCCCCGGCATCGGCGACCGCGTGCTCGCCAAGACCTTCCCGACCGACGATGCAAGTGCCGTCTATGGCGGCCCCGCCTACACCGGGCGGGTGATGAAGATCTTCGAGAGGCGCAGCGAAGCCGTGCTCGGCGTCTTCCGCGTGCTGAAGGACGGGACTTTCCGCATCGAGCCGGTGGAACGGCGCCAGCCGGAACTCATCGTCGACAAGGAATTCCAGAACGGCGCCAAAAACGGCGATCTGGTCGAGGTCGAGCCCGCCCGGGCATCCCGCTATGGACTGCCCAGAGCCAAAGTCCTCGCCGTGCTGGGTTCGCTGACCAGCGAGAAGGCGATCTCGATGATCGCCATCCACGCTCACGACATCCCGCATATCTTCCCTGCCGACGTGATCGGCGAAGCCGACGCCATGAAGCCGGCGACGCTTGCCGGCCGTGAGGACTGGCGTGACCTGCCGCTGATCACCATCGATCCGGCCGACGCCAAGGACCATGACGACGCGGTCTTCGCCGCGCCGGATACCGACGAGAAGAACTCCGGCGGCGTCATCGTCACGGTGGCGATCGCCGATGTCGCGGCCTATGTCCGCTTCGGCACGCCGCTCGACCGCGAAGCGCTGAAGCGCGGCAATTCGGTCTATTTCCCGGACCGCGTCGTGCCGATGCTACCGGAGCGCATCTCCAACGACCTCTGCTCGCTGCGCGAAGGCGAGGACCGGCCGGCCATCGCCGTGCGCATGACCTTTTCCGCCGAAGGCCGCAAGCTCAGGCACGCCTTCCACCGCGTCATGATGAAGTCGGCGGCCAAGCTCGCCTATCCGCAGGCGCAGGCGGCGATCGATGGCGCGCCGGACGACAAGACAGGGCCGATCCTCGATCGGGTTCTCAAGCCGCTATGGGACGCCTATGCGGTGCTCAAGCGCGGCCGCGACAGCCGCCAGCCGCTGGAACTTGAGCTGCCGGAACGCAAGATCCTGCTCAAGCCGGACCGCACCGTCGACCGTGTCGTCGTGCCGGAGCGCCTCGACGCCCACAAGCTGATCGAGGAGTTCATGATCCAGGCCAATGTCGCGGCCGCGGAGACGCTTGAGGGCAAGAAGGAGCCGCTGGTCTATCGGATTCATGACGCACCTTCGCTAGCCAAGCAGGAATCGCTGCGCGAATTCCTGCATACACTTGGCCTGTCGCTGGCGCGCGGCACGCAGATGCGGCCGGGGCAGTTCAACGGCATTCTGGAGCGGGTGCGCGGCGCCGACAACGAGGCGCTGGTCAACGAGGTGGTGCTGCGCTCGCAGAGCCAGGCCGAATATTCGCCGAAGAACATCGGCCATTTCGGCCTCAATCTCAGGCGTTACGCGCATTTCACCTCGCCGATCCGCCGCTATGCGGATCTCATCGTGCATCGCGGACTGATTGCCGCGCTCGGCCTCGGCCCCGGCGGCCTGACGCAGCAGGAGGCGGATCGGCTGGAAGAGGTCGGCGCGTTGATCTCGGCCACCGAGCGCCGCGCCATGGCCGCCGAACGCGATACGGTCGACCGCCTGATCGCGGCTTACCTCGCCGAGCGCATCAACGACACTTTCGACGCGCGCATCTCCGGCGTCACCAAGGCGGGACTCTTTGTCCAATTGCCGCAGTACGGCGCTGATGGCTTTATTCCAGTGTCAAGCCTCGACGGCGATTACTATATCTACGACGAAACCGCTCGATCGCTGTTCGGAGAACGCACCGGCAAGGGCTATCAGCTTGCCGACCGCGTCGAGGTTCGATTGCTCGAGGTCGCGCCAATGGCCGGCGCGATGCGTTTCGAGATGCTGAGCGACCCGAAGCCGCTGCCTGGTTCGCGACGGTCGTTCTACAAGGCCAAGGGCCGCGCCCGCGCGTCGCAGTCGCGTTTCGGGCCCCGCGGCAGGAGAAGATGATGCCGAAGGGCATGGAAGAACAGGTTTTCGGCGGCGAGCATCATTCGGGCCGCGTCGCGCGTCCGCTGTGGACGGCAATCAAGCGCGGCCTGCTCGGGCGCTGCCCGCATTGTGGCGAAGGCAAGCTGTTCCGCGCCTTCACCAAGCCCGTCGACAAATGCAGTGTCTGCGGCGAGGAGCTGCATCACCACCGCGCCGACGACCTTCCCGCCTATCTGGTGATCGTCATCGTCGGCCACATCGTGGTTGGCGCCTTCATGACTGTGGAAGCGACCTCGACGCTCACGCTGTGGCAGCACGCGCTGATCTGGGTGCCGCTGACCTTTGGACTGGCCATTGCGCTGCTGCAGCCGGTTAAAGGCGCCGTCATCGGCCTGCAATGGGCGCTCTATATGCACGGCTTCGGCGGCGAGAAGGACGAGTTCGAGCCGCATTCCCAGGTTTAGAGCGGCAAATTTGTTTTTACGAAATTCCGAACGGAAAACCGCTGCGCCCTTTGGCTGGAATTGCTCCGGCAGCGACGTTTCGTCCGGGGCTGGTGCAAAGGCCCGAACACGCAAGCCACTTTCGCATTCGAGAAGTTTCCGCTAGGTCGGGCGCATGGAAGGAATGACCAAGGCGGATATCGACAAGCTCGATAAAGGCTTGGCCGTGCACGGCGGCCGGCCGCTTCGTCCGCGCGATGCCGCAACCTTGATCCTGCTTGATCGGAGCGGCAGCGACGTTCTCGTGCTGATGGGCCGGCGTCATGCCGGTCATGCCTTCATGCCAGGGAAATTCGTCTTCCCCGGCGGCCGCACCGACCCTGCCGACAGCCGCATTCCCGTCGCCGCCCCATTGCACGCCGAGGAACAGGCAAGGCTCGCCAGCGGCCCCGGCCGCGCGAGCGCCGCGCGGGCACGTGCCATCGCCATGTCGGCAATCCGTGAGACCTATGAGGAAGCCGGCCTGCTGATCGGCCGCAAGGGCCCGTTCGCGACCGCCAAGCGCGACTGGCAGGGTTTCGTCGACCACGGCGTCGTACCGTCGCTGGACGCCCTGCGCTTCATCGCCCGCGCCATCACCCCGCCCAACCGCGTGCGCCGTTTCGACACGCGCTTCTTCAGCGCCTGGCGTGAGGACGTCGCCGTGGAGTTGCCGGACGGCGGCCCGACCAACGAGTTGGAAGAGCTCGTCTGGCTGCCGCTCGCCGAGGCGCGCAAGGCCGACATTCCCGATATTACCCGCATGATCCTGGAAGAACTGCAAAAACGGCTCGCCCACGATCCCTTGCTGCGTCCGGGCGGTGCCGTGCCGTTCTTCCGGCTCATCCGAAACCGCTTCGTCCGCGAAGTCCTTTAGAAGCAGAGCATCCATATCCATGACGGTCGATACCCAGCAAAAGGGCGACGAACGCGTACACTGCTTGCCGATGATCGCGGCGATCTCCTCGATCAGCGTGGTCGGCATCGCCATCGGCCTCGGCATGCCGCTGCTCAGCGTCATCCTCGAAACGCGCGGCCATTCGGCCTCGATGATCGGCCTCAACACCGCGGTCGCCGGCCTCGCCTCGATCGCCGGCGCGCCGCTCGCCACGCCGCTTGCCATGCGGCTCGGCGTCGCCTGGACCATGCTTTTGATGATCGCCGTCGGCGCGCTTGCTTTTGTCGGCTTCCATTTCGCGCCGGATTTCTGGATGTGGTTCCCGCTCCGCGTCGCGCTGCATATCTCACTGACGGTGCTCTTCATCCTGTCGGAATTCTGGATCAGCACCTCGGCCCCGCCGCATCGCCGCGGCCTTGTGCTCGGTATCTACGCCACGGTGCTTTCCCTGGGCTTCGCTGCCGGTCCCTGGCTGTTCGCGCATCTCGGCTCGAGCGGCTTCCTGCCGTTCGGCGTCACCATTGCGCTGGTGACGCTCGCAGCTATTCCAGTGCTGGCGGCCCGCAACGAGAGCCCGGCGATCGTCGCTGACGGCGAGACCAGCCATTTCCTGCGCTATATCTGGATGGTGCCGACCGCGACCTTCGCGGTGCTGGTGTTCGGCGCCGTCGAGACCGGCGGCTTTTCGCTGTTCCCGGTCTATGGCAGCCGTATCGGCTATTCGGAGGCCGACGCGGCACTGCTCCTGACGATGATCGGTCTCGGCAACGTGCTGTTGCAGATCCCGATCGGCATGATCAGCGACCGCGTCTCCGACCGCCGCTACCTGCTTCTGGCCTGCGCCACGGTCGGTCTCATCGGAACTGTGTTCATGCCTTTCTTCGCCCAGAACTGGCACCTGATGGCGGCCCTTCTGTTCGTCTGGGGCGGCGTGGTCGCGGCCATGTACACGATCGGCCTTGCGCATCTGGGCTCCCAGCTCTCCGGTCACGAGCTCGCCTCCGCCAACGCCGCCTTCGTGCTCTGCTACGGCGTCGGCATGGTGATCGGCCCACAGGCGATCGGCATCGGCATGGATGCCTTCGGCCCCTCCGGCTTCGGCTGGTCGCTCGCGCTGTTCTTTGCCGCCTATATGCTGCTGGTCTGCGTCAGGCTGGTGCGAAAGATTCTCTAAGCATGTCTCCCGAAAGTGGGAACCGGTTTCGGGATAAAGACATGCGTAAAAATCAAAACCTAAAGCGCATGGAGCGAATCTGAAAGATCGCGACGCGCTTAGCGCAAAAAGCCGCCTGACGTCGTCCTATCCTGACATCACCGTGTCAGCAGGGACCCTGCTATACCCTCGTTCCAACGCAGGAAGAGCGAGGAAAGACCAATGATCGACAGCGGCTTTGAAACCAGATCCCTCAGGATGGAACTCCTTCTGCTTGTCAGCTTCCAGGCGCCGGCGGCCGATGTCGAGCGCATCATGGAGGCGGTCGTGGCGATCACGCCGCTGCGCACGGGCAGGTATGACGGCAACGCCTACCAGTCGGCGCAAGGCATCGAGCGCTACCGGACGCTCGAAGGGGCTGCCGCGGGCGCCGAGATCGAGTTGCGCCGGCGGCCGGGCACCGTCGAGGTGTCGTTCGAGCTGCCCGACGACCAGGCGCTTGCCGCGCGCGTCGTCGAGGCCATATTCCAGGCTCACTCCTATGAGGAGCCGGTGATCCGAATCCAGCCGTTGCTGACCAGCCGCTCCAAGGGCCTCGATGACCGTACCAATCCCAACCGCTGGTGGAATACGACCGGCGACTGGAAAACCGATCGGCATCGGCCCGGCGCGGTGCCGCGACCGGAATCGGTCGCAGCGGAGTGACACCGGAGGCTGGCAGCGTTTGGAAAGTCGCCGATGAATGACGAGGCAAACCGCAAACCGGCACGCGATCCCCAGGATCTGGCGAGGCTGTTGGTTTTTCGCCAGCAGGCGGGAGATGCGGAAGGCATGGCGGCTCTCTACGAGCCCGATGCCATCCTCGATATCGGTGGCGGACAGTTGGCGCGCGGCAGAGACGCCATCCGCGGCTTCTACGCCAAGTTGGTGGCCGCGGGGCCAAAGTTTGAGCTTGGAGATCAGCGTCCGGCTGTCGTCAACGGAGATTTGGCGCTCACCTCCACGCGCCTTGCCGATGGCACGGTGACTGTGGAAATTGCCCGCCGGCAAGGCGACGGGACATGGCTTTGGGCGATCGACCAGCCGTCCATCCTCCCATGAGCCATGGCTCATGCGCCGAAACTCGGGATCATCCCCGGAGCCTCGCGGGCTTGACTTTCCGGGCGCGTTCTTTATGTGTCGCGCCAAGTTTCCCGCGTCCGGGTGTTTTCCCCGTGCTCCAGCGGCCAAAACTCCACGAACATTAACGGACGAACATCATGGCCAAAGCCGCAAACATCAAGATCAAGCTTCTGTCGACCGCCGACACCGGTTTCTTCTACGTGACCAGCAAGAACAGCCGCACCAAGACGGACAAGCTGTCGTTCCGCAAGTACGACCCGATCGCCAAGAAGCACGTCGAGTTCAAGGAAACCAAGATCAAGTAATCTGGTTTATCCTGAAACGTCGAAGCGCCGCCCTCCGGGCGGCGTTTTTGTTTGCGGGTACGCCCATCGCTTCGTCATCCTTGAGCTTGACCCCAAGATGAGGAAGTCGTGAGGCTTCGGCCCCGCGCAATGCTGCGTGTGTTTCTGCGAAAAAAGGGGGCCGGTCGGCGTTTGGCAGCGGTACGAGGAGGCCACTATGTGCCAGCGCCGGCCGGCCGACCCCACGGACCCAGGAGATGCGGCGGACCTGAGCATCATGGGGTATTTTTCGGATCGAGCCGGGCAGTCTACCCTCGTGCCGGCTTCGTCTTCGGTCTATGCAACGCAGATTTGCGCAAGAACGTATGAAAATCAACCATTTCTTAACCACGGCTCCCGAATCGCTTGGGTTAAGGTAAATTCGTAACCCTGTCGGATGACCGGATATTAGCCGCCTCTACAATGCGTATCGCTCAAAAGTGTGCGGCGGTTTTTTGAGAAAACGACCTGCGCAAACCGAAAGACTGGCGCAAGTCGCCCAAAAGTGCGCAGTGGAAGTGCGTCCGCCTAAATCCGTTTCAACACGACGCGCTTAGGCAGCCTTGGCGACAACCCGGTTGCGGCCGCCGCTCTTGGCCTCGTAGAGCGCAAGGTCGGCGCGCTTCATGAGCGCCGCGACCGTATCCGCTCCCTTCAGCACCGACGAAACGCCGACGCTGACCGTCACTTCAATCGTCTTGCCCTCGGTCCCGATTGCAAAGGGCACCTGTGCGATCTCGGCGCGGATGCGCTCGGCCACCTTCTCGGCAACGAGCCCGTCGGTGTCGGGCATGACCACGACGAACTCCTCGCCGCCGAACCGGCAGGCGAGATCGATGCCGCGCACGTTCTTGCGCAGCCGCCTGGCGAATTCGCGCAGCACGTCGTCGCCGCCGTCATGGCCGTGGGCGTCGTTGATGGATTTGAAGCGGTCGAGATCGGTGATCATCACCGACAGCGGCCGCCGCCGCGCCACGGCGCGGTCGAACAGCGTCTCAAGGTGACTGTCGAGGTAGCGGCGGTTATGCAGCCCGGTCAGCCCGTCGGTCACCGCCATCTCGATGGTTTGGGTGACGCTGGCGCGCAGCTGGTCGTTGTAGCGTTTGCGCCGCACCTGCGTGCGCAGGCGCGCCGTCAGTTCGTGCTGGTCGATCGGTCGCGTCAGATAGTCGTTGATGCCGAGTTCGAGGCCGCGGATGATACGCCCCTCCTCGCCCTCATCGGCCAGAAGGATGATCGGCAGGAAGCGGGTGCGGTCGAGCGAGCGCAATTGCGAGCAGAGTCTCAGCGCATCGAAGCCGGCAAAGGCCGTCGAGATCAGCACGCATTCGTAGGGTGTTTCGGCGGCTTGGAAGAAGCCGGCGTTCGGATCGGTGGCGATATCGATCTCGGCGCTGCCGCGCAGCATCTTCTGGACGCGCTCGATCGACGACCTGCGCTCGTCGATCAGAAGCACTTTGGGCTTGGTGTCTTCCGTCGCGAAGTTGCGGCTGAGCAATTCCTCGATGCCGATGTTGCGTGTGGTCGAGGCGCGCAGCCGCAATTCGTCGGTCAGCGACTTCAGCCTGACCAGGCTCTTCACCCGCGTCATCAATTGCAGATCGTTGACCGGCTTGGTGAGGAAATCGTCGGCGCCGGCCTCGAGGCCGCGCACCCGGTCGGACACCTGGTCGAGCGCGGTGATCATGACCACCGGAATGTGCGAGGTCGCCGGGTCGCTCTTCAGCCGCTTGCAGACCTCGAACCCGTCCATGCCCGGCATCATCACGTCGAGCAGCACGACGTCGACCTTGCCGTTTTCGCAGGTTTCGATCGCGTCCGGGCCGTTGCCGGCCGTCAACACCTCGAAATATTCGGCAAGCAGCCGGACCTCCAGCAGCCGCACATTGGCGGGGATGTCATCGACGACGAGGATCCGCGCGGTCATCTCAAAGGCTCCGGCTCGGCATCAGGCATCGCCCAGATAGGATTTGATCGTCTCGATGAAGCGCGGCACCGAGATCGGCTTGGAAATGTAGGCCTCGCACCCCCCTTGGCGGATGCGCTCCTCGTCGCCCTTCATCGCGAAGGCAGTGACGGCGATGACCGGAATCGAATGCAATTCGTCGTCTTCCTTCAGCCATTTGGTCACTTCCAGGCCCGAAACCTCGGGCAGCTGGATGTCCATCAGGATCAGGTCCGGCCTGTGCTTGCGCGCCAGGTCAAGCGCTTCCAGGCCGTTGCGCGTGCGAACCGTCTCGTAACCGCTGGCTTCGATGAGGTCCCGAAAGAGCTTCATATTGAGCTCATTGTCCTCGACGATCATGACCTTCTTAGCCATCAATTTCCCGTCCCGACGGTCCCCGGAGCCGAAGACCGCCGTCATGCGTCCTTGCCGGATCGCACCCAACCCGCATGTACCCTACGTCAATATAATTGACGAAACGCAAACCGGCCGTTGGAAAAGCACACCGATTCCACTTGCGGGTGCAGGGCTTAAGCGGCTGAGACTTGCCGCAAGCGACGCTTGCCATTACTGCGGAAGAAAGACTCACATCCACAGCAGCAAAAGGTAGTGATGGCGAACGCAGCGTCAATGCGCGAGGAGGCCGAAACCCTTGCCATCAGGGCGCTGGGCTTCGTCGCCGGCGATCCGGAACTCTTGCCTCGCTTCCTGGCGATCACCGGCATCGAGGCGCAGTCGATCCGCAAGGCAGCCGCGGAGCCGGGCTTCCTCGCCGGCGTGCTGCAGTTCATCCTCGCCCACGAGCCGACCCTTCTGCGCTTTGCCGAGGAGACCGGCACGCCGCCGGCTGCCGTCGGCAAGGCCTTGCGCGCCCTGCCGCTCGGCAACGACGACCACGAGCGCTCGACATGAGCGACGATCCCGAGACCGCGCGTCAGATCGAGGAGCTTGCCGCCGACGACCGGCCGCTGCTGGTGCTCGACGTCGACGATGTCGTGCTCGAATTCGTCCGGCCCTTTCCGCACTTCCTGAAATCGCGCGGTTTCCAGCTGACGCTCGCCTCCTTCCGCCTTACCGGCAACATCGCCGAGACGGCATCCGGCAGGCTGATCGAGCAGCCCGAGGTCACGGCCCTTCTCGGCGACTTCTTCGACGCGCAGGCCGATTGGCAGAGCATCACCGACGGCGCCGCTGAGGCGCTGGCGACGCTCGGGCAGCGTGCCGAGATCGTGCTTCTGACCGCCATGCCGCATAAGCACCGCGCCGTGCGCCGGGCGCATCTCGATGCGCTCGGCCTGAACTACCCGCTGCTGACCACGGAAATGGCGAAAGGACCGGCCATCGCCAAGCTGCGCGGCGCCAAGGGCAGGCCAGTCGCCTTCGTCGACGACCAGCCCTCCAATCTGATGTCGGCGCGCAATTCGGTCGCCGATGCGCACCTCTTCCACCTGATGGCCGACAATACGTTGCGCGCCTTCCTGCCGCCAACGCCGGACGACATCATAGCCGTTGACAACTGGCGCGAGGCGGCGCCGAAGATCGCCAACGCGCTTGAACTCTAGGCCAATACAAGGCTGGCACTAGGGCTGCAGCTTCGCTCCTGCGCCACCATCATCGTCCTGATCCGAGCCGCCATCCTGACCCGAGCCGTCATCCTGGCCGGCGCCGTCGTCCTGAACGGCATCGGCTGGCTTCAGCATGGCGCCATTGACCGTGACCGAACCGTCGGCCTTGGCATTGATCACCCATTCCAGCCGGCCGTCGGGCAATGTCTTGCCGAAACCCTTGACGGCAAGCGCGAAGGGGAAAGCCTGGGCCATTTGCTCGTCGCTCTTGGCGCCCTCCTGCAGGGCCTCGACGATCTTGTCGTAACCCGCGACATCGACGGTCA
Organism: Mesorhizobium dulcispinae; assembly: GCF_033977345.1. NCBI lineage: Bacteria > Pseudomonadati > Pseudomonadota > Alphaproteobacteria > Hyphomicrobiales > Phyllobacteriaceae > Mesorhizobium > Mesorhizobium dulcispinae. The sequence continues at coordinate 17,985 of NZ_JAVIIY010000030.1, forward strand.
CGGTCGCATCCGGCTTCTTGTCCGGAAACGTCATCTCGCCTTCCATCGCGACCTCGATGCTGCCGTTCTTCACCGTGCTGTGCCCGAGGACGAATTTGGGCGTCTTGGCCAGGAAATCGGCGACCAGCGCATCGCCGAACTCATCCGACAGCGGCGGATTCTTATTGAGATCAAAGGCTTCGATCGCCTTCTTCGCCATGGTGTCGAGGTCGATATTGGCGCCGCCGAAATTGAGGTCGACATCCGTCGGCAGCAGCGCAACGCTCCAGCCAGGCAGTGTCTGCTGCGGGATCGTCAGGCCGGAGGCCTTGATCGTGTAGCCGACCTTGCCGTTCTGGGAGACGCCGTCCATGCCGAACGCGGTGCTGAACTGCTTCGCCCCGAATTTGCCGACGGGGCTCTCCACCTCGAAATCCTTGAAGCCGTAGGTGCCATCGATCCTTTCCCAGACCGGCAGCGCGGCCCGCAGAAGCGTCTTCAGCTCTGCTTGGTTAGCCTTGAGCGTGGCTTCGTCCTCATTGGCCACGGCAAAGGCAAGCAGGTCGAGCAGCGGCTTTGTCCGCACGCCCTTGCCGCTTCCGTCCACCGACAGCTCCGGCGTTCTCAGCGTCAGCGGAAAATTCATTCCGTTGTCGGGATCGTCGATCTTGATCGTCTCGACGAAGCTCGAGACTTTCTGCGTCGCCGTGAAGTCGACGCCGCCATTGGCCGACTTGGTGGCGGCAATGGTCGCGGTGCCGGCGCCGGCGGTGACGTCCGCCTGCTGCTTGGCTTCCAGCGATGTCATCGTCATGCCGGCCATGGAGCTGGCGCCGCTGGTGAAAGCGGCGAGGCCCGGATCGTAGACGGCGGTGCCCTTGCCGTCCTTGACTGTGAGCTGCAAGCTTTGCGAGCCTTCCGGCCCGTTGAATTCAAAGGCCATGCTTTGCGAGAAATCCGAGGCGACATCCCAGGATCCATCGCTGCGCGGCTTCACCATCAAGGCATAGGGTGCGAGATCGAATTTCAGCGGCTTCTGATCCGGCAGGGCATTGACCAGCGCCTTGATGTCGACCGTGATTTTGTAGGCGCCGCCTTCGGCCGAGACCTTGAGCACGCCCTTGTCGAATGCCTGCTTGCCGAAATAGCGCGCCAGATTGTCGGAAAGCTGCTTTGCGCCCTGGCTATCGACCGTTTGCCCGAAAGCGGCCGGGCTGAAAGCAAGAATAAAAGCAAGTGGCAAAACACGCTTCACGTCAATTCTCCGTCAGTCTCGGAAAGCGAAAATCGTTCGTGCTTCTGGTAGGAAAGAAGCGTTACAACCGCAAGACGGCGACTGTACGCCAAAAGCCCGCGCCGCTAAAGCACCAGCCGCATCAGCGGCCGGCCGGGCTTGCGCTCCAGAAGCCTCTCGAAACCGGCCTTCTCGAACACCCGCGATGAGCCGACAAACAGCCCGATCGAGCGCGAATCGCGCGACAGGTCGATCGGGCAGGCTTCCAGCAGCCTGGCGCCATTCTCGCGGGCGAAGGCGACACCGCCGTCGACGAGGCGATGGGTGATACCCCTGCCCCGCGCCTTGACGCGAATGAAGAAGCAGGAGATCGCCCAGACGTTCGGATCGCCGGCGTCCGCCGGATCGACCGGCGCCGAGCCTCTGCCCTGGTTGTTCCATTCGGGCACGTCGGCGCGCGGGCCGATCTGCATCCAGCCGACCGCCTTGCCGTCCTCGAAGGCCAGAAGTCCCGGCGGCGGACCGGCCTCGATGCGCGCCTTGATGTGATCCTTGTTGCGCTCGCGGTCGCTCGCCCTGCGCTCCGCCGGTGTCAGCCGGAAATGCGTGCACCAGCAGCCGTAACAGGCGCCCTGCTTGCCGAAGAGATCTTCGAAGTCGGTCCAGCGCTCAGGGGTCAGCGGTACTATGGTCGTGCTCATACGTTCTCCCCAGGCCAAGCTTGTTGCCGGCCCTGCACTGTCGTACCATTGCGTTTGTTCTCTTTATGTTCGCAGCGATGGCGGCTCCTGTCAACAATCCCGAACACGGTTTTTGCCGCGACTGCCTGGCTTTGCAGCGCGGTGAGACGCGCCGCTGCGAGCGCTGCGGCAGTCCGCGACTTGTGCGCCATCCCGAGCTCTACCGGCTGCACATCGCCCATATCGATTGCGACGCCTTCTATGCCGCGATCGAGAAGCGCGACAATCCGGCGCTGAAGGACAAGCCGGTGATCGTCGGCGGCGGCAGGCGCGGCGTCGTCTCCACCGCCTGCTACATCGCCCGCATCCAGGGCGTGCGCTCGGCGATGCCGATGTTCAAGGCGCTCGAAGCCTGCCCGGACGCCGTGGTCATTCCGCCCAACATGGAAAAATACGTCCAGGTCGGCCGCGAGGTGCGCGCGCTGATGCAGGCTCTGACGCCGCTGGTTGAGCCGCTGTCGATCGATGAAGCGTTTCTCGACCTTACCGGCACCGAGCGGCTGCACGGCATGCCGCCGGCGCTTGTGCTGGCCCGCTTCGCGCAGACCGTCGAAAAGGAGCTCGGCATCACCGTTTCGGCCGGCCTTTCCTACTGCAAGTTCCTGGCCAAGATCGCGTCGGACTTCCGCAAGCCGCGCGGCTTCTCCGTCATCGGCGAAGCGGAGGCACCGTCATTCCTCGCCGGACAGCCGGTGACTTTGATCTGGGGCGTCGGCAAGGCGCTGGCCGCAACGCTGGAGCGCGACGGCATCCGCACCATTGCGCAGTTGCAGCGCATGGAGCGCGGCGAGCTGATGCGCCGTTACGGCGTCATGGGCGACCGGCTCTACCGGCTTTCGCGCGGCGAGGACGACCGCCGCGTCGACCCTGACGGCGATGCCAAGAGCGTCTCGGCCGAAACCACCTTCGACACCGATATCGCGTCGCTGGCGGAACTCGTGCCGGTGCTGCGGGGACTGTCGGAAAAGGTCTCGGTGCGGCTAAAGAAGTCCGGCATTGCCGGGCGCACCGTGGTGCTGAAGCTGAAGACCCAGGATTTCAAGATCCGCACCCGCAACCGCCAGCTTGGCGATCCGACACGGCTGGCCGACCGCATTTTCCAGACCGGGCTCGACCTGCTGCGCCGCGAGGCCGACGGCACGAAGTTCCGTTTGCTCGGCATCGGCGTCAGCGACCTCTCCGACGACGGGAAGGCCGATCCGCCCGACCTGGTCGACGTCCAGTCGAGGAAGCGCGCTTTGGCCGAGGGGGCGATCGACGCGCTGCGCGACAAGTTCGGCAGGAAGGCCGTCGAGACCGGCTACACTTTTGGCAAGGGCCGCAGCGCCAATCCGCCCGAGCCGCTCGAGGATTGAGACCTGATCAGCTGCGCCGCAGATCGATCCGGCTCGTCACCATGGTCTTGCCGGTTTTCGGATCGGTGTCGGTCACCGTCAGCCGCATGCCGTCGCTGCCGGTCTTTTCGACGGTCAATTGCGCGTTGCGGTCGCCATTGACCTCCTTTGCCCAACGGATGCCGAGATTGAGGGCGTTGCCCGAGCGGCTTCCGTTCAACTGCGCCGGTCCCGTGCGCGAGCCGATATAGACGCCGGTATAGCCGGCGCCGCTGGCCTTGAGGTCGGCACTGATTGCCCGCGTCATCAGGATGAGGCCGCGGCATTTGCCGTCGAGCGACAGCGAGGTCGCGGTGGCGCCGGATTTGAAGGTGCAGGAGATATTCACCGTCGGCGCGCTGGCGCTCACCTTGAGGGTGCCGCTGCCGGCGAAGCTGCCCTGGAAGGAGCGCAGGAAATCGGCATCGTCGGCACGGGCGTCCACCGCTGCCGTCAGGCAACCGGCGAGCAGAAACAGCATCATCGATTTCATCGGAAGTCTCCCCCAGCATCGAATGGCTGCGACTATTACGACTCGAACGCCTGCAAGGACCGCAGGTTCCGCCTTCAACGTGACTGTTTTTTAACGCCGCTTTCCGATGCCGCCGGGGCTGGCCCAGTCGAATGCATCGGCTAGCGGTTGCAGTCGAAGGTCCGGCTTGCGAAATAGCGCCCATGGCACCCGCACCCTCGATCACCAAGGCCGCGCTCTGGATGGCGCTGTCGATCGCCTCGTTCCTGGCGATGTCGGTCGCCGGCCGCACCGCGACGGCCGCGCTCAATGTCTTTCAGGTGTTGGAGCTGCGCTCGGTGATCGGCTTCTTCATCCTGCTGCCGCTGGTGATGACGAGCGGCGGCTTCAAGGCGATGCGCACCGAGCGTCCTCTCGCCCACCTCGCCCGCAACGTCGTCCACTATGCTGGCCAGGCCGCCTGGCTCTATGCGCTGACCTTGATTCCGCTGGCCGTGCTGATCTCGATCGAATTCACGACCCCGATCTGGACGGCGATCCTGGCGGTGAGCTTTCTTGGCGAAAGGCTGTCGCGGCCCAGGCTGACGGCGATCGTGCTGGGGTTGATCGGGGTGGTGATCATCGTGCGTCCCGGCGTCGGCTCGATCGATCCCGGTCATCTCGTCGTGCTGGGAGCCGCGATGTGCTTCGGTGTCTCGGTGGTCATGGTCAAGTCGCTGACGCGAACCGACAGCGTCGTGCGCATCATCTTCTGGATGCTGATCATCCAGTCCGTGGTCGGCCTCGTCCCGGCGCTCTATGTCTGGCGCAACCCGGCGATCGAACTGTGGCCGTCGATATTCGTTGTCGCCTTTACCGGCATGTCTTCGCATTTCTGCATGGCCCGCGCGCTCAGCCACGCCGACGCGACCGTCATTTCGCCGATGGACTTCCTGCGCGTGCCCTTGTCGGCGCTGATCGGCTGGCTGCTGTACAACGAGCAGATCGATGTCTTCACCGCCGGTGGCGCTGCGTTGATCCTGGCCGGCAACCTGCTCAACCTGCAGCGCAAAGCCCCGCAGCCTGCCGAAGTCGCCACCTCCTAGCTATAGAGACAATTGCCTAACGTCGACCTCGTCGATCGCGCGGTACTCAGTCATAGACGCCATCGAATAGAAAATCATTGTCGCCGCCGGCCTTGAAATGTCCGGCGTACGAGCCGTCCGGCAGCAGCAATGTTTCGCCTGCACCGTTGCGCAATGTTACGGTCTTTGGCCCGGTCGTAAGATGAAATGGCGGATCAAGCACGGCGCCGTCGATTTCGACCTGGCCTCGCAAGGGCGTTCCATCGGCATTGTAAAGCGCATAGCTTCCAGCGATCGGAACCTCGAAAATCTTGCGCTCGCCGGGATGAAGTCTGGTGCCGGCGATCCTGAGGTTGGGCGCGACACGGACGTAGCTGTTCACGATCAGGGGCGCGACCACCGGATAGATATAGTCCATCCGGTAGGACCACAGGATCAGCTTTGGCGGCGACTTGCCAAGGACATTGTAGGCCGCGGAGTTCTTGCCTTCGCGCAAGGTCGCGAGCACGTAGTGCTTGTCGAGCCACAAGGTTGTCGGCTCCATCCGGTTGGGCAGCATTCCTATACCGTCGAAATACCGCTCATCCGGTGCGAGCAACGACTCTGCGCGCGCCACCAGTTCAAGTTGGGCCGCATTGTCGAAGCGAAAGTAAAGCAGATTGACAACGAAGCTGATGGCCATCGCCGTGGCGAGCGCTATCCATGCAACGCGCAGGTACCGCACACGGGTCGCCAGGCCGTCGAGCAGTGTCAATGACCATAGCGACATGAACGGCAGCGCCATGATGAACACGTAGGGCCATGGCTGGTCGTGCGCGAAGACCAGCACCGTGACGACGACCGAAAAGATCAGCGCGATACGCCGTCGCTCGTCGAGCTTCATGATCTGCACCAGAGACAGAGCCATGCCGGAGAAGCAGAAGACATAGAGGACATAGTTGCGCGCGAGCGTCTGCAACACGAAGCGCCGCAGCCCCCCGTAGTCGGCGCCGCCGCGCATCGCGATCTCGAGCGGGCCGAACAGGAGACTCCTGGCGATGGGAACAGGGTCGGCACCGCCGAAGATGAAGCAATAGGCGACTATGGGAACAGTCCATCCCAGCACGAGCCATGCGCCGCGGGCGACGCCTGCCGCATAGCGTCTCATCAAAGCCGCGTCGGCGACCAGACCGAGCCCGAGCGCAAGATTGAAGTAGATTGATTTCTGCGTCGCGAGGAACGACAGGCCGCTCAGGGCGCCGGCAGCGACAAGCGGCCATGCCCTCAATTTGCGCGCCCGCAGGACGACCAGCAGCGCAGCCACGGCGAAGAACACCGCCAGCGGTTCGGCGATGGTGCGAAAAATGCGCTCCATGAAATTCGAGAAGCAGAGGAGGACGAGGACGAGGACCAATGCACGGATCCGATCCTCTCCTAGCGCTCGAGCGCACGCGTAGACGAAAGCAATCGTCCCGCATGCCAACAGCGCAGCCTGCATACGACCGACAAGCAGAATGGACGTGGCATCCCAGCCGATCAGGTGCGCGATCTCGTAGAAGATAGCATAGCCGACCGCCTTGGCGTGCCAGACCGTACCGAACAGGCCATTGGAGAAATATTTGGCCCATCCGAGTTGGACGAATTCGTCCATGACGAAGCGAGCGTTCCAAGCCAAGGTGAAGAGCAAAATGATCTTGAGCGCGATCAGGGCGCACAGAAAAATCGTTGCCTGGCGCTGCCCGAGACCGAATAGCCGGCTTGATCCGCGTGCACGTTCCTGCGTGTCCAAGATGCCCCCAAACCGGCTCAGGCTGAGCCACCCGCACCCCTCGCGGCGCAGCGGCTGCGCGCCCCTGTCGCCATTCCGGGCCGCCGCTTCACCCGCAAACAGCGAATCCGAGGACGCCGGCTTCCAGGAAGAGGTCCATGCCGGCATTCCCGTTCAGAGCCTACCAACTCAACACTTCGCAATAGTTCGGCCAGTCCGGCACAGCCGATGCTCTCTGCGCCTTTGGGAAATACCGTCGCGCCATGGCCGCGAAGTCCGCGCGTGAAAACAAGACGACATGCTTGTCTCCGGTAATGTGCCAGTCCGAAAGAAGCGACAGCATGGCGCGTACTCCCCCCGGCTCAACATCCTTCAGGATGATCTTCCGGCAGGCCCAGCGTTCACAGCTTTCGGCCAGCGATTTGAAGAACGCGTCGCGCTGCTCGACCGGCACATGATGGATGACGTCGCAAATCGTGACGGCATCATAGCGCCCGGTCACGTCGTTGAGATAAGTCGCAGGCAAAAGTTTAACCCTCGCTCGATTTGCATTGCTCAGGAACGTGCCGATCGACGGAGCCGGATCGCACATCGTAACCGCAAGGTCGGGGCGTCGACTTAAAAGCCGCTCGACAAGGGCGCCGTCACCGCCGCCGATGTCCAGCATCTTCGCACCGTTCGGCAATTCGCCGTCGAGAAAATCCGCTATTTTCTCGAGGTTGACGAACACACGGCGATAGGCATCGCCGACCGGCTTGAAATGGCGGCCGAGGACCCTGCGCGCGACCTGACCTGGTGCTGACATTCTTATTCCCCGTTTCCTATTGAGTGCTGTTCCCTGGGCGGGAGGCTGTCGTCGGCACAGGTGCGGGCCGCAGATAAAGACGCGGCAGGATGGCCCAGTGCGCGGCGACGAAGTTCCACACGAACAGAGCGACGGTGGCAATCGGCGTTGCAATCGCAACACCAAGACCGAGGCCGGAACACAGAACGATCATCATGCCTGTCGAGACCGGATAGGCCGCAGCCACGCCTACTGCGAAACGCGCGAATGCTTTCAAACGAAAAGGCTCGGCAAAGGTGAACCGGCTGTGCAGTGCGTATGCGAGGGGCGTAACGGCCGTGAATGAAACCACGGTGCCCAGCAGGTAGTGCCCTCCCGCTAGATCGACCGCGATCATGATGGCGTTGTGCGCAATGGCGCACAGCAGCCCCACCAGCATGTATCGCCATCCTCGTTCCAAAAGCGGTCTTTTGGGAGCAGCCGCATAGCGCTTCAGCTTCACCTGCTCGCCGGGGTTCATGACAGGGCTGGGCATTGGCGTCAGAAAGCCCCTGTCAGTTTCGCGCGAAGCCGGCACACGGCGCGCTCACGCAACCGCGAGTCGCGCAAATAGCGCCTCATTCCGATCGGCCCGAGCGACAGCACTACACCGGCCGCACGAACCAAGGCCTTCAAGTTGCCGGCCGACGCAGCGGCCAGCGACACGTTGACACTGATCGACGCCCTGGCGGCGGGCCCTATCCTGCGGCGGCTGCTCGCCGGAAGCCGGGGCAGATGGCGCTCCAGGACAGTCTGCATTTGGGATCGGAACTCGCTCGCATCACGCGATCCGGTCACGGTCAGCGAACTGCCGTGAACCCGAAAGGCGGTCGTGACCTCGTCGTGATAGATTACCGGTCCGGTACCGGCGAGCTTCGCCCATATATCCCAATCCGCCGTATACCAAAGTTTCTCATCCACCCCTCCGCACGCCAGCCATGCGCTTCGGCGGAATATCGGAGCGGGCACCGAGACAAAATTTTGCACGAGCAGCCGTTCCAGCAGGAATTCGGCTTTTAGCATCTCGTCAGCCGGCAAGGGACAGTTCCAACGCCCCATTCGCCGTCCGTAGCGGTCAACGATAGCGGTCGGGGCCAAATGAAGCGCGGCTTCCGGCGCATCCGCGAGCCAGCGGCGAACGGCCTCGACGCGCCCGGGCAGCCACAGGTCGTCCGACGGGAGTATGCAGACATGATCGGCGGCCGCCAGCTCGACGCCAAAGTTGGTCTTCGTCTGCCACTGTCCGAGGTCCCTTCGCTGAAGCAGCCGAAGGGGCAATCGGTGGACAAATCGCTCGACAACGGCCGCGGTGGCGCTCGTCGGACTGCTGTCGATAACGATTATCTCCAAGCCATCGGTCGGCTCTGCGGCCAGCGAGTCAAGTGTCGCGCCGATCCATGCCGCTCCTTCGTGGACCGGCATGATGACGGACAGAAAAGGCTTTTCGATCACGCAGCTACCTCTTCCGCCCGGAAGCCAGTCGAACCGTCAGAACGCACGCCTGCCGTCCAGGTTATCAAGCAACAGCTTGAGCACAAAGCCGGCCAGCACCATGGACATGCCGGCCACGCAGGCCGTGGTGGTGACGAAGGTCAGGTGCACCGACTGCTCCATCGGGCCGCCCACGAAAATCCAATGCAGCGCCAGCAGCACGTCCGCGCCAAAGCCGGCCACCGCGAGCGCGCCACCGGAAAAGACCAGCCATTCCAACGGGCGGCCGCGCATCAGCCAGGGCACGATTCGGCCACCATGGACCGGGTGATAGATGGCGATCGCCACCTTGGCGAGCATGCCGAAGAGGATCGCCGAAAGGCCGATCAGCGTCGCCATGGCGGAGAGCGCGACGAAGTGAATTCCGAAATACCACCCGCCGATCCGGACCGGTCCCGCGGCGAGGGTCGCGAGGCCGGCAATGCCGGCCACCAGCAAGGTCGCCCCCGGTATGAGATAGATGGTGTTGGGTGCATGGGCCACGATCAGCCGCAGGTGTCGCCACCCGTCGCGGAACGAGCGCAGATGAGGCGGGCGGCCGCGCTTGTCCGGATAGAGCTTGATCGGCACCTCGCGGATCACGAGGCCTGCGCGATGCGCGTTGATGACCATCTCCGAGGCAAATTCCATGCCGGGCGAGCGCGCGCCCATCTTGCGGAACGCTTCGCGGGTGAACCCTCGCATGCCGCAATGAAAATCATGGACCGGGGAATGGTGAAGCCAGCGGGCAATCGTTGAAAGCACCGGATTGCCGAGATACCGGTGCAGCGCAGGCATGGCGCCGGGCTCGATACCGCCAGCGAAGCGATCACCCATCACCAGTTCGGCACCCGCCTCCAACGCGTCGATGAAGTCGCCGAGGCCGCTCCAGTCGTAGGAATCGTCCGCATCCGCCATAATGAGGTACTTGCCTCGCGCGGCTTCAGCCGCCGCGCTGATCGCCGCGCCATATCCCTTGACCCGCTGGTGCACGACACGCGCGCCGAGGGACTCGGCAATCTCGACTGACCGGTCGCTTGATCCATTGTCCCCGACGACGACCTCCCCCTGGATGCCCCGCTTTTCGAAGACATCGAGAGCCTTGCGAATGCAGATGCCAAGCGTGCGCTCTTCGTTCAGGCAAGGGATGATGGCCGACACGAGAGGAGCCCCTTCATCATCGGCGCGCTGCCCATCGAGATCAGTCTGGACTATCGCGAAATTCGACTTGTCGACCATCGTGCCCGCTCCTGCCCGATCGTCAGCCCTTGCTGACGACTTGGACACACGCCCCCAACATTCCGCAGCCTAGCTGCAACATTAGCAAGAACAAGTTAGTCAAAGATATACAGAGCCATACGCTGTTGAGCGAATGACGTGTTCGGCGAGTACTTGGCGGGAGCGGGGTGATGAGGCTTGAGCTAGCGGCAACGCCTCGCGCTAAAGCATTCCAGGAAAACCGTGCACCCATTTTCCGTTCAAAATTGTGCGAAAACAAATAGTTGGAGCGCCTATACCAGTTCTACTTCGACGACACCCTGCACTGCGCGCATGGCAGATGCGATTTGCGGCGAGACGCGGTAACGACCCAGATCGATCTCGACCTCGCCCTGCGCCTCCCCCTTAAGCACGATGATGCTAACCTGACTGTCACCACGCTGTTTCAGCTGTGATTGAATGATAGAAGATGGGCGATCATCTCTGACAAAGATGCGCAGTGCCTTCTGAATACGACTCGCCTCATCATCCAGCGATTGAACCGAGTTAATACGCAGATTGATGCCCTCTGGTCGGTCCTCAGCCGCAACGGTGATCACCACCGAGTTACCAGGCTCCAGCATATCGCGAAATTGCCCCAAGCCTTCGGAAAACAGAACCGCCTCATACTGTCCTGTCGTATCGGAAAACTGAACTACACCCATCTTGTTGCCTGTCCGGGTCTTGCGTTCCTGCTTGGAAGTAACCGTCCCCGCAAGCCGCCCATTAGTCGCGCCGCGTTTAACGCCTGCGGCAAATTCCGCCCAGTTCTGCACCCGCATCTTCTGGAGCGCGGCCTTGTATTCGTCGAGCGGATGCGCCGACAGATAGAAGCCGACCACCTGGAATTCGCGGTGCAGACGATCGGCGGCAAGCCAGGGATCGGTCGCCGGCAGGTTGAGCGCCTGCGACTGGCTCCCAAGCGAGGCGCCGAAAATGTCGGCCTGGCCGGAGATGGCGTTCTGCTGCGCCAGCGAGGCCAGCCCCATCATCCGCTCGACGCCGGCCATCATCACGGCACGGTCATGCCCGAAGCAGTCCAGCGCGCCGGCCATGATCAGGCTCTCGAAGACACGCTTGCCGACGATCTTCGGATCCACGCGCTCGCAGAAATCGGCAAGGCTCTTGAACGGCCTCTCGCCACGCTTCTCGACGATGTGCTCGACCGCCGCGTCGCCGACGCCTTTCAAAGCGGCCAGCGAGTAGAAGATCTTGTTCTCGCCGACCTCGAAGGGCCGGAAGCTGCTCATAACCGAAGGCGCCACCACCTCGATGCCGAGGCGCAGCGCGTCCTGCCGGAAATCGGCCAGCTTGTCGGTGTTGCTCATATCGAGCGTCATCGACGCCGCCAGGAACTCGACCGGGTAATGCGCCTTGAGATAGGCGGTCTGGTAGGAAACGACCGCGTAGGCGGCGGCGTGCGACTTGTTGAAGCCATAGTCGGCGAACTTCGCCAGGAGATCGAAGATGAAGTCGGCCTGCGCCTTGCCGACGCCGCGTTCCACAGCACCCGAGACGAAGCGCTCGCGCTGCTTGTCCATCTCGGCGCGGATCTTCTTGCCCATGGCGCGGCGCAGGAGATCGGCTTCGCCAAGCGAGTAGCCGGACAACTCCTGCGCGATCTGCATCACCTGTTCCTGGTAGACGATGACGCCTTGCGTCTCCTTCACCAGATGGTCGATCTTGGGATGGATCGAGGCCATCTCCTCCTCGCCATGCTTTCTGGCGTTGTAGGTCGGGATGTTCTCCATCGGGCCGGGACGATAGAGCGCGACCAGCGCGATGATGTCCTCGATGCAGTCGGGCCGCATGCCGATCAGCGCCTTGCGCATGCCGGCACTTTCAACCTGGAACACGCCGACAACCTCGCCGCGCGACAGCATGGAGTAAGTGTCGGGATCGTCGAGCGGGATGCGGGCAAGATCGATATCGACGCCGCGCCGCCGGATCAGCTTCACCGCCGTTTCCAGCACCGTCAGCGTCTTCAGGCCGAGGAAGTCGAACTTCACCAGCCCCGCCTGCTCGACATATTTCATGTTGAACTGGGTGACCGGCATGTCCGAGCGCGGATCGCGGTACATCGGCACCAGTTCCGACAGCGGCCGGTCGCCGATGACAATGCCGGCGGCATGCGTCGAGGCATGGCGATAGAGGCCTTCGAGCTTCTGCGCCGTGTCGAGCAGCGTCTGGACGATCGGTTCCTTCTCCGCCTCCTCGGCGAAACGCGGCTCGTTGGCGATCGCGTCCGCCAGCTTGACCGGATTGGCAGGGTTCTGCGGCACCATCTTGGAGAGCTTGTCGACCTGGCCGTAAGGCATCTGCAGCACGCGGCCGACGTCGCGCAGCACGGCGCGCGCCTGCAGCGTTCCGAAGGTGATGATCTGCCCGACCTGGTCGCGGCCGTATTTCTGCTGGACGTAGCGGATGACCTCCTCGCGCCGGTCCTGGCAGAAGTCGATGTCGAAGTCCGGCATCGAGACGCGGTCCGGGTTGAGGAAGCGCTCGAACAGCAGCGAGAAGCGCAACGGGTCGATGTCGGTGATGGTGGTGGAATAGGCGACCAGCGAGCCGGCACCCGAACCGCGCCCCGGCCCGACCGGAATGCCTTGCGATTTGGCCCATTTGATGAAGTCGGCAACGATCAGGAAGTAGCCGGGGAACTTCATCTTCTCGATGATGCCGAGCTCGAATTCGAGCCGTTCGCGATATTGCTCGACCGTATAGCCCGGCGTCGGGCCGTGCTTGGCAAGCCGCGCCTCCAGGCCCTCGCGCGCCTGGCGCGCGAGCTCGCCGGCCTCCGCCTTCTCCGCCGCATCCTTGTCGGCGGCATCGGCGCCGGTGAAGCGGGGCAGGATCGGGCTGCGGTTCTTCGGATAATAGGCGCAGCGCATCGCGATCTCGACCGTGTTGTCGATCGCTTCCGGCAGGTCCGAGAACAGCCGCGCCATCTCCGCCTGGCCGCGCAGGAAATTGTCGGGCGAAAGCCGCCGGCGGTTGTCGGCGGCGACCACGGAACCCTCGGCGATGGCGATCAGCGCATCGTGAGCCTCATAGTCCTCGCGCTTGGAGAAGAAGGCCTCGTTGGTGGCAACCAGCGGCAGTTGGTAGGTGTAGGCTAGATCGACGGTCGATTTTTCGACCATGCGGTCATAACCGGCGACCCGTTCCAGCTCGACATAGAGACGGTCTCCGAACAGGCCTTTGAGGAAGTGCAGCCGCTGCTCGGCAAGGTCGCGGCGATCCGCCTTCAAGGCGCTGCCGATCGGGCCGCGCGGGCCGCCGGTCAGGCAGATCAAGCCGTCGCAACGGCCTGCAAGCATCGCGCTGGTCAGATGCACCGGCTCGCCGGGCGGCGTCTCCAGATAGACCTTGCTGATCAGCCGAACCAGATTGGCATAACCTGCCTCGCTGGCGGCGATCAGCACGACTGGCGACATATCGGGACCGTGCCGGCGGCGGTCGCGCTGCGCGTCGCTCGCTTCGCCGGAAAAGGCGAGATCGATCTGGCAGCCGATGATCGGCTGGATACCGTCCTTGACCGCCTTCTGGGCGAACTCGAGCGCGCCAAACAGATTGTTGGTGTCGGTCACCGCGATCGCCGGCGCCTCGTCCTTGACCGCGTGCCCGACAATGGCACCGAGCTGCAGGGCGCCCTCGAGCAGCGAATAGGCTGAATGCACGCGCAGATGGATGAAGGTCCGCGCCGACGCTTCCGGCCGCGCGGCCTTCACGGCTGCTTCGCGCTGCAACGGGTCGCGTGGAAGTCGTTCATCCGCCATGTTTTTTCGCGCTATCCCAAGGACTCATCTGTGCTGATGTATTGTCCCGGACGGAGCGATGCCAGTCCAGCACAATCGATCGCGGACCACAGGCTTCCGCCCCCTACGCCGCCTCAGGTGAACTCCATGATCACCGCGTCCACCGCCAGGCTGTCGCCGGGCTTGGCGTTGAGCTTCGCCACGGTGAGGTCGCGCTCGGCCCGAAGCACGTTTTCCATCTTCATGGCCTCGACCACGGCCAGCGTCTCGCCGGCCTTGACCTCTTGCCCCTCGGCGACGGCGATCGAGACGACGAGGCCGGGCATCGGGCAAAGCAACATTTTCGAGGTATCCGGCGGCAGCTTCTCCGGCATCAGCCTTTCCAGCTCCGCCGTGCGCGGCAGCATGGCTTGAGCCGTCACCGACATGCCTTTCCAGGCGATGCGAAGGCCGTTCAGCACCGGCCGGACCTGCGCCGCGATGCGGCTGCCGCCGACCGTGCCGTGCCAGATCGCGTCGCCCGGCCGCCAGTCGGAGGCGACCGTCAGCGGTTTGCCGCCATCGATCGACAGATCGACCTCCATCGGAATCGAAACCATGCCGTCGACGATGCCGGCGGCAAGATAGTGCGTGCCGATCTTCACCACCCAGTCGCGCTTGAGATGGCCCGAATGCGGCGCCAGCCGTCCGCTGAGGCGGTCGAGCCGGTCCCGGCGCAGCAGCTCGATCGCGGTGGCGATGGCGGCGAATACCGCCCTCTCCTCGCTGTCGGGCTCGACCGGCGCGAAACCGTCCGGATATTCCTCGGCGATGAAGCCGGTCGACAGCCGCCCCTCGCGCCAGCGCGGATGCTGCATCAGCGCTGCCAGGAACGGGATATTGTGTTCGATGCCGTCGACGACGAAGCTGTCCAGCGCTTCGGACATGGCGTCGATGGCCTCCAGTCGCGTCGGCGCCCAGGTGCAGAGTTTTGCCACCATCGGGTCGTAGAACATCGATATCTCGGAGCCCTCAGTGATGCCGGTGTCGTTGCGGATCACGACGTCGCCCAACGTGCCCTCTTGCGGCGGCCGGTAGCGCGTCAGTCGGCCGATCGACGGCAGGAAGTTGCGGAACGGGTCTTCGGCATAAAGGCGGCTTTCCACTGCCCAGCCGTTGAGCTTTACGTCGCTCTGTTTGACGCCGAGCTTTTCGCCGGCGGCAATGCGGATCATCTGCTCGACCAGGTCGATGCCGGTGACGAGCTCGGTGACCGGATGCTCGACCTGCAATCTCGTATTCATTTCAAGGAAATAGAAGTTCTTGTCCTTGTCGACGATGAACTCGACCGTGCCGGCGCTCTGGTAGTCGACGGCTTTTGCCAACGCCACCGCCTGCTCGCCCATGGCCTTGCGCGTCTTGGCGTCCAGGAATGGCGACGGCGCCTCTTCGACCACCTTCTGGTTGCGGCGCTGGATCGAGCACTCGCGCTCGCCGAGATAGAGCGCGTTGCCATGCGCGTCGGCCAGCACCTGGATCTCGATATGGCGCGGATCGACGACGAATTTCTCGATGAAGACGCGGTCGTCGCCGAAGGAGCTTTTTGCTTCCGAACGCGCGCGCTCGAAGCCGTCGCGCACTTCCGCCTTGCTCCAGGCGATGCGCATGCCCTTGCCGCCGCCGCCGGCCGAGGCCTTGATCATGACCGGGTAGCCGATCTCGCCGGCGATCCGTTCGGCATGGTCCGCATTCTCGATGACGCCCAGCCAGCCCGGCACGGTCGAGACCTTGGCCTGGCTGGCGAATTTCTTCGATTCGATCTTGTCGCCCATCGCGCGGATGGCCTTGGGCTTCGGTCCGATGAAGACGATGCCTTCCTTCTCCAGCGCCTCGCAGAAGGAGGCGCGCTCCGACAGGAAGCCATAGCCCGGATGCACCGCCTCGGCGCCGGTCTCCTTGCAGGCGGCGATGATCTTTTCTGCGACGAGATAGCTCTGCGCGGCGGGCGACGGGCCGATATGCACGGCTTCGTCGGCCATTTCGACATGCACGGCATCGCGATCGGCGTCCGAATAGACCGCGACCGTGACGATCCCCATCTTGCGCGCCGTCTTGATCACGCGGCAGGCGATCTCGCCGCGATTGGCGATCAGGATCTTCTTGAACATTCGGGTGTCGTTCCTCCGGCGAAGCCGTCCAGTTCTATGGACAATCCCGCCGTGTCTCAAGTGGCCGGGCGCCGTGCCCGCTTTGCCCCTATTGCGAATACCGCGTCGAAAAACGTCGCAAGGGAAGTTGGCCATCTTGAAAGAACTCGGTAAGGTGACTGTGGGCTTACACAAACGGCGGGCAGCCGGCGATTTCATATCGCCTGGCAGAGTTGACGGCTTGCCGTAAGCTGAAACTTGAAGATTGCCTTGGGAGGAATGCCTCATGAAAACGCGTGCCGCAGTCGCCGTTGGTGCCGGAAAGCCGCTGGAGATCATGGAGGTGGACCTCGATGGCC
>NZ_JAVIIY010000031.1:0-24832 GCF_033977345.1 Mesorhizobium dulcispinae
TCACCGTCTATGTCAAGGACGGCAGCACCGGCACGGCGAGCACCGCGGTCAACTTCGCCATCACCGGCACCAATGACGCCGCGGTGCTGTCCTCCGCCTCAGTCAATCTGACCGAGGGCAACACGGCCGCCGACATCTCGACCAGCGGCACGCTGTCGATTTCTGATGTCGACAGCGATCCGCACTTCGTCGTCCAGACCAATGTCGCGGGGAACTACGGCGCCTTCTCGATCGATGCCAACGGCGCCTGGACCTACACGGCGTCCTCGGCGCATGACGAGTTCGTCGCCGGCCAGCACTATACCGAGAACTTCGACGTGGTCAGTGCCGACGGCACGCACACCTCGATCGCCATCGACATCCTCGGCACCAGCGACGGTCCGGCCGCAGTTGGTGACAATGTCATCACCAACCTGGCGTCGGGAAGCGCCGTCATCATCCCGGAATGGGCGTTGATTGCCAACGATCCCGCCTCGGCAATCGATGTCTCAGGAGTAGGTTCCGCTACGGGCGGCACCGTCTCTCATTCAGCTGGTACCGGTGCAAACGGCACCGTAACCTTTGCCGACACTGCGCCCATGGGTGGGACATTCACCTACACGGCTACCGATGGAACGAGCGCTGGTGCGCCAGCCCTGGTGACCATCACTCAGGATAACGTCGGCACGCTCGACGGAACCTCGGGCAACGACATCCTTGTCAGCGCGACCGGCGGAGCGACGCTCGTCGGCGGGGCCGGCAACGATATTCTCCTCGGTGGAAGCGGCAACGACACCTACCAGTTCGGACTGGCTGATGGTCATGACATCATCTCGGACGCCGGCAGTGGCGGTGACAGCATCCAAATCGTGACCACCGCACCGTTGGACAGCACGTCGATCGGAACGCTTAATTTCGAGAGGGTGTCCAACGATCTTGTTATCGATGTTGGAGCCACCGAAATTACCATCCGCGATCATTATGTCGGAAGCGGCAACGTCGAGAGCATACAATTCACAAATGGCGGCACCGTGTATGGATATGCGCTGAGCTCGTCTTCCTACAGACTGCAAACGACCTTGTCGGGCGGCGGCACCGATGATGTGATCGCCTCTACTTCGGCGGGTCAGGCCCTAACCGGGGGGAACGGCAACGATCTTCTCTTCGGAAACGGTGGCGATGACAGCACGATTAATGGCGGAAGCGGCAATGACCTTGTTGTCGGCGGTACCGGCAACGATACGCTCGTGGGCGGCGGTGACAATGACACACTCGTGGGCGGCGACGGCAACGACACGCTGACAGGCGGAGCCGGGATCGACACGCTCACCGGCGGCATTGGATCCGACATTTTCAACTATGGCTCTGCGGTCTCGGATTCGCCGGCAAGTGCCTCAAACGACACCATCACCGACTTCGTGCATGGCGTCGACAAGATCGACCTGTCATCCATAGATGCCAATACGGGCAGCGGCGGAGACCAGGCTTTCCTGTTCGGCGGACAGAATGCGGCCACCGTCGCCAACAGCATCACCTGGTCCGAAAGCGGCGGCAACACGATCGTCCATGTCGATGTGACCGGCAATACGACGGCCGACTTCCAGATCACGCTGACCGGCGTCAATCTCGGACTGACGGCGAGCGACTTCGTGCTGTGACGAAGGAGGTGAGCCGTAGCCATGCGCGGCTCACCTCGTCTGCCGAAAATCGACGATTCGAGGTTACGAATTAAGGTTTACAGCAGGTTTACGGGCGGATCGCGTGGCCGGTTGAGGGATAGGGAGTAGGATCGCTTCCGGGCAAGCGGTTTGGACAGGGGGGCGGTTCTCCGCTGGGTACGTGAATTTCGACAAGAAATCCAAAATCGTCAGGGAAGCGCTTCGCGCCTGCCGCCGCTATTTCCTGTTTGCGGCGGCGTTCAGCCTGGCGATCAACCTGCTCTATCTCGCGTCCCCGCTCTACATGCTGCAGATCTACGACCGGGTGGTCACCAGCGGCAGCGAGACGACGCTGGTGATGCTGACCCTGGTGCTGCTCGCCGCTTTCCTGGCGCTGGCCGGGCTCGACCTGGTGCGTGCCGCGATCCTGACGCGCGCCAGCGCACGGCTCGACCGGCTGCTTTCGGCCAGGATCCTGGCGGCCTCCGTCGAGACGCCGTCGCAGGGCGCCGCGCAAAGCCAGCCGATCCGCGATTTCGACACGTTCCGGCAGGTGATCACCGGCAGCGGCATTCACGCTCTGTTCGACCTGCCGTGGTCACCGATCTACATCGGAATCATCTTCCTCCTGCATCCCTGGCTCGGCTTCTTCGCGCTCGGCTCATCGCTGCTTCTCATCGCCATGGCGGTGCTCAACGAATACATTGTGCGCGCGCCGCTGAAGCGGGCCAACGACCTGGCGACGGCCAACTACAATTTCACCGAGATGAGCCTGAGGAACGCGGAGGTCATCCGCGCCATGGGCATGATCGACGGCCTCGTCCGCCGCTGGGGGCGCGACCGTGGCCTCGCGCTCCGGCAGCAGGGGCAGGCGAGCGACCGCGCCGCGGTGATGTCCGGGCTGATCCGCTTTCTGCGGCTGACCATGCAGTCGCTGATCCTCGGTCTCGGCGCCTATCTGGTCATCGAGCGGCAGATCACCGGCGGTTCGATGTTCGCGGCCAGCCTGTTGCTGGGCAGGGGGCTGCAGCCGGTCGAGCAGATCGTCGGCCTCTGGCGCAGCCTGATCCTGGCGCGGGCCGCTTTTGGCAGGGTCGAGAAGCTGCTGGACGGCGGCGCGCAGGGCGAACGCTCGTTCAACCTGCCGAAGCCCACCGGCAAGATCGCCGTCGAGCAGCTCAGCTTCGCCATTCCCAGCCTGCAGAAGGTGCTGCTGCGCGACGTCTCGTTCCGGCTGGAAGCAGGCGAGGCGCTCGGCATCGTCGGTCCTTCCGGCGCCGGCAAGTCCACGCTCGCGCGTCATCTCGCGGGCATCATGCAGCCGAGCCGGGGCACGGTCAGGCTGGATGGCGCCGAACTCACGCAATGGGGACGGGAGGCGCTCGGCGACCATATCGGCTATCTGCCGCAGGACATCGAGCTGTTTTCCGACACGGTGGCCGCCAATATCGGCCGCTTCAAGACCGATGTCGACCGCGAGGTGATCGAGGCGGCACGCCTCGCCGGCGTGCATGAGATGATCATCCGCCTGCCGCAGGGTTATGAGACGCAGATCGGCGAGGGCGGCGCGGTGCTGTCCGGCGGCTACCGGCAGCGCATCGCGCTTGCCCGCGCAGTGTTCGGCATGCCGAACCTCATCGTGCTCGACGAGCCGAGCTCAAACCTCGATGCCGATGGCGATCGCGCACTGGCCGAGTGCGCGCTGGAGCTCAAGCGCCGCGGCAGCACGGTGATCATCGTCTCGCACCGGCCCTCGACGTTGGCCAATGTCGACAAGATCCTGCTCCTGCGGGACGGCGCCCTCGAGGCCTTCGGCATGAAAAACGAGATCGTGGCGCTGCTCAACCAGCGCGCGGCGCCGATGGCGGTGGCAACCCAATGACCGACATCGCCGCCACCTATCGCAACCTCACCGGCGCTGAAGACGCGGGCATCAACCCGGATTCGATACGAGGACCGATTTGGGTCGGCCTGCTTATCATTTTCGCCTTCTTCGGCGTGTTCGGCGGCTGGGCGGCGATGGCGCCGCTCAACGGGGCGGTGCTTGCAGACGCGGTGGTGAAGGTCGAGGGCAACCGCAAGAGCGTCCAGCATTTCGATGGCGGCACGGTGAAGGAAATCCGGGTCAAGGACGGCGACCTCGTCAAGGCGGGCGATGTGCTGGTCGTGCTCGACGACACCCGCGCCCGCTCCGAGTTCAACCTCTACTCCCAGCAATATGCGCTGCTGCGCGCCACCGATGCCCGCATCCGCGCCGAGCTCGACGGCCATGAGGACGTCGCCTTTCCGAAGGATATCACCGCCGAGCACCAGGCCTATCTGCAGGATGCGATGGCCAACCAGATTGCCGACCTCGAGAGCCAACGCGCCTCGATGGCCGGCGCCAGGCAGATCCTGCAGAAGCGCATCGCCGAGCTCGACGAGCAGATCGATGGCAAGCAGGCGCGCGTCGAATCTTTCCGTGCGCAGCTCAAGTCGACGGTCGACGAAAAGGCAGGCCTCAACAAGCTGCTGAAAGCCGGCCTGACGACGAAGCCTCGTATTCTGGAGCTCGACCGCTCCGCCTCCGACCTGCAGGGCCTGATCGACCAGGCTCTGGGCGAGATCGCGGGGAACCGCCAGAGCAAGGCCGAGCTCCAGAGCCAGATCGCGCAACTCGCCAACGAGCGCCGCGCAAAGCTTTCGGCCATGCTGATCGACACCCAGTCGAACCTCGCCGACCTGGTGCCGAAGATGTTCGCAGCACAGGCTACTGTCGATCGCGCCGAGGTGCGAGCGCCCTATGACGGCCAGGTGATGGATCTCACCGTCTTCTCGACCGGAGCGGTCGTCGCACCCGGCCAGACCATTCTCGACATCGTGCCGACCAGGAATTCGCTGATCGTCCAGGCGCAGGTCAAGGTCGAGGACATATCCAGCCTGCGCGCCGACATGACGGCCGAAATCCGCTTCACCTCCTACAAGCAGCGCACGACGCCGGTCATCCACGGCCGCGTTGCCCGCATCTCCGCGGACCGCGTCACCGATGCCAAGACCGGCTTTCCCTATTATGTCGCCGACATTGCGGTGGATCGGCAGGAACTCGCCGCCGCACCGCAGATCCAGCTCTATCCCGGCATGCCGGCGTCCGTCATGATCGTGACCGAGGAGCGCACCGCGCTGGACTATATCCTCGGGCCGTTGACGGCGTCGCTGCATACCGCGTTCCGGCAGAAGTAGCCGTATACTCCCAGACCGAAGTTTCCGTGTCAGCTCCTCGGCGCTGCCGGCCTGTACTCCAGCGCCACCACGCCGTTGCTGAACGGCACGGCCGAGACCAGCTCCAGCGCAAGCTGCCTGTCGGACGGGAACAGCGGCTTGCCCTGGCCGACGGCGCCGGGATAGACGAGCAGCCTCAGGCGGTCGACGAGGCCGTGGCTGAGCAATTGCCGGGCAATGCTCAAGCTGCCGTGGACATAGATGTTGCCGCCGCTTGTCCGCTTCAGCCCGGCGACCGCTTCGGGCAGGGAGCTCGCAAGCAATTCCGCCGGCTGCCAGTCGAGCGCCTTCAGGCTCGTCGAGGCGACATATTTCGGCAGCGCGTTGAAGCGGTCGGCGAAGTCGCCGGTTTCGGAGGGCCATGAGCCGGCAAAGATCTCGTAGGTCGTGCGGCCGAGAAGCATGGCGCCGCTGTCGGCAAGCTCATCCTCCTTGAACGCGTTCATCTCGTCGTTCCAACTCACGCCCGGCAGCTTCTCGACCTCGGCGATGCCGTCGACGCTGATGAACTCGGTGACGATAACGTCTCTCATGGTGCTCTCCATCGGTCAGGGTCGCACCATAGGACGCATACGTCGTCGGTTTCCCGACAAACGAAAAAGCCCGCCGGAGCGACCGGCGGGCCATTTTGCTGCTTGCCTGGAGCTTAAAGCGCGTCGCGCCGAAACGGATTCAGGCGACGCGCTTGAAGTCTTTAAGGACTGGTGCTTGTTCAAATCAATCACACGTAGCCGCAGCCTTAAGCGCCTCGGCACGGTTGTGCAAATCCGCGATCCGTCGAACAGAAGCGTAGAACCTCGGATAATCGCCGGAGCACAAGTCGAACAAGCGAAGAAAAGCTGGCACCTGTTCGCCGTAGACGGCAGTCGCGGCGAGCTTCGCGTTGTTGATCGGGGCATCGAACCAGGCGTCGTATCCCCGGTACCCGGCCCAGCGCTTGTCGCGCAATTGCCGGTAACGCATCCGCAGCCTGTCGATTGTGGCTGCCTTGGCAGCCGCCATCTGCTGCGGGTTGCGGGGACTTCCGTAGACCTGCCTCAACTCGTCCCGGGTTTTCGATATCAGTCCGAGAAAATCGGCGCTGCGCTTGCGATTGGTTTCGTAGCGGCGCAATCCGGCGCGGTTGCCGGTGGCGCGGAGCCATTTCCTGACGCCGGTGGTTTCGACGGCAACCGCGAAGGCCTCGTTGAATGCGGAGTCGCCATTCACATAGATTTTCTGATGCGCCAGCTCATGAAAAACGAGGCTTGCGAGATAGGTGTCGTCCTGACGCAGCATGGTGCTGAGCAGCGGGTCGCTGGACCAGCCCAGTGTGGAATATGCCGTGACGCCCGAGACATAAACGTCCAGCCCCTGTCGCTGCAGTTCGGCAGCGCTTTCGGCAGCGGATTTCCGGGAAAAGTAACCCCGGTAAGGAACGCAACCGAAGACCGGAAAGCACCATGTTACCGGGGCGAGCGAGAATTGCGGCGCAGCAAAAACGGCGTAAGTCACAGCGTCCCGGCCGATGTCGACATAGCTGTGGTAGCTGCTGTTGTCGGGTAGCGCCAGGTCATCCGTGGCAAAGCGGCGTATGGCGCTCGCCGACGTCAACTTGGCGCGCAATGGCTTTGGCGTCGAAGGATCATTGATCAGCTTCCCGACATTCCTGCGCGCGGCCATGATCTGCACATGACCCTCCAACGACTGCGCGTAGTAGGAAATGCTGGTGCATCCGGTCACCCCGGACGCCATGATCGCCGCGGCAAGCAATCGAAAAACGCGCTTCAAAGCTTGCCCACCGCTTGCTCATCTCCCCAAGGAGCAAATGTCCCGATTGCCCCACTGTCTCAAACAGGCGGGCATTTTCGTCAAGACCTACAGGGGGCAGCGGGTCGGACTTTCGACACTTTGGCCGGATTGGCAAATGCGGCCATTCGCTTGCGAATTGAGGATGTCTCACCCGCAGTGCGGCGAGATCGGACTGTGCACCGGGATGCCACGTTCCCCCAAGGTGGTCTGCTGCCGGTTCCGAACCTGGCGTCTCCCCAACGAGCACTTGCGCCACTTCGACCGTGACTCGCTTGTGGCACCCCTCGCGCACAGCGGCTTCGAATGCGTGACGCTGAACCGCTTCGAGGTCGGCATCAGGCTGCAGCCCGGCGAAGCGGGCGCGAATATTTTGTCGGTTTTTTTTAGGAAGGTGTAGGCCAGCCGGCCGGGGAAAAACTTCTGCTAGCTAGACTAAGCTCCAAATATCGGGCTGTATCAGCTTGGACGTATTTCCAAGCAACGCATTGCAGAAGATCATGGCATTTGGGGTTTTCATTCACCGTACAGATTCGATCTATGACGACAGCCCCGCTGAGCAATACCAGTTCCCCCGCCAGTATCTGCGCCGTGTCGAAGCCTGTGTCGGCGATTGGATCATCTACTACGAGCCCAGCAAGGTATCCGATACTCGTGGCTATTTCGCCATGGCCAAGGTCCAGCAGGTCATTCCCGACCCAGCAGCGCCCGACATGTACCTCGCTCTGATTGAGCCCGGAACCTACCTCGACTTCCTCAATCCTGTTCCATTCAATGGGGTCGACGGTCTGGTCGAACGAGGTCTACTCAATGACGCTGGCAGAATATCAGGCCGCGCCCAATCTGCTGTCCGCCCGCTTGGTCCAGCCGACTTCAACCGAATCCTCGATCTGGCTTTCGACGCGAATGAGGTGGTGCTGCCGCGTGTCGATGAAATCGGCGGCGGCTTTCAAGATGAGCAGGCGCCCTTCGAGTTCGAGCAGAGCCGGGACCGCGTGAGCTACATCGGATCGCGAATCGTGCGGGACCGAATATTTCGCCGCATCGTCCTACGCGCCTATGACGAACGCTGCGCGATCACGGGGTTGAAGTTGATCAATGGCGGCGGCCGAGCCGAGGTTTCCGCCGCCCACATTCGACCGGTCGAGGCGAACGGACCCGATGTCATCAACAATGGCATCGCGCTGTCCGGCACCGCGCATTGGATGTTCGATCGCGGGTTGATCAGCCTCTCCGACGATCTGGAAATCCTGATCTCGCGGCAAGTCAACGACCTCGACAGCGTGCACGGTTTCATCAACAAGACGCGCCGCGCGCTCTCGCCGAGCCGATTGTTTGAACGTCCGCATCCTCGGTTCTTGCAGTGGCATCGGGAGCACTGTTTTAAGCAGTGAGATGGACCTCGATCGACCTTGCTTGCGCCTAAGCCGATTCGCGTACGTTTTCGGGCCTAACGAGCTTGCCTATTGCCGCAGCCAAATCTCCAGTGCCGGTCTTGCGAAGGATCGCAGCGGCGTATTCTGCTGACAGACGCGTCGCTATCCCGGCGGTTATAGCATTGTGCAGATAGGTAACGCCGTCTCTGCCTCTTTCGAGTTCACCTCTCGAAACCGCCTCAGCGCTTTGGATTGCAAGGTCAGCGAGATGCTCCGCTGTTAACGTGCCAATGTTGGAGCCGATCGACGTATAGAGCACTTTCCCGACTCCGTGAAACTGTTCCAACTCTTTGATTACGATATCGTTCACATTTGGCGTGGTTGGCGCGGAATAGGCGCCTGACGCATTACGCGTTTCGCGCCGCCATAGCATGTCGCGCCCTTGGGCAAGCGTGACATCGTCTCGAAGCACGAGGATCGCCCCTTTGACACGTTCTCCCTGTTCAAACGGAACGAGAGTGGGGGCACCGCCACGGGAGATACTCGACCGCGCAAACTCCACCGGGAAGGGTGTAGAAATGCCGACAGACATTCTACGCGTTATGATGCTCTCCAATTCAGCACCTGGCTCATCTATTAGCGAGCCATAGGCAAGAATGCCTATCGAACGTTTGGGCTCGATGGAAGGGAGCTGCGTCGATACGGCGTCAACCAAAGTCCCACCCTTTTCCGTGTTCATTGTCCGTAGGACCAAGTCCTGCAGTGCGGTGCGAGACTTTATTCCTAAAGTCTGTGCGGCAACATCTAACAGCCCTTTGTTGTCGTAGAGCGCGATAATCCTCTCATACTCGCTCTTGGCGACATGTTCTTGAAAGTCGGCGAGTAGCTTGGCGTAGATTTTTGCAGGGTCTACGGCTGCAACGGCAGCGCCATATTCGGTGACAAGTGCCGTACTGTCCTTTGCTTTCAATCCGACCCGCTTAAGGCTTCTGTCGATTTTACGCTTTGTCGCGGACAGCGCGTATTTCTCAGCATCACTGGCTGCCAGTTTGAGGACCACTTGCTTTAGCTCGTCCAAACGCTTCTCTGCATCCGCGTCATCAAAATGCGCGAGCCGCGCCAGCTCTTTGAACGGCGATGGAAGCAACAATACGTTTTCAACTTCCGCGACCGCCAGGGCATGGATATTTTTCGCTCTGAGATGTGCGATCAACTGATCGTCACGGCCGTCGGCGTCGATCAGTCCGGCGCATCCCAGCCTATGGAACGCCTTTTGCTGCTCCATACTTGCGACGGCATGAATCACGCTGTCGCAAGAGCCAATCGGGATGACCGTGAAGTCTCTGTATACTGCCCGATAAATCGCGACGTCGAGACTTCCCCCATCTCCCTCCGTGAAAAGAACAGGAAGCCTGCTTCCAACTATTCGCGTTGTGATGTCATCAGGGATGCCGGTGTCGGACGGGATTTCCTCCAACTCCCATTGCTCACCCCGCGTTCCGTTCTCATAGGAGTTGATCGCGAATTTGCGTGCAAGTGTGCGCGTGGTCGCGAACTCGACATCATGTGTTAGATAAGCGAAGACACAGTCCGAGCGGGCGGCCTCCAGAGCGTCCCAGAGTTTGGGTAAGATCGAGCGGTTGATGTGAAGCTCGGGCTCGTCAATTACAATGATCGTGTTTTTTCTCGCGAGCAGAGCCTGACCGAGCATGTAGAATGTCGCACGCTCTCCGTCGCTCAGGTCGGCGGCATCGTAATCGTTGCTGGACGATCCGAATGATTTGACCTTTATGTTGCCGGAAAGGACGACTAACTCGCGATGGGGTAGCAAGGAGTCCCAAATTGCCTTGAGCCGATCCAACTTGGTCTGAGGCGGCGCGATCGTTAAGTCCTTTAAATGCGCTCGTCGATGCTGAACCGAAATTTCGTTCTCTTCAGCGTAGAGGGCCGCGACGACATGATCGAAATCTGAGAGCAACGCGATCGCCGGCTTGTTTTGCCACCGGAAGACCATTCTATTCCCTAGGTGGTCTTCGTGACCATGAGACAATCTGTTGAGTGCAGCTTCGAAATTGGGAGGCTGTACCTTAGTGTTGAGCACCAATGCTCGATGCGCGCCAACTCTATGCACAGCTAGTTGAGTGCTCTCTACCATCACTCCGAGGCGACTCTTCCCTGAACCGTTAGGGCCGAGAAAGACGAGCGTCTCGCCGAGTTTGGCGGTGATTTTGTATTCGCCAGCCGATGTAGGAATCTTGATCTCAAACATCAAAACACTCATGTAGGTCGTAGCAGAAATCAAGTATACTGAAGCGCGTTCTGATACCACAACTTTCGGCTGTCGCGCTTTGAAGTTAACTGTTTGACCGTTCTCAGGTAGCAAGCTGATGTCTGCAGCTGGCGCGAGCTAGCCATCGACGACCAACCGCAGCTGCTCGTCCTTGCCACTTGCCAACCTCCCCACCTTCCCCTAGTCTCCTCTGAGAAAACCTTTTCCCAAATCGCCTCGCGTCCGCTGACCTCACCCGTCATCACCGCGCAGGGCAGCAAGGGAAAACCTTTTCCCAGCTAAGGGAATCCGCCGCGCCCATGTCCGCCGACGCCGAGCCAGCGCCAGTTTCCACCAAGCCGCCGGTCACGCTGCGCGAGGTGGCGGCGGCGGCCGGCGTCAGCGTGGCGACGGCCTCGAAGGCGCTGAACGGGCAGGGGCGGATGACGGCCGAGACGCGCGAGCGCATCCGCGAGACGGCGCGGCTGCTTGGCTTCCGGCCGAACAGCCTGGCGCAGAGCCTTCTTCGTAAGCGGAGCTTTACCGTCGGCCTGCTCACCAACGATACCTATGGCCGCTTCTCGCTGCCGCTGATGGCCGGAGTCTCCGATGCGCTGGTCGATAATGGCGTGTCGGTGTTCCTGTGCAATGTCGAGGACGACACGCGGCTCGGCCAGCTGCATGTCGAGGCCATGCTCGACAAGCGCGTCGACGGCATCATCGCCACGGGAAAACGCATCGACCGCCATCTGCCGGTCGACCTCTCCAACCTGCGCGTGCCTGTGGTCTATGCCTTCACTCAGCCGGACCCCGGCGCGGTCGGCCTCGTTTCCGACGATGCCGGCGGCGCGCGGCTGGCGGTCGAGCACTTTCTGCGCCTCGGGCGCCGGCGCATCGCCCATGTCAGCGGCCCGGCGAGCTTCGCGGTGGTGCATACGCGGGCGCAGGCCTACCGGGACGTGCTTGAAGAGAACGGCTTGCCCATCAACGAGCCGCTGCTGGGCGCCTGGTCTGAAGGCTGGGGCCATGAGGCGGTGGCAAAACTGTTCGGCAAGGCGGGCAGGGAAGGCTGGCCGGACGCCGTCTTCTGCGGCAACGACCAGATCGCGCGCGGCGTCATCGATGCGTTGCGCGAGCGCGGCATCCACGTGCCCGACGATGTCGGCGTCATCGGCTTCGACAATTGGGAGATCGTGGCCGAGGCGACGCGCCCGCCGCTCACCTCTGTCGACATGAACCTTTCGACGCTCGGCCGCGAGGCCGGGCTCGCTCTGCTTTCGCTCGTGGGCGGCCAGCCGGCCGCGCCGGGCATCAGGAAACTGCCGTGCCGGCTGGTGGTGCGTCAGTCATGCGGCCGTCCGCCGGGCGGTTGAGGCAGCAAACGAAACGGCCGTCGCGCAACGGCCAAACCGGGAGGAGAACCATGAGGAGGAATAAAGTGAAAACCTTGATTGCCAAGCTGGCTTTGGCCGCTGCCGTGATCGGCGGCGGGCTGCAGGCGGCGTCCGCCGAGACTGCCAACATCTGGGTGCGCGCCGACGGCTCGAACTTCATGCCGCGCATCGTCGATGCCTTCAACAAGGCGCATAAGGACCAGATCAAGCTCGATATCATTCCCAACGCCGAGATCATCCCGAAATATGGCGCCGCCGCCGCCGGCGGCACCGCGCCCGACGCGCTGTCGCTCGACCTGATCTACACGCCGTCCTTCGCCGCCGCCGGCCAGCTCGAGGACATCACCGACTGGGCAAAATCCTTGCCCTATTTTTCCAGCCTCTCGCCGGCCCATGTAAAGACCGGCACCTATAAGGGCCGCGTCTACGGCCTGCCGTTCTCGGCCGATTCTTCGGTGCTGATCTGGAACAAGAAGCTGTTCAAGCAGGCCGGACTCGACCCCGAGAAAGGGCCGAAGAACTGGGCCGAGATCGAGGCCGACGCTGAGAAGGTCAACGCGCTCGGCGGCGACATCAAGGGCTTCTACTTCTCCGGCAATTGCGGCGGCTGCAACATCTTCACCTTCACGCCGCTGATCTGGG
Organism: Mesorhizobium dulcispinae; assembly: GCF_033977345.1. NCBI lineage: Bacteria > Pseudomonadati > Pseudomonadota > Alphaproteobacteria > Hyphomicrobiales > Phyllobacteriaceae > Mesorhizobium > Mesorhizobium dulcispinae. Next base: position 12,365 of record NZ_JAVIIY010000031.1, read on the forward strand.
CCTCGGGCGGCGACATCCTCGCCGAGGACGGCTCCAAGGCGACGCTGGACAGCCCGCAGCTGCGCGGCGCGATCGACCTCTACCGCTCGATGGTGAAGAAGGGGCTGGTGCCTGAAGGCGCGCAGACCGACACCGGCGCCAACTTCTTCGCCGCCTTTGCCGGCGGCAAGATCGGCATCTCGCCGTCGGGCGCCTTCGCCATCGGCGCGCTCAACACGCAATATCCCGACATCGACTACGGCATCACCTTCCTGCCGGGCAAGGATGGCGGCTGGTCGTCCTTTGCCGGCGGCGACAATTTCGTCGTCACCAAGGGCACCAAGAAGATCGCCGTGGTGAAGGAGTTCCTGGACTTCGCCTATTCGCTGGAGGGCCAGACCATCCTCGCCAAATACGGCAGCCTGCCGGTGCGCGGCGACATCGCCAAGGACGCGCTGAAAGACCTCGATCCGCGCTACCAGGTGGCGGCCGAGGCGATGGCCAAGGGCCGCACGCCCTACACGGTGGTGTTCAACGACCTGATCAACTCCGCCAACGGCCCGTGGACGCAGATGGTCAACGAGGTCTTGTTCGGCGACGATGTCGACGGCGCGATCTCGAATGCGCAGGAGACCATGCAGTCGATCATCGACCAGGCGCCGAACAAGTAGCGCCAGCCAAAACCTCCCCCTTGAGGGGAGGTCGGACCGAAGGTCCGGGTGGGGTCGCCGCGGCAGTGCTCGACGCTATCTCCCCGTCGGCGCGCGTCGCGGGCGACCCCACCCCCGGCCTTCGGCCGGACCCTCCCCTCAAGGGGGAGGGGAACGTAGCGCCAATGGATGAGCACGGCATGGCTTCGATAACAGCAACCTCCGTTCCCGCCCGCGTCCGCACACGGGCCGGTGTCAGCCGCCGGCAATGGGTGGGGCTGCTCTATGTCCTGCCGGCCGTTGCCTTCGTCGTCGTCTTCTTCGTCATCCCGCTCGGCATGACGGCGTGGATGTCGCTCAACAACTGGCCGCTGATGGGCGAGCATGCCTTTGTCGGCTTCGACAATTACTTCGCCATCCTGCGCGACACCCGCTTCTGGAACGCGCTCAAATTCACCTTTTACTACACGGTGATCGTCACCATCGCGATCTTCGCCGTCGCCTTTCCGCTGGCGATCTTCATCGAACGGCCGCGCCCGCTCACCAATCTCTACCGCGCCGCCTTCTTCATGCCGGCGGTGGTGGGCTTCGCCTCGGCGAGCCTGCTCTGGTCGTGGCTCTTGAATGTCGATTCCGGCCTGTTCAGCCCGGCCGCCTTCGACCTTGGCCTGACCGAGAGGAAGGTCAATCTTCTCGCCACCTTCCAGCCGGCCTTCTGGTCGATCATCGCCATGGTGGTCTGGAAGGTCGCGGGCTTCACCATGATCATCCTGATGACCGGCCTGCAGTCGATCCCGCAGGACTTGCAGGAGGCCGCCGTCATCGATGGCGCCGGCCCGTTCGCCAGGTTCCGATCGATCACCCTGCCGCTGATGCGCCGCACGCTAGCCTTGGCGCTGATCCTGTCGGTCGCGGGCTCGATCCTCGCCTTCGACCAGTTCTACATCATCCTGCGCGGCGGCCCGCGCAACCAGACGCTGACGGCGGTCTACTGGATCTTCAACCAGTCCTTCGTGTCCTTCAAGCTCGGCTACGGCGCCGCGCTCTCCATGGTGCTCTTGGTCATCCTGGTGGCGCTCAGCCTCATCCAGCTCTGGCTGCTGCGCAAGCCCGAGGGGCTCGACTGATGGCCGAGGCGATGTCGCAGAACCGGAAGGCGGCCTTCAGCCTCGCCAGGCATTCCACCGGCATGATCGCCTCGCTGCTGTTCCTGGCGCCGATCGTGTGGACCGTGCTCTCCACCTTCAAGCCGGCGCAGGAGGCGCGCCAGCCGCCGCTGCCGCCCTGGCCGACCACCGGCTTCTCGGTCGAGAACTATCAGACGCTCAACACCTTCGGCGACGGGCTTTGGGCCTCGGCGCAGAACAGCATCTATGTCTCGGCGATGACGGTGATCTTGTCTGTTCTGGTCAGTGTGCTCGCCGGCTACGGCTTCTCGCGCTTCCGCTTTCCGTTCCGGGACTTCTTCTTCGTCCTCATCCTGTCGACGATCATGATCCCGTTCCAGTCGATCCTGACGCCGATCTTCCTGGTGCTGACGAGGCTGGGTCTCCACAACACGCTGACGGGCCTGGTCTGCGTCTACGTCACGCTGCAGCTTCCCTTCTCGATCTTCATGATGCGCAACGCCTTCGACGCGGTGCCGCGCGAGATCGAGGAGGCGGCGCGCATGGACGGCGCCAACAATGTCACCATGCTGGTCAAGGTGATGCTGCCGCTTGTCTGGCCGGGTGTGGTCACCATCGCGCTCTTCGCCTTCCTCGGCGCCTGGAACGAGTTCCTGGCGGCGCTGGTGCTGATGACCGACCAGTCCAAATTCACCCTGCCGGTGATGATGACGGCGCTCCAGTCCGGCCGCTTCGGCGCCATCGACTGGGGCGCGGTGCAGGCGGGCGTCACGGTGATGATGGTGCCCTGCCTGATCCTCTTCCTGGCGCTGCAGCGCTTCTACATCCGCGGCCTCATGGCCGGGGCCGTCAAATGATTTCCCGCATTCGAATGGAGTGACGTTATGACCGCATCGCAGCCCGCCGCCGCAACCGACACTGCCAGGCCGAAGCTTGCCTTCCGGCCGTTGCCAGTGCCGCAGGTCGATGTCCGCGGTTTCTGGGGCGATCGCGTCGACGCGGTCGCTACTCGGACCGCCGAGATCCTCTACGAGCGCTGCGTCGAGGCGCGCATGCTGGAGCAGATCGATCCGGACCGGCCGTCGCCGGGCGTCGTCATTCCCTTTCATTCGCCGTCGCCGGACGAGGCGGCCCATCCGGGCTTCACCGGCTCGACGGTGACGACGCAGATGTTCTGGGATTCCGACTGGGGCAAGACCATCGAGACCGCCGCCTATTCGCTCTACCGGCGCCGCAATCCGGATCTCGAAAAGAAGATCGACGCCGTCATCGATATGTACGGCAAGCTGCAGCAGGAGGACGGCTACCTTTCAAGCTGGTACCAGCGCATCCAGCCCGGTCTGCGCTGGACCAACCTGCGCGACTGCCACGAGCTCTATTGCGCCGGCCATCTGATCGAGGGCGCCGTCGCTTACTTTCAGGCCACGGGAAAACGCAAGTTGCTCGACATCATGAGCCGCTACGCCGACCACATCGCCTCGATGTTCGGCCCGGAGCCCGGCAAGAAAAAGGGCTATTGCGGCCATGAGGAGGTCGAGCTGGCGCTGGTCAAGCTCGCCCGCGTCACCGGCAAAGAAAAATATATGAAGCTGGCAAAGTACTTCATCGACCAGCGCGGGCTTGAGCCGCATTATTTCGACGAGGAGGCGCGCGCCCGCGGCGCCGACCCGAAGGCCTATCACTTCAAGACCTACGAGTATAATCAATCGCACAAACCGGTGCGCGAGCAGGACAAGGTCGTCGGCCACGCGGTCAGGGCGATGTATCTCTATTCCGGCATGGCCGACATCGCCACCGAATACGGCGACGACAGCTTGCGCGCGGCGCTCGACAGGCTGTGGGACGATCTGACCACCAAGAGCCTCTATGTCACCGGCGGCCTCGGGCCGTCGGCGCACAATGAGGGTTTCACCAGCGACTATGATTTGCCCAACGAAACCGCCTATGCCGAGACCTGCGCCTCGGTCGGCCTGGTGTTCTGGGCAAGCCGCATGCTCGGCATGGGTCCGAACTCCCGCTACGCCGACATGATGGAACGCGCGCTTTACAACGGCTCGATCTCGGGCCTGTCGCTCGACGGTTCGCTGTTCTTCTACGAGAATCCGCTGGAGAGCCGCGGCGGCCATCATCGCTGGAAATGGCACCGCTGCCCTTGCTGCCCGCCCAATATCGGCCGCATGGTCGCTTCCATCGGCAGCTATTTCTACGGCCTTGCCGACGATGCGCTGGCAGTCCATCTCTACGGCGACTCGACCGCGCGCTTCGAAATCGGCGGCCGGCCGGTCACCCTCGTCCAGACCAGCAACTATCCGTGGGACGGCGCCGTCGCGATCGAGGTCGGGCCGGAAGCGCCGCTAGAATTCACGCTTTACCTGCGCATCCCCGCCTGGTGCCGCAACTCGGCGCTCAGGGTAAACGGCAAGATGGTCGATCTCGATGCGGCGACCAGCGACGGCTACGCCGCGATCCGGCGCGAATGGCAAAAGGGCGATCGGGTCGAGCTTGATCTCGAAATGTCGATGGCGCGCCTTTTCGCCAACCCGCATGTGCGCCAGGACATCGGCCGCGTGGCGCTCGCGCGCGGTCCGCTGATCTACTGCGTCGAGGAAACCGACAATGGCGGCGGGCTGCACCGCATCGCGCTGCCGCGCGAGGCCAGGCTGGAAGCGCATTCCGAGCCGAACCTTCTCGGCGGCATCGTTACGCTCTCGGCGATCGGCAGCCGGGCCGGGACGGAAAACTGGGGCAGCGATCTCTACCGCTCCGAACCGCCCGCCGCGGAGGAAACGAAGCTCAAGGCTGTTCCGTATTTCGCCTGGGACAACCGCGATCCCGGCGAGATGCTGGTCTGGCTGCGGGAAGGGTAGGGCGGCGGCGCCGCATCCGCATCGGGCCTGCCGCGGCGCTCGCCGCGCTCTGGTCAAAGGCGCGGCGCTGCCTGCCTATTGAGGTTCTGTCGCCGGAATGTATCGGTCGACGTTCATGCTGACTTCCGTCACCAGCTTGCGGCGCAGCGCCGTGATGTAGTCACGCGGCCCCGATGTCGAAATCACGAAGGCCTGCGAGCCGCCGATGACGGAGCGGGCAAAATAGGATGCCAGCGATTGCCCGGGGTCCTCGTCCGCCGACGGAATGGCGATCGCATTGATCGTGTATCCCCTGGCAATGGCGTTCACTCTGCTGGGTTGAACGGGAAGCCCGTCGTTGTTCTCGCCGTTGGAAGAGATGTCGATCACTTTCTTCATCGCGTTTCCCGGAAACTGATCGAGCAGGAGGCTTCCGACATCGATGGCCGCCGAAACCGATGTTCCTCCCCGGCCGCGACGGAAATAGCCGGTGTCTCCGCTCTTGCTGATCACCGACGCGGCCGCCTTGGCGTCTTCCAGTCCGCAGATGCGGGTCCACGGCAGCACGGTCCGCGTATAGCCGGGGCTTGACCATTCGAAATAGGTCACCCCGATGCAGCCGATGTAATTCTGGGAAATGGCGCTGATGATCTCGGGCGCGGTGAGCGCCGCGGCATGTCCTTCGCGCTGGAGATCGGCAAGCTTGGGGTCGATCGAGGACGAAAAATCGACCGCGAATGCGATCGCGACGTCGACGTTCATGACCGCGAGGTCGAGGTTGGCGGCATGTGCGGGCGGGTCCCAGAATGCCATGGCGACTAACGCCGCCGATCCTAGCAGTGAACGGGCGCGCTTCCCCGGCCCGGTATCGGGTTGGCGGCCCGATTTCCCATGAAGACGTTCGACCATATTGCCCTCCATCTCAATGCGGACCCCATAGCGCGGCGGCAAACAGGAGCAGCAGATTGGCTGTGAGCTTTGACATGCGCCGCACCCCGCGGGCCGGAACCATGATAGGTTCAGTCTCCACTAATTCAGCGAAGCCTAATTGAGCTATCGTCAGGGCAGCGCTTTGGGAGTCGGACTGCGGAGTTTCCGGAACGTTAGTTTTGAGTTAGAATTTCGTCATTCTGAAAGCTGTTAAGCAATGCAAAGCGGGGAAGGCGGCGCTGCCGGCAGGATCTCACTCTTCGGCGGTTTCCAGATTGAAAAGGAAGCTGGCGGTCCAGTCTGGCTGACCGGAAAGCGAGGTCCCGCAATCCTCGCCTATCTGGCTCGATGTCCGGGTCTGGCGGCGCCACGCGAGCGGCTGGCCGACCTGCTGTGGAGCAACAGCGACAGCGAACACTCGCGCAACAGCCTGCGGCAAACGCTCAGCGTCCTGCGCCGGGATCTGTCGCGGGCGGGCATGGATATCATCCATTCCCACAAGGAACTGATTGGCATCAGGCCAAACGCGGTACGGGTTGACGTGGAGGATTTCGAAGCCGGCCTGTCGGCCCGATCCGCTTCGGAGCTCGAAACCACCCTGGCACTTTACACGGGGCCGTTTCTCGACGGCTTCTACCTCGGGAGCAATGCTTTCGACGATTGGGCGGCATTGGAACGCGAAAGGCTGCTGAGCCGCGCGCTCGAATGGCTGGAGAAGCTCGCCCGTCTCGTGGACGCTGAAAGCGGGCTGGCGGTGGCCGATCGAATTCTGTCCATGGAACCGACGCGGGAGGAATCCTATCGGCTGAAGATGGAGTTGCTCGTCGCCTGCGGCCAGCGAGACAAGGCGCTGCGAACGTTCGAGGCCTGCAGAAGCATCCTGAAGAAGGAATTCGGCGTCGATGTCAGCCCGGAAACAAGAGCGCTTTGGCAATCCATCTCTGCCGCCGACGGTTCATCGAGCCAGCAATTGGTCAACGGTGTTTCGGGCGTTCAGCACGTCGGGCGTCCATCCATCAGTGTCGCCGACTTCGTCAACCTGACGGGAGAGCGAGCCGACGACTTTTTCGCCAAGGGACTCGTGCATGACATCAGCACGGCCCTTTCCGAGGTGGCCAACTACATCATTCTCTCGGGGTTCTCAGCGCTTGAGAAGAACGGCGAGGAATCCAAGGCGTCGGCTCTTCCGCGGGCCCGTTACACGCTCAGCGGCAGCATCCAGAGGTCTGGGGACGAACTGCGGGTGAACGTCCAACTCGTCGACGCTGCCGGCGGTCACAATGTCTGGGCCCAGAAATTCGACGGCCACTCGGAGAATGCGCTCGAATTCCAGGACAGGATCGCGCAGTCGGTTGTGCTGGCGGTAAGCCTCGAGCTTCAGCTGACCAACTGGAAAGTTCGCGACAAGAGCCCCGCGGGCGTCCCCGAAGTGCGCTGGCTGGTGAATGAAGCGCTGATGAAGTACTTCGAGATGACCAGGGACTCGCTGTTGGAGTCGAAGAAACTGGCCGAGAAGGCGCTGTCGATCGCGCCCGAAAATGCTCGGGCAAAGCGGACACTTTCCATCGCGACGACCATGGGGCTTGCATTCGGCGCGCTGCCCGGCAGGCGCGAGCACGTCGACAACGCGATCCGGCTGGCCGAAGACTCGGTCAGGGCCGTGCCGGACGATGAAATCGCCCGCTGCATCCTGTCCTTTGCCTATTTGTGTGACGGCCGTGTCGACGAGGCAATTGTCGAATGCCGTCACGCGGTCAGCCTGAACCCAAGCTACCCGAGTGGCCACGGTGATCTCGGCGAGCTTTACGGCCTGCGCGGCCAGGTGAGCGAAGCGCTGCGCTCGGCCAATGAAGCGATACGTCTCGGCACGCACGACGTCATCGACTTCTGGCGCCATCACGCCCTGGCGGTCGCGCTGTTCGCCGGCGGCGACGACCGCCGGGCGCTCGAAGTCGCCCGCAGGGTGGTCAGGACAAAGCCGGGTTTCGTCCGCGGCGCCCTTTACTGGGCGGCCGCTGCTTCGGCGACTGGGAACAATGAAGAGGCCTCACGCGCCGTCCATCATTGCCTGTCGCAGCTTCCACATCTCAACCTGGGCAATGTCTGCCCCGGCTTCATGCCACGCTATGTGAAGGATGAGCATCACGCCCGGTTTCTCGAAATGCTGTCGAGAGCCGGTCTTCCAAGTTCCTAGCCCCGTGATGCCGGGGCGCCGGCATTGCGCTCATCCTCAAGCGCCGCTTTCACCAGCGCATTCGCCGCCCATACCGAAAGCGCCTCGCCCTCCGTCGCGCCAAGGCCGCAGACATCGCGCTGGACGATCAGTGCTTCCCAGCCGATCACCATGGCCAGCGCCTGTACAAGCCGGGTCCAGCGGTCCGGGTCCAGCCGGTCCCGTAGCGGCGACAATGCCTGCTCGATCCATTCGATCCGTCGATAGCCGCGGCGCGGCACGCCTTCCTCGGCCGGAGCGCCATTCGCGTCGACGGTCAGGCGGATCAGCGAACGCCCGAGACGCTCGACTTCGGGACTGACGTTATGCAGCGCGCGGACGAGATGCTCCACTCGCGCTTCCCCATCATCGCTCGTTTGCTCGATGGCGCGGTCGACCGACGCCTGGCTGAGCGCGCCGACGGTTGCATCGAGCAGCAGCTGATCGAAGCTCGGAAAATAGAGATAAACCGTTCGTCGCGAGACGTCGGCAGCGGCGGCCACGTCGTTGACGGTCGGTGTCTCGCCGCGCGCGAGCAGCGCGATCGCCGCGTCGACGATCGCCTTGCGAGTGCGCCTTTTCTGGGCGGTGCGGAGGTGTGGATTGACATTCATGCAAGTAGAGTATACCGAAGTGCACTAATTGCACAAGAGTGCAATAAAGCAGCAAACACCTTGAAAGGGGGCTTTCATGACAATTTCCACCCATACCGCCGATGACGCCCATTTCCTTGGCCCGGGGGAGGGGGAAGCGATCTGGTTTTTGAGGAACCGCATGACGGTGAAGGCCACCGAGGCCAGCACCGGAGGCGGTTTTGGCCTGCTGGAATCCCTGATCGCGCCGGGGTTCTCGCCGCCGCTCCACGTCCATCACCGCGAGGACGAGTCCTTCTACGTGCTGGAGGGGGAACTGACGATGAAATGCGGCGATCGCACTTTCCGGGCGACTGCCGGCTCATTCGTGTTCCTGCCGAGAAACGTTCCCCACACCTTCGTGGTCGAGGGGAACAAGCCGGCGCGGATGTTGACGCTGCTGACGCCGGGCGGCGGCGAGGGCGTTTTCATCGACGGCGGACGGCCGGCGGAGGCGGAAGGGTTGCCGCCGGCGACGCCGCCCGACATCGAGGCTCTGAAGCGTGTGAGTGCCCGCTATGAGGCCGAGATCGTCGGGCCGCCAATGGCGCCAGCGGCCAGCGCTTAGCTTCGCTACAGATGCACGTAGGCCGTGAGCGGCAAATGATCGGAGGCGACGCGCGACAGCGGCGTGTCATGCGCCTCCACCGCCGAGACCATGTCGTGCCGGTTGCCCATGATCCGGTCGAGCGCCAGCACCGGCAGGCCCGACGGGAAGGTGGGCACCGCGGGCGGCGAGGGGCCGAAGGTGGTGTGCAGCGTGTTCAGCGCCGAACGGTTGCCGAGCCGCCATTCGTTGAGGTCGCCAAGCAGCAGCGTCGGCCTTTCATCCGAGCTGCTCATGATGTCGAGCACGACCCGGGCCTGTTCCGAACGCGAGCGGCGTAACAGGCCGAGATGGGCAGCGATCACGCGCAGCGTCCGGTTCTCGTCGAGATCGATCTCGGCGACCAGCGCCCCGCGCGGCTCCAGGCCAGGCAGCTTGATCTGGTGAACGTCGCGCACCGTGCCGCGCTTGAACAGAAGCACGTTGCCGCGCCAGCCATGCGCCTTGCCGTTTCCGCTGACCGGCACCGGCACCAGCCCGGTTTCGATTTCGAGGCGGTTGAGGTCGAGCAGGCCGGCCCGGTCGCCGAAGCGGTTGTCGGCCTCCTGCAGCGCGATCACGTCGGGGCTGATTTCGCGGATGACGCGCGCGGTCCGCTCGGGGTCGAATTTGCGGTCGGTGCCGATGCATTTGTGGACGTTGTAGGAGGCGACCACCATCTCGGCGCCGCCGACCCGTTTGGGCGGCGTCGCTTTCGCCTTCCGCATCTTTCTGCCGCGGATCGACAGGAGCACGGTTTCGGGGAGGCTGCGTCCGTTTCTCTCCATGGGTCTGCTGCTCGTCTTCCTCGTCTATAGATAGGGCGATCCCAGCCACAGCAATCGGTCGAAGACACGAATGACGAAGGGCCGGGCCTTCAGCGTTTGCAGCGTCACCTCTTGCGCCGATGCGATCGCGGCGCCGATACGGGCCTCGATCTCGGCGGCGAAGGTGGCATCCAGAATCTCCATGTCGATCTCGAAGTTCAGCCGCAGCGAGCGGGCATCGAGATTTGACGAGCCGACATAGGCCCAGACGCCGTCGATTGCCATCAACTTGGAGTGGTCGAACGGGCCTTCGTGGCGCCAGACGCGACAATAATGCTTCAGCACCTGGTCGAACTGCGCCGTCATCGCATGGTCGACAAGGAAGAGGTTGTTCACCGCCGGCACGACGATGTCGATCTCGACGCCGCGCCGGCCGGCGGTGGTCAACGCGCTGATCAGCTCCCGGTCCGGCAGGAAATAGGGTGACATGATGCGGATCGACTTGCGGGCGACCGAAAATGCACCCATCAGCAGCTTGTGGTTGGTTTCGTTCGAGGCATCCGGCCCCGTCGCCACGGCTCTGACCAGCATCGGCTGGCCGAGCGGCGGCGCGGTTCGCTCGACTTGCCAGACGTCGCCCTTCAGCGCCTCGTTGCCGGCGAAGCGCCAATCCTCGGCGGCGACCGAAAACAGGTCGGCCACCACCGGGCCGGTGACCTCGAAATGCGTGTCCCTGGAACTCTCGGAGCCCGCGAATTCGGCCGAGAATCCCTTGCGGATGTTCATACCTCCGGTGAACGCCACCATGTCGTCGACGACCAGGATCTTCCTGTGGGTTCTGAGGTTCGCATAGGGAAGTCTCAATCCCATGACGATGTTGCCGTTGAAAAGGTCGACGGCGACGTCGGCTTCCTTGAGCTGATGGAGAACGCTGGGCACGGAATAGCGCACGCCTACGGCATCGATCAGCACGCGCACCGTGACGCCGCGTTTGACCGCGCCGGCAAGCGACTGGACGAACATGTGCCCGACGGCGTCATTGTCGAAAATGTAGGTCTCGAGAAGCACGCTTTTTTGCGCGCCGTCGATGGCTCGGCACATCGCCGTATAGGCCTCGTCGCCGGTCTCGAGCACGGCGATCGTGTTTCCCGAAGTCAGCGGCCGCCGCGTCACCCTGTCGCCGAGCGTCTTCAGCCCTATGAAGCGCTCGCCGTGCTGGGCGCCGATCAACGCCTCCAAGGCGACGTCGCGGTCGTGTCTGGCCTCGGCGGCCTCGCCGGTGACGGGCCGCATGGCGCTGATCGTCGCGCGGCGGATGCGGTTGATGCCGGCGATGGCGTAAATGATCGCTCCGAGGAAGGGCGACAAGAGCATCACGCCGACCCAGCCGGTGGCGGCGCGCACGTCCTCCTTCGTCATGATGGCATGGACGATGCCCACGGCCGCCATCGCCAGGGACAGGGCGAGAATAAGCGTCGACCAGTGACTCGCAATCGTCTGCAACATCGGCCCGACTATTGAGCGATGACGAGCGGAAGGCAATGCGGCGGGTTAGTGCGGGACGAAAACAAGTACTTAGCGGGATGACCGGGGCGAATGACAACCAACACCGTCCGTGAGCTGATCGTCGGCTTTGACCTGAAGGCCGATGATGATGATCATCTCTCAAGACGCGAACGTCAGCTTCGCGCCGCAATATCGGACGTCAAAGCCACGTTGATCAACTTCCAAAAGCGGACTTCGCCAGCGCCCGCACCGGAACTTCGCGGCTGCGGACCCACTGAACAGTCTCTGCGAGCTTCGGCCACCGCTTAACCGGCGGTTGAAGCGGAAGTTATTGGCAGACGGTCGGGAAGGCGTGATCGGGTCCATTCTTTTGGGCTGACAAACCACACCCACTAACACCAGAATTAGATCCGCTCTTGGGAGGCTGGACTATCAAAGACGAATACCTAAAAGAGATTAAGCCCAAACCCGCCTCTTGAAGGAGGAGAAAAAATGAAACGCATCGAGATGGAGATGAGCGGCGGCTGCCAGTGCGGTGCCGTGCGCTACCACGCAAGCGCTATGCTCGACAACTCGCATCTCTGCCATTGCCGCATGTGCCAGAAAGCCTCGGGCAACATCTTTGCCGCGCTCGTCGCCGCGCCCGATGAGGCGCTCACCTGGACACGCGGCAAGCCGAGCGTCTGGAAGAGCTCGGAGCTTGTCGAGCGCGGCTTCTGCGCCAATTGCGGCACGCCATTGTTCTTCCACCACCTCGAAAACGGTCGCACAAACCTGATGATTGGTTCGCTTGACGATCCGCACGCCTTCCCGCCACTTGCCAATACCTGCACCGAGAACATGGTGGCATGGTTCGATACGATCACGGGCATAGAAAATACCGGTGCGACCGAAAACAACGGAACCGACTGGGCCGCGGCGATCAAGGAGAGTAACAACCAGCACCCCGATCACGATACCACCTCATGGGCGATGAGGGGGCGTGATGGCTGAGTCCTATTCCGGCGGTTGCCAGTGCGCGCTGTCCATTGCCGCTATTCCGAAAAGCCGTCGTGCCGGAAAACCAGCGACAGCAACGGCTTACTTCAAGATGATGCACGCAGGGTGCCTGAAGGTCTGCTCTGTAGCTAATTCGTGCCTCGAAGCAGCCCGTCAGCTTCCGTGAAGAGTTTCGGGCGCCGGCAGGCGTACGAAAGTCCCCGAGGAAGGAACCCGCGGGCCACAGGCGATGGT
>NZ_JAVIIY010000032.1:0-23278 GCF_033977345.1 Mesorhizobium dulcispinae
TGCCATGATCGACGTGGCCGATCGTGCCAATGTTCACATGCGGCTTGGTGCGCTCGAATTTACCTTTTGCCATGTGATGTCTCCATTCCTTGCCCGTGCGGGGCTCAAATTAAGGTCTCGTGCAACCCGCTCGAGTTACGCGTATTTCTTCTGGACTTCCTGGGCGACCGCGGTCGGAACCGGTTCGTAGTGGTCGAACTGCATCGTGTACTGGGCGCGGCCCTGCGACATCGAGCGCAGATTGTCGACGTACTTAAACATGTTGGCCAAAGGCACCATGGCGTTGATGACGACCGCCACGCCACGCGCTTCCTGACCCTGGATCTGGCCACGACGGCCGTTGAGGTCGCCGATGACGCCGCCGACATAGTCTTCCGGCGTCACGACCTCGACCTTCATGATCGGCTCCAGCAACTGCACGCCGAGCCGGGGAGCTGCTTCCTTGAAGCAGGCGCGGGACGCGATTTCGAACGCCAGCACCGAGGAGTCGACGTCGTGGAAGGCGCCGTCGATCAGGGTGGCCTTGACGCCGATCATCGGGAAGCCCGCGAACGGACCGGAGCCCATGACGCTCTGGATGCCCTTCTCGACGCCGGGGATGTATTCCTTCGGCACCGCGCCGCCGACGATCTTGGACTCGAACACGAACTCTTCGCTCTCGGTGTTCGGCTCGAACAGGATCTTGACGCGCGCGAACTGGCCGGTACCGCCGGTCTGCTTCTTGTGCGTGTAGTCCTGCTCGTGCGTGCGGGTGATCGTCTCGCGATAGGCCACCTGCGGAGCACCGACATTGGCTTCCACCTTGAACTCGCGGCGCATGCGGTCGACGATGATGTCGAGATGCAGTTCGCCCATGCCGGCGATGATGGTCTGGCCGCTTTCCTCGTCGGTCTTGACGCGGAAGGACGGATCCTCGGCCGCCAGGCGATGCAGGGCGAGGCCCATCTTCTCCTGGTCGTTCTTGGTCTTCGGCTCGATGGCGATCTGGATGACCGGATCGGGGAATTCCATGCGCTCGAGGATGACCGGGTGCAGCGGATCGCAGAGCGTGTCGCCGGTGGTCGTGTCCTTGAGGCCGGCCAGCGCCACGATGTCGCCGGCGTAGGCTTCCTCGATGTCGGCGCGCGAGTTCGCATGCATCTGCAGCATGCGGCCGATGCGCTCCTTCTTGCCCTTCACGGTGTTATCGAGCGAGGTGCCCTTGGTGAGCTTGCCCGAATAGATGCGGGCGAAGGTCAGCGAGCCGACGAACGGGTCGTTCATGATCTTGAACGCCAGCATCGACAGCGGCTCGTTGTCATCGGCATGACGCTCGATCTCGGCGTCCGTCTTGGCGTCGACGCCCTTGATGGCCGGCACGTCGATCGGCGACGGCAGGTACTCGACGACGGCGTCGAGCAGAGGCTGTACGCCCTTGTTCTTGAAGGCAGAGCCGCAGAACATCGGGAAGAACTTGACGGCGATGGTGCCCTTGCGGATCAGCGCGCGGATCTCGTCATTCGAGGGCATGTTGCCTTCGAGGTAATTCTCGAGCGCCGTCTCGTCCATCTCGACGGCGGCCTCGATCATCTTCTCGCGGTACTGCGCGGCCTTCTCCTTAAGGTCGGCCGGGATCTCGACGACGTCCCAGGCGGCGCCCAGCGTCTCGTCGCGCCAGACAAGCGCGTTCATCTCGACGAGGTCGACGACACCCTTGAACTCGGTCTCGGCGCCGATCGGCAGCTGCATGACGACGGCCTGCGCGCCGAGGCGCGAGCCGATCATTTCCACCGAGCGGTAGAAGTCGGCGCCGATCTTGTCCATCTTGTTGCAGAAGATCATGCGCGGCACATGATACTTGTCGGCCTGGCGCCATACGGTCTCGGTCTGCGGCTCGACGCCGGCGTTGGCATCGAGCAGCGCGATGGCGCCGTCGAGCACGCGCAGCGAACGCTCGACCTCGATGGTGAAGTCCACGTGTCCGGGAGTGTCGATGATGTTGAAGCGGCGCATCTTGCCGTCACGACCCTTCCAGAAGGTCGTGGTGGCAGCCGACGTGATGGTGATGCCGCGTTCCTGCTCCTGCTCCATCCAGTCCATGGTGGCAGCGCCGTCATGGACTTCGCCGATCTTGTGCGACTTGCCCGTGTAATACAGGACGCGCTCGGTCGTCGTCGTCTTGCCGGCGTCGATATGCGCCATGATACCGAAATTGCGATAGTCTTCGATTTTGTATTCGCGGGCCATGGGAGGTGCCTCTCAGTCTCGTTCGCGCTTTACCAGCGGTAGTGCGCGAAGGCGCGGTTGGCTTCTGCCATCTTGTGGGTGTCTTCACGCTTCTTGACGGCCGTGCCGCGGTTGTTGGCCGCGTCCATCAGCTCGCCCGAGAGGCGGTCGACCATCGTGGTCTCGTTGCGGTTGCGAGCGGCGGCGATCAGCCAGCGGATGGCCAGCGCCTGACGGCGCTCGGGGCGCACGTCGACCGGAACCTGGTAGGTGGCGCCGCCGACGCGACGCGAGCGCACTTCCACGTGAGGCGCGACATTGTCGAGCGCCTGGTGGAAGACGGCGACCGGCTCCTGCTTGGTCTTGGCCCGGACCTGGTCCAGCGCGCCGTAGACGATCGTCTCGGCAACCGACTTCTTGCCGTCATACATGACGGCGTTCATGAACTTGGTGACGACCAGGTCGCCGAACTTGGGGTCCGGGTTGATCTCACGCTTTTCTGCACTGTGACGACGGGACATGGCTTTTGTCTCTC
Organism: Mesorhizobium dulcispinae; assembly: GCF_033977345.1. Classification (NCBI taxonomy): domain Bacteria; kingdom Pseudomonadati; phylum Pseudomonadota; class Alphaproteobacteria; order Hyphomicrobiales; family Phyllobacteriaceae; genus Mesorhizobium; species Mesorhizobium dulcispinae. Next base: position 2,741 of record NZ_JAVIIY010000032.1, read on the forward strand.
AATCTCGTGGCACGGCGCAGTCAAAAAAAGCGCCGAAGCCGGAAACCCTTACTTCGGACGCTTGGCACCGTATTTCGAACGGCGCTGCTTGCGGTTCTTCACACCCTGCGTGTCGAGCACGCCGCGGATGATGTGATAGCGGACGCCCGGCAAATCCTTGACGCGGCCGCCGCGGATCATGACCACCGAGTGCTCCTGAAGGTTATGGCCTTCGCCCGGGATGTAGCCGATCACTTCGAAACCATTGGTCAGGCGGATCTTGGCCACCTTGCGCAGCGCCGAGTTCGGCTTCTTCGGCGTCGTGGTGTAGACGCGCGTGCAGACGCCCCGCTTCTGCGGGTTCTGCTGCATGGCCGGGACCTTGTTGCGCTTCACCGGCGCCAGGCGCGGCTTGCGGATCAGCTGGTTGACGGTAGGCATTAAACCCTCTTGTCTCTCAATTCCGTGTCTTGCCCTGTCAGGGCCGCTCAAAGCGTCATTTCCATACGCAAATTCGGGCAACACACCGCGCCTCGCGGTCCTGCCCGAACAAATTGCAGAGGAAGCGGAAGCCGCTTCATGCGCGCCGGAGATGTCTTTTCGCTCGTAAAACGAACCCTGTTTGAGGCAAACTCCAAGGCGCGTCGCCTCGGAAAGGCAAGTCTCACATCGGTTCTGACGTGGCGGCTTCTACTCGCAAGGCTGATATCCGTCAACCCCGGAACGGCAAATATTGCGCCCGATCCGGAGCTTGGCAGCCATGCGGAAAACGCATGTAATTTTCTTGCGTCTTTTTTCAAGAGCGGGGAAGAAAGTGACCGGCTTTCGCCTGTCATCTCGGCCGGCTTCGTGCAAAAAGGCGGGATGAACGGCAAAAACCCCCTCTTCCGGAGGAATCAGCCTGTGAACGATAATGAAGAGCGCCCGGTCACCATCATCACGGGCCGGGTTTGGCGGCGCAAGGGCGGCAAGCCGGAAGGCGTGCATGTGATGCTGGTCGCGCCCGACGATGATTCTGCCGTGCGCCGCGCGCTCGAATCGCTCGCAGCCGAAGGATTCGCGGAAGCCGAGCTGGATCAGATCGGCGACATGGAAGGCGTGCCCGACGAAGAGCCGCATCTGTCGGCCTATCAGGGCGCGCTTGAAGGTGAAGTGTCGATCGTTACCTTCGACGAACCGAGCTAATCCGCAGGCGGCCGGAACGCCTCCCATTCGCCAGCTTGCCGGGCACTTTTGTCCTGCCTAGAAGGTCTCACCCAAAATCCTCGGAGCTCCTATGACCAGCAATCCCATCAGGCTCGGTATCGTCGGCGTGGGAAAGATCGTCCGCGATCAGCACCTCCCAGCGCTCGCCAAGGACGCCAGCTATCAGCTTGCCGCCGCGGCCAGCCGGCACGGCAAGGTCGACGGCATCCCGAACTATCCGACGATCGAGGCGATGCTCGACGCCGAGCCCGGCCTGGAAGCCGTCTCGCTCTGCATGCCGCCGCAATTCCGCTATGACGCAGCGCGCACGGCGCTTGAATCAAGGAAGCACGTCTTCATGGAGAAGCCGCCGGGCGCCACCGTCAGCGAGGTCGAGGACCTGAAGGCAATTGCCGCGAAGAACGGCGTCTCGCTCTTCGCCAGCTGGCATTCGCGCTATGCGCCGGCGGTCGAGGCCGCCCGCGCCTTCCTGGCGTCTGCGAAAATCAGCTCGGCCACCATCAATTGGAAAGAGGACGTGCGCCGCTGGCACCCGAACCAGGAATGGATCTGGGCGCCGGGCGGCTTCGGTGTGTTCGATCCGGGCATCAACGCGCTGTCGATCGCCACCCACATCCTGCCACCGATGTTCATCACCTCGGCCGTGCTCGACTTCCCCGAGAACCGCGCCTCGCCGGTCGCGGCGCATGTCAGCTTCCGCACCTCGAACGGGCTGCCGGTGACGATGGAACTCGACTGGTTGCAGACCGGCCCGCAGAGCTGGGACATCCTGGCCGAGACCGACAAGGGCAAGATGGTGCTTTCGGGCGGCGGCGCAAAACTCGCCGTCGACGGCAAGGTCATCCATGACGAGCCGGAAGCGGAATACCCGATGCTCTACCAGCGTTTTGCCGAGATCGTGCGGGCCGGCGTGTCGGATGTCGACCTTGCACCGCTGCAGCACGTCGCCGATGCCTTCATGCTCGGCAAGCGCAACGTGGTCGAGCCGTTCTTCGATTGAGTTGGAGGAACTGACGCCGCGCCGCGTCAGTCCACGATCGCAATCGCAAAGCCGTCATAGCCCTTGGCGCCGACGGTCTGGATGGCGGTGCCATCCAGCCGCTTCTCGCCGCCGATCAAGGCAAACGCCGCGCGGGCGCCTTCGACATTGGCATCGCCGCTGTCCTTCTTCACGACCGCGCCGTCGCGGATCACGTTGTCGCAGACGATAACCGTCCCCGGACGCGAAAGCCGCATCGCCCAAGTGAGATAGTTCGGGTTGTTCGGCTTATCGGCGTCGATGAAGATCAGGTCGAACGGACCCGTATTCTCGCGGCTCAGTTCAGCCAGTGATTGAAGCGCCGGACCAATCCGCAGATCGACCTTGTCCGAAACCCCTGCCCGCTCGAAGTTGGAGCGCGCGACCTTGGCGTGGTGCGGGTCGAGCTCCAGCGTCACGACCTTCCCGTCGGCAGGCAATCCCCTTGCCATCCAGATAGTCGAGTAGCCGCCGAGCGTGCCGATCTCGAGCACTTTTTTCGCACCGCCAATCCGTACCAGCAGCGAAAGCAATTTGCCTTGCGCGGCAGAGACGTCGATTGCCGGCAGGCCCTGCGCGCGGTTGGCTGCAAGCACCGCGTCAAGTGCCGCATCCGCATCGAAAAGAGAGGAAACGATATAGTCGTCGACGGCCGTCCAGGTCCTGGCGCTCATGGTTCTTCCTCGTTGGTAACCGGAATGCAAAGAGGGGCCACGCGGGCCCCTTTTCTTTCTCTCGTTCCATCCGCGCTTACTGCGCGGCGTTGACCATGTTGGTCAGCATCGGCTCGGCGACCTCGACACCGGAGGCCTTGCGGCGCTCGTCGATGATGAGTTCGTCGCGCGAGGTGGCGATGCGCCGGATCTGACTCATCGTGCCGCCGGTGCCGGCCGGGATCAGACGGCCGACGATGACGTTTTCCTTCAGGCCCTGCAGCATGTCGGTCTTGCCGGCAACCGCAGCCTCGGTCAGCACCCTGGTCGTCTCCTGGAAGGAGGCGGCCGAGATGAAGGACGGCGTCTGCAGCGAGGCCTTGGTGATGCCGAGCAGCACCGGCTGGCCTTCGGCCGGCTTCTTGCCGTCCTCGATCAGCCGCTCGTTGACCTCTTCCAGCTCGATCACGTCGACGTGGTCGCCCGGAATGTAGGTCGAGTCGCCCTGCGTGGTGATCTCGACCTTCTGCAGCATCTGGCGAACGATCACCTCGATGTGCTTGTCGTTGATCGACACGCCCTGCAGACGATAGACCTCCTGGATCTCGTTGACGAGGTAGGACGCAAGCGCCTCCACGCCCTTGATCGCCAAGATGTCGTGCGGCGCCGGGTTGCCGTCGAGGATGTAGTCGCCCTTCTCGATGACGTCGCCGTCCTGCAGATGGAACGGCTTGCCCTTCGGGATCAGGTACTCGACCGGCTCCAGCGTCGAGTCATGCGGCTCGATGATGATGCGGCGCTTGTTCTTGTAGTCGCGGCCGAAGCGGACCGTGCCATCGATCTCGGCGATGATGGCGTGATCCTTCGGACGGCGAGCCTCGAACAGTTCGGCAACACGCGGCAGACCACCGGTGATGTCCTTGGTCTTGGCGCTTTCCATCGGGATACGCGCCAGCACGTCGCCCGGACGGACATGCGCGCCCGGCTCGACCGAGAGGATGGCCTCGACCGAGAGCAGGAAGCGCGCATCGCCGCCCTTCGACAGCTTGCCCACCTTGCCCTTGGCGTCCTGCACGACGATCGCCGGCTTCAGGTCGCTGCCGCGCGGCGTCGAACGCCAGTCGATGACCTCGCGCTTGGTGATGCCGGTCGACTCGTCGGCCGTCTCCTGAACGGAGATGCCGTCGACCAGATCCTCGAACGCAACCTTGCCCTCGATTTCGGTGAGGATCGGACGGGTGTAAGGATCCCACTCGGCGATGCGCTGGCCGCGCTTCACCTTGTCACCGTCGTCCACGAAGATGCGCGAGCCGTAGGCGACGCGGTGCGTGGCCCGCTCCTTGCCGGCCTCGTCGAGGATCAGAACCGCCATGTTGCGGCCCATGACCATCTGCTGGCCTTCGGAGTTGCGCACCACGTTGCGGTTGCGGATCTCGACCTTGCCCTCATAGGAGGCCTCGAGGAACGAAGAGTCCACCACCTGCGCGGTGCCGCCCATGTGGAAGGTGCGCATGGTGAGCTGGGTGCCCGGCTCGCCGATCGACTGCGCCGCGATGACGCCGACGGCCTCGCCCTGGTTGACGGGCGTGCCGCGGGCAAGATCGCGACCGTAGCAGACCGCGCAGACGCCGGTCCTGACCTCGCAGGTCAGCGCCGAGCGGATGCGGACCGACTGCACGCCGGCCTTCTCGATCTGTTCAACGTCGCGCTCGTCCATCAGCTTGCCGGCCTTGACCAGCACTTCGCCGGTGACCGGGTGGTTGATGTCGTCGAGCGCCGTGCGGCCAAGCACGCGCTGGCCGACCGAGGCGACGATCTGACCGGCATCGACGATCGGCTGCATGGTGAGGCCCTTGTCGGTGCCGCAATCCAGCGAATTGACGATGCAGTCCTGCGCCACGTCGACCAGACGGCGGGTCAGATAACCCGAATTCGCCGTCTTCAACGCGGTGTCGGCCAGACCCTTGCGGGCGCCGTGGGTCGAGTTGAAGTACTCGAGCACGGTGAGGCCTTCCTTGAAGTTCGAGATGATCGGCGTCTCGATGATCTCGCCCGAAGGCTTGGCCATCAGGCCGCGCATGCCGGCGAGCTGGCGCATCTGGGTGGGCGAACCACGCGCACCCGAATGCGACATCATGTAGATCGAGTTCATCGGCTTCTGACGGCCGTTGTCCTCGAACTCGACGGCCTTGATGCGGGCCATCATCTCGTCGGCGACCTTTTCCGAGCACTTGGCCCAGGCGTCGACCACCTTGTTATACTTCTCGCCCTGGGTGATCAGGCCATCATTGTACTGCTGCTCGTATTCCTTGGCCAAAGCCTCGGTCTCGGACACCAGCTTCAGCTTGGTGTCCGGGATCAGCATGTCGTCCTTGCCGAACGAAATGCCGGCGCGGCAGGCATGGGCGAAGCCGAGGGCCATGATGCGGTCGCAGAAGATGACCGTCTCCTTCTGACCGCAGTGGCGGTAGACGGTGTCGATCATCTTGGAGATGTTCTTCTTGGTCATCTCCTGGTTGGCGATGTCGTACGGCACGTTGACGTTCTTCGGCAGAAGCTCGCCGATGATCATGCGGCCAGGCGTGGTGTCGTAGATCTTCGACACCGTCTTGCCTTCGGCGTCGACCGTGCGGAAGCGGCCCTTGATCTTGGCGTGCAGCGTCACGGCCTTGGTCTCCAGCGCATGCTGGAGCTCGCCCATGTCGGCGAACACCATGCCCTCGCCCGGCTCGTTCTGGTTGACGATCGACAGATAGTACAGACCGAGAACCATGTCCTGCGACGGCACGATGATCGGCGCGCCGGAAGCCGGGTGCAGGATGTTGTTGGTCGACATCATCAGCACGCGGGCTTCGAGCTGCGCTTCCAGCGACAGCGGCACGTGGACCGCCATCTGGTCACCGTCGAAGTCGGCGTTGAAGGCCGTGCAGACCAGCGGATGCAGCTGGATCGCCTTGCCTTCGATCAGGATCGGCTCGAACGCCTGGATGCCGAGGCGGTGCAGCGTCGGCGCGCGGTTAAGCAGCACGGGGTGCTCGCGGATGACCTCGTCGAGGATATCCCAAACCTCCGGACGCTCCTTCTCGACCAGCTTCTTCGCCTGCTTGACGGTCGAGGAGAAGCCCTTGGCGTCGAGGCGGGCGTAGATGAAGGGCTTGAACAGTTCCAGCGCCATCTTCTTCGGCAGGCCGCACTGATGCAGCTTGAGCTCCGGACCGGTCACGATGACCGAGCGGCCGGAATAGTCGACGCGCTTGCCGAGCAGGTTCTGGCGGAACCGGCCCTGCTTGCCCTTCAGCATGTCGGACAGCGACTTCAGCGGGCGCTTGTTGGCGCCGGTGATGACGCGGCCGCGGCGGCCGTTGTCGAACAGCGCGTCGACGGCCTCCTGCAGCATGCGCTTTTCGTTGCGCACGATGATGCCCGGCGCGCGCAGCTCGATCAGCCGCTTCAAACGATTGTTGCGGTTGATGACCCGGCGATAGAGGTCGTTGAGATCCGACGTGGCGAAGCGGCCGCCGTCCAGCGGGACCAGCGGGCGCAGGTCCGGCGGGATCACCGGAACCACCTTCATGATCATCCATTCCGGACGGTTGCCGGATTCCATGAAGTTCTCGACGACCTTGAGCCGCTTCAGGAGCTTCTTCTGCTTGAGCTCGGACGAGGTCGAAGCCAGCTCCGAACGCAGGTCGCCGGCGATCTTCTCCAGGTCCATGCCGGCAAGCAGGTCGTGGATGGCTTCGGCGCCGATCATGGCGGTGAAGGAATCCTCGCCATACTCGTCGACGGCCAGCATGTACTCTTCCTCGCTGAGCAGCTGGTGCTCCTTCAGCGCGGTGAGGCCAGGCTCGGTGACGATATAGTTCTCGAAGTAGAGGACGCGCTCGATATCCTTCAGCGTCATGTCGAGCAGCGTGCCGATACGCGAGGGCAGCGACTTCAGGAACCAGATGTGGGCGACGGGCGCGGCGAGCTCGATATGGCCCATGCGCTCGCGGCGGACGCGCGACAGCGTGACTTCGACGCCGCACTTCTCGCAGATGACGCCCTTGTACTTCATGCGCTTGTACTTGCCGCACAGGCACTCGTAGTCCTTGATCGGACCAAAAATGCGCGCGCAGAACAGACCGTCACGCTCCGGCTTGAAGGTGCGGTAGTTGATGGTCTCCGGCTTTTTGATCTCACCGAACGACCAGGACAGAATCTTCTCAGGGCTGGCGAGCGAGATCCGGATGGAATCGAACACCTGCGCAGGCGCCTGGGGGTTGAAGAGATTCATGACCTCTTGGTTCATGCCGTTCTCCTTTTCGGGGTCCTCGAAAACCCCTTGCATCGAGCGCGGGCCGAATGCCCGCAGACTGGCCGGCCTGACCGGCCGAGAATTTGAGGGGCGCGCCGCATGGTTTCGCGGCGCGCCATTGCCTTATTCGGCCGCGTCGGGCAGCCGGACAGGAGCGTCTTCGAACTTGGTGTTCTCCAGTTCGACATTGAGGCCGAGAGAGCGCATTTCCTTGACGAGAACGTTGAAGCTCTCGGGGATGCCGGCCTCGAACGTGTCGTCGCCTCTGACGATCGCTTCGTAGACTTTGGTGCGGCCGGCGACATCGTCCGACTTCACCGTCAGCATTTCCTGCAGCGTGTAGGCGGCGCCATAAGCTTCCAGCGCCCAGACCTCCATTTCGCCGAAGCGCTGGCCGCCGAACTGCGCCTTGCCGCCCAGCGGCTGCTGGGTGACGAGCGAGTACGGACCGATCGAGCGCGCGTGGATCTTGTCGTCCACCAGGTGGTGAAGCTTGAGCATATAGATGTAGCCCATCGTCACTTTGCGATCGAACGGCTCGCCGGTGCGGCCGTCATAGAGCTGCGACTGACCGCTGGTGTGCAGGCCAGCCTGCTCCAGCATGGTGTTGATGTCGGCCTCGTGCGCGCCGTCGAACACCGGGGTCGCGATGGAGACGCCGCGGCGCATCTGCTCGCTCAGGCGAATGATGCTCTCGTCGTCATACTCGCGGATCGGCTCGTTGCGGTCGTTGGCGGGCATGAAGCTTTCCAGCGTCTTGCGCAACGGCTTGATGTCGCCGCCACCCTTGTAGGCGTCGATCAGCTCGCCGATCTTCCTGCCCATGCCTGCGCAGGCCCAGCCCAGATGCGTTTCCAGGATCTGGCCGACATTCATGCGGCTCGGCACACCCAGCGGGTTGAGCACGATATCGGCATGCGTGCCGTCCTCGAGGAAAGGCATGTCCTCGACCGGAACGATGCGCGACACGACACCCTTGTTGCCGTGACGGCCGGCCATCTTGTCGCCCGGCTGCATCTTGCGCTTCACCGCCACGAAGACCTTGACCATCTTCATGACGCCCGGAGGCATTTCGTCGCCGCGCTGCACCTTCTCGACCTTGTCCATGAAGCGCTGCTCGAGCGCCTTCTTGGAATCGTCGTACTGGCCGCGCAGCGCTTCCAGCTCGCTCTGGAGCTTTTCGTTTTCCACCGCGAACTGCCACCACTGCGAGCGCGGATACTCGTCGAGCGTGTCCTTCGACAGCTTCGAGCCCTTCTTGAAGCCCTTCGGCCCGGCGATCGCTTCCTTGCCGACGAGCATGTCGGACAGGCGCGAATAGACGTTGCGGTCGAGGATCGCCTGCTCGTCGTCGCGGTCCTTGGCCAAACGCTCGATCTCCTCGCGCTCGATCGCCATGGCGCGCTCGTCCTTCTCGACGCCGTGGCGGTTGAAGACGCGCACTTCGACGACCGTGCCGAAGGTGCCCGGAGGCATGCGCATGGAGGTGTCGCGAACGTCCGAGGCCTTCTCGCCGAAGATGGCGCGCAGCAGCTTTTCTTCCGGCGTCATCGGGCTTTCGCCCTTCGGCGTGATCTTGCCGACCAGGATGTCGCCCGGCTGAACTTCCGCGCCGATATAGACGATGCCGGCCTCATCGAGGTTCTTCAGCGCTTCTTCCGAGACGTTCGGAATGTCGCGCGTGATTTCCTCCGGTCCGAGCTTGGTGTCGCGGGCCATGACTTCGAACTCCTCGATGTGGATCGAGGTGAAGACGTCGTCGGCCACGATGCGCTCGGAGAGCAGGATCGAGTCCTCGTAGTTGTAGCCGTTCCACGGCATGAACGCGACCAGCACGTTGCGGCCGAGCGCCAGATCGCCGAGCTCGGTCGACGGACCGTCGGCGATGATGTCGCCCTTGTTCACCCGATCGCCGACACGCACCAGCGGACGCTGGTTGATGCAGGTGTTCTGGTTCGAACGCTGGAACTTCATCAGCCGGTAGATGTCGACGCCGGACTTGCCCGGGTCGAGATCTTCCGTGGCGCGGATGACGATACGGGTGGCGTCCACCTGGTCGACCACGCCGCCGCGGCGGGCGCCGATGGCGGCGCCCGAGTCACGGGCGACGACCGGCTCCATGCCGGTGCCGACGAACGGCGCCTCTGCGCGCACCAGCGGCACGGCCTGACGCTGCATGTTCGAGCCCATCAGCGCGCGGTTGGCGTCGTCGTTCTCGAGGAACGGGATGAGGGCCGCGGCCACCGACACCATCTGCTTCGGCGACACGTCCATCAGGTCGACGTTCTCGCGCGGCGCCATCATCACCTCGCCGGCGTTGCGGCAGATGACGAACTCGTCGACGAAGCTGCCGCTCTTGTCGAGCTCGGCATTGGCCTGCGCGACATGGTGCTTGGCCTCTTCCATCGCCGACAGATAGACGACTTCATTGGTCAGCTTGCCGTTGACGATCTTGCGGTACGGGCTCTCGATGAAGCCGTACTTGTTGACGCGCGCGAAAGTGGCCAGCGAGTTGATCAGACCGATATTCGGGCCTTCCGGAGTCTCGATCGGGCAGATGCGGCCGTAATGCGTCGGGTGCACGTCGCGCACCTCGAAGCCGGCGCGCTCGCGGGTCAGACCGCCCGGTCCAAGGGCCGACAGGCGGCGCTTGTGGGTGATCTCCGACAGCGGATTGGTCTGGTCCATGAACTGCGACAGCTGCGAGGAGCCGAAGAACTCGCGCACGGCGGCGGCCGCCGGCTTGGCGTTGATCAGGTCCTGCGGCATGACCGTGTCGATCTCGATCGAGGACATGCGCTCCTTGATCGCGCGCTCCATGCGCAGCAGGCCGACGCGGTACTGGTTCTCCATCAGCTCGCCGACCGAGCGCACGCGGCGGTTGCCGAGATTGTCGATGTCGTCGATCTCGCCCTTGCCGTCGCGCAGCTCCACCAGCGTCTTGACCACGGCCAGGATGTCTTCCTTGCGCAGCACGCGCACGGTGTCCTCGGCCTTGAGCTCGAGGCGCATGTTCATCTTGACGCGGCCGACGGCCGACAGGTCGTAGCGCTCGCTGTCGAAGAACAGCGAGTTGAACATGGCTTCGGCGGTCTCGAGCGTCGGCGGCTCGCCCGGACGCATGACGCGGTAGATATCGAACAGCGCGTCCTGGCGGCTCTCGTTCTTGTCGACGGCTAAAGTGTTGCGGATGTAGGCGCCGACATTGACGTGGTCGATGTCGAGGATCTGGATCTCGTCCTCGCCGGTACCGAGCAGCACCTTCAGCGTCTTGTCGTCGATCTCGTCGCCGGCCTCGAGGAAGATCTCGCCGGTGGCGTAGTTGACGATGTCCTCGGCCAGGTAGTTGCCGAGCAGGTCCTCGTCGGTCGCCTTGATCGCCTTGAGGCCCTTCTCGCCGAGCTGGCGGGCCTGGCGGGCGGTGATCTTCTTGCCGGCCTCGACGACGATCTCGCCCGTGTCCGCGTCGACCAGGTCGCCGACGGCCTTCAGGCCGCGGAAACGCTCGACGTTGAACGGGATGCGCCAGTGGTCGCCGGCGCGCTTGTAGGTGATCTTGTTGTAGAACGTCGACAGAATCTCCTCGCCGTCCATGCCGAGCGCCATCAGAAGCGACGTCACCGGAATCTTGCGGCGGCGGTCGATGCGGGCGTGCACGACGTCCTTGGAGTCGAACTCGATGTCGAGCCACGAGCCGCGGTAGGGGATGACGCGCGCGGCAAACAGAAGCTTGCCCGACGAGTGCGACTTGCCCTTGTCATGGTCGAAGAAGACGCCCGGCGAGCGGTGCATCTGCGAGACGATGACGCGCTCGGTGCCGTTGACGATGAAGGTGCCGTTCGACGTCATGAGCGGCATGTCGCCCATATAGACGTCCTGCTCCTTGATGTCCTTGATCGACTTCGCGCCGGTATCCTCGTCGATATCGAACACGATGAGGCGCAGCGTCACCTTCAGCGGCGCGGCATAGGTCAGGTCGCGCTGACGGCATTCGTCAACGTCGAATTTCGGTCCTTCGAACTCATACTTCACGAATTCCAGCATCGAGGAGCCGGAAAAATCGGAGATCGGGAAGACCGACTTGAAAACGGCCTGCAGTCCCTCGTCAGGACGCCCGCCCTTGGGCTCGTCCACCATCAGGAACTGGTCATAAGATGCCTTCTGAACCTCGATTAGGTTCGGCATCTCCGCAACTTCCGGGATCTTTCCGAAGAACTTGCGTACGCGTCTGCGGCCATTGAAAGTCTGGGTCTGGGCCATCGTCGCTCCTTAGCTCAAAACTCGGGACGAACCTCGCCGCGGTTCGCCTTGCACCAACGGGCCGCCTCGCCGGCTGCCCCTGTCTGTTTTTCCGGCTGCCTTCCAATTGCTTGGCGGCTGCCGGTTAAAACGGGAGAAAACCCGTTTCCTGAAGGCCGCTTCCGGCCCTCAGGAAAGAGGTTTTCAAACGTCTCGCGCAACGAAGCCTCCCTTCGTCAAGGGAGGGGGCGGACGGCGCGAGCCGCCCGCCCTCGGCCGTAAGGCTTACTTCAGCTCGACCTTGGCGCCAGCTGCTTCCAGCTGAGCCTTGAACTTGTCGGCGTCGGCCTTGGAAACGCCTTCCTTGACCGGCTTCGGAGCCGCTTCGACCAGGTCCTTGGCTTCCTTGAGGCCAAGGCCGGTGATGGCGCGGACTTCCTTGATGACGTTGATCTTCTGAGCGCCGGCGTCGGCGAGAACGACGTCGAATTCCGTCTTCTCTTCAGCCGGGGCAGCAGCAGCGGCAGCGCCACCGCCAGCGGCGGCAACCGCCACCGGAGCAGCGGCCGAAACGCCCCACTTCTCTTCCAGGAGCTTCGACAGCTCGGCCGCCTCGAGGACGGTCAGCTTCGAAAGGTCGTCTACGATCTTTGCCAGATCAGCCATTTTGATATTCCTTTACTTGGTTCGAACGTGTGTTGTTGACAGCGAGGAACGGCCTCATGCCGCCTCGTCCTTCCGGGCGTAAGCGCCGATGACGCGCGCGACCGAAGCCGCGGGCGCATTGACGATCTGGGCGATCCGGGTTGCCGGCGTGGCGATCATGCCAACCAGCTTGGCGCGCAGCTCGTCGAGCGACGGCATCGTGGCGAGTGCCTTGACACCGTCGGCGTTGAGCGAGGTCGAGCCCATCGCGCCACCGAGAATGATCAGCTTGTCATTCCCTTTGGCGAACTCGGACGCGATCTTCGGCGCCGCAACCGGATCCTCCGAATAAGCGATCAGCGTCTGTCCCTTGAACAGATCGACGATCGATGCGGAGTCCGTGCCCTGAAGAGCGATCTTGGCGAGACGGTTCTTCGCGACTTTGACGGTGCCACCGGCGGCGCGCATCTTCGACCGAAGGTCGTTCATTTGCGCGACGGTGATACCGGCGTAGTGGGCCACGACGACTGAACCCGCGTTCGAGAACGCTTCGTTCAGGCCCGTGACGAGTTCGCGTTTTTCCGCTCTGTCCACTGCCTATCTCCAGTTGACCCCTGCCCCATTCTCGAGGTCAGAAGTCGGGTTGCCTTTTGCCGGCCGGGCCATCCAATAACGGATCTCCCGAACGGCGCTCGAGGATCCTGCCCCCTTTCGCCACACCTACGGCAAAGCCGGCGATGCGCTGACAAAAGGCAAACACGGTTCGAACCTTTCATTGGAGCTTGTCGCTCCTTTGTCGGGTCTTCACCCGTCTCATGCAGGCCCATACGAATTAAGGCTTTTGGGCCGCCTGCAATCTCGGACAGGATATCCGGAAACCTTTCGGCCTCCGGGTTACCGGGCCGCCGACGGATCGGCGGTCCGGAATTCTTGTTTGCTGGAGCATGATCTTTTCCGAAAACCGGTTCCCACTTTTCGGGATCATGCTCTAGCGACCGGCCTGAAGCCGGTCAGGCGACACTTACGACGCGGCGAGCGTCGCGATGTCGAGCTTGAGGCCGGGGCCCATCGTCGAGGTGACCGACACCTTCTTGACGTAGTTGCCCTTGGCGCCGGCGGGCTTTGCCTTGTTCACCGCATCGGCGAAGGCCCGCACATTCTCTTCCAGCGCCTTGACGTCGAACGAGACCTTGCCGACGCCGGCCTGGACGATGCCGGCCTTCTCGACGCGGAACTCGACGGCGCCGCCCTTCGAAGCCTTGACCGCAGCCGCGACATCGGGGGTCACGGTGCCGACCTTCGGGTTCGGCATCATGCCGCGCGGGCCGAGCACCTTACCCAGGCGTCCGACCAGCGGCATCATGTCCGGGGTGGCGATGCAGCGATCGAAATCGATCGTGCCCTTCTGGACGATGTCGACCAGGTCCTCGGCGCCAACGATATCGGCGCCGGCCGCCTTGGCTTCCTCGGCCTTGTCGCCGCGCGCGAACACGGCAACCCGCACCGAGCGACCGGTGCCGTTCGGCAGGTTGACCACGCCGCGGACCATCTGGTCGGCATGGCGCGGATCGACGCCGAGGTTCATCGAAATCTCGACGGTCTCGTCGAACTTCACCGTGGACCGGTCCTTGAGCAGCTGCAGCGCCTCGGAGAGCGCATAGGCCTTGTTCGGATCGATGCCTTCGCGGCTCTTGGCAACACGCTTTGCAATCTTTGCCATGATCTTAGCCCACCACTTCCAGGCCCATCGAGCGGGCGGAGCCCTCGACCATGCGCATGGCCGCCTCGACGTCGTTTGCGTTCAGGTCCTTCATCTTCTGCTCGGCGATCTGGCGCACCTTGTCGCGCGAGATCGTGCCGGCCTTGACCTTGCCCGGCTCCTTCGAGCCCGACTTCAGATTGGCGGCCTTCTTCAGGAAGTAGCTCACCGGCGGCGTCTTCATGACGAAGGTGAACGACTTGTCCTGGTAGTAGGTGATGACGACCGGGATCGGCGAGCCCTTCTCCAGCTCCTGGGTCTGCGCGTTGAACGCCTTGCAGAACTCCATGATGTTGATGCCGCGCTGACCAAGCGCCGGGCCGATCGGGGGCGACGGCGTGGCCGAGCCCGCGGCAACCTGGAGCTTGAGCTGGCCTGCAACTTTCTTAGCCATCTCTATTCCTGCCTTTTCTCATGCCGGGAAACACCGGCGGGTTGCAGTCTGGTGGTGCGGTTCCAGCGGCCGGCTAAACCGTTTTCGCCTCCCACCCGTTCAAGGCAACGCTTTACTTCGCGCCGCCAGCCCCTTTTGCCTGTTGGCTGAGGGACGTTCGGATCAGCCTTTTTCGACCTGTCCGAATTCCAGATCGACGGGCACCGCGCGCCCGAAGATCGAAACTTCCACCTTGAGGCGCGCCCGCTCCTCGTCCACTTCCTGGACGAAGCCGTTGAAGGACGCGAACGGACCGTCCGAAACGCGGATAGCCTCGCCGATCTCGAAGGTGACCGAGGGCTTCGGCCGCTCGACGCCTTCCTGCACCTGGTTCAGGATGCGCTGCGCCTCGGTTTCGGTGATCGGCACCGGCTTGGAGTCGCCCAGGAAGCCGGTGACCTTCGGCGTGTTCTTGACCAGAGAGAAAACGGCGTCCGTCAGGTTGGCCTTCAGGAGCACATAGCCCGGGAAGAACTTGCGCTCGGCATCGACCTTGCGGCCACGGCGGATCTCGACGACCTTCTCGGTCGGCACCACGATCTGCTCGATCTCGCCCGACAGGCCCTTCTGCTTGGCCTTGTTCTCGATGTCCTCGGCGACCTTCTTCTCGAAGTTCGAATAAGCGTGGACGATGTACCACCGCGCAGTCATTTCACGACCTCTCCGTAATCGCCGAACTTAATGTCCGAGGCCCAGAATCGCCTCGATCGCATAGCCCATGGCTATGTCGGCGGCGAAGAAGAAGATCATGGCGATGACCGCGAACACCAGGACCATCACCGTCGAGATCATGGTCTCGCGACGCGAGGGCCATGTCACCTTGGCCGTCTCCCCGCGAACCTGCTGGAGAAAGGTGAAAGGGTTTGTGGTTTTCGAAGCCATGTGCCGCCTGTCTTCAAGACCCGTTGGCCGGGTCTCCTGGATGATCCCGCTGGCCGGGACGTGCCGCCTGGGTTCCATGCCGACGCCGAATCAGCGCTACCATTTCGCCCACGCAAATCAGACGCGTAAAGCCGGCTTCCCAGCTCCACGCGTCGCGTGTCTGTTCAGTCTACATAAAACCGATTCTTGGTCCACGCAAGTGGCAAGTGTTCCGCTTTATGTTCGAGCGCCGCCTCGGAACCATCCAGTCGTCCCGTCCCGGCTATGCGGGCCTTATGCCCCAGATTTCCCTATATGGCAAGCCATCCGCCGGTTTTCAACGGCGTGGGGCCCTGATCCTCGATCCGCCATGTAAGGAATGGCACGGGCAGCAGGGCTCGAACCTACGACCTGCGGTTTTGGAGACCGCCGCTCTACCAACTGAGCTATGCCCGTATACGGGCGCTGCTATTTCACAAAGCCGATGAGAACTCAAGTGCCCTTTTGAGGCGTGTCGACCGGAAGCGGCAATCGCTGCCATCCGAGCCACAAGGCCCAGGTGCAAATCGCGAGCTCAAGTCCAAAAGTCCAATGCAGAACGAAGCTCAGGACCCAGTTCCCGTAGCTGGCCGGAACCGCCACGAGCTCAAAGGGATGATGACTGAACGGCGCCAGCCACATGATCGGCGATGCCACAGTGTCGAGCGCCATATGCAGCATGGTTCCGGCAAAGAAGACGGCGATCGACGGCAGATGCGGTGAATAGAGCAACCGACCGACCGACAGGCTTGCCGCTCCGATCGCCGCCCAGAACAACGGCCAATGCGTGATGTAGGCGTGATGGTGGGTGCGACCGCCATCGATCAGGCGAAAATAGAGCATGTCAATGTCCGGGATGACGCTGCCGAGCATCGCGGCGGCCACAATGCCCGGCGCTTCCCGCCAGCGTTTTCGCGCTAGTCTTCCCAGAATATAGCCCGACGGGAGATGGGCGATCAGCATGCAAGGTGGTCTCACATTGATGCGCCGACCGTGCCGCCTCTTTGCGGCGTCATCTTTTCGGAATTTTGCAGAAACCCAGCATCTTCCGCTACGACTTCCCAGCCGGCGGCTTATACGGCCCGCCCGGCACGCCCCAGCCCCAGGCGGGCATCGGCTCCGTCTCCGGGTCGCAGGTCTCACCGAGATTGGAATTCATCTTGGCCAGTCGCGATCCCCATTCGACATAGCCCATGAAGGCGGAACGAAATTCGGGATCGTCAGGCAGGCCGACCTCGTCCGCCGCGTCGGCCAGGAGATTGATCCAGCGCCGCCGCTGCTCTTCCGTCAGATGCTTGCCGAGATGATGCATGACCATCTCGCGGTGGCCGCCATGCTTTTCGCTATAGGTCTTCGGTCCACCGAAGACCTCACCGATGAAGGCGGCGACATGCGCCGGATGATCCGGCGACATATGCCTGAACACCGGGCCGACGATCGGATCCAGAGCCACCTTGTCGTAGAAGGTCTGCGTCAGCCGGTTGAGCGCCTCGCCGCCGCCGGCCCACTCGAACAAAGTCGGGATGTCTTCGCTCATTGCCGGTCCTCCTTCATCGGTGGCGCGGAAGGATAGCGGCAAGATCGGAGCCGCCTCAACCTACCTCCATGGCCAGTGCGAGCATGGCGCCGAATGGCGCGCTAGAGCTTGGCGGGAGCCTCCGCCTGGGCATTGGCGGACGGCAGAACCCGGCAGTTATCGGGCTTGGGCGACGATTTGCAGATGGTGGCGCCGGTCAGCGCGTCCACCGACTGGCGGCCGGTGGTGAGCCCGAACTCCGCCAACTCGTCCTGGCTGAGTTCCCTGTGCTTGGCATATTGGGCGGATTGCATTGCGACGAACAAGCCCGAGCCGATCGCCATCTCCTCGAGGTAGGCCCTCACCTTGTCCTCCATGCCCATGGCATGCACGAGGAAATGCGCATCGGCACCCACGAAGCGCTTGGAACCACCGGCTATCATCACCGCACAGGCAGCGTCGCATTCGGCGCCGGCTTCGACGGTGAGGCCGCTATGGGGGCCGTCGCTGGCAATGCACCCTGCCGCGCCGGGATCGCAATCGAGAAAATCCGTCCGGGCGACCGCGACATCCAATCTGCGCTCGCGGATCAGCCGGCCGGCGGCGAGCGCGCCCTGTATGTCGCCACCCGGTGAGTTGACTACGAGCGGCAGCCTGCGTCCGCCGATCGTGTCCAGCAGCTCGCGCAGCCTGTCGGGCGTGGTCGCAACAATCGTTCCCTCGGCCGCGATCCATTCCGGGCAATCGGGATCGCAGAGCGGATTGCTGCCGCGAACGAGGACGAAGCGCATCTCCTGTTCCTGCCTTGAAGGCGACGCAGCCTCCGTCGGCTGGCTGGAAGCCGGCTTGGCCGCGACCGTCGCCACCTCGACCGGTTTGGCCTTGCCATTGGCCGGTATCTCGCGGCAGCTCGCTGGCACCGGATCGCGCCGACATATGGTTGCTTCGGTCATCAGCTCCAGCGAATCGAGGCTGGTGACGAGCTTCATCTCCAGCATGTCGTCGGGCTCGATCTGCCGTATATCGCTTGCCGGCGTCGCCTTCATCACGTCAAGCACGCCCTGCCCGATGCCCATTTCCTTCAGATAGCCGGACAGCCGCTTCTCGACCGCCTTGCTCATCTCATAGGTCTTGTAGCTGCCGGCGTTCTTGCGGCTGACAACCTTGGTGCTGAGGACCTTCTTCTTGCCGTTCACAATCTTGTAGGTGGTGCGGTAAAGCAGCTTTTCCCGGTGGTATGTCGTGGTGATCTGGTGGACGCCGAGATAGGCCCATTCGCCCACAACGCGGCGAACACCGCCGGCAAACATCAGCGGACAGGCCGAGTTGCACATGGCGCCGCTGTCATAGGCGATGCCGAGATAAGGCGCGGCCTTGCTGTCATCGTCGCGGCAGTTCTTCATCTGCGGCGAGCAGCCGGAAAACTCTGTCGTGCCCACCGCAATGTCGAGATTGTTCTTGCGGATCATGCGGCCGAGCTGAAGCGCGGCGTCGACATTGCCGCCAGGAGAATTGACGACGATCGGCAATTGCCGGCCGCCGAGCGCCTTCAAAAGGCGCTTGAACAGCGCCGGCGTGCCGGCCTCGATGGTGCCTTCCGCCGAAATCCACTCGGGGCAATTGGGCTCGCAGCCCGGCGCGCTGCTGCGCACGACGGCAAAGCGCATCGGCGGGCCGAGATCGGGCGCCTCGTCCTTGGCCTCCACGGCGAAGCTGGCCAGGCCGACCGCGACGGCCAGCCCCAGACGGATGAGCCCGCGCCACCACCGGATGCTGTCTGAACGGTGAACCAAGCTTGCAAAGCCCCCCACGGGTAGAACCCATACTAGTTGCGGCGAGGCCGCTTGCAACAGAATTGAAAGAGCGGCGCGACACCAACCTGCCGGCTGCATCGGCTCATGCGGCAACGCTAAAGTTTTGGCGATGTCTTTGCCTGGGCGTTGGCGGCCGGCGGAAGCCGGCAGTTGTCCGGCTTAGGTGAAGATCTGCAAATAGCGGGGCCAGTCAGCGCTGCCGCCGATTCCGGCCCGGTCGCCAGTCCGACTTTAAGCATCATGTCTGGTTCGAGCTGACGCTCGACCGAGCTCTGGTCTATCGCGGCGAACAGGCCCGGGTTGATCGCCATCTCGTCCAGATAGGCTTTAACGATCCGCTTCTGCCCCATCGAGTACATGCTGAGCCGCGCCTTGGGATCGACCAGCCGTCTGGCGCCGCCGGCAAGCACGAGTGCGCAGGCTGAATCGCACTCCACTCCAAACTGGCTTATCAGCCCGACATAGGCACCGTTGTCGTCCAGGCAACCTGCCCCGGGCGGGTTGCAGCCCAAGATATTGGTGCGGGCGACGACAACATCGAGCTTGCGTTCATGGATAAGCCGCCCCGTTGCCAAAGCGCTGAACAAGTCGCCGCCTCGCGAACTGATGACAACAGGAAGCCGCGGGTTGCCGAGCGCGGCGAGCAGTTGGCGAAGCTTTTGCGGAGTTTGAGGCGTGATCGCGCCTTCCGCCGAGATCCATTCCGGGCAGTCGGGGTCGCAGAGCGGATCGCTGCCGCGAACGACCACGAAGCGCATCTCCGGCGCCGCGTTTCCTGCCGCTCCTTGGAACGGCACGGCAGTCGGGGCTTTAGCCGGCTGGGAAATTGGGGCCTCAGCCTGTTGGGGAGGCGGTGGCTTTGGCGTTGTCACCGAGGCCGGCCGGGTATTCTCCGATATTTCCCGGCAATTCGGAGCCGGTTTGTCCCCCATGCACAGGATTACGCCGGTAAACAGCTCCACGGTGTCCGTGCTGGTTGCCAGCTTCATCGTCAGCATATCGTGGAGGGTGATCTGCTGAATGTCGCTCGCCGGCGTCGCCTTCATTTTGTCGAGGACGCCCTGCCCCACGCCCATCTCCCTAAGATAGGCCGAGATTTTCCGCGCGAACCCCTTGCTCATCTCATAAGTTTTATAACTTTTGCCTTCGGTGACGGTCTCCGTGGTCACCTGATACCTTTTGCCCCGGATGGTTTGATAGGTGGTTCGAAAATGCCTTGTGGAGGGAAACCAAGTGGTGGTGATCTGATGAACACCCAGATAAGCCCAGCCACCGGCTACGCGGCGAACGCCGCCCGCAAACATCAGGGGACATGCCGAGTTGCACATGGCGCCGCCATCAGACGCCACGCCGAAATAGGCAGCGCCCCTACCGAAGCTGGCTCCGCAACCCTCCGTCCCCGGCCAACAATCGGAAAACTCGGTCTTGCCGATTGCGATGTCGAGCCCGTTCTTGCGTATGATGCGACCGAGCTGAAGTGCGGCGTCGACATCGCCGCCCGGGGAATTGACGATGATCGGCAGTTTGCGAGTGCCGAGCTTTTTCAGCACCCGCTTGAGCAGAGCCGGCGTGCCGGCGGTGATGGCGCCTTCCGCTGAAATCCATTCCGGACAGTTGGTCTTACAGCCGACTGCACTGCTGCGGGCAAAGATGAACCGCATGTCCGAAAAGCCATCGGAAGACGGATCGTGCCAAATGGTATCGGGCCATGTCTGTAAGACGTCATCGGCCTTTGCAGCGAAGGCCACCGCCACCATAGCAAGCACCGGCACCAGGCGAACCAGTACGCGAAACCGCCTTGATATGCAGTTTAAATGATGCCCCGAAATCATGCTTGGCGAAGCCCCCCTGCCACAACCGATAATAGTTTTGGTAGAGGCGCTTGCAATAGCTTTTAAACAACCCTGCAAAAGTTGTTCCGCACGGAGCCAGTAAACGAAAAAAGGGCGGCCCGAAGGCCGCCCTTTCCTTGTCGAACCGGCGACAGCCGGGCCGATTATTCCTTGATGGTGACGACGATGCCGGCACCGACGGTGCGGCCGCCTTCACGGATGGCGAAGCGCAGCTTCTCTTCCA
>NZ_JAVIIY010000033.1:0-22150 GCF_033977345.1 Mesorhizobium dulcispinae
CCACAACCCGTTCGCGAAGATCGTCCGAAAGAGGTCGCGTCATCAGATGCTGGCCTCCATTCCAGCCAGCATCCTGAATCACAAATCCGACAAATCAGGAATCCCTCCGATTCCGTCAAATCTTGAACCGCTCTAGGGTTATCTTTGGGTCCCGAAGCAGACCATCGCCTCAGTGCGCTTGAGGGTCTGCATCGGGTCAGATCAAGCCACCAGTCGAACAGGAGGGGTCGGCTCTAGCTTTGTGGCCCTCGAAAGCTGCCCGTCTGCTGACGTGAAGAGTTTCGGGCGCCGGCAGGCGTACGAAAGTCCCCGAGGAAGGAACCCGCGGGCCACAGGCGATGGTTATGGGGATTTCGGATTTCGGCCTCACCCCATGCGCCCATCCCGCGCAGCGGGTTCGTTCTTCGGTCCCATTGCAGTCGTCGCCGTGCCCGATGTCGGAAAACGCCCCCGGCTTGATGTCATGGGCAAGCACACAAACGATTTCACATTCGACATCGTCGTCGTCGGTGCCGTGGTGAACTCAGCGATCATCCGTTCGGTGCGGGGTAAGAATCCGCCCCGTAAGGGTGGTGCCGAACGCGGCGAGGAACGTGGTTCTATGGTAAAATCGGCGGTTCGAGCCAGGTGGCTTGTCGTCGTGATGAGTGGACCGCCGCGCCCGTGCCGACGCGATGTCCAGACTACGCTAACCCTCACTCCCACTCGATTGTTCATGACTTCAATCTGACGGTACTTTGGGCGGTACTTTTCGCGCGGAGTCGTGCTCGCGAGAAAAATACCGTCACCCGCATTCCAGTTTTGACGGTACCTTTTCTCAGCTAACACTTCGAAATTGTGAGAGAAAGTCGCCCTGGAGTGTTGTTTCCGCGCCGACGGTACTTTAGTTCATGATGCGGTTTCGTTCAGCCTGGTCACTCTGATCACAGGCGATCCCATGACGGCAAACTTGCAGCTCAGGCCGGGTTTGCGCCAATCTGGGTCATCCCCGTAGAGTGCCAGTAGGGCCGGTAGTAAACCATGGGCGCGCGGTTGAACGTCCGAAAGGGGGGCCGGAATCAGTAGGTCCGCTTTTGTGCGAGAAAGAACGATAGCGGACGTTCAACCTCCAAGGTCTGATGTCGTGACCTGACCCAAAGTAGCCCGTCGGCAGCACCCGCGATCGGACCATAAACGACGCCGTGTGAGGAATGGCCCAAGGGACGTGGTGAGTTGATCGCTGTCGGCGCCGGCACTGCACGCTCGCATTCGAGGTAGGACTAGAATACGCTCGCCGCCCGGAGCTTCGACCTACGGAAGAGGCAGGACACAAGTATGGAGCGACGCCTCACCGCAATCCTTGCTGCCGACGTCGTCGGCTACAGCCGCCTCATGGGAGCCGACGAGGTTGGCACGCTCACGCAGTTGAAGCACCTTCGCGCCGAGGTGATCGAGCCTAGGATCGCGGAGGCCCATGGACGCATCGTTGGTTCCGCCGGAGACAGTCTGCTTGTCGAATTTGCCAGCGCGGTCGACGCGGTACAGTGCGCGGTCGAAGCCCAGGAGGGATTGGCCGCTCACAATGCAAGTTTGCCCGAAGACAAGCGCATGACTTTCCGCATGGGCGTGAATTTGGGCGACGTGATTGCGGAGGACGACACGATCTACGGTGATGGTGTGAACATCGCCGCGCGGCTCGAGAAGCTTGCAGAACCTGGCGGCGTCTGCGTCGCGAGCAACGTCTACGAGCAGGTCAAGGGCAAACTAGACTATGCCTACACCGACCTCGGTAGCCATCAGGTCCACAACATCGTGGAGGCGGTGCGCGCCTATCAGGTCAGTCGAGCAAAACCAACTTCGGTATTCTCGACAAGGGAGAGGCTGACGCTTCCCGAAAAACCGTCCATCGCGGTCTTGCCATTCGACAACATAAGTGGCGACCCCGAGCAGGGCTACTTCGCTGACGGCATGGTGGAGGAGATCATCACCGCGCTGTCCCGGACGCGCTGGCTGTTCGTCATCGCGCGCAACTCGAGCTTTACATACAAGGGCCGGGCAGTGGACATTAAGCAGGTCGGGCGTGAGCTTGGTGTGCGCTATGTGCTTGAAGGGAGCGTGCGCAAGGCGGCGAGCAGGGTGCGCATCACCGGGCAGCTCATCGACGCGGCAACGGGCGCACATCTATGGGCCGACCGTTTCGACGGCGGGCTAGAGGACGTTTTTGACCTGCAGGAGGAAGTGACCCGGAGCGTCGTCGGAGCGATCGGTCCGAAGCTGGAACAGGCAGAGATCGAGCGGGCCAAGCGCAAGCCGACCGAGCACCTTGACGCTTACGACTACTATCTGCGCGGGATAGCAAGTCTTCATCAGTTGACCAGGGAATCCAACGCAAACGCCCTTCAGTTGTTTTACAAGGCCATCGAACTCGACCCTGAATTCGCCTCGGCATACGGCATGGCCGCGTTGTGTGCCGTCATGCGCAAGGCGAACGGCTGGATGGCCGATCGTGAGCAGGAAACCGTCGAGACAGAACGCCTGGCTCTGAAGGCAGTGGATTTGGGCAGGGATGACGCGGTTGCGCTCTCACTCGGCGGGGAAGCGCTCGCGTTTGTCGTGGGCAACTACAATAGCGGGGCAGCGTTCATTGATCGCGCGCTTGCGCTCAATCCGAACCTGGCTACTGCGTGGCTATTCAGCGGCTGGGTCAGAGCCGACCTCGGCGATACGGAAACCGCCCTCCAGCACCTGGCCACTGCGATACGCATGAGCCCAGTCGACCCGTTCATGTTCGATATGCTGAATGCGGTTGTAGTGGCTCATCTCTTAGCTGGTCGATTTGAGGAGGCATCATCTTGGGCGGAAAGGTCGTTGCGGGAAAAGCCGGACTTTTTGCCGTCGTTGCGCTTTGCGGCTGCAAGCTATGCTCACGCTGGCCGAACCGAAGATGCGCAAAAGGTGGTGAGCCGAATTCTCGCCCTCGATCCTAGCCAACGAATTTCCAATCTCGCCGACGTCGTTTCAATCAGGCGTGCGGCCGATATGGCTCTGCTTTCAGAAGGTTTGCGAAAGGCTGGGCTGCCGGAATAGCTCTGCCAGGTTGGCGCATACCGATCGCGAGTTGGTAGTTAAAACGTGGGCAGCCTGGTGGCATGATGTCGCCGCCAGATAGCAACCAAATCCGTCATGTCGGCAGGCCTCGCGATAGGCAGCTATCAACGCCGGTCTTGCCAAAAGCTGCCGGGCTGGAAAGTCCCCATGTCGGCCGTTCGTGCGCAACATCTGCCGAATGTGAAAGTACGGTAGCTTACAGGATTGGCGAGCGGATCACTGGACGGCGACAATGAGCCGCAAAGCGGACAGGCAGGCAGGGGGCGAATGGCCGACTGACAGCGCGTGGTATCCAACGAGGCCAGAAGAGGTTGGTTCGACCAATGAGGCTGGGGTTTTGGTTAGCCCAAGGTAGCGGCGATATGACTTTGGTTGACAGTACTTTTTGAGCCGAGTCAGATACTGCGCCGAGGTTATCGATCTGCAAAATCGTCCGACTGCCCCTGATAGTTGGTGAAACCTCGAAATAAATTTGGCGGCGAATTTCTCTTGAAAATCAATAGCGTAGCTTTTTGACGGCTCGACTGTCGGAGTTTGACCGTCTTTGGAAAGTATTTGCTAGCGATTTCAATGGGTTGTAGGCTGATTGAATAATCGAGTGGGAGTGAGGGACGTACCGTGGAGTAGTAGCGGATAGCAGAGGACATTCGAGCGAATCCTAGGCCATCGATAGCAGTCGATAGATACTCGGCGCCCCGCAGATCTGCCGCTCCGTCGGGCGTCCTCCCGCTCTTCGAACAGCGTCCATACGCCTTCGATTACTGCTCCTTCTTGAACAAATCCTGGAAGATGAGCTGACCCCAAATGCGGCCGCGTGCGTGCACCAGCGCGCCACCCTCGTTGAGCTTTCCCAGCTTGACGGGTGCGAACCCGAGTTGTTTGGCCAAGGCCGCCACAGGAGCGGTCGCGTCCTCGTCGTCGCTCGACAGAAAGACGACCCGGTGGCCGCCCTCGACGATCGGATCGGCAGCCAGGGTGGCCGCAATCAGGTGATTGAAGCCTTTCACGAGTTTGGCGCCGGTGAACGCCTTCGCGACGAAGGCGGAGGACGGGAGACCGTCCAGCTCCTCAAGGGGAACCAACGCGTTCATCGCGTCGATGACCGTCTTGCCTTTCCAGCTCGGCAGGGCCTTCGCAACCTCGCGATGCTCCCCGAACGGGACCGCCAAGATGATTGTCTCGGCCTCGAGTGCATCCCGCAGCGACTTGGCGACGACCGTGGGTCCAATCGCCCGAGCCTGCGGCGCCAACGCCTCGGGAGGCCGGCGGCTGGCGACGGCCACCTTGATGTTCTTACGGGCGAAGGCCCGGGCGAGGGCCTGGCCTACCGCACCGAATCCTACAATCGCATAGCTCATGATACTTCTCCGATCCGTGTTGATATTGATTCCCCGGCCTTCAATGGCGCTGGGTTATCCGTTTCGCTGCATGGTGACCTTCGCGAGATCTTCGGACCGCCACCCCAAGCGATGCGCGTCATCGGTTCGAATTTCTGAATTGACGCGTAGACGTCCTGCCGCGAACGACTTCCGCGCGGCCGGACGGTCAGCCATTTCCCGCGATCAGGCGCGATTTCAGATGGCCGAGAAGCCGCCGTCGACAGACAGCTCCACCCCATTCACGAAGCTGGAATCGTCAGAAGCAAGAAACACCGCGACCGCCGCAATTTCCTCAGGACGCCCCATCTTTCCTCGCGGGATAAGGGATTCAAACATCCGCTTCGCCTCCTCGGTGAGAACTTGGTCTTGCATCGGTGTGGCGATCGGCCCCGGGCTCAGCACGTTCACCCGGATATTCCTGCCCTTCAGTTCGTTGAGCCAAGTGCGTGCGAATGAGCGCAACGCCGCCTTGCTCGCCGAATACACGCCGTAACCAGGAAAACCTTTCACCGAAGCAACTGACCCGGTCATGAAGATCGATCCGCCGTCGTTGAACAGCGGCAGCGCCTTCTGAACCGTAAACAGCGTGCCGCGCGTATTCAGGCCGAAGGCCGCATCGAAATGCTGCTCGGTAATCTCGCCCAGTGGGACGGCTTCGCCCGTGCCGGCGCTCGCGTACAGGACGTCGATCTTGCCCTTTTCCCGCTTGACTATATCGAACAGGCGGTCGAGGTCGCCGAGATTGGCCGCGTCGCCGCGCACGCCGGTCACGTTCCGGCCGATCAGCCTGACGGCCTCGTCGAGCGCTTCCTGCCGGCGGCCCGTGATGAAAACATAGGCGCCCTCTTCAACGAACCGCTTGGCGCTCGCCAGCGCCATCCCGCTCGATCCACCCGTGATGACTGCAACCTTACCCTCAAGCTTTCCCATGACTTCTCCTTTCAGGCTCCGCCCTTGGTCGTTCGGGGAGGCCCCCGAGAACCTCGACATAGGTCCGCCGGCGTCAGGCGTTGAGTGCGGAAGCGCGCACATCGGTGGTGCGAAATCGATCCGGCTGGATGACTGACGCCAGCCGCGACGATCGGTGTCCGCCGTTCGGAATTGGGCCGCGCTTGTCGCCATGGGCTATGATGACCGCCCGTACCGCAGTTCGATGTGTTAGATACGGGCTTTGGAAGGCGCACCCCAGCGGTGCTGGATTGCACCATGATCGACTGGGATGACGTTCGCTACTTTCTTGCCGTCGCGCGCGGAGGCTCGGTTCGGGCTGCCGCCGAGCGCCTCGGGGTCAACCACTCGACCGTGCTGCGACGCGTCGCCCAACTGGAGGAACGGCTCGGGGCGCACATGTTCGAGAAGCTGCCTTCGGGCTACCGCCTGACGGCTGCGGGGGAGGAGGTCCTCGAGCTCGCGGACCAGATGGAAGCGTCGTCGCACCAGCTGGAAACGCGCGTCTTCGGTCGCGACCAGAGCGTGCGCGGGCTTCTGCGGGTGACACTGGCACCGCCCCTCGCGACACACCTGCTCATGCCGGACTTCTCCGATTTCGCGCGTCTGTATCCGGACATCGAGATGGAAATCTTGTCATCCGGCGAGCTGGCAAATCTGACCAACCGAGAGGCCGACGTCGCGATCCGCGTCGTCTACGACCGCAAAACCCTGCCGCTCAATCTTCACGGCCTGAAGGGACCGGAGCTGTTCGGAGGCGTCTACATATCCCGCGATCGACTAGCCGCGTGGCGTGCGGGCGCGCCTGATCCCATCCGCTGGATCGTCATAAGCATTCATGGAATCCCGGACTGGGCCCACGAGGGTGAGGTTCGCACCGCCGAGGTTCCGTTCAGGGTCACAGATGCCGAGGCGCAGATCGTCGCGGTGCAGCAGGGGCTCGGGATGACGACGCTGCCGTGCTTCGTCGGAGATGCTGACCCCCTGCTGGTGAGGGTGCCGGGCACCGACCTGCACATGTACGGAACGCTCTGGCTTCTCACACAGGGGGAGGCACGCAAGACGAAGCGCGTGCGGCTCTTCACGGAGTTCGTATCCCGCAGGCTCGCCGCGTACGCGCCGCTTCTCGCGGGACTGTCCTTATCGCGCGACTGACGCGCGGCAGGTAGCCGATGGCGCTTGCCGTAGTCCGGTCGGAAGCCGAGCTGCGATCGCTCCAAGTGACATCGCGTTAACCCCTTGCGCTGCTGACAGCAGTCTTCGGCTACTTCCCGGCCGAATCTCTCAAAGTACCGTCAGGGGTCGGTGAGGCTCTTGACGGTACTTTTTCGTCTTAAACGGTTGAAGATAAAAGAGTATTCCTGCCACGGACAATGCGCGGAAAGCCGCGCTGTCGCAGATAGCTGTCACAGCTTTCCTACTCCGTTGTGCTAGCCTTTTTTCTGCGCCGATTGGTATGCGACTGCGCGATAGCCATTTTTAACGCGGGTGTGATCTCCGACGGCGCATTCTCCGCCGCCCCATGCGGGCTCTCTAGCCCCTGGACGTGGACGGTCGGGAATGGCAGCTCGATGCCCTGCTCCTTGAAGGCCTGGCGGACGCGCAGATAGAATTTGCCTTTCATACCGAAGGCGCCTCCCGGTCTGGTCGTGACCTTGACCCGCAATACGATGCCATACTCCCCGAACTCCTGTACGCCCTGCATTTTGATCGGTTCGATCACCCAGTGCTTGAATTCGGGATCTTCCGCCAGTTCGAGGCCGATCCGCTTGATCAGCTTGCGCGCGAAGTCGATATCGGTGTCATAGCCGACGGTGATGTTGAATTTGTCGGTAACCCAGTCGCGGCTCTGATTCTGGACTGCCCCGAGTTCACCGAAAGGGATTGTGAACAGCGGGCCGCGATGGTGGCGCAGCTTCACCGAGCGCAGCGAAAAGCTCTCCACCGTTCCCACATAACGGCCCGATGTAATGTATTCGCCAACACGAAACGCATCGTCGAGCAGAAAAAACACGCCCGAAATGACGTCCTTGACGATGGTTTGCGCCCCAAATCCCACTGCGACGCCAACGACGCCGGCGCCGGCGATCAGCGGGCCGATCTGGATACCTACGGAGGCGAGCATCATCAGCACCGCCATCACCACGATCACGGCGAGCAGAATGTTCTGGATGATCGGCAAGAGCGTGCGCAGCCGCGCCTGCTGCGGATCGAGGGGAGGGACGTCCTCCTCCCCGGTCACCGCATGCGGCGTTTCGATGCCCAGCTTGCGTTCGATCAAGGCTTTGATGATCGACCAGCCGAAATCGGCGGCAAGTGCAATGACTATGACATTGATCAGGCCGCGCAATATGAGCATGGTCGTCGTATCGCCGCCTTGCATGGACTGCATGTCCAGACCCCAGACACGCGCGAGAAAATAAGCCGCCGCCAGGATGAAGATCATCCGGATTCCGCGATCGATGACGGCGATCGTCACCGCCGGGATCGTAGGCCGGCCAGCTTCTTCCGAACCCGGTCGCAGGACGAAATTGACCCCGCGCTGCGTCAGCACGATTGCCAAGGGCAGGAAGAATGCGGCGAAGGTAAACCAGAAGAATACATAAAGGCCGGCGATGCGCTGCAGGAACAGAACGACGAAATAGGAAGTCAACAACCACGTCGCTGCCGTGTGACCGCTTTGGTGGGCACCTTCCCGCTGTGTTCTTGGCCTGCGCCAAACCGCAAGCAGCAAGAGCACAAGCAGAACGAAATCGGCGCCCACTGACAGGACCGTCATCCCGTCCCGATCGATGCCGAGACCCGGCAAGAGGATGAACGCGGCGGCGAAGAAGGCGAAGACGCCGAAGATCCTGGGTAGCCAGTAGGACCAATGGTCAGCCGTTTCGTTGGTGATCGGCAGAGCACGAACCTCGACGGCGTTCTCGACCTGCATGAAGGAAGGGACGAGCATGGCACACAGATACGTGCGCACACCCCATGTGGCGACTGCAGCCATCAGAAATGTCAGCACAATCTCGCGGATCAGCATTGGCCAGTCGAACAACATGAACGCGCCGGCGCTGCCCAGCGCGAACGAGACGATCAGCAGGCTGGAATAAAGCGTGCGGCCGCCAATCTTCTTGGCTCGCCCGATGGGCGTGTCCCTTGGCTGCGCGATGATCCAAAGACGAAATGGACGGGTGAGCTTGTATGTAGCCCAGGTGAGCGCCAGGCCGGCAGCGATAAACATCACGATCAGCAAAAGCACGCCGGCGGATCCCTTGCTGGACATGTCCTCCATCGTCGCTGCCCGAACGCGCGCGAACTGGCCTGGCAGTGAGGGCAAGGTTCGCACGATTCTTTCGATATGATGCCTGATCCGATCGAGCGTCGAGGATGCCATCGTGTTCATCTGGCCTGGTGCGACCACGGCGTCAGGCGATGCGCCGGCGGGCGAAGCTCCTGCCTCGGCGGGCGCGCTCGTTGACCCGGCGCCCTGATTTCGTTGTTCGGCCACCCAGGCCTTCACGGACGGATCGTCGAGAAGCTCGAACAGCTGTTTGACCTTTTCAGGCGGGAGGGTCGCCGGCGCCTGCGCCTGTGCTGGACCAGCCAACAGCAGGGCGATCCCAAAAAAGAGCGGCCTCGCAATCAGGGCAAACATCGCGGTCAGATCTCCGAGACGTCGTGCCGGGCGCTCCGGATTCCTGGCTCCCAATCGTCGAATCATGAGTGGCATCGTGCTACCTTCCGGTCGGCGAGCAAGGACGTCTATGCCCGTCGTTGCTGCTACCTTGAAGAAACCGATGTTGTGGTGCAAGACGTCACCATTTCGAGCTGGATCGCTGCGCCGGGTACAACATCTATAGGATGTCCTCCGGGCCTACCATGGGCATTGATTTTGCAACGAAAAAAAGCCCTGGTCGGAGCGCTGACGGCTACAGCCTGTTCTGGCGGCTAGGGTAATGCGGAGGCGCAGTGGGAGGCCGCATCGAGGATGTCAGGCTGTGGCGCTCGTGGCGGCGTGGGCGACCGGCCTGATATGCGCGAACATGCTGCGCGCGTTCCAGGTTGGGAAGGCTCTTACCAGCGACGGCGGACCGTCGAGCTGGATTCGGCCCCCGCCGACGGCTTGGGCCCAGCTAAGTTGGCCGGCGTGCCATTTGACGAAGGCTTCGGCTTCCGCGGTGATGTAGAGATCCTCCTCGAAGCCGGGGTATTTCTTGCAGATTTCGGTGTCTCCGAACTCGATGAGTAGCCAGTAGCGCTCTCGATGCGGCCGGCCGGTGAAGTCGAAACGTATGACGACACGCCGATCAGGCAGCCGGTCTCGGCGGAGCGCGTTGCACATGGACCACAGCGCCACAAAGGGGTCGAGGTGCTCGGGGGCGATCTCGAGCCAACGCACGCCCCACTCACCGAGCGACTGGCAGACCCCGAAGAGGGCGTGGCCCGCCGAAGTGAGCTCGTAGTGGTGCCCGCGTCCGTCGGACTTGGGTGCTGACTCGACGACACCGAGCCGTTCCAGCTGCTTGAGTCGCTGTGAAAGGAGGGTGTGGGAGAGTCCCGGCGCGCCCTCCAGGATTTCACTGAAGTTTCCGCAGCCAAGGTGCAGGTTGCGGATGATGAGCGGTGTCCAGCGCTCGGCGAAGATCTCGGCGCCACGAGCGATGGGGCAGTATTGGCCGTATGTCCTCATGGCACCACTGTTGCGCGCCCGCCTTCGCTTGTGAAGTCCAGATTTTTGACTATACGGCCGCGGCCCGCCGTGGTCCGATCGTGCCCTCAACAGCCCTCAATAGGAGGAGGACACGATGATGACACCGATGACAACGGAAGCTGATCGCGGAAACATGAAGTCAGCCGTCGTGGAAATCGACGGGTTCCGAGGCGAGCTGATCAATGCCGGGCACGCCGACTATGATATCGCGCGTGCAGTCTGGAACGGCGCCATTGACCGGCGCCCGCGCCTGATCGCCCGATGCATCGGGACCGCCGACACAGTCAAGACCGTGCGTTTCGCCCGCGACCACAATCTGGAGATCGCCATACGCGGTGGCGGCCACAACGTAGCGGGCACCGCCGTTTGCGACGATGGGATCGTCATTGACCTCTCGGCCATGAGGGGCGTGCGGGTCGACCCCGCCGACCGCAGGGCCTGGGTGCAGGGTGGCGCGCTGTGGGGCGACGTCGACCATGAGACGCAAGCATACGGTCTGGCCACCACCGGGGGTATCGTGAGCCACACCGGCGTTGCCGGGCTCACCCTGGGCGGAGGCGTCGGCTGGCTGATGCGCAAGCACGGCCTCACGGTCGACAACCTCCTCGCTGCCGAAGTCGTGACAGCCGACGGCGAACTGCTGCGGGCATCCGAGCGAGAGCACCCCGACCTGTTTTGGGCATTGCGCGGCGGCGGCGGCAACTTCGGCGTGGTCACCTCGTTCGAGTTCCGCCTCCACTCCGTCGGCCCCATCGTCCTGGCGGGCCCTATCCTCTGGGACGCGACCGACGCCGGGGAGGTCCTGCGCTTCTATCGCGACTTCGTGCGCGATGCCCGCGATGAACTCGGCACGGTCGTGAGATTCGGCGCCGCGCCGCCACTACCGGTCATACCAGCGAATCTGCACTGGCGCCCGGTGATCATGGTCGGGACCTGCTACGCCGGGCCGATCGAGGACGGTGAGCAGGTGCTACGTCCGCTCCGCGCCTTGCGGACTCCTCTCCTCGACCTGGTTGGCCCCACGCCGTACGTGGGATTCCAGAGCGCGCTCGACTCAACCGTCGCCCACGGTTGGAACTATTATTGGAAGTCCACCCATCTCCCCGAGCTCCGCGACGACCTCATCGACGTGATCGTCGAGCACGCGTTCTCTTCGTCGTCGCCGCGGTCATACGCAGCTATGTTCCATCTCAAGGGGGCGGTGGGCAGAGTAAGCGAGGGTGCCACAGCGTTCGGGAACCGGCAGGCGTCGCACGCAATCACCCTCGATGCTGTGTGGCGGCCCGGCGAGGACTTCGGCGACAGGGACACTGCCTGGACGAGGCGGTTCTTCGCCGCCCTCGGCCGCTTCCGCGAAGGCGTCTACGTCAACTTCCTCGGCGGCGACGAAGATCCCGCCCGGGTCCGCGAGGCGTACGGCGACGCCGTCTACGACCGACTGGTGGACGTGAAGACCACGTACGACTCCGACAACGCCTTCCACCATAACCAGAACATCCGTCCCGGTGGATTGCTGCGCTTGCCCACGGCAGGCCGTAGGCATTGAGATCTTGACGATTGGCGTTGACGGTACTTTTCGCAGCGTCGGGGATTTCCACGTCAGATGCCGACGTGCATCTCGACGGCCGATAGCAGGCGATGAATGGGTTTGCGGAGGCTGCGGGAAATTCTCCGGTCGCAGGTTTCGGCTCCAGAGCGCTTCACCGTTTCATGGAAACGGCGAAACGCTCTATCTCTTTGTTTTTACGCAACTCCGGATGGAAAACCGTTCCTGGGATTGCTCTAGCCCGCGGGGCGGAACGGCTTTGCCAGCGAGGCAGGGAAGTGCAGGGCCAGCACCTGGCGGTTGCGCGAGATCAGCACCAGCACCACGATCGTCGCCAGATAGGGCAGGGCGGACAGAAGCTCGGAAGGGACCTGCAGCCCCAGCGCCTGCCCTTGCAATTGCAGGATCGTCATGCCGCCGAACAGCCAGGCGCCGAGCAGGACGCGTAGCGGCCGCCATGTGGCGAACACCACCAGCGCCAGCGCGATCCAGCCCTTGCCGGCGGTCATGTTCTCGACCCAGAGCGGCGTGTAGGCGACCGACAGATAGGCGCCCGCCAGCCCGGCCATCAGGCCGCCGAACAGCACCGCCATGTAGCGGATCCTGATCACCGGATAGCCGATCGCATGCGAAGTCTGCGGCGATTCCCCGATCGTGCGCAGGATGAGGCCGGCTTTCGTGCGGTAGAGGAACCAGCTGATGGCCCCGAACATCAGCAGGGCGAGATAGACCAGCGGGTCGAAGCGGAGGAGCAGCGGCCCGATCAGCGGCAGGTCGGACAGGACCGGGATGTCGACGCGGTGCAGCGCCTCGATCGGGGCGCTGCCGAAGCCGCGTCCGAGGAAGGCCGACACGCCGGAACCGAAGATCGCTAGCGCCAGGCCGGCCGCATATTGGTTGGTGAGGAAGGTGAGCGCCAGGACGCCGAACAGCAGCGAGGCGGCGGCGCCGGCGAGCGCCCCGGCAATGATCGCGACAGGCATGGAATAGCCCGCGGTGACCGCCCAGAAGGCAAGGGCGGCGCCCATCAGCATCATGCCTTCGATGCCGAGATTGAGCACGCCGGATTTCTCCACCACGAGCTCGCCGAGTGCGGCGAAGATCAGCGGCGTGGCGGCGATGATGGTGCCGGTGAAGATGGCAATGAAGAGTTCCATCGGCTGTCTCCCGCTACCGCGCCGTCTCGAGCGTATGCGTGTCGCTGGCCGGCCGCACCGGCCGAATGCGATAGAAAATGAAGAAGTCGGCCGCGAGCAGGAAGAACAGCAGGATGCCCTGGAAGATGCGCGTCAGCGCCGAGGGCAGGGCGAGCGTCATCTGCACGCCTTCGCCGCCGAGAAAGAGCAGCGACATCAAGAGCCCGCCGAGCACGATGCCGAAGGCGTTCAGCCGTCCGATGAAGGCGACGATGATGGCGGCAAATCCGTAGCCGGGCGAAATCTGCGGCGAGAGCTGGCCGAGCGGCCCGGCGGCCTCCGCCATGCCGGCAATGCCGGCCGCGGCGCCTCCCGCCAGAAGGCCGATCCAGACCGCTGCGGATTCGCGAAAGCCGGCATAGCGGGCAGCCAAGGGCGCCGCGCCGCTCACCGACATCTTGTAGCCGAGGAAGCTGCGGTCGGCGAACAGCCACATCAGGAGCACGGCGACGATCGTGATGAAGATCGAGGGGTTGAGCCGGTAGGCCGGATCGAAAGATTCGAACATCGCCGCCGTCGGCAGAAGCGCCGTCTGCGGATAGTTGAAGCCGGCCGGGTCCCGCCACGGTCCATGTACCAGGTAGGACAGGAACAGCGTCGCGATATAGGTCATCATCAGCGTGACCAGGATCTCATTGGTGTTCATGCGGGCGCGCAGGAAGGCCGGGATCGCCGCCCAGGCCATGCCGGCGGCCATCCCGGCCAGGAACATCAGCGGCAACAGCAGCGCGCTGTCCGGATTCGGCCAGAACAGCCCGACGCCGCTGGCGGCGATCGCGCCCATGGTGAACTGGCCTTCCGCGCCGATATTCCAGACATTGGCGCGGAAGCCGACCGCCAGGCCGCAAGCGATCAGGATCAGTGGCGAGGCTTTCAGCAGCCATTCCGACAGACCGTTCATCGAGCTCAGCGGCTCGACGAAGAAGGCATAGAGCGTCGGCAGCGGCTCGTGCCCGAGCGAGGCGAAGAAGAGGGAGCCGACGATCAGCGTCAGAAGGGACGCCAGGACCGGCGCCGCGACGCGCATCGCGGCCGAAGGCTCCGGCCTTTGTTCAATCCTGAAGCGCAACGTCGCCACTCCTATTATTGGTCATCGTCCTGCCGGTCATCAAGAGCCCGATCTCCTCCCGGTCGGTGCTCGTGCGAACCAGCGGGGGCGAAACCTGCCCCTTGCAGATCACGAGCAGCCGGTCGCAGATCTCGAACAGCTCGTCGAGCTCTTCCGAGACCACGAACACGGCCGTGCCGGCGCGGCTGAGGTCGACGATGGTCTGGCGGATGAAGGCGCTCGCGCCGACATCGACGCCCCAGGTCGGCTGGGAGACGAGCAGCAGCTTCGGCGCCAGCGCGATCTCGCGTCCGACGATGAACTTTTGCAGGTTGCCGCCCGACAGGCTCTGCGCCGTCGCGCCCGTGCCGTTGGCCTTGACCTTGAACCTGTCGATGATGCCGGCGGCGAAGGCGCTGGCCTTGCGGCGGTCGACTAGGCCCTTGCTGACGGTGCCGAAGCGGTGCGCGGTCAGAACTGCATTTTCCCATAGCGTGTGCGAGGGCACCGCGCCGCGTCCGAGCCTTTCTTCGGGAACGAAGGCGAGGCCGAGCTTGCGCCGCTCGTCGGGGCGCAGGCCGGCGGCGGGCGTCCCGCCGATCTTGATCGCGTCGTCTTGCGTGTGCCGGCGCTCGCCGCTCAGCAGCGCGACGAGCTCGGCCTGGCCGTTGCCGGAGACGCCCGCCAGGCCGACGATCTCGCCGCCGCGCACGTCGAAGGACACGTCCTTCAGGTCGACGCCGAAATGGTCCCTGGCCTTGGCCGACAGGTTCTTGACCTCGAGCACCGGCTTCTCGCTCGGCGTCGCCAGGCTGACATGCATTTCCGGCAGCTTCGAGCCGACCATCATGCGGGCGAGCTCCAGCGATGTCGTTTCCTTCGGGCGCGCGGTGCCGGTCACCTTGCCGTTGCGCAGCACCGTGGCGGTGTCGCAGAGCTCCTGCACCTCGTCGAGCTTGTGGCTGATATAGACGATCGAGCAGCCCTCCGCGGCAAGTTGCCGAAGCGTGTCGAACAATTTGACCACGGCCTGCGGCGTCAGCACGGAGGTCGGCTCGTCGAGGATCAGAAGCTTCGGCGCCTGTAAGAGGCAGCGCACGATCTCGACGCGCTGCCGCTCGCCGACCGACAGGTCGTGCACCTGGCGGTGCGGATCGATGGGCATGCCGTAACGCAGCGACAGCTCGCGGATCTTCTCGGCGAGCGAAGGCAGATCGAAGGCGCTGCTTGCCGACAGCGCGATGTTCTCGACCACCGAAACAGATTCGAACAGCGCGAAGTGCTGATAGACCATCTCGATGCCGAGCGCGCGCGACATCGCCGGATTGTGCGCGGTGATCAAATTGCCGTCGCAATAGATCTCGCCGGAATCAGCCTGCGCCGCGCCGTAGATGATCTTCATCAGCGTCGATTTGCCGGCGCCGTTCTCGCCCAGCACGGCATGGATCTCGCCGGGTTGGATCGACAGCGAGACGTCGTCATTGGCGACGACGCCGGGATAGCGCTTCGAGATGTTGCGCAATTCTAATCGCGGATGCATGGCGGGTCCTGCCGGGCGTGGAGCGGGGTTGGACGGGAACCAGGCCAGGGAGACGCCGGGATATGGGCTTCGGCGTCTCCCTGGGTTCTTTGAAGGCGATCAGCTCAGCTTGCCGATCATACCCTTGACGAACCAGTTCATGCCGCGAATGTCGTCGTCGGCCAGCACCGATCCGGCCGCGACCTTGACGTTGCCGTCCTGGTCCTTCAGCTCGCCGGCATAGGGATGCACCTTGCCGCTGCCGATGTCGGCTTCGAGCTGCTTCAGCTTGGCCTTGGTGTCGGCCGGCATGCCTTCATTGTAGGGCGCCATCTTCACGACGCCGGCGGCAAGCCCGTCCCAACGCACGTCCGGCTTCCAGCCGCCGGCGGCGACGGCCTTGGCGGCGCCGACATAGTCGCTGGTCCAGTCGAGCACGAAGGATGTCAGCTGCTTGCCCGAGGAGAACTTCGCCATGTCGCTGGCATAGCCGATCGACCACGCCCCGCCTTCGCCGGCGACCTGCACGCCGGTTGCCGTATCGGTCATCGAGCAGATGACGTCGCAGCCTTGTGAAAGCAGCGTTTTGGCGGCCTCCTTTTCCTTGCCCGGATCGAACCAGGAATTGAGAAAGATGGCGTTGCAGGTGGCGTTCGGATTGACGCTCTGCGCGCCGAGCAGCAGCGCGTTGGCCGGGCCGACGATGTCGGGGATCGGGAAGCCGCCGATGAAGCCGATCTTGCCCGATTTCGACATGTGGCCGCCCGCCGCACCGGCGACAAAAGTGCCTTCGTAATATTTGGCTTCGAAAGTGCCGAGATTGGCGAGATGGACGATGCCCGAGCAATGCTCGAATGCCACCTTGGGAAAGCGCGGCGCCACCTTCTGCATCGGCGTGCCGTGCGAGAAGCTGGTGCCGAAGATCAGCTTGTTGCCGGCGCTGGCGAGCTCGCGGAAAATGCGCTCCGCATCCTGCGGCATGAAGATGTTGTCGATGACGGTGAGCGCGACCTTGTCGCCGAATTCGGACTTGATCGCCTCGACGCCGAGGCTGTGTTGCTTGGTCCAGCCGATCTCGGCGATCGGCGAGACGTAGACGACGCCGATCTTGAGCACTTCCTGGGCTTTGGCGATGGTGCTCAATCCCCCGGTGCTCAGCGCGGCGCCAAGCGCACCGCTGTATTTCAGGAATCCGCGTCTTGTCAGGTCGTTCATGTGGGTAACCCTCTGTTGGTTTTTTTGCCTGCTGCCCGGCTTGTCGGTGCCGGATCTGTCTTGGGGAGATGGACATGCGGGTGCGCCGCGCTGTCGCCCTTCCCGGAAGTCGTTGCTGGTCTTCGCGGGGCGACCGACGCCGTCGCGCCGTCCGCCTTGGCTTCGAGATAGGGCGCCAATGCCTCGGCGGGTGTCATCTCGGGAAACACTTCGCGGTCCATGATGTAGCCGCGCACCACCGAGCGGTGATGCGTGTCGATCAGATCCATGGCCTGCCTCAGGCGTCCCTTTTCCAGCAGGTCGACGACCCGCGAATGGTCGTCGAGGAGGTTGCAATAGTCGAAATCGGCGGTGATGAGCGAGCGCAGCAGCGTCGTGCGGCGCACGAGCTGCGCGTGGATCTCCTGCATCACCTTGTTGCGGCTCAAGCGCACGAAGACGGTGTGGAATTCTTGGCCGAGCACGTCGGCCAGCGCGTCGTTGCCGGCGGCGACGGCCTGGCGCTGGCGCTCGACGTGCTGGCGCAGCTCCGCCCAACCGGCCGGGCCGAGGCGATCGCTGAGCTGGGCAGCGACACCCTGCTCGACCAGCGTCAGCGCGTCATAGATCTCCATCGCCTCCTGCATGCTCGGCTTGGCGACGAAGGCGCCGCGGTTGCGCTCGATCTGGGCCAGCCCGTCGTCGGCAAGCCGTATCAGCGCCTGGCGCACGACGATGCGGCTGACGTCGAATATTTCGGCGAGCTCGCGCTCCCCGAGCTTGCAGCCGGGCACCAGCCGATGGTCGATGATGGCGCGCGTAAGGATATCCGCTATTGTCTGGGAACGACTGCTCAAGGCACGGCTCTCCGCCATTTCGAAGGCATGGTCAGCAGGCTTCCCTCGTAAGAACATGCCTCGTCGGGATGCGACATATCCCAGATTCAGAATTTCATATATCGGAAGTCAATCGCCGAAATCTGTCAACACAAAAAAGGATTTTGGCGGACAAAAAATTATTGATTGATATCCAATCTTGTGTTTTCGTTATCTCGAAACTTCGGGCTAGGTTCATGGTGAAGGGCTAGCCGAGTTGGGAGGGAAGCCGATGGCTGCCCGTTGCGTCGACCGCGAGCTGCTGAACGACTGGCACATCGTTGCGGACCAGGAATCGCTCATTCAGGATACGCCGTTTCCGACCCATCTGCTTGGTGTCGACCTCATCGTCCGCAAGCGTTCGGGTCGCGTCGAAGTCGTTCGTGCCGATACCGGCGCCGCGTTGAAGTCGGCCGAACGCTACGGCTTCATCTGGGCCTGTCTCGATAAGCCCTGGCGCGACATCGTCTACATTCCCGAGGCCAATGAAGCGGACCGCCATCTGGTCAGCGGCGGCTCGATCGCGGTCAAGGTGTCCGGCTTGCGCGCCGTCGAGAATTTCCTCGACATGGGCCATTTCCCCTTCGTCCATACTGGTTGGCTGGGCGAAGAGCCGCACACCGAGGTGGCGCCATACAACGTCGAGATCACCGCCCAGGACGAGGTGCTGGCGACCGAGTGCAAATTCTACCAGCCGATAGCGTCGCCGACCGCCAGGGAAGGCTTTGTCGTCGACTATGTCTACAAGGTGATCCGGCCCTACACGGTGGCACTCTACAAGAGCAATCCGATCCAGAAGCATCGACTCGACGTGATCACGCTCTTCGTCCAGCCAGTCGATGAAGAGAACTGCATCGCGCATCCTTTTCTTTGCTACCTCAAGGACGGCATGGAGGCAGCGACGGTGCGCAGCTTCATGCAGTTGATCTTCGCTCAGGACAAGCCGATCCTGGAAAACCAGGTCCCGAAGCGCCTGCCGCTCGACCCACGCGCCGAGACGCCGATCCGCGCCGACGCCGTATCGGTGTCCTACCGGCGCTGGCTGCGCGATCGCTCCGTCACCTACGGCGCCATCCCGGCACAAAACTGATCGACGTCTCGACGATATTTGGAAGGTAACGCCATGGCAAAATGCTCGGATACGGTGATCCTCAATCTCTGGCACCCCGTGGGTGCGATCGCCGAAGCCGCGCCGGGCGCCGTCCAGGAAACGGTGCTGCTTGAGGAGCGCCTGAGCTTCCTGGTAGGCGCGGATGGCGAGCCGGTCGTCTGGCGGTCGCGGCCGGACCTGCGCCGGGCCGACCAGGTCCTGGTCGCCGACAGGTTGCCGGCGAGGAGCGCCTACGGCTATGTCTGGACTTCGCTGGGTTCGCCGCCGGCCGACCTCTTCCCGATCCCCGAATATGCCGAGCCCGACCGGCGCCGGCTCAACGCGGCCACCTTCGGCGTCAACGTCTCGGCGCCGCGCGCCATCGAGAACTTTCTCGACATGGGTCATTTTCCTTACGTGCACACCGACATCCTCGGCGCCGAGCCGCACACCGAGGTCAAGGAGTATGATGTCGAGATCTCGGTCGACCGCGACGAGATCCTCGCCACACGCTGCCGCTTCTTCCAGCCGATGGCATCCACCGCCTCGGATGGCGGCGCGGATGTCGACTATGTCTACCGCGTGCCGCACCCCTATTGCTCGGTGCTTTATAAATCGAGCCCTGTGGACGAAAGCCGGCGCGACGTGATCGCCATCTTCCTGCAACCTGTCGATCAGGAGCATGTGCGCGCCCACCTGCTGCTTTGCGTGCTCGACGAGAACAGCGAAGACAAGGTGATCAAGCGCTTCCAGCAGACGATCTTCGGCCAGGACAAGCCGATCCTGGAGAACCAGTTCCCGAAGCGCCTGCCGCTCGATCCGCGCGCCGAAACGCCGATCCGCGCCGATAAGTCGGCCATCGCCTACAGGCGCTGGCTCAGCCAGAAGGGCGTGACCTACGGGGTCATTCCGGCGGCGGCCTGACCAGGATATTTGGGAGAGTTTTGATGTTGCAAGAAGCCCGAAGCCGGTGGCACCCGATCGCCGCTGCCCATGATCTGCCGTTTCGCCATGTTTTCCACGGCCAGTTGCTTGGCCGCGAGTTCGCCGTCTGGCGGGCCGATGATGGCTACGTCAACATCTGGGAGAACCGTTGCCTGCATCGCGGCGTCAGGTTGTCGATCGGCATCAATGACGGCCGCGAGCTGAAGTGCCAGTATCATGGCTGGCGCTATTCGAACCGCACCGCCGGCTGCACCTATATCCCTGCGCATCCGGCCGACGCGCCGGCCCGCACCATCACCAACCGCACCTTTCCGGCGGTCGAGCGCTACGGCCTGGTCTGGTCGTCCGAAGAGCCGCTGGGCGAGGTGCCGGATGTCGCGGGCCTTGCCGAGGGCAAGCTGCTTGCCTTGCGCGGGATCGCGGTCAACGCGCCGGCTGACAAGGTCGCCGGCAAGCTGAAGGCCTATCGCTTCCAGCCCAATGGGGCGATCGACGGCAATTCCGCCGAAATCAAGGTCGACGCCGCTCAGGATTTTGCCGTGGCGCTCCGCTCGCGCGACGGCGCCGCCGAAACGCTAGGCGTCTTCTTCGTCCAGCCGGTCGATTCCAACCGTTCGGTCATCCGCGGCGTGGTCGACCAGGATGCGGAAGGAGCAGCGCGCATCGCCATCCTGCGCCATCACAATGAACGGCTTTCCAAGCTGCGCGACGAAGTCGAGCGCGACGTCGCGAATGCGCCCGCGCCGGCGCCGATCGAGCCGGTTTATGAAAGGGTCTCGGCCGAGCTCGCCGAAATGCCGGAACTGACCGCCCATGGCCGCAAGGCGGCGCTGCGCGTCACGGTGACCAGGAAATGGCAGACCGCGGATGGGATCGCCGGCTTCGAGCTGCGTCCGGTCAAGGGCATCCTGCCGACCTTCCAGCCCGGCGCGCATATCGACGTCCATATGCCGAATGGCGAGATCCGTCAGTATTCGATCACCAACGGCCCCGGCGAGACCGACAGTTTTATCATCGGCGTCAAGCTGGAGCGGGATTCCAAGGGCGGCTCGAAATGCATGCACGAGACCGTGCGCGAAGGCGACGTGCTGGCGATCTCCGAGCCGCGCAACAACTTCCCGCTGCGCCGCGATGCGATCAAGACGATCTTCGTCGCCGGCGGCATCGGCATCACGCCGCTGCTCGCCATGGCGCAGGCGCTGAAGAACCAGGAGCTGACGCACGAGCTGCACTATTTCGCGCAAGGCGAAGAGCATCTCGCTTTCGCCGACCGCCTGCAGTGGCTTGGCGATGCGTTGAAACCGCATCTCGGACTCTCGCCGGACGCGACCGGTGCCGAGCTGCGCCGCGTGCTGACCGGCTACCGGAACGGCATGCATCTCTATATTTGCGGCCCCGGTCCGATGCTGGAGGCCGCGCGCATGATCGCCGCCGAGCAGGGCTGGCCGGACAGCGCCGTGCATTTCGAGTACTTCAAGAACATCAACAAGATCGACGACAGTTCGAGCTTCGAGGTGGCGCTGGCAAGGTCCTGCGTCACGCTGCAGGTGCCGGCCGGCAAGACGATCCTGCAGGTCATGCGCGAAAGCGGCATCGACATGCCGTCGTCCTGCGAGCAGGGCGCCTGTGGCACCTGCGTCGCGACCGTGATCGAGGGCGAGCCCGACCATCAGGACGTCTATCTCAACGACGCCGAGCGGAAGGCAGGCACCAGGATCATGACCTGCGTCTCGCGCGCCAAATCGGCACGCCTCGTGCTGGATATCTAACCATCTGTTTTTGCGCAATTCCGGACGGAAAACCGCTACGCACTTTCCCTGGAATTGCTTTAGGAGCCGCCGATGATCACGCTTTACGACTACGAGCTGTCAGGCAATTGCTACAAATTGCGGCTGTTGATGAGCATTCTCGACATCGGCCACAAGACCGTGCCAATCGATTTCTATCCCGGCCGCGAGCACAGGTCGGAATGGTTCCTGAAGCTCAATCCGCTGGGGCAGTTGCCGGTCATCGACGATGATGGGCTGATCCTGCGCGACGCCCAGGCGATCCTGGTCTATCTCGCATCGAAATACGATCCGTCCGGCAAATGGTATCCGTGGGACAATCCGGCGCTTCTTGGTGAGATCAGCCAATGGCTGGCTTTCGCCGACGGCATCACCGCGACGGCATCGGCCGCCCGCCTGCATGATGCGCTGTTCTACGATTTCGATATCGACGCCGCGCGCGCCGGCGCGCATCGCCTGTTCCGCATCCTCGACGAGCATCTGTGGTTCGGCGAGCAGCAGGGCAGCGACTGGATCTGCTCAGGCACCCATCCGACGATCGCCGACATCTCCTGCTTCCCTTACATCATGCTGTCGGAAGAGGGCGGCATTCCGCGCCAGGATTACCCTGCGATCCGCCGCTGGTGCGATCGTGTGAAGCGCATCAAGGGCTTCATCGTCATGTCGGGCGTGTTTCCGGCCGGGCCGGCCAGGGCCGCCGCATAATTTCAACGACGAAGGCCGGGCGCTCGCCCGGTCAGCCAAGTCTGGAGAGGGAAGAGATGAAAACGCGTGCCGCAGTCGCCGTTGGTGCCGGAAAGCCGCTGGAGATCATGGAGGTGGACCTCGATGGCC
>NZ_JAVIIY010000034.1:0-21587 GCF_033977345.1 Mesorhizobium dulcispinae
CCATGCTGGAAGACATCGCCATCCTCACCGGTGGCCAGGTCATCTCGGAAGACCTCGGCATCAAGCTCGAGAACGTCGGCCTCAACATGCTCGGCCGCGCCAAGAAGGTGTCGATCTCCAAGGAGAACACCACCATCGTCGACGGCGCCGGCAAGAAGGCCGAGATCCAGGGCCGCGATACCCCGAAATTTACGTCGAATGGGAAGGCGCACGAGGTCGAGCCGCTCAATCGAGCGTGCAACTCGGCGCGGGTATTGTCCGGCAACGGCGTTCCCGCCGCTACACGGATGGCGACGAGCCTGTCAGCCGAATTGCGCAGGCTCAAGCGGAAGCCGTGGATGCCGAAGTGGGCGAGAATCGCCTTGATGTGGCTGATGAGCCGCGTCTGATCACCGGCCAAGGTCTGTCGCTCGCGGTTCGGCCGCCGCGCGTTCTCATCTTCGAGCGTCGGATCACGGCTTGGTCGCGCCAGCGCTGCATCAGCTTCAAAAATGATTGCGCGTCAGCATCAATCTTCTTCAGCGGCTGGCGCTTGAATCCCGGAACAAGCGCTGCAACCAGCCAATTAGCCTTGCTCATTCCGATGACGGCGACCGATCGTGCTATCCTGTTCGAGAGCGGTAGGTGACCGGCTTGCGTCAAAAACTGCGGCATGGGTCGCCCTTCTGAATAGTTGGTTCGAACAGCGCCGAAAGATGCCACACCCTCGCACCGCTCGTCACACAGCATCTAATTCTTGAGACGCGATTCCGGACCAAGCGTGCGTGCATGTCCCGTTCATCAAATGCCGCCAACTTCAAGCCATCTTTGAAAACCACGGCATGACACTAGGGAGTGATGTGTGAGAGCTGACATTTCAGATGCCGGAGGCTGAACAGGGAAGCGGTCTCGCGGCGCTGCGTCTTTCGAGGGCGAACACCTTGCACCGTATTCGGCTGAACAATCGACGAAGTCGGGAAGCTTTTCTTCGGTTCGCTGGCACTTATGTTCGTCACCTGGAACACGCAGCCGCTCGCACGGATCGACAATCGTCGCCACTGCTGATCGAGAACTTGGGATTTGCTGCGTCCTAAGCCGAAAGTCCTCCTGTGGTGG
The DNA here is from genome assembly GCF_033977345.1 of Mesorhizobium dulcispinae. Classification (NCBI taxonomy): domain Bacteria; kingdom Pseudomonadati; phylum Pseudomonadota; class Alphaproteobacteria; order Hyphomicrobiales; family Phyllobacteriaceae; genus Mesorhizobium; species Mesorhizobium dulcispinae. The sequence goes on from NZ_JAVIIY010000034.1 coordinate 1,096, forward strand.
GCTGACAAACCTTGAACTGACTTCGGCCGATGCCACGCCTGGTATTCACATATATGTCTTTTCTTAATCGGCATATTTTTTGCGTCTCCAGAACCGTCATTCGCAAAACGGAGCCGTCTATGTCCGCACCAAAGACCTCTTATCGGAAAGCGACCGGCATACACATTTCTTCAGAGGCGAGAGCTGCGGAAAGCAGGAGTAAGGTGCCGTTGCCTCTCAGTCCCGCGGCGATTCTCTATGAGACGTGGCCTGACACCCTCGACTGTCAATGAGGGGTTCTTCCGCATATTTGGTGCAGCAGGCGGGATTCACGGATGGTGCGAATAAGGCCATAAGGTCGGAATCGCAGTCGACGCCGGTGATTCGCCCGTGCTCCATGCCTTCCGCTCGCTAATTTCCCCCGAGCTTTCGATTGTCCAGATCCTTCCCCAGACCGACAGGGTGGTGCTCGTGGCCCGGCCGAAGACGGAGGCGTCGAAGTGCCCGTGTTGCGGTTGCCAGACGCGCCGCGTCCACAGCCATTACATGCGACGGTTGGCCGATCTGCCGTGGCAGGGACGGGTCGTCGAGATTCGGCTTCACGCCAGGCGCTTCCGTTGCGCCGATCGGCAATGCCGCCAGCGGATCTTCGCCGAGCGGTTGCCGGAAACGGTGCGGCCGAAAGCGCGACGCACATCGCGCCTCGGCGAAAGCCAACTGGCGATCGGCTTTGCGGTCGGCGGCAAGCCCGGCTCGCGCCTGTCGCATAAACTGGCCATGCCGGTCAGCGGCGACACACTGCTGCGGATGATCCGCGCCGCCGGGTTCGAGCCGGAGGCCCCGCGTGTAGTCGGCATCGACGACTGGGCCTGGCGCAAGGGGCAGCGTTACGGGACGATCGTCTGCGATCTTGAGCGCAACCGCGTGCTCGATCTGTTGCCGGATCGAAATGCCGATACGGTCGCCTCTTGGCTGCGACGCTATCCGGGTATCGAGGTGGTCGCGCGCGACCGTGCCGGCCTTTATGCCGAGGGTGCCCGTCGCGGTGCTCCCGATGCAACGCAGGTCGCCGACCGTTGGCATCTTCTGCAGAACCTGGGCGACGCGTTGCGTCTGGCCATCGGGCGCCATCGCAAAGCGGTCACAGCCGCCGGAAAAGCCATGATCGCGGAGATTGCCGAAAACGACGACGACGCCGGGCTGGAACCATCGGTAGAGACTTCAACCAAACTTGATGGTCTGCGCCGCTCGCGGCGCAACCAGCGCCGTGAGCGTTACGCTGAAATCCTTCAATTGCGCACCTCCGGCATGTGGCCGCGTCAGATCGCGCCGCGGATCGGCGTCAGCGTGAGAACCGTCGAACGTTGGCTTGCAGCGGGCGGGGAGCCCGAGCACCGGCGACGGACGGTGCGCTCCGTCCTGATGGATCCTTTCCAGGAGTATCTCGAAACGCGCTGGCAGGAAGGCCAGCACAACGGGTTGCAATTGTGGACCGAAATCAAGCGCCTCGGTTTTGCAGGCAGCCACAAGACCGTCTACAGGTGGACCGCTGCCCGCAAGGAGCGGCCACCGAGCTCTCCCCCAGAAGCGCGGTGGCCGCCGCCATCGCGCCGGAAGTGTGCATGGCTGCTGAGCGAAAACCCGGCGTCGCTCGATGAGCCGGCCGGGCGGTTCTTGCACCATCTCTACGAAACCGCGCCGGAGCTTTCGATCGCGGGCGACCTCGCCCGACGCTTTGCACTGATCCGCGGCGACGATGATGCCGGCCTCGATCAAGGCTCAAGGATGCCACGGACAGCGACCTGGCTTCGCTTGCCGCCGGCATCGGCCGTGACATCGAGGCTGTCCGGGCGGCGATAACCCAGCCCTGGAGCACCAGCCCCGTCGAGGGACAGATCAACCGTCTCAAGACGATAAAGCGCCAGATGTATGGGCGCTCAGGATATTCCCTGCTGAAAAACAGGCTGCTGGCAGCCGCCCTCAATCCCGAATGGACACCCGAACAGACGCTCGCTGTCTTCGAGTTCCTCAACGATCTCGCCGACAGCATCTGGTCGCACTATTGCGTCAAACTCCAGGAACTTATCCAGGAGCAGCAACGAACACCGACCGATCACAGCGATATCGAAAACGCCCCGTCCTCGTTCTGAGGCACACATCCTCGACACTCGGCAGCCTGCAAAGGCCGCCTTTTTTCCCTCCACAAGCACGAAACTCTTGTCGTCGTTTAGCCGCGCTTTTGAAACGCCATCAACATGGCGCATTGTCGGCGACACTCGTTGCCGAAATCCCCGCAGAAGTTCACAAAGCGACTATAGCCGTAACCTTCGGGATGCGCCTCTCGATACTCCTCCAGAGGATGAGCAAAGTGACGCCGGGCTTCTCGACCGCAAGATCGGCCCAGTTTTCGGCCCCGTGCGTCACCGTGTCCCCTGCTTGACGCCGTTGCGGCTGAAAAGCTTGTTCTCAAGCGCATCGTCGGTCAGTTCGCCCGGCAAGGGCCAGGTCAATCCAACTGCTGCCGCACGCTGCAGGTTATCCTGCACCGTGCTGCGCGCCATCCCCAAAATGACTGCTATCTCGCGGGAGCTCGTCCCACTTCCGGCAAGCCGAAGCATTTGTCTTCTCTTCGCCGGCATCAAAATCTCCCCGTTTACCGCGGGGCACTTGATGCCAAATTTGCTGACCCAGGAGGTAAGCTTCAGTGCCGAAAACTGGCCGGTCTTTGATCGGAATGCTGGCCGGCTTCGCGTCGGAACCCGCATTTACCGGCTGACACGAAAGTTAACATCTCGTCAGCAAGTTGCCGCCCTGCAGACCGCCAACCCTGTAAGCAATATGCTGGCAAGGCGCTCCGATGGGTCGGCCAAATGAAGAAGACCTCGCCCGAATTCGTTGATGCCGGGCGCCCTGAAGGCTATCCGCGGCCAGCCTGACCGGATCGATCGAAGGTTGCGAGAAGGGGCATTTGCGTCGCTAGGGCGTCACTGTCAATGACAGCGATAGGCTCAGACATGGTGGCGCCGGCAGCCCAGCATCTGGTGGAGATGACAATCGTTGAGGGCCACTCTCTTCCCGCGCCAATTGTCGTTTCAGCCATATACCGCAACTTCGGCCTTCCATTCGCATAGGCCTTCGAACAAAAAGAAACGTGGCCCCATTCCGCAAACCCAGGCATGCAGCAGCCATCTGGCTGATTTGCCGCACATCAACACCATAATCGGGGTAGCAGCCCGGGCAGACGGCGTTCCGATGACATTCCTGAGACAGGCTCGATCTGTTCCGCTCAATCTGTTGGAAACCGTGTCCGGATGGGTATGCCAGTCGCCTAGGTAGGTGTCGAGCCTACCTGATCGATGATAGTGCTTAGCGATTTCGACCTGTTGCCAGTCCTGATCTGGGAGAAAGCTGCAGCGTGTGCGCTTCGCGTTGGGGCCGGCCGGGATCATTCTCGTGACCACGGCCACGCGGGTTTCGGCCCAGTAGCCCATGAAGGTTCCCCCCGTTTCCCTGTCATACCATTGGTCGGCCTCAGACTTCATGACGTCGACCACGGAGCGAGGAAGCCAGACTACGTGAGGCATCCGCACTCCGGACTGGGCCGCAATTCATCCACCTTCCAAGCTGGCGGTATCCGCTTCAAACCATTGTGCAAGGTGAGGGTATGGACCAGTGACACCTCGAAGTCCTGCGGGCCAGAAAGAACGCCGACAGCCATCCGAACGGCTTCGAGCGTTAGTTCCTGGAGATTGAACGATGCACCTGTGAAGGTGGCTTCGGAGCAGCCGGGCGGCTGGATCAGCCCCTGAGGGTCGCCGATGCCGGGAGGTCTATCAATTGTGCCGGCGGCGTAGGCAATCTCTTTGCAGACCGGGCAGCCGGATTCCGGGTGATGGTATGCGACAACCCCTCCCTTCAGCGTCGTCGAGGCATAAACGCAGATCATTGGAACATGGCGCGCTCGGCAGCAATCGGCCAGGAAAAAGGAAACTCCGGTCGAGGCAGCAGCATCGATCACCAGATCGGCTTCGTCCATCAAGCCGGCAAGCAGCTGGTGGTCTCCTACTCCATCCGCCCAAGCGCTGCCGATCCTGTGAAATATCGGTTGCACGGTGGTCCAGGGGTATTCAAGCTCGATATGTTCCTTGATGAACTCTGTTTTTTGCCTGCCCCAAGCTGAAGCACCTGCAGCCCAGCGGATGGAGTTCCCCGGCTCTACATAGTCACAATCCAACACGATCAATTTTCGACTGCCGTTCTTTGCCAACTCGGCAGCCAGCAGCGAGCCCAGAGCTCCGAGTCCCACGATGGCTATCGTCTTGTCACGCAGGGCTCCGACAGAGGGTACCCGGCTGCCAATGTCCCCGATCCCGGCCCTGTAGGTAGGGACAACGAATCCAACCTCTTTGGTCTTCTGCGCACCGTTCCTGGTGATGCGAAGAATGTTCTTGCTGTAGTGCAAAACGAAAACCCACGCGTCACCGTATGTCTGGAATTGCAATTCCGATCTCTTGAGCGTGGCGGAGATCCGAATATCGCCACCAGAGGTTTTCGCATAGCGCGAGCCGTGACCGAGACGCTTTAGCAGGCTCGGCAGCTCCTGGTGCAGCGGCATGGGAAGATGATCGTCCCGCTTCCATGGAAACACCGCCGTATCCCGTCTTCGCCCAAGGGTGATTGGGAGAGGAAACCTGCGCTCGGCGAGCAGATCTCCGGTATCGCTCCACACCTTCGAGACGGCGGCCTGGATCGCTGGACGATCTTTCCCCCAGTCCACCACGAATTCGATCTCAACTTTACCCTGGTCGAACCCCGAAAGATCCCAGGAACTGTCGACCAGCACATAGTTGCCGCTGCTGCGATCGGCGGTTTCATTCCACCAGACCTCCGCCGGCTCACCCTGCGAGTCCTCATCCTTCGAAGCGTCGAGCGCCTTGGCCAGATTGGAATAAAGGATGTCTGCCAAAGTCATCCTGCTCTGCCACAAGCCGCTGTCCCGGCCGAGCAGACATAGACTGCCGTCTGGGGCGCAGTGACGCGATGGGTATTGCTCCGGATCGCACCGGAGCATCACATGGGGGCGGAGCCGCGGGAACGAGTCGGGATATATTGCCTCGAGATCGATCAGGCGCCCGTCCGGCAGAGGCCATCGGAACTCAACGTGGAGGACACCGTCCGCCAACGCTATTTCATCGACGAGAAGTGTGCTCCCGGCGAAATAGGAAAGATGATCCAATTCGGCCCGCATACGATTGCGATTGACTGGGTTTTCTTCCCATTTCGGTACTTCCGTGGATTTCAGATCGGCATAGGGAATCATGCGGCGCCAACCGGCCTCGGCGGAACGTGCGGAGGGTCTTTCGGCCCAGGAATGTGTCCGGGCCGCCCCGGCGCGTGATCCGGAGGATTTGGCAGATGGTCTGGAGGACCGGACGGATGATCGGGCCGGCCAGGGTTTTCAGGCTTTCCAGCCATGGAAGTCTTCCTTTCGCTGTTTGGTTTTCACTCATGCGAACGAACGTCGCATCCTCATCCGGCCGACCGAGGTTCGAAGAAGCCGTCGTCGCGCGAACAGTAGAAGGATGGTAGATTCGTGAGGGAGATTTGCTCCAGATTACGTCGGCTGCTGCAACGTGGGTTTCAGAAGGCCCTGCGGTTTGAAATCGTCGAGCTCGGTCGCGGTCTGCAGACAAACATTAGCATGAATCGGCCTGTAGAGACGGCGAGCTACGCTATGAAGGGCAGCCGCAAAAAGCGGGAGGCGCTCCTCGCCAAAGCCTGTCCGACAGGGTCAAGACTGCGTGCATGGCTCCAGGAGGTGATGTCTGAAGAGGTGTCGTAACTGGGCAGCAGCTATCATCGGCGCTTTCCGGCAGGGTCAGGTTCTGGGCACCGATCTTTCCGGCGGCAACACCGATGACGGACGCCCTCAATCGGGCGCCCCTCCCGAAAAGCCTTTACCTTGCCATCAATCTGCTCAGAGCCGAGAGACTTGGCTCTCGCAGATGCCGCTCATGCCCATCGCCTTGACCAGATCGTCGACCGAGCGCGTCGACATGCATGACATAGCTCTCTGGATCACCGGCGTCAGGGCCTTCTCGGCCATGCGACGCCGCTCGATAAAGTTCGGCAAACAGGAAGCCTTCAGCAACGTCAGGACGCGCAGTTGGATCGTGCCGGCTCCCATAAGTCTCTGGTCCCGGTCCCGATAGCGTCGGGCAGTCCATATTGGCTCGTCTCGCCACAGGCAGCGCCGCTCGCGGCGACATGATTAGCCTGCGCGCGCTCATGGAGAAGACATCTGATGCCGATCTCCTGTGCGAGATGATTGGCTTCGCCCGCCGAGCGGCTGATGGAGACGGAGTAGACGAATCCGCTAACCGGCGCCTCGGTGCATAAGTTCGGCGGGTTGGGCTATGTCGGCTTCGCCGAAGAGGTGGCTAAGCAGGAGGCGGAGCTCGGCTTCACCTTCGACTACATCATCGTGTGCGTTGTGACCGGGTCGACGCAGGCCGGCATGATCGTTGGCTTTGCCGCGCAAAACCGTGCCGAGCGGGTGATCGGCATCGACGCCTCCGGGACACTCGAGCAGACCCGCGCGCAGGTCCGCCGCATCGTCGACAACACCGCCGATCTTATCGGGCTTCGCCGCGCTGTCCGCGAGGACGAAATCGTGATCTATCCCGACTGCGCCTATCCGGCCTATGGCGTTCCGTCAGACGCCACGAATGAGGCGATCCGGCTGGCGGCACGCACGGAGGCGATGATCACCGATCCGGTCTACGAGGGAAAGTCGATGCAGGGCCTGATCGATCTAACCAGGAAGGGCTTGTTTCCCGAGGGTGCAAGAATTCTCTACGCGCATCTCGGCGGCGCCGGCCATCAACGGCTACAGCTACTATTACAAGGAAGGGTGAGACTTCCAGAACCTTCCCGCCAGCAATTCCCGCGCGGCATTGTCTGTGGAAGCCTAAATGACCGAATTTTCAGCACCAGTGTCTCAAGACCGTCGAACGTCGACTGCTCTGGCAGTCGCACTGGATGATCTCCACGCCAACCACGATCGCCCCAAGGTTCGCGGCATTGAGACCGGTCACCATGCAAGCTCTGGATTATGACGGCGCCATGTTTTTCGGCTCTGAGGCCTGGGGATCGTGGCAGTGAAAGCCGCAAGCGCCCCGATGGTTCACGCGATCCTGTACCTGACGGGTAACCAGAGCGGGAAAAGATGGGGAACTTCTGCGGCTATGGCAGTGTGCAAAGTTATGCGAGCCGACCAATATATCGACGACGCGATCTGGAAGGCTTGGACCTCGGGTGAAAGGCTTTACCGGAGTGGAAAGGCCGTGTCGCTTGGGCCGCGGGTGCGCTTTTAACGCTCACGACCTTTCTGCGTGCACGCAATGACTGCAATCCGCTATCCAACTGCGATGGCAAAGGATCCGAAGGGCCAACGTGCAGCTACATGATCAATCTTTCCACTGCGGCGGCTTAGTGGCCGTTGATTAGGTCTGTCACCCTTCGTTTGCGGTGCATCTCGGCCCATGCCCACCGTTCGCGTATTTCCGCGAGCTTACGCTCGGCTTCTCGAAGTTGCGTCTTTGCTATGGAAAACTGAGCATCAGTCGATGTCAGGCCGGGACCTCCGCCAAACCGTAGGGCGTCCCTGCCCTCCTCGGGGCTCGCGGGCATTACGTCACCCAATTCGCTGACTAGCTCGTTTCGGCGCTTGGTAGCGCAGCTCTCCTGGGACACACGCGCCGCGATCGCCCCGATTTGTGTATGGACTTCCCGAAAAGGGGTGCCTCGCGAGGCCATTCGTTCCGCGGCGACGGTCGTCATGGCCAACCCATCTTCCAGATTTCTCCGCATCGATGTCGCGTTGAAAGATATGAACCTCACGATGAGCGATGTAAGGGTTACGGCCCGCGTGAGAGCTTCTTCCGCAAGTCGCAGGGGTGAGCAGCCATAGTCGCTCGACTCAATGGAGTTGCTGAACGGCGATTTGCAGGTTGCCGTTGCCGCCGACACGTATGCGCCAATCACGGTGCTTGCCGATCCCTTGATGTGTTCGAAAAGATATGGGTTCTTTTTTTGGGGCAGCATGGAAGAGCGTCCGGCAAGGTTACGAGGAACCTCGATCAGAGCGAACTCGCGTGTCGTCCAAACCTGTAGATCCTGGGCCACACGACTGAGCAAGATCGAGACACTTGTAAAGATCGAAAGCCCGTGGAGGTGATGATCCCGGCTTGCAACTGCATCGAGGGAGTTGAACGACGGCAGTTCAAATCCCAGGAGGCTCGCCGTCTGCGAGCAATCTATAGGCATGCTGGTTCCGCCGCCGGCACCGGCTCCCATCGGACACGCCTTGATGTCTTTTAGCAGATGATGAAGCCGCTCGCGCTCGCGCCCGAGAGCGAAGAAGATCCCAAGCAGATAGTGTCCCGGCGACCCTGGCAGAGCAATTTGATATTGGCTGTAAAGCGGAGCCAAAAGGCTCGACGCCTCTTCCGCCCGCTGAAGCAGGGCATCTTGTGCAACTCCTATCTCCAGGGAAACGGAACACGCAGCCTCCCGAAGAGACAGGAGAGAAATGGTGGCGTTCAAGTCGTTACGGGACCGGGCCAGGTGGAGCCAGCCTGCCCTCTCTGGGCCTGCTCTGGCGGCAAGCTCGGCCTCATAAGCCAAATAGAGTCCGCGCGGAGCATCACGCCCATCCAGAGATTGGAACTCCTCGCCCTGGAAATCCAAGATATGCGTGAGCAGGTCTGCCGCTACAGTTCGGTTGACCAAACCCTGGTCAGCGAGCATCACCAGGTGTGCTTCATCCACGGTCGCTTGGAACTGCAGGAGACGACCGTCGCGCGAGATTTCGATGGGTGGAGCGAGCAGCTTCATCGCCACAGGATGCAGGGTCCATCCGCCGTCCGCTGGCTCGCCGACTCGCGTGTTATCCCGATCATCGGGCGTCGCCTCGATTTCAAAGGCAATTGAATCGATCGTCCGCTCAGCCGCCGCGGTAGCGGTTTCGAGTTCATCAGCGACGGCCACCGCATAGGCCACGCGGTCTCTGAAGTCGCCCTTGATGCGTATTTCCTCTCCCTCAGATTTCAGCAGACCCGCTTCGGCCACAGCCGGCTCTTTACTGCGAGAAAAGGCCAAGCGCTTGAGCTTTCCGGACTTGCCAGCAAGTCGAAAACGGATGGCTCCTGCCCTCTTGCTTGATCCTGGCGGAGCAAATTCGGCACCCGCATAGAGCCTGATCACGATGTCAATTACCGAGGTGCCTAAGGCCTGCGACAGCATGACCGGGATCATTCCTCCAGCCAGCCTGGGATTGACCTCGATTACGACAGGGCCAGACTCCGTGATGACGAATTCCACGTGGGCCGGTCCGAAGTCCAAGCCTAAGGCCGACACTGCGCCGGCCGCGAAGGATCCCAGTTCGTCTAGTGACCGCTCCGGAAAGGGAGCCGGGAAGTCGTGACCGATTTCAACGAAGCAGGGAGGCGGTCCCTTATGCTTCGTGACAATTCCGAGGCAATACGGCCTCCCGTTGCGCACAATGATCTCTGCGGAATATTCCTGACCCTCTACGTATTGCTGGATGAGGATCTCGGGACTGCCCAAATCCACTTGATCGAGCAGGACATCCTTCGCATCCTCAAACGCCTGGACGGCCGCAGCGATATTCTCGCAGAGACGTACCCCGCTGCTGCCGCTCCCGCAGACCGGCTTGATGACGACCGGGAAGACAGATTTGGCAAGCGCTTTCTTCACCTCCTTGACTGACGTGACCAGACGAGTTTCAGGCACAGAGACTGATTTTCGCTCCAACTCGGTCACTTGCTTCCATTTGTTCCGGCACCTCGCTATGGCTTCCGGGTTTGCCGATGGGAGCCCGATCGCTCTGGCGGCCTTGGACGCCGATTCCACGAAATAGTCAGACGACGAAAATATCCCCGCCAGTTCGGTCAGTTTGGTGGCGATCTCGATGATTTCCTGCGGATTACGTGTATCAGCTTCGATCACTTGCACATCGCTCTTCTCAAGGAAGGGGTAGCGCTCGCGATTGCGTGTCACGAGATAGGGCTCGAACCCCAGGACCCTGGCCCGCTTCATCAATAGCTCGCCAGTGCCTGTCGTATTGCTCTCAACGAAAAGGAAGCTACCGCCGGTCATCTTACTGCTCCAACGCGCTCAAGACAGCTTCCCGGCTTTTCCGCATCCAACGATACCGGTTCCATGGTGGGCGGGCTGTCGAGGGATGCTCTTCGGTGGCTGGAGCGTCCAGAAGGACACCTTCATAGACACATCCATTTTGCTGAAGCCATTCGTGATCGTAGAGGGCTTCGACGTAGCGATGACCTTCATCAGGACATATGACGACCACGGTTTCGTCTGGATACTGTCGAGCGCGCCAGCGCCCCACAATATAGCTCGCTCCGGACGTCGGACCGGCAAAAATGGCGTGCCGTTCGTGAAGCTCACGCGTTGCGGCAAATGCCAGCGATGCCGACGTGAAATGAACCTCGTCATATAATTCATGCTTCACATTTTTCGGGACGAGACTGTTCCCCAATCCGCGTAGTTTCCGGTCGCCGTCCGGCTGGCCAAAGATGACGCTATTGAAGGTGTCCACCCCAATCAGGCGAGCGCTGGGCGATTCTTGACGAAGGCGCTCTATTGTTCCGCAAGTCGACCCGCCTGATCCGACGGAACCCACCACGGTCACGTCGGCGCCAAGCATCCCTGTGATCTGGTCGGCGAAAGACTTGTAGGCCGCGGGATTGTCCTCAGTTTCGTATTGGCGAGGCCAGAAACAGCTGTGACCCAACTCTCCCATCCTGGCGTGCAGCGCATCGAGACGGCTTGCCTGATATCCGCCCTGTTTCGCCTTTTCGGTTACTATGACCACTTCCGCGCCAAGGGACCTTAACCTGTTCTCGAGAGCCCTATCCATAACCGGGTCGGTGAAAATCTCGAGCCGAAATCCGTGCTCCCGGCAAACTACAGCTAAACCCAGCGCGAAGGTGCCACTCGAGGTCTCCAAAACGGTCGTGTTCTGCTTCAACGTCCCCCGATTCAGTGCTTGTTCGATAACGTACTTAGCGGGAAGCAGCTTCATAAATGCAAACTGCGCAAGATAAAGATTCGTACTGCACCTGATTACGCGGGGTAGCGCATAGGCAGCAGAATAACCGGAGAACGGAAGGTGTTTGCGTAGGGCACTCATATGGCTAGCTCATGACTAATGCATTGTCAGGTATACTCTTGGCGAATTGTTGAACGGAGTTACCTGGTCGACCACAGACTGCAGCTTCCGCGGGAAGTCGCGTGCCGTTCGATCAAGCAAGATTCCGATTACAGTACCGCTGTGCGCAACTATGACGCCTAGCGCACCGACCTCCTCGGACACTTTCCGCATCGAATTTAGATGCTCTTTGGGAACCCGCTCCTGGTGCAGCAGAGCGCTAGCAGTAGCTATTCTGCCTATCGACGCCGTGTCACCCTGCGGAATTGCTATTCGCGCCTGTTCGAGCAATTCCTGATATTGCGCTCTTTGACGATTTGAGACCTCACCTCGCCGTTGATCATAGTCGACGGTTTCGATCGTCCCCCCTTCATCTATACCAACGATTGCAAGCGGCGGCATCTGCCCAAGGAAGGAGAGAAGGCTACATGCTCGCTGTTGATATGCGACCACGCCAGGGTACATCACTCCGTCGGATGGCTCGATCTCCGCCATCAGCTTCTCGATCAACGATGTCCGAACCCTTCGCTTGAATGAGGAGGCAATTGACCGCGCGGTAGCAACGAGATCTGCAGAAGAACTCGCCAGACCTTTTCCTTCGGGGAGTTCAGATTCCAAAAGAAGGTTTCCTCCTGATACGCCAAGCGCAAGCACGAAGCTCTCGGCCAGTCGTTGTGCTTTGACCTTATATGCCGGATAAACGGTTACACATGACGTCCCTGCAATTGGTGTGAAATGGGCCCGCGCAAAGAGCGCGATGGGCATCGTAACCAGGAAATGGGAGTCACAAGACGCGGAGCCATCCGGCAACTGGCCTTGCAGTAGCTCGCCGAACGTGCCGCAACAACGACCGTCACCGTTGCTCGAATGATTAGCCGGCTTCCCATCCTCGGTACCGGCTTCGGCCTCCTCTTGGCCATCGAACGTCTGTTGACATAGATCCGGCTTCCAAACTTGATCGGCAGCTGCATGTGCAAGGTCTTTCGTTTTGAGGCTTGACCAGCGCTCAGAAGAGCCAAGGGAATAGTTTACTCGTTGGATGGACATCACTGCTCACTTGAAGAATTAACTAATGTGGGCGGAGGCTTGTCTTCCGGTTTGACCGGGATCAAGTCCCAGCGTTTATGGCTGACCGTAGCATTTGGGACGGACGGCACGCATAAAGATTCTGTAAATTTACTTATGAGGTTTGTTGCGCAATTTCTAACCGAGGGCCTCGATTCCGATGCCGCGTGCTGTCGCATTGCCTCACGGATGTTACCGAGCGGCTTCGTTGCCTCACCTAAAATGTTACCCGTGAAGTCGCATTCCGGCATGATGCCCTCGCCATGAAGGAGGGATCATGAAGACGAAGATGACGCATGCCATGCGCATGGAACTCGCCAATGCAGTCCGGGATCGCTATGCGGCCGCAGCGAACAAGGACAAACGCCGGATCTTGGAGAAGTTCATCGCGGTGACAGCGTATCACGAAAAATCCGCAACTGATCGGGTTTGCGGCAAGCGCCTAAAGGCATTGCTGCCCATCCTCATGCCTGCGTTGGAACGCAATAGACATTTGAACTCGAGGAGGAGATACGCCGCAAAAACCTGTCAATGAGCGCCGCCGCGATCGACCGCTTGCTCCAGATGCGGGGGCGCATGGGCCGTACGAAAAAGCCGAGAGTTGTGCCAGAGCCGCGGCGGCGCATCAAAATGCGCACCTTTGCTGACTGGAATGCGCCGCTTCCCGGCAGCATGGAAATGGACCTGGTGGCTCATTGCGGGCAGGTCAACCGCGGCAGTTACGTTCATAGCCTGGTTCTGACCGATATCGCTGGCGGATGGACGGAGGCCGCGCCCATCGTCGTTCGAGAAGGCACCCTCGTGGTTAAACGCTCGAGCGTATCCGCGGGGGCTTACCCTCGCTCTGAGCGCGCTGGATGTGGACAAAGGTAGCGAGTTCGTCAACAACAAGCTGATCGAATATTGCCTGGGTCACGGCATCGAACTCACCCGCTCGCGGCCTACCGCAAGAACGACCAAGCGTGGATAGAGCAGAAAAACGGCACCGTCGCACGGATGCTCTTGGGCTATCGGCGCTTCGAAGGTTTGGCGGCGTCCACGGCCATCACGCGGCTCTACGGAGCATCCAGGCTGTTCGTGAACTTCTTCCAGCCCTCGTTCAAGCTGGCTGCCAGGCAGCGCGACGGGGCGAAGGCAACCAAGCGCTATCATCCACCGCAGACGCCCTGTCATCGTCTCCTGCAAGCGGAAGATGTGCAATGGGCCACCAAGAGCAAGTTGCGCGAGATTGCCGCCAGCCTCGATCCGCTAAAGCATCTGGAGGAGATGGCAAGCCTGTCAAGCGCCTGGCACGTTGGCGAGATCCGTCCGAGATTCTCCACCGAAGCAAAACCGCGAACTTGCGAGGCCTCCAACGGATATCGACGCAAGCCTCCGTTGCGGGTCCGTCCGACACGCCCGAGCCGGCGATCTCACCCGCGCCCGCAGCACCATCAGCGAAGGCAGCGGAGAAAGCCGAAGCCGGTCTACGCCGAAACTGGTCAAGGCCGAATCCAGGCGCTCCGCATGGCATGGCCGATCGCATGGCGCCGATTGGAGGAATTCCCCAACATCCACGCCACGCAACTCTTCGAAGAGTTGTGCATCCAGTTTCCGGGTCGATTTACCCGCAAGCAACATAATGCGTTCGCCCGACGGGTCAGTATCTGGCGCCAGGCAGCTCGCGCGCACGGCGTCGTCATCGGGCCTAAAACGTACCGTCTGCTCAGCGACAGACCGCGTGGCCGACGTCCCGATATCATCAAGGACGATTGGGAGAAGATGGCACAGTGCCTTGAGGAACGCCCGGATCAGACCGCACTCGAACTGCTCGTCGAGTTCCAGGCCCGTTACCCGGGACGATACAGCTTGCGACAGCTTTACACGCTGCAGAAGCGAGTAAGGGCGTGGCGACAACAAGCAGTGCAGCGGCTTATTGGCCAGGCCAGCAGCCTGGCGTCATATGCTACTCTGAACACCTCATGCCGGGCTGGCAGGTAACATTCTCGATGAGACAAACGGTAACAAAATTACGTGAGGCACCACGCCAAGGGATTTGGGACTATGAACCGCTGCCGTAACCGGCGCAAGCGGCTGGAAGAATTGCGGACCGGCGATTGCCGCCCGCTGTCCCATCATCTCAAGACCCAGATCGTTCGCGAGCTTGATCGTCTGGAACGGCGCAACGGATCGCTCTTCGGGCGATAGTCGGTGCCACCCTTCTTGTAGTTTCCGATCAGTTCCTTCTCCTTGGTGTCGACCGTAATGGCCGGTTGCCCGCAGCCTGTGCGGCGATCGCCTTGGCGTTGATGTGCTCGAATTGCGCGTTGCGGTCGGGACGCCTGGAGCCCTCGTCAGCCTTGCGGTTCGACCGCCGACTGTAGCCGAGCCTCGCCAACAGTCTCTTCACACTGCTGGCGCTGATCGTAGGGCCCTTCTGCTGCAAGCCAACTGCCAGCTTGTCGTTGCGGACGCATCGGATCGCCCAGTGTCACCGGATCGAGGATGCGGTTCAGATCCGCATCCCCGTGGGAAAGACACCGCCGGCCCTCACCCTCGCGGGGTACTCGCCCTTTCGACGGCGGTGCCGCCGCAAGGTCTTTGCGCCCGCGACCGATCGTCGACCGCGCCAGCCCCGTGATCCCCGACCCCGTCTCGGGCCGCCCCGGCCTGCCGTCAGCACCTCACCCGCCGCGAACAACAGCCGGCCGCGCTCATCCAGCGTCGAGCCGACCGCTTCCCACCGTTGTCGTATCGCATGCTTGTCGATCATGCCCATCCGCATACCGACGCTGCTCGGTGCGGACCGTCGATGGCCGGGAGATGGCACTGCCGTTCGATGTCGGAAGATTGGCTCGGCCGCTGGGCGATGAACCTGATGCTGATCAACGTGTCGACGCGACGGTTCGGACGGGCAGTGTGCCTCCGGAAGGCGATGTGCCGGCGGGTCATGGTAGCGGCGTGTCGAAATCTGCTGCGTCGCGACGCTTCGTGGCGACGCAGAAGCTCGACGAGGCGCTGTCGAAGTCGATCCGCGCCACGTTCGGCAAGGACAGCCTGATCCAGCGCTGCTGCCAGCGCGCAGCATCATGGATCGGCTGCCCAGGCAGCTTCACGCCCCGACGCGCCGGGTGCTGCGCCAAGCCTGGGAGCTCGACGACGCCGGCAAGGCCGCCGCAGGCTGCTTCGTCCGCCTCCATCATCGCCCCCAGCGCCTCCATTCCGGCCGCAAGGCAGAGCCTCTCGAAGCTCTCCTGAACTCGGCGAACAATTCTTCCAAAGCGCCGCTCGCCGCAGCCGGCGGCAATGTGATATTCCTTTTCATGGCGTTGCTCTCCTCAGTGGAATCGACACCGAGCCTACAGGCTCGAGGCGAGCGACCCCGCCCCTTCAATTTTCCGGTTCGCTGGAGCTCCGAATTGGTGTGATGGACCACCTAATTGAGTCAGTAGCATGTTGAAGTATATCATCGGTTCCAGCAAGGCTGGGCGACGTAGCGATAACGTGCCCGAGCATGTCTTTGTAATCGCCCTTTCTTGCGATCAGCGTCTTCGGCTTAACGTACAATTTGACCTCGACAACACCAGTTATTGTGGCCGCCAGATCCTCCCCATCGATCCCATCGAGGACGCCGTCACGATCAGGATTTAGATACCGGGCAGCCGCAGTGTGCGAACGCCTTCTGAGCAAATTGCACTCGTCGCCGATGACCAGCTTCACGTGTTCAGCGATGGGATCAATACCATATGCTAAGTTGGATCAGCTGAGGATCAGGCGCGCCGCCGAGACGAGGGTTAACTTCGATCACGATTGGCCCCCTCTTCGTCCAGAGCAGATCGATGTTAGTTGGACCCCAGCCAAGGCCGAGAGCTTGCAAGCAGTCCAGGGAAATATCTCTGATACGTTTATATTGGTCTTTGGCGAGAAGGGCTGGGACGATGCTCTCATAAGAGAAAAAATGTGGTAGGGGCCCAAGCTTTCCGGCGCTTACCCCAATAAGCTCGTTTCCTATTAAATGCGCGCACAAGAATGGACCGTTTACGAATTCTTCCACCAAGATTCCCGGGGAGGAGGGCCATATATGCTCCTCGCGTAGTAGATAGGTTGTATGTTCGGTTAGTTCATCGGCTGTGCGGCACAATCGGACACCAGAGCTGCATTGGCCCACAGTTGGCTTCAGAACGACTGGCAAACCAATTTCCGCAGAATATTTCTGCACATCCGCTGCATTGGCCGCCAGACGAAAACTAGGGACTGGAACAGCGGCATTCTTGAGGAACTGACGTTGCACGAATTTGTCGCAGCAGCATTTAACCGACGTCGGGTTTGGGCCCGGCAGATTGAAATGCTGGCAAAGCTTGCCAACCATTGCATAGACCCACTCGCTCGGTTTCCAGAAACCAGTAATGCCCGCAATGTGATACATCGTACTTAGCTGGCAACTCTCCCGGACAGTGCATTGAAGTTGTCGGTATCAACACGGACTGCTTTGATGCTTTCCGCCGCAAGGTAGCTAGTAGACCGGATCGTGCTGCAGTCGCCGAGAATGAACGCGGGCGGACATCCCAAATCTCAGGCCCTCCCCGCGGCTCGTCGATGATTCTTGCTAAAGATGCCTGCCGCTCTGGCAGAGTTCGGATTACGAATTCGGTAAACTACTTGGGGTCGCAACCAATTACCTTCGTCACACCTCGGGTCATCGTAATCGGACGTGGGATCATAAATCATGCCGATCTTCTGCATGACCCTTTGGCTTGGTGCGTTTGCCTTGGCTGTAAAGGCAGCGACCTCAGACAGATCCAGTGACCAGGCATATTTGAGCCATGCCCGCGCTCCTTCCGACGCAAGGCCTTTGCCCCAATGCTCCTTTGCGAGAAACCATCCGATTTCGACGCGCAGCTCGCTTGTGATAGCCGCCTGCGTTGGTTCGGAAAGCACGCCGAGCCCAATCATACCCACAAGCTGGCCGCCGCTCTTTAACTCTGCCGGCTGGAAATGAAAACCATTGCTACGGGCACGCTCGATCGCTAGATCGACCTCGACAATCGCTTCATCGATCGTCAGCTCGTTTGCAAGGTAACGTCTGACGTGAGGGTCGGCATAGATCCTTCCCATCGGGCTGCGGTCTCTGTCCTCCCAAGGGCGTAATATTAGGCGTTCTGTCGTGAGCATCATCGATCAAACATCCACGTTAACCCGAGGCGAGCTCTCCTTCCCCAAAAAAATCAGAATTTCGGCAGCTGTTGCAGGTTATTCTCGTTGTTGCCGGTGCTATTTTAGACGATCTGCGGAAAATGTAGGTTATGATTTGTTACGTTTATATGATATTATGCGACCGTTTCTATGGATAGGCGCGAGCATGCGCAGTTGTGTAATTTATCCCCTAAGTGCTCTGATGGCCGTCGTCGACGTCTTCAGCTTGCGGGTGCTGGCACATCGGGTCTCAATCGCGATGGAGGCGGCGTTTTGCATCGAAGCGCTCGAGGAGGCCGTGGCCAGACATGGCCGACCCGAGATCTTCAATACGGACCAGAGCAGCCAGTTCACCAGCCTCGAGTTACAGGCGTGCTGACGGCGGCGAGCGTGTCCATCAGCATGGATGGCAAAGTTGCCTTGCGCGACAACGTCTTCGTCGAGCGGCTGTGGCGCACGATCAAATACGAGGAGGTCTATCTGCGCGCCTACAGCCTGTCTGAGGCCCGCGCGTCGATCGCCCGGGATCTCGCCTTCTATAATGGAGGGTGCCCGCATTCGAGCCTTGACGGACCCGCGCCCAACGAGGCTTATTTCGGCGCGCAAGCGATAGCGACGGCCGCCGCGCCGCCGCGCTCAGCTTAACCCGGCAGGATGCCACTTAAATTCCGCGGGGCGCCGTCCAAGCAAGCCAGCTCTGAGATCCCCTTTCGAAATGCCCACACACTGCCCAGCGACACGGATGTCAATCGAGGTGCAGGAAGTTCCGCGTGGTACATTTCAGGCCAAGACGTAAAATGCAGCTCGCGCTCCAAATGCCAATGCATAGATTGACGGCGAGGCGCTGGTTCGGGCTTTGCTGGCGCACCAGCGTGGCGAGCCACCGGTGTGTGCGATGGTCCGGGCGCCGACACCGGAAGAAGAGGACCGGCGCCGTCTCCCGCGTGAGCGCAGGGCATTGACGAACGAATGGGTCAGTCACGTCAGTCGCGTCAAGGGCCTGCTGTTCAGCCAAGGCGTGTCCGGCTACGAGCCGCTGCGCCGCGATCGGCGTAAGCAACTGGAGGAACTTAAGACCGGCGACGGGCGACCATTGCCCGCCCATTTGAAGGCGCAAATCGGCCGCGAACTCGATCGGCTGGAACTTGTTCTGGAACAGATCAAGACCGCCGAAGACGCGCGCTGCCATGTTTGTTGCCGCTGAGGCCGTTTCGCCAGCGCCGGCGCTGCTGCTCAACCTGAAAGGCATCGGGGCGGAGTTTGCTGCTGTTTTGTGGTCGGAAGGGCTTTCCCGCCATTTTTACAACCGACGACAGCTGGCCGCCTATGCGGGCCTTGCACAGACCCTAGCAGAGCGGGTCAATCGATCACGACCAGGGGGTCTCGAAATCCGGCAATCCTAGGTTACGAGCGACGCTGATACAACTCGCCTGGCTATGGTTGCGCCATCAATCGCACTCGGAGCTCACCTTGTGGTTCCAAGATCGGGTCAGGCGCCAGTGGCGGGCGGCTCAAGAAAACGACGATTGTTGCGCTTGCCCGTAAGCTGCTCGTCGCACTGTGGAAATACGTCAATGCGGTTGTCGTCATCAAAGGGGTAATGATGAAGGCAGCCTGAACGAGCGGCTGCTGAACGTAAGACCCCTGACGATCCAGGTGGACGAACCGAGGTGTGGCTTGGCTTGAAATGCCGCTTCGCGAGAATGGTCCCGTCCTTCTGAGCCTTGTCCGCCGCAAGCGGGACGTTGGTGCAGCTGTTCCTAACAACGACCGTATACAAGTTGGATTTGGCTCGGCAACGGGCCGCGTTATGCATTGGGCTCCAACCCTGGACGCTGCAACAGCGGAGAAAAAAATGACGATCTGAAGACCGTCCGCATTGACCCTCCTCATATAAGCCACACCCGCCATGACCGACGATACGTTGCTGCCGTTCTCATTTCCAGCCATTGACGTATGAAGATCACAGCTGTGTTTGGCGAGAAAGGATGCAATCGGCGAATTTTGGCCATGCGGCTCAAGCAGCTCGATCTTGGTGTTGGCGATCGTCACGAACGCGACAGCGACGCCATGCTCCGGCAATGCCTGAGGCGTCGAAACTCGGGCTCTCGCGATAGCGGGCGGCAGCCTTCTCAAGAACAGGCACGGCAAGTGCGACGTGGTTCACCCAAGTAAGAATCTCATTTATTACGAACTCTCCCTTCGACCAGGTCGAGAACTGACGTGCGGTCATAGAGCACATTCGTTCCTGGTCCAAAAACGGCAGTCGCGTCGCGATCCAGAAGGTATCTTGGCACGGGCTGGAAGCCTCTGGCCGCTGCGATGATATCAATGGCACCTCTCGTCCTAGCGAAGGCCAGACGGATGCGCGAGACGGTTTCGGTGACGCGGGCGCCGAGCTTGAGGAGCCTGAGCCGCAAAGTGGCTAACTCGGCTTTGGCGAGCTGATGGGATTTCGGCACCGCGTCGCGCAGGGTGAGCATCAGCCAGTAGGCGGCGGTGTGCAGGACGAGGCGGACCTGATGGCGATCGGCGAGCGGCAGGAGGTGCGGTCGGAGGCGAGCTGGCTCTTGTGCATCTTGATCAGGTTTTCGGCTTGGCCGCGGGCGCAGTAGATCACGTCATAGAGGTGCTCGGCCGAGCCTTTGTCGAGATTGGTGACGACGAAGCGGATGTCGAGGCCCATCGCGGTTGCCTCGATGCGAGCGCAGACGCGACGCTCAAGCTTCCAGGACTTCGCCTTGTAGTGGGTCTGGGCATAGCCGCGCAGCACCGACTTGCGCTCGAGCGCGCGGCGCGTGCGGATGTCGTCGGCGCTCTCGTCGACGAGCCGCTGCAGAACCTTGTTGCCGGGTAGGCCGAAGAGGTAGTCGATGCCGTTGTTCTCGCACCAAGCCATGACTTGCGCCCGGCCATAGTGGCCATCGCCGCGGATCAGGATACGGGTGGTTCACCAGCGGGCGCGGATGCGGCGCACGAGGCGGCGCAGATAGCCGCGGATCTCCTCGCCCGTCGGGGTCTT
>NZ_JAVIIY010000035.1:0-20503 GCF_033977345.1 Mesorhizobium dulcispinae
TCGCCAAGCTGAAGAAACAGGTCTTCGGCAAGTCCTCGGAAAAGATCGAGCGGGAAATCCAGCAGTTGGAACTCGCAATGATCGAGCCTCCCGAATGCAAAAACTACTTCGCCAATGCCGGCTACGCTGCCATCAAAACGTGGAAGCCTCTAAACCGTAAACATCGCACGGACAGATCTCATCTGGCGAAAGAATATCGATCGACGAGGCGCTAAAATTCGCCCGGCGAAGATCCGCTTGATCTCCCATACGTGCGAGACCACTTCTGGAATGATCCCAGCATTTCACATGCCATTTTGCAATTTAACGTCATGAGCTACCGTGGTGTGAAATGCTACAGCGCTGGTCGCATGCGATCTTGATGAATTATTTCCAGGAGAACACCGTTGTTGGATGACCTAGATCGTCGCATTCTCACCGCACTTCAAAAGAATAACCGGATCTCTCTCACGGAGTTGGCCGAGATCGCCGGCTCTTCTGCCGCCTCGTGCATGCGGCGGGTTAACAAGTTGCGCAGTGACGGTGTCATCACGGCGGATATCTCATTGGTCGACCCTAAGGCGCTTGGGAAATCCTTGACCGTCGTCCTTACGGTTGAACTCGAACGCGAGCGTTTGGACCTTGTAGACGAATTCAAACGCGCTATGCGAGCGGCTAAAGAGGTCACTCAATGCTACGTGGTAACGGGCGACGCTGATTTCGTCTTGATCGTCGCAGTAGAAGACGTGGAAGCACTCGACGTGTTCGTAAAAACCAAGCTTTACACGAACCCAAACGTTCGAAAGTTCAAAAGCATGATCGCATTAGACCGTGTCAAATTCGAGCCGCGTGTACTTGTATAGGTCCGTTCCCTCTCATTGTACCCCTCCGGCAAGACCGTACCGGAGGAGAAACACTTAGGAGATAATCCCAAGTTCTTTGCCGCTTTCATTAAAGGCAAGCACCGCTCGATCAATGTCAGCGACGGAATGTGCTGCAGAGATTTGCGTGCGAATCCGCGCTTGTCCCTTTGGGACAACGGGAAAGCAAAAACCGGTCACAAAAATTCCCTTCTTAACCATCCTCTCCGCCATCCGCTGGGCAAGGACAGCATCGCCGACCATCACCGGGATAATCGGATGGTCTGCGCCGGCCAACTTGAAACCCGCTTCTCTCATGCTGGAACGGAAATACCTGGCGTTCGCGAACAGCTGCTCTCGCAGCGCATGGCCTTTCTCAACGATGTCCAGGGCCTTGAGGGACGCCGCCGCAATTGCCGGCATCAGCGTGTTTGAAAACAAATAAGGACGGGAACGCTGCCGGAGCCAACTGACCACTTCGCGCTTACCGGCTGTATATCCGCCGGAGGCCCCACCCAGGGCCTTTCCAAGCGTTCCGGTAACAATATCGACGCGCCCTTCGACACCACAATATTCCGCCGACCCTCGACCGCTCTTACCTAAAAATCCAATTGCATGACTGTCGTCCACCATGACCATGGCTCCGTACTTCTCAGCCAAGTCACAGATGCCGTTCAGATTAGCGATGGTCCCATCCATCGAAAAAACGCCATCGGTGACAATTAGCTTAAAGCGACAAGCCTTCGCCTTCTTTAGCTCCTCCTCAAGCGCATCCATATTATTGTTAGCGTAGCGAAACCTCTGAGCCTTCGACAGTCTAATTCCATTGATGATCGACGCATGATTGAGCGCATCCGATATGATGGCATCTTCCTCGCTAAGCAGCGTTTCGAAGAGACCGGTATTGGCGTCGAAACAGGATGAGTAGAGGATCGCGTCCTCCATACCAAGGAAGTTTGATATTCGCGCTTCGAGTTGCTTGTGTTCTTCCTGAGTACCGCAGATGAAACGAACAGAAGCCATACCGTAACCGTAACGGTCGAGCGCCGCTTTGGCGGCAACTCGAAGCTCCTCGTTGTCGGTCAGCCCCAGATAGTTGTTGGCGCAGAAATTCAATAAGGTGCCGCCGTCGCCCATCGAGACTGTCGCTGATTGTGGAGAGATTATCAGTCGCTCGGACTTAAAGAGCCCCGTTTGCTGAAGCTGAGAAAGCTCCGAACGAAGATAAGAGGTAAACGACCCAGTCATACCGTCTGCTACTGCTGTGAACGATAATCTATTGCAGTGGACCAGATAGGATCACTATGTTTTTTCCAGTACAAATCCATCAAACGGCGAGTAACTGGGCCAACCAAGCCGTCGGCAACCGGCAAACCGTTGATTTTTGTCACCGGCATGATACCGCCCGCGGTCGAGGTAATGAAGATTTCATCTGCCTCAGATAGTTCCGCGCGCGACACGTCTACTGCCTCAGCTGGCAACCCAATTTCCTTTGCAAGGTCGAAGACACTATGGCGAGTAATTCCGGGGAGCACCCCGAAGGCCGGCGTCTGTAGCGAACCACCTTTCACGATGAAGACATTGAAACCAGGGCCTTCCGCAATGTTGCCATTGGTGTCGAGGATTAGAGCGCTCTCTCCACCTTGATCGTAAGCGTCGAACAACCCCTTTACGAGATCCAGCCAGTGATAATTCTTAATGGACGGATCGATCGATTTCGGGGGAATTCTAACGGTTTCGCTGATTGCAACATTTAAGCCGCGGTCGAGCTGCTCCTTGTTGGCGACCGATCCGTACGGCACGGCGAAGGCAATAAAACGATTTTCCGCCTGCCGAGGGTCGCGGCTGAAGGTAGGAGAAGAACCCCGCGTACATATCATCTCCACGTACGCGGATTGGTGGCCGGAGAGCGCTACGCAATTGTGAAGAATTTTCGTGACTTCCTCGCGGTCGTAGGGAAGTTTCATTCTTAGCCGCTGCATTCCACCCCAGAAGCGATCGAGGTGCAAGTTGAGGCGAAAGAAGCGTCCTTCCCACACGTGCACCGTGTCATATGTCGCGTCGGAATGCAGGAAGCCCCAGTCGAGGACTGAAATCTTCGCCTCTGACATCGGCAAATATTGGCCGTCCATAAAGGCGACGCCCTCGGGATAGCGACGACGGTCGACGTGGTGCGGTTCGATTGTCAGTGACTGCTCAATAGTTTTGGTCTGCGTGATTGCCATTATCGTCACTCCGGACATCGATTTTCTTTGCTCTAGATCGTCAGGATATTGATCTGACGTTCCAAACATCGGCCATGTACTCAAAGTCGCATCTTGGAAGCGTAGAAAAACCTCAATTTAGGCCGCCGCACGCAATGGACACTTCAAAATATCACGTAGAATGATAGCTTCGCCGGAGGGCTGGAACTGTTCCTGATAAACTAGCTCGATATAGAAATCTGCTAGTCTTTCGAATGGTGTTCCGCCGCACGTCTCGCTTAGTGACAGCGTGCGACGTTACGTTCGAGGAACTACAATCGAGGTCAATTTTTGTGAGGCGTACCCGGTCCTACAGGCGTATCAGTCCGATATTATTCTCGATCTTGATACGTGTGCCAAAGGGCTCCGAGAGCCTTTGAACCCGCTCCAGAATGGATTTTCCGTGCTCGCCCTCAGCGAGGCGCGGAACACCGCGGTTTGCAAATCTGTTCAACCGGCGAAGCTCGACAGGATATAACTTCAGTTCTGCGAGCTGGTTGCGCTCGAAGCGACTAACTGCCACGACGCTCTCATAGAATGAAGGGCCGGACTGAGCCCCAAGAAGCCCTTCCGCGGTCGGATACCCCTTTGCCACTTCGTCAATCGTCACCTCGGCGTCCGTGGTAATCCGCGGATCCTTGTCGTATACATCGTACATGTCGGCCCCTACCGGCGTCCTGAGGTCTTGGCAGAAGAAGTTGCCGAGGCTGTAGAGGATTGGCCTTCCTTTGTAGATCTCGATGCCGCGTAGAACGTGTGGTCCATGCACGATGTACGCGTCTGCTCCGGCGTCGATAGTGCGGCGTGCAAATGATTGTTCGTAATCAGCCGGTTCGAGGCTCCATTCGCCAGGCTCGTGCCCGTGGTTCGTAACGATGCAGAAATCCGAGATCTGCTTGCCGCGGCGAACATTTCGGAGAATGTTGTGGATGTCACGCGGATCAGGCTCATAGCTGTAGCCGGGTTTGTCGCCCGCCTTGTATCTTGCCCCGCCGAGCACGACCAAGTCCGGCTTTTGTTCTGTAGGCCGATCGCCGGGCAAAACTTCACGGATCCGCTTTAGATCCTGAAGCATTTCCGGCGGCACCACGATGCTCTTCGTCAATCGAAGTCCATTCAGTCCCGGTCTGCCAGGTGCTTCACCAGCCGGATCGCAAGCACGAGACATACGCGAGAATGTGGTTGCCACGGATAGCAATGCCGCACAGCCCCGAGGGCTTTCCTTGAAGCGGGCCGCTCCAGCCTGCGAAAGATTTTCTCCTGCACCTGCGTGGACAATGCCATTCTCGTCCAGAACACGGCTCGTCTCGCGCATGCCCTCAACGCCCCAGTCCAGCGTGTGGTTGTTGGCACGGCTCAACATGTTGAAGCCCATTGCCTTCAAATCAGGCCCCAATTCCGGGGCGCTGATGCAATAGGCTCCGCCGTACTCACCCTGTGGGTTTCCCCGGAGTGATCGATCCAGGATGTTTGTTTCCAGGTTTCCGAAGGTTATATCGGCCTCATGAAGGAGCTCGACGAGGTGGCTGAACCCCGGATGATGGCCGGTGGTAACCGGCCGCGCGTACAGAAGGTCGCCGACTGCAGCCATCGTGAATCCATCTTCAACGTTCGTTTCGATTGAACCGACTGTATCAAAGCTGTCATCCTGTTCGACCCTATCGGGTGGGTTCTCGTGCGAGTGTCTTTCCATGTGGTTTCCTCGTTAAAACAGCGAAAACATTTAGGCCTTTGCCCCTGCAGTGGGAGCAAAAGAGGCAAGCCCATTTGACGTTGAAGCATCGATTGCCTGTGCCGCGAGATTTGTTGCTGGGGCGCGCACGTGGCAGGCCACAAGACGTCCATCTGCCATTGGAACCAGAGGCGGAACATCGATGCGGCAACGCTCGATCGCGAGCGGACAACGGGGGTGGAACGCGCAACCGCTTGGCGGGTTGACCGGGCTTGGCACTTCCCCTTCGACGGGCGCCTCCAGCCGAACCCTGGTTGGGTCAGGCACCGGCGCTGCGGCGATCAGTCCCTCGGTATAGGGATGGACCGGCTTGGCAAAGAGAGCCTCACACGGCGCGAGTTCCACAATCCGTCCCAGATACATGACCGCTACGCGATGGCCGATGTGCTGAACGACACCAAGGTCGTGTGAGATGAACACGAAGGCGATACCCATCTGCTGCTGTAGGTCCACGAGCAGATTCAAGATCTGTGCTTGCACCGACACGTCAAGGGCTGAGACTGCTTCGTCAGCGATGATGAGCGAGGGCTGGAGAGAAAGCGCTCGGGCAATGCCGAGCCGTTGCCGTTGGCCGCCCGACATCTCGGACGGCAGCCTGTGCATCATCTCGGGTGACATTCCAACCTTCTTTAGAAGGTCCGCGGCAAGTGCATTGCGCTGCTTGCTGCTCAATCGCTCAAAATTCTCAACCGGCTCGGTGATGATCTGACCGGCAGTGAGTCGCGGGTTCAGCGACGAATAGGGATCTTGGAAGACCATTTGCATCCGACGGCGAAACGTCCGGAGCGCGTCCTTCTTTAGGCTCGCTATATCGGTCCCGTCGATCAGAACCCGGCCGTGTGTTGGCTCTGTGAGGCGCATTAATAGCCGAGCGACCGTCGATTTACCACAGCCGGATTCGCCAACAATGCAAATCGTCTCGCCAGCTTCGACGGAAAAGGACACATCCTCCACAGCCCGTACAACCGGAATGGTCCTCTTCAGCAAGCCGGCGCCAAGCGGATAATGTTTGGTCAGCTTCTCGACTTTCAGCAACGGACCACTCATGCCTTGATAACCTCCTCAGAACGCCAGCAGGCCGCTGTGTGACCGGGGACGACGTCACGTAGGCTAGGCGTCTTCTCGCGGCAGATGTCGATTGCGAATGGGCATCGGGGCGCGAAGCTGCAGCCGACAATGGGCTCGCGCAAGCTCGGCACAATGCCGGGAATTTCTGGAAGACGGCTCTGACGACCTCGCCGCCGATCCGGAACCGAGCGCATCAAAGCCTTGGTGTATGGGTGTGCGGGGCGCGCGAAGAGTTCGTTGACCGTCGCCTGCTCGACGATTCTGCCCGCATACATGACGATCACGCGTTGGCATGTCTCGGCCACAACACCCAGATCATGCGTGATGAACATCGCGGCCGTTCCCGTCCGCTCTTTCAGATCGACGATTAACTGCAAAATTTGGGCTTGGATCGTGACGTCAAGCGCAGTGGTTGGCTCGTCGGCAATCAGCAGTTCCGGCGAACAGGCAAGGGCCATCGCGATCATGGCGCGCTGGCGCATGCCACCGGACATTTCATGGGGATAGTTGTAAACCCGTCGACCGGCATCGGCAATCCGCACCAGGCGAAGCATCTCTTCGGCCTTTGCCATGGCTGCCGAGCGCGACGCATTCGTGTGGATCTGCACTGCCTCGGCAATCTGACGCCCGACCGTATAGACCGGGTTCAGGCTGGTCATCGGGTCCTGGAAGATCATCGCGATTTGGTGGCCGCGAATCTGCCGCATCTCCCGATCGGAAAGCCCGAGCAGGTCGCGTCCGTGAAAGCGGACTTCACCACCAACAGTCTTTGCCGTCAGCCTTGGCAGCAGGCGAAGGATAGAAAGGGCTGTAACGCTTTTTCCGCATCCCGACTCGCCAACAACGCCGAGAGTTTCGCCCTTGTTGACTTGGAAGCTGATGCCGCCGAGCGCGCGCGTAACGCTTTCTTCGCCGTAAAAGTGCGTTTCGAGGTCTTTAACGTCAAGAAGAACCTTGCTTCCTACTGTCTGATGCATCTGCATGTCAGCGCCTCCGCTTCGCGCGCGGATCGAACAGGTCGCGCAGACCGTCCCCCAGGAGATTGACAGCAAGGACCGTGATTGCAAGACCGATGCCGGGGGCAAAAACCGTCATCGGGGAAATGGCAAGGTACAAGCGCGAGCTTGAGATCATGTTGCCCCAGCTCGGAATGTCGGGAGGCACGCCCACGCCCAGGAAGCTTAGTCCGGCCTCCGTCAGAATCGCATCTGCGCAGACAATGGCGCTTTGTACCATCAACGGTGGGATTGTGCTCGGCAGGATATGCCGCCAAAGCACCTTCGGCAGGCGCGCCCCACCGCAAAGGGCGGCTTCGACATAAGGACGATCGCGAACACTCAGAACGACAGAGCGAACCAGTCGCGTGACACTCGGCATCTGAGGTATCGTAATGGCGACAATGAGGATGCCGATTCCGGGCCCTGTCAGAGAGATAAGGGCAATGGCCAACAGAATCGTCGGTATTGACATCAGCCCGTCCATGACCCGCATGACGATGTTGTCAAAAGTGCGGACATAGCCGGCGATGAGACCGATAAGAAGACCGCCCAGAGCCGCACACGCCGCCGATATCAATCCCACCAGAAGCGAAATCTGCGCGCCGTACATGGTGCGCGCGAACACGTCACGGCCCAGATTATCGGTACCAAACCATGCCTCCGCGGAAGGCGGTTGAAGACGTTTGAATGGGTCCATGTTCAGTGGATCGCCAGCGTAAAGCGGGGCAGCAAGTGCTAGAATGATTAGCAGCGCCAAGAGGCCACCGCCTGTGACAACCAGCGGGTGCCGCCTTGCCAGGCGGGGAAGCTCAGATAGTCGCAGGCGCCCCGTTGGGACTGTCTCGACCGGTGCGGAGAGAATTGCCATATTAGTACCGGATCCGAGGGTCGACCAGGGTGTAAGACAGGTCGACCGCAAGATTGATAATGACGTACAACCCCGAAACGAGGATGAGCACGCCCTGGATGATGGGGTAATCCCGATTGTTGATCGCATCGACGACCAACCGACCGATACCTGGTATGTTGAATACGGTTTCGGTAATGACGACACCGCCGATCAGACCAGCAAAACTTAAGCCCGTCACGGTCAAGATTGGGACACCCGCATTCTTCAGAGCGTGGTGGAAAAGCATGGCATAGGAGGACGCGCCCTTTGCAGCGGCTGTTCGCATATAATCTTCGGAGAGGACTTCGAGCATGCTTGCCCGCGCAATCCGGGCAATGAAGGCAATATAGGGGATGCTCAAAGTCACTGTCGGCAGGATCAAGTGTGTAAGCCAGGATGCCGGGCCCTGGTCAATTGGGACATATCCCTGAACCGGCAGCCAGTGGGTCGTGATGGCGAAGAAGTAGATGAGAACGAAACCGATCACAAAAACTGGCATCGAAAAGCCAAGTGTCGCCAATGCAATCAGGAGGCGATCGACGAGGCCCCCGGTCCGCCACGCAGCAAGTGTACCCATGGTAACCCCAACCGATACCGAAACGATCATCGTCAGAATTGAAATGGAAATAGTCGGTTCCAGCCGCTGCGAGATAAGCTCGAGAACGGGCCGGCCCGCAAAGATCGAAGTGCCGAAATCGCCGCCGAGCATGCCGCGCACCCAACGGAAGAACTGAATCGGCATCGGATCGTTCAAACCCATCTGCTGGCGGATGCCGGCGATCATTTCTGCGGTGGCCGACTTGCCGGCGATGATGGCGGCGGGATCGCCCGGCGCCAGCCTGAGAAGCAGGAAGACGAACATCCCGACCATCGCCATAACGGCGATGGTCGAAACTATCCTGCGAAGGATATAGGCTGCCATTAGACTGCGCCCTTCTGCATGTTCCAAAACGGTACGAGGATGGCGGGCACTTCGATGAGGCCGGTCAACGTTTTGCGCCGCGCGATCGGGCTGACAACCTGACCGAGGCGGACGTCGCCGACGAAGTCCCACCAAATCCGTTGCATCTGGCGCGCCAGGGATTTGCGCTCATCAACGGTGCCCACATCCGCCCATTTGGCTCGCAGCGCCTCATATTCATCATTCTTCGGCCAACCGAACCAGGCCTTGTCGCCACTGGCGTTGGGGAAGACCGCAGAAACCGGATCACCTTGAACGAAATCCGGATCATCTGTGATAAAGATGCTCCAGCCACCGCTTTCAACTGGGCCCTTATTGCCCCGCCGCGCGACAATGCCGCCCCAGTCGCTCGATGCGAGTTCGACATTGATGCCGATTTTCTGCAACGTGTTCGCCAAAAGCTGCGAGGCCGCGTCGCCCACATGCCAGTCGGTTGGATCTAGAATGACGACCTTCTCACCGGCATATCCTGCCTCCTGGAAGAGCTGCTTGGCTTTTTCGGGGTCGCCTCCCTTTTTGAACCAACCGGTGTTCTCGTCGTTGGAATAGGGCGTGCTGTTTCCAAATATCGACGTGACTGGTCGGCTGAATCTGGGATCGGGAGCGGTGACCCGCAGAAACGCATCCTGATCGATCAAGTGAAGGATCGCCTGGCGTGCTTTAACATTATTGAACGGCTTCTGCAGAAAGTTCATGCGCAGACACAAGTTGTTGCCCGAGTTGTTGAGAACTTGCAGCTCCAAATTGGGATCATTCTCGATAACAGGAAAAAGGTCAGCGGACGGCGCCATCTGAAAATCAATTTCGCCCGCCTGCAACGCCGCCATCGCAGTTTGCTGATCGGAAATAGTCTCCCAGATGACGCGATCGACGTTGACGACCTTGCCGCCGGCTAACCGGCTAGATGGTTCATTGCGCGGTACGTACTTTTCATTGCGATCGTAGGTGTAACTTGAACCTGGCTTCATAAGAGATTCGTTGAACTTGAAAGGTCCCGATCCGACACGCGTCGTCACCTGCTCGGTTGGGGAGCGATTTGCGTCCTTCTCCCGCATGATGAACGGATCCGGCCCAGCAATTCTGCCGAGCATATCGATCAAGGTCCCCAAGGACTCCCTGAGCACAAGGCTGAAGGTTTTGTCGTCTTTCTTGGAGATGTCCTTGGCTCGCTCCATGAGCAGTTGCCCACCGGCTTGTCCCCATCGACGGATCGAGGCCACGCAGTCCGCTGCAGTGACGGGCGTGCCATCGTGCCAACCTAGCCCATCACGGAGCTCGAACGTATAGGTCTTCTTGTCATCCGAAACGCCCCATTTGCCTACCATCTGGGGCTGCGACTTCAACTGAGAGTCCAGCGCAAAAAGAGTGTCGTAAATGGCAAGGCCATGAATTTGCGTCGGATCACTCGTTGTAAATATCGGATCGAAGACCGTGAGGTCTAGCATCGACATACGCACAGTCCGCGCGTCGGTCGGTGCTGCCTGTGCTCTCAGAATGGAAGGAAAGGAAAGCGCAGTTCCGGCAGCCGCGCCCAACTTGAAGAGATTGCGACGTGAGAGTCCCATTTTTCGTTCCCCTTGTTCATGCGGAATTTCGTGGCGCTTCTCGGTCACTTCCGCGTCACACTATAGCTAACCCTCTCGTCCGATTGAGGCGGCGGCCAAGGTTTACCAGCGCTCAAAAATCCTAGAACCACCATGCGCAATTATTCTGCCAAAATGAGGATATTCGTGACGCGTGGAGAGCGGATGAGGTACCGATTTGAAATATTTGCGGCTCCTTCCCGGATGTGAACAATCAACAAAGGCGCTTCGCCTGCAGCGTTCGCCGACCGCGCGCAAAACTCCGCAAATGCATCACGGGTCGCCGGCCGCGTTTCCCTGAACAAAGTTCGACGACGTTCGGATTGGCGATGCAATCTCAAACTGCGCCGCACGCGAGATCGACTTGTATTGTGCTTGGAACGCGCCTCACTTTACGCTTTGAAGTCGACCTCTCTTGAAGGTTGTAGCCGATGGAGCCAGCGCAGCAAGCGCCGTCGATCGGTCCTACGCCGGGAATGGTCATCAATCGCCTGGCTTCCGCATCCTCCCTGGCACGCCGGGCGATCTCGCGGTCGAGCACGGCCACCCTCTCATCCAGGGAGCGGAGCTGTTCGACGAGCAGAGACAGGATCGGGCGGGCGGCTTCGGGGATGGAAGAATCCTTGTCCTCGATCTCTGCGACAAGCTTGGCTACGTCGAAAAGGCCCTGCGCAGCCACTAACCCAAATTCGGCAAGATGGCCCCGTATCGCATTGATGGTCTGCGTCCTCTGCCGCACCACAAGATCGCGAACGCGAAACACCATAGCCGCCGCCTGTTGATCTTCGCTCTTCACCGCCACGAACCGCATGGTGGGCCGTTGCGCAGCTTCGCAGATTGCTTCAGCGTCGGCGGCATCGTTATTCTGCCGCTTCACGAAAGGCTTCACGTATCCCGGAGCGATCAGCCGGACATCGTGCCCTAGCTTCGCAATCTCCCACGCCAGTAATGGCCGCCGGCGCACGCTTCCATGGCAACCGTGCCTGGCTGGTTGAGCAGCAAGAAACCGAAGTACGTGATCGCGGCGAAGCTTCTTCTTGAACAGCACAGCTCCCGACGCATCCGAACCGTGCGCTTGGAACACGTTCTTCGCCAGATCCAATCCGATTGTGTTAACTTCCAACATGGACGCCTCCGTTCGAGTGATGATCAACGACACCACTTTGGCACAGCGATGCCGTGAGGGGGGCGTCCACCCCATCAATCTCGGCAGTCATAAGGGCAAGGCTGTGCGCCGTGCCCTCCGCAAGGCCGGCGCACGGCTCTTCTTCCTGCCCAAATACTCCCCCGATCTCAATCGGATCGAACAGCTCTTCGACAACCTCAAGCACTGGCTCAGAAAGGCCGCAAGACGCAGCGTCGAAACCGTCTGTCAGGCGATCGGCCAGATCCTCAACAGCGTCACGCCGATCGATGCTCAAACTACTTCGCAAACTCAGGATATGACCGAGGTTAATCTCATCCCGCTCTAGTGGTTTTTACCTAACAAAAGAGTCCGATTTGGGATTCCCTTTCGGGGGTGTGCGCTATGCTGAGATGGGCCATATGAACCTCCTCTTAGAGCGCGCCGGATGTCGCCATACCTAGGCGGGGCAGCCTTAAACCTAACCTTCCTCCCTTTTCATCATACCTAGCATACGATCACACCAGCGGGAATGGTTATGAAGGGCACCTTGCTCAAGGGCGCCCTTCGCATCGGCGGCAGTCTTCGATCCCGGAGGTGCGGACCTAAGCGCTTTGGAAAGAGCCGCCGATGAGCCCTTTTTGGGTATCCCGCTTCGCTAACACAGGCTGGAGGGGGAAGCATAGCGCACGCATTCGTATGCGCGGGCGCTATGGAACAAATGCTTCGCTCCCTCAGAACGAGCGCTGGAAGCGGAGGAAACCGCCGACTGCGTTGCTCTTGCCTGCGGGGATGCCGGTCCAGTTGTAACCGTTGCTGTCGTGGTCGTTATGCGCCCAGTCAACTTCGGCCGTGATTGTGAGGCCCGGGACGATCTTGTACGCGACGTTCGCCGCAAGGCCAAATTCTTTGGCTTCATCATACGACACCTGGAGGTTGAACGCTGTCTTCTCGTTGAACTTGTAGGTGCCGCCACCCCAAACTGCCCAGTTGCCGCCCCACTGCTTGTAGAAGCCGCGGCCGCCGGCCGGGATTGCGTAGGTTGGGTCCGTGAGGTTGTCGTCGGTGCCGTAGCCGGCCATGATGAACAGCGATATCTCGTCGGTGGCGTTGACGTCCAAGCGAACCTTGCCGGCCACTTCTTCGTAGTTGCTGTCATAGGCAACGACGCCGGTGATGGCGCCCCAGCCCTGCGTGTACTTGATACCGCCGACGACATGCGGGACGTAGCTGTCGATCGTGCCGACGACGCCGGAGCCTTCTTCGAGCGAGACCACGGCCGAGAAACCATTGCCGGCGTCGAAGTAGTACTGGACGACGTTGGTGTCGAAGTCGCCATAGGGAACGATCGTGTCGTTGATGACGTTGCCGGCGTAGCCGATGAACGTATCGAAGGCCGATTCGTCCTTACCGACGCGGAGCCCACCAAGCTGGATCCAGGCAAAGTTCAGCGAACCGCTGTTGCTGCCGTCGGAATAGTTGAAGCGGGTTTCAGTGTAGGTCTTCAGGGTGCCGAGCTCCGTTTCCTGACCCGTCCAGGTCCTCAGCGAAAAGCGGGCCTTCTTGTGCCAGGTATCGTTGATGCTGCCGTCCTCATGGTCGACCGCGCGACGACCGTCGAACGACCCTACCTGACCGGCCGATGCATCCCAGCGGATATAGCCACCGATGCGCAGGCAGGTTTCCGTGCCAGGGATATAGAAATAGCCGGCGCCATAGACGTCGCAGATCTTGACGTACTCAGCTGGCTCCGGCTCGGCGACGGTGACGGCATCGGCCGCGCGTGCGCCGCTGACCGCGGCCAAGGCGGCAGCGGAGCCGAGAAGAAGGCTCTTGATGTTCATTTTGATCTCCACTCAAAAAAAATAAGAGGCAGGGTTATCCTCGCGAGGACAGCACCCCTCCCCATTCCCCACGTTCAAAAACGATGCGCGTCGCGCTGCTTTCTCACAGTCTGACGCTATCCATCATTTAGATTAGTTCAAGATATATTAGGTCAAGTGCGGCGTTATTAGCCAGTGATGTCACAAAAATGCATCAATATACTGTACGTCTAGCACGAACTATACATTTAACTCAATCTAGACAACTCACACATAATTGCGATCTACAGCATTCAGCACGGAGTGAGCGTGCCCACTCAATGCCACTTGGACGCCTCGAACTACCGGCATTTCGCAGACCGGTAGGGCCGCGGTGAGGTTTGGCACGGCCTGCTGCGCGGCGATCGGTTCGGATTTGGTCGTTGAGATTGATGGGTGCTTGTCGAAACGGGCGAACAGGTTCTCCACCGCCCGGGCCTGGGGCAGGTGCTCGCGAAACAGCCACATCGTTGGCGTCCGGCACCCTGTCGCCGAGCCCAGAACCCGGCCTATCCCCGCATCTGTCTCCTCCCGCCAAATCACCGGCCGAGTGAATCAGAAATGCGCCGAGATGGGGAGGTTTTCGAGGTGTCCGCTTGGCAGACGCCCTGCGAACCGAGTGCCAGTGCGTTGAATTTGCAGTTGGTTTCGTCAGTGCGACTTCATCGAGGAAAATCCTCGTGCGGCTGAAACAACTTCGGCAGCCAAATCCTGTCTGAGCATTTCCATGGGAATGCGACCATCGAGAAGAGGCGAAGGGCAGATCAGCCAAAGCCATGCCAGTCTGGGATTGGCGATCCAGGAGAGCACTTGTCGTATCCCCGGCGCCGGTCTACCGTCGATGAACTGGGCCAGGGGGAACACATGCTTGCGAGCGCCTTTGCGCAATGCGATCACGTCATTATGCCGCTGCCACCAATGCAATGTTGATCGCGGTATGCCGAAGCGTTTTTCCAGATATGTTGGCCCTGCGACCTGACCCGCCCAGTCTTCAATCCGCATGGAATCGCATTGCTGATCTCCTGCTTCTGCGGCCACGCGTCTATTTCCGCCTTCGGTTCGTGCCCTGAAGGGAGGCGCCTCACCAACGTCGACACGGCGCGCCGCCTCGGCTGCGAGCCGGTGGACAAATTCGGAGGCTAGGCAAGCCAGGTCGTCATGAATGGCTTGTTGGTCCGTTGCCGACAGCAGATCGGTAGCAGCGTTGTTGCCAATCCCCACGCGCGAGGGGATCAAAGTGTGTGCCCTTATAACCTGGTCGTACTGAGCCAGAACACGCTGGACTTCCTTTGCAACCAAACTTGAGAGCTCGTCCTGGTGAGGTTCACTTCTAGAGCCAAAGGATTTGATCATGTGTTCCTCCCCCTGCCGCATAAGCGGTCATTTCCGCCCACCACACAGCATCGCTTGAACAGGCGTCCAGCGCGAAGACATGTGGATTCCGATGCAGACCACCCCCAAGGAACGACGCCTCGGGATTCTCTTTCTGGATTGCACATGGGAGTCTGGAGCATGCGCACAGGAATATCCCTCACCGTTTCTTCGATTGATCGCCAGCGTCTGGCGGCGCTGATTAGGGATCGCAACGCTTCGCAGAAGTATGTCCGGCGCGCCGAGATCGTGCTTTTGTCCGCCGACGGCGTCGGCACCGTCGAGATCATGCGCCAGACCGGCAAGTCGAAGACCTGTGTGTGGCGCTGGCAGGGGCGCTTCGCCGAGGAGGGCTTGGAGGGGTTGTTGCGCGACAAGACGCGGCCTTCGCGCATTCCGCCACTCGGACCCGAGGTGGCCGAGCGCGTGGTGGCGCTGACGTTGCAAGACCCGCCGGGCGAGACCACGCACTGGACCGCCGACATGATGGCGCAAGCGGCCGCCATCAGTGCCAGCGCGGTCAGGCGCATCTGGCAGGCGCACGGGCTGCAGCCGCATCGCTGGCGGCAGTTCAAGGTTTCCAACGATCCGCACTTCGTCGACAAACTGCGCGATGTCGTCGGCCTTTATATCGACCCGCCGGCCCATGCCATCACGCTGTCGGTCGATGAGAAGAGCCAGATCCAGGCGCTCGACCGCATCCAGCCCGGCCTGCCCATGAAGAAAGGCAGGCTCGGCACCATGACCCACGACTACGAGCGCAACGGCACGACCACCCAGTTTGCCGCCCTCAACGTGCTCGACGGCACCGTCATCGCCAGAAACATGCAGCGTCACCGCTATCAAGAGTTCATTCGCTTTCTCAACACCATCGACGCCGAGGCCGACAAAACCGTCCACGTTATCCTCGACAACTACGCTGCCCATAAGCACCCGAAGGTGCGTGCCTGGCTCAGCGGCCATCAGCGCGCTTCACATTCCACGTCACTCCCACGTCGTGCTCGTGGCTCAACGCCGTCGAGGGAGGCCTCAAGCGCTCGTCTTTCATTCAGTCGTCGACCTGCAGGCGGCCATCAACCGCTTCCTCGCCGAGCACAACCACAACCCCAAACCCTTCACCTGGACCGCCGATCCCGACAAAATCATCGCTGCCGTCAAACGTGGGCACCAAGTGTTAGATTCCATCCACTAGAGCTGGATATCGTCGAGCGGCCAAATCGGGCGTCGGACATGGCGGTACGTCCGGGGCCCAGCGGCGGATCCCAGCCCGCCAGCGTCGACCTTGATCACCTCGCGCGCGATCGGTTCGAATGCTGCGCGGAAATGATAGTAGGACTTCAGCGCGATGGTCGCGCAGTGAAAGGGATCGATGCCAAGAGAGCTGAGCTGGGCGAGGTCGACCGTTTGTTCCCGCCGCGAGATCACCGCGATTTCGATGCCGCCCACGCGCAGCATCAAGCTCGGCCCGAAGCTGCGCCATGCGCCTCCGCCAAGAAACGACGGTCCGTAGCAGCGAAAACAGCCGTCGGTTATTGAGACAATCTGCGCCTCGACCTCGAGCGGCCCCCCACCCATCTCGGGCGCGTGCTTGCCACCAAGCAGAATGCGGCCCTTGTTACCGACGCCGATGGCGATCCCGGCCTGTACGGCCGCAGGATCGAAGATCGCATGGAAGGCGGCGTTCTGGAGGTCGGCTGCGATCATCGCGCGCAGCAGATCCGTTGTATCGCCGTAAGCTCCGCCGCCGGGATTGTCGCCCATATCCGCGATTACCAATGGCTTGTCGGCGCCAGCCTCCCCGGCTTTAGCGCGTTCCAGGGCCTCGGCGACGCTAACCGTTGTGTCTGTGGTGGAGACGAACGCACGTGTCTCCCACGCATGATCCATAAATCCCTCGGCGATGCGCTGCGCCTCGGTGGTGTCGCCATCGGCGGTGACGGTGACACTAGGTCCGACATCGGAGATGTCGCTCCAAGAGAACCCGGCGCAGACGCTCACCACGAGCGCCTTGCCAGCGGCTTCCAGCGCCTCGCCGCGGTCGATCAGTTCACGCATCGGACCAACCTGGGTACGCCCGTAATCCAGGCCTTCCAGCATCGGACGCTTGGCGATGACGGTGCGGGGACGGATCTCGCCGCGCAGGGAGCGATCCACCAATTCGGCCCCCTGCCAGGTGCGTTCATAGTAATCAATATGGGGGTAAGTGCGCACGGCAATCAGCGCCGAGGCGTTCGCTGCCATCTTTTCGGTGACGTTGGCGTGCAGGTCGAGCGTGACGACGATCGGCGCATCAGGCCCGAGTACACTGCGCAAGCGGCTGAGGATTTCGCCTTCCGCGTCCTCGTAACCTTCAGCAACCATGGCACCGTGCAGATTAATCAGCGCACCATCGCATCCTCCGGCGCCTGAAAGAAACCAAGAGCAGAGCTGCTCGAATGCTTCCTTAGTCACCGTGCCGCCAGGAGTGGCCCTAGCGGCGAGCGGATGGGAAAGCGTCCAGCCGAATTTCTCCGCCGCCTCGAACGCCGCGCCCAGCGCGGTGCGCGTGCCCCGCCGTGCCGCCGGGATCTCGTCGCCCAATAGCAGGGCGCCAGCCCGGAAACCTTCAAGTGTGGTCGGCACCTTACTGAAAGTGTTTGCCTCGTGTTCGATCTCGCCGGTGAGGATACGAAAGCTCACAGGAACGTCTCCTTGGAGTGAGAAGGGATGAATAAATTACGGAGGGAGCGGGCAAGACCATCGATTGCAGGGAAGCGGAGAACAGAGTCCGTTCCCGCGGCGCCGCGGATACTTTAGCGCCACTGATACTTGGTCGGCCCTTAAACCTCAGGCAGGAAGAACCGTTTCAACCAAGTTCACCCAGTAGCCGATGCCGTAGGGCAATGCTTCATCATCGAAATCGAACGCGGGGTGATGCACTGAAGCGGTCTGCCCATTGCCAAGGAAAATGAAAGCGCCCGGCCGCGCCTCAAGCATGTAAGAGAAATCCTCCGCCCCGATCCTCGGCCGCATCTTATCGTCCACGGATTCGGCTCCGACCAGACTAAGGGCGGCCTGAACCGACAAATTGGTTTCCTCTGTATTGTTGACGGTGGGCGGGACGGATCGAAGATATCTGAACTCGACGTCTGCGCCGAACCCGCGCGCGATACCTTGAGCGCACGCCAAGATCTCTTTTTCGGCGAAATCTCGCAGGGCAGGTGCAAGAGTCCTGACGGTTCCGCCGATTTCAACCTGATCAGGTATGACGTTGTAGGCCTGCGCCGCTTTCAGCTTGGTGACCGAGATTACCAACGCCGCTGTTGGATCTGTCTGACGCGAGACCAAGGTCTGAAGGCCTAGAATAATTTGGGCCGCTATGACAACAGGATCGACGGTTCGATGCGGCGCGCACGCATGGCCGCCCTTGCCCTTCACAACGAGGTCAAAGTCGTCCTGCGAACCCATAATCGGACCGTCACAAATTGCGAATTTGCCGATCTCTATACCCGGTGCGGTGTGCATCCCATAGACTTGAGAGATACCGAAACGGTCCATGATCCCTTCCTGGACCATCTTGTAGCCGCCCGTGGGGAATTCCGGCTCCTCAGCCGGCTGAAAAATCAAGGCGACGGAGCCCTTGAACTTGCGCGTAGCCGCTAGGTATTTCGCCGCACCCAGCAGCATAGCCGTATGACCGTCGTGGCCACACGCATGCATGACACCTGGATTTCTAGATGACCAGGGCTTGTTAGAAGCTTCAACGATCGGTAAGGCATCCATGTCTGCCCTAAGCCCGATTGTCGGCCCATCTCCGCCTTCACCCTGGATCAAGGCAACAATACCGGTCTCGGCGATCCCCGTTTCGATATGATTGATTCCGAAAGATGCCAGCTTTTCTGCCACGAACTTGGCTGTGTTGTGTTCCTGAAAGTCAAGCTCCGGATTCTCATGGAGGTAGCGCCGCCATTCAGTGACTTCGCCCTGTAGATCTCGGAAAGTCTCAACGGTTTGCATTTTGGTATCAGCCTTTCTTGATTCGTCTCACTCGACGGTCTTGATGGCGCGTCACGAGTTGATTGGTCTTCCTGTTCCTCGGCGCGGAACTCGATGAGTGCGTGTCGCAACTTTTCAAGGACCAGGAATTTCATATGGCGCTTGACTTTCAAGATGCCCGATGACGGCGACCCATTTGTGCCAAACTCCGATATCGACTGAAATCTTACATCGTCGAAAGCGCGCGTTTTGAAATATTTCCATCACCAACCCTGCAGCGCAGGAAGGATCGCCCTTGAGAAGCGCCTTAAAACCAAGTCGCGGCAGAACATCGTTGCAGCTTGATCCGAGCGGAAAGCTTTTCTAATGGTGTGCCGTGACAGACAGAGCACTTTTCCTTGCGAACGCTGTGGGTGATCAAGACATCCTTTGGAGCAGGCCCTTCCGCCCAATGCTGCCAGCATGGGCTAGCGAACCGCTATGGTTCCACAAAGGGTTTTGCGCTCCTTGGGCGTCGCGTGCACCTGCCATTCTACACGATCTTCGAAAAGTTCGAAAATTCCGGTGGCAAGCGTCTCGATCTTGTCATCGCAATCTCGATCCACGCGATAGATCGGTGCGGTCTCATCGAAAAGCACTCCCTCTGAACCAACATCTAGCGCGCCTTCGGCAATCAGTCGGTCTGCCGTCTGCTGCCGATTGCGAGACGACAGCGTAATCTTCTGGTCGAGCGAACGAAACTCTTCGAAGATGAGATGGTTTGCATGGGCTCGTGCGGTGTCAACCTCTCGAACGGCGCAGCCAGATGCGGGCGCCTCAACAGAGACCAGCCTGCCCGTCGCAGCCTCACCCAAATTGTGATGGTAGCCGCTGGCGCGGTCCTTGCGGCGCAGGATTTCGACCGCGTCATCCATTCCTTTTGCGTCGAGAATGGCGCGGCAGATAATCTGTCGAGGCACGCCAACCTTCAGATCGTGCGAACTGATGTTATTAACGGTCTGAACCAATCCGGCGCCGTTAGCCCCAAATGTGTGGCCTGGCAACATGGCCGGGTACATGAAGCTGCTCCAATTCAAGCCATCGTCAGGCTCGGCGTCGACCCACACGCATGCTCCATTGAACTCTGCGGCGCCATCGTCGTTGTGGGCAACAACCGCTGGCCGACCTTGCTGAGCGGGAACAAGAAGCGATGTACAGCCGGTAGCGGCGATAGCCTTTGTTGTCGGCGAGACGTGTTCGGGCAGTCGAAGGTCGCCCCGGCAGTTCCACAGGAAAACTGAATCGAAATCCTGCTCAGCGCCGACAGCAATTCCTTCGATCTCGCGCACGTATCGGGGGTAGGAAGCACGGGCAGCTGATTCAAGCGCCTTAAGGTAGTCGGAACCACACCAACGCCCGCTTAAGGCGTTATACTCCTCTGTGCGCATGACACGTTCACGGAAACCCGCAGCCGTGGCCCGCCCGAGGGCGACTCCGATGGAGAAAGCGTCGCCATGAGCACGAACGCGGGGGATGGAATTTCTCTGCATGCCAGTCTCCGTGTCTAGCGTTTGACTAGAAGCCAACGAGGCAACCTGACGCGACTTGATTTCTCGCCGCTCAGTGAGCGGCCGATTATTTGTCTCATTCTAAGCTGAGCGGATCGCGTCAATTCGTAGCTGGCACTGAAATACAGATTGCAAACATCGGCTCCATTCGAAAAATCCAAGGCTCACCGACTTTGATTATTCCGGCCTAAGCCGGACGCTGAAGGGAACTCCGGCTGCTCTCAATCAACCTTTATTTTCCCTAGTCACCTGAATCTGAAGTTCGGTTCATTGTCTTCTGGCAGAAACGCTTGACCGATGCGAGGATCTGGT
>NZ_JAVIIY010000036.1:0-19041 GCF_033977345.1 Mesorhizobium dulcispinae
GCTTCTGGCCGGCGGTGATGACCCTGAACTTGTGGCTTTGAGGTGCATTGTGGCCGCGGTATCCAGCGTCGGCGAGGATGCGTCCGATCTGGTTGCCGATGGTCTTGTCCATGTTGGGGCCGATCGTTGCGAGTATGTGGCCGTCATAAGGATTGCCCGGCAGTGCCTTCGCGTGCAGGGCGAACTGGCCACCTTTCGAGTTCGAGCGTGGTGGCGCAGAAGCTGCTTGCCCGCGCCGGGCTGGCGGAAAAGCGCGAATCTATCCGGCCTTCCTCTCGGGCCTTGACGCCAAACTCGTAAGGGGCATGCGCCTTGCCCTTGCTGATGCACTCGACCTCGGGCGCATGCAGGCTCCAGATCTTGCCGCCGCGCTGGCTCTGACGGTGCTCCAGAACCGCTGAAGCCTGGTAGAGCGGCCACCTGAAGATCACCTCGAGCTCTTCTTGGCCGGCGATCTGGCGAGCGATGTCGCGAATGGTTCGGCCGAGATAGGTCTTGAGCCTGCGCAGCGCCTTGTTGGCCTGCTTGAACTTGTGTGGATGCCAGCCGTTTTGCAAGGAGAGCATTGAACTTTGATCGAGTGCGGTCTTGTGTCAGGCCTGTCTCAGGTGCGGCCGTTCACATGCTGCAACTCAAAGCCTGACACAAGACCGCACTCGATCACGTTCAAAGGTTCAAAATCTTTCTTGCAAAATGGCCGGCATCCACACAAGTGCGTCATCGGTCAGCTCGCCTGGCAGAGGCGCACCCTTCCATGTCGCCTTGCGCGGATAATCACGCGGGTAATCATCAAGTAATTTCCGGAAACGCGCTAATCCCGGTACCAGCGGTTTGGATTACATTTCGCCCACCCGCTGCGCTTCCCACTATCGTTTCCAGAAGACATCCAGCTCCGCGAGCTGGCGCTCGATTTCCTTCACGACCTCATCGACATTCAATCCGGACTTGGCAGCGATCAACTTGGCCAAGATCTCGCTTGCTACCAGAGCCGGCGCGATACTTTTGAAGAAGGATTGAGGATTGCTAATTACAATGACGCTTGCCTTGGCCATACGGGCGAGCGGCGATACGCTGCTGTCGGTGATGGCAACCACAGCCACTCCTTGGCGCGCTGCTTGCCTAGCCGTTTCGATGGTTGCACGACAGTAAGGCTCGATGCCTACCGCCAGCACTACGTCGCCTTTCCCGACACCTCGCAAGGCATCGATGCCGAGCCCCCCGGCCGCATCAAGAACGACCGCCTGCCGGCCGAGCCGTGACAGCGTGTAGGCAAAATGCTGTGCCACCGGATGCTCTGCGCGCAGGCCAAGGCTGAAGAGATTTCGGCTCTCGGCAAGGACACTGGCAGCCGCCGTCAGCTGCATCGCGTTCGCGCATTCCCCGAGCCTCGCGATTTCCGCTGCCAGCGTGCCCGCGACGACTCCGACCGTTGAGTAACTGCCATCGCCATCCTGCCGACGCTCAGGCAGCGGCGATTCGGCAGACGTGCGCAGGGCCTTCGCATAAACGCTGCGCATGTCTTCGTAGCGGTCGAGGTCGAGCCATCGCGCTAGCCTCATCATGGTCGTGTGGGACACACCCGCCAAATGCGCTTGCTCGCGCATGGACATCAACGCGACGTCCTGCGGATGGTCCAACACAAACCGGGCAGCCCGCTGGACCTGAGGCGGCATCGTCTCAAACCGTTCGACTAAAAGGTCGGTTAGAGGCCCCTTTTTC
Organism: Mesorhizobium dulcispinae; assembly: GCF_033977345.1. NCBI lineage: Bacteria > Pseudomonadati > Pseudomonadota > Alphaproteobacteria > Hyphomicrobiales > Phyllobacteriaceae > Mesorhizobium > Mesorhizobium dulcispinae. The sequence continues at coordinate 1,720 of NZ_JAVIIY010000036.1, forward strand.
ATGGCCCTTCGCGCCAGTCGGCCAGCTGAAAGGTACGCCCGATTTCACAAGAATAGACACTCGAAAAAATTCCAATTGGACGCTCTTGCTGAACCGCACTGCACCGGTACTGGGCTACATCACCCGATGAGATACGCGCCAGTTCTTCATTGAAAACAAAATGCCGCGCCCTTTCTGAATGACATCTCATGTCGTAGCGATAAGCACCCTCTTCTGCGCCTTCAAGTTTCAAGAACGCAGAGGCACTTACGTTCGGAGACATACCCTGTTTGATTGCCGTAGAAGGCGCACACTTACTGGATTTGAGCATTTGAGAGATCAATTCGCGTACCTATGGACCACGCTTTTTCGCGCTGATTTCGGGCTCGTCAGGTTTTGCGGGGAGAATGGGGAACAACTGATGAAAAGCTGCTGCGACTATGTTGATCGCCTGCGATGACCTTCCGCGCGAATGCCAGTCTACCGCGATCGTGCCGGCGCACTCCGTCCGGACTTCTCGTCAAGCGCGAGCGACCGGTTAAGGTTGTTGACCAACATCTGGTTCCCGGGTTCTTTCCTGAGCGCTTGGCGATATAGCGCTTGTGCCGCGCCATGCCGTCCGCAAATGTCGAGCACAACTCCCTTCGCGTTCAATGTGCGCAAGTTGCCTGGAGCCGCAATCAAAACCCCGTCGAGCACCTGAAGCGCCTCCGTCGGGAGTTTCCTTGCTAGTAGGGCTTTCGTAAGCTGGATCGCCGCGTCGACATTGCCTGGTTGCTGCTGCAGCTGATCCCGCAAAGCCCGCTCGTGAGCATCCTGACCAACGGAGCTCAAGATGCGTTCGCGCGTGGCCGGATTGATATCCTTGGCACCGAGCAACTCGGGTGACGGCGTCTCCTTCACTGAAAGAGCTTGCGTGCCCCAGCTAGCGCAACCGCCGAGAGGAAGAATGACAAGTATTGCGAAGGGAACTGACGCCAGACGAACTGAACGCAGCTGCGAAACGACTGTTGTTCTCATGTGAATGCCGCTATCCTTACGACTAATGCTACGCACTTCAGCTGGGCTCAACGCGCAAATTGTTACGTTCTCCTGACGTTTCATGATTCGTTGCAGCGGTGAGCTTGACGGATCCGACCGGCTGAATCGTAAACTCCGAATCCAGATCCTGATAAGACAAAACGACGAGATCGATCCCGTTGCGAGTAAGGAAACCGCGGACGAAGCGTCGGACATCCATTGAAGCCAATATGACAGGATGCCGCTGACCCGGCGCAGGGTTCGAATGGATCTGCCGCATTTGTGACAGCAGCATCTCACTTTGCCCGTCCCCCAATACGAGGTAGGGACCAACAGCCGAATCACGTATCGCGCTGCGCACCAAATTCTCGGTTTCACGTTCGATAATAAAGGCGGGCACCACACCCTGAGCGTTGGCAAAACGATGGCAGATCTGTCGCGTCAGACCGGAACGAACATATTCCGTCAACAATGCGACGTTTTGCTCCTGCTCCCCCCATTCGGCCAGTGCCTCCAGGACAAGGCGGGTGTTGCGGATCGGGATATCTTCGTCCAGTAGACGGCGCAGGACATCGGCAATCCGGGGGATCGGCGTCGTGCGTAGCACCTCCTTCACCAAATCGGCATATTTCTGCTCCATTCGGCCCAGCAATTCACGCGTCTCTTGGATGCCCACCAAGCGCCGCGCACGGCGCGTCAGCGTTGCCTGGACTCGCGATGCAATAAGTTCGATGGGACTGTGATAGCCGATGCCGGCGTCATTGAGAGCCGATGCATGGCTTTGTTCGACCCAGATCTTGCCCGCTTGTGGGTCATGCTGGAAGGGGATGCCGCTCAATTCAATATTGGCCAGATCGTCGGTGAGCCTTAGCTGCGTCGGATCAATCGCATCCTGTTCGACCGGTACGCCCTCGACATCTATCCTGAACTGCGGGTCCGGCAACTGCTGTTCGACTGCAACAGGGATGCGAGGAACAATGATGCCGAGGTCAGATGAGACCAGTTCCGAAACGCGCTCAATGTGCTGTTGCAATTCGGTTTGGTTGATCGCATCTCCAAGGCTCGGTGCAAGGAGCAGGGTGATCGGACCTCCTTCCGGAGGTGGGGTTTGCTTTTTTGGCTCCCCGGGAGCTGCAGTGGTAGCATTTGCATTGTCGCCGTTTTGCTTATCACCTTTGGTAAAACTTGCCGTCGCGAAGACCGCGGCCAACACGAGAAAGACGGGCAGAGGGAAGCCGGGAACAAACCCCATCGCAACCATGACACCAGCAGCCAGCCTCAATGCCCGCGTATTGGCGGTGAGCTGGCCGGCTATGTCGGCACCAAGGTTGAGTCTCCCGGCCCCACCTACACGCGTGACTATGGTCGCCGATGAAATCGACAGCAGCAGCGCCGGAATCTGTGAGATTAATGCATCACCTATGGTCAGCAGAGTGTATTGGTGCAGCACCTCGCCGAAGGGCAAACCCTTAGACAGCCCGATGGAAACTCCGCCCAGCAAGTTGATACAGATAACCACCAGCCCGGCGATGGCATCGCCCTTTACGAACTTCATGGCCCCGTCCATAGCGCCATAAAGTTGGCTTTCTTTCTCCAACATGGCGCGCCGCCTACGAGATTCATGCTCATCGATGTGGCCATTCCTTAGCTCGGCATCGATCGCCATTTGCTTGCCTGGCAGAGCGTCCAGCGTGAATCGCGCCGCCACTTCTGCAACGCGTTCGGCACCCTTTGCGAGAACCATGAACTGGACCATGGTCACCACTAGAAAGATGACAAAACCTACGACGATGTTGCCTGAGATTACGAAATCGCCGAACGTGTGGATGATGCTGCCGGCCTCCCCCTCCGCAAGGATTAGTCGCGACGTTGCAATGGTAAGCGCGAGGCGGAACACCGTAGAGATCAAAATGACGCCGGGCAGGGAAGAAAGTTCAAGTGGCGTGCCGACATACAGGGCAACCATTAGAAGAAGTATGGCGAATCCGAGGTTGAATCCGATCAGGACGTCAACGACCGCGATTGGGATTGGCATGATCATCATGCCGATCGCCAGAAGCAGCATTAACGCGACCATTATATCCGGGTTGGCCGGCGCTCGCGCGATGAAGTTGCGCATGAGGTTCGCCATTGCGACCTTCTTTATGTTTGTTTGAGAAGAACTGTGCTGCTGCGAAGTGAAACGTAGCTTTGGAAAACGGCTCGCGCCTCGTCCATGCGACGGGCTCGCAGCAGCGCATGGCTACGCATGAGAGTGAGAGGGACGCGAGAAGATTGCTGGTCATCAAGTACGTCCAGCCTGTCCAGGATCGTCAGTGCTTCATCGCCGAGACCCTCAGCAATCAGCGCATAGGCGAAAATCCGTAGCAGGCTGACATCTTGAGAATTGTCGCTGACGGCGAGCCGCAACAAGGCTAGGCTTTGTGCGCTCTGCCCACACGCTAGGTGAGCATAGGAAAGGGCGCAGAGCAAATCTCGCTCCTGCTCGGAAATCAGCACGACATCACCGGTCTTTGGCAACGTGTGTCCCGACGGGATGACGTAACATTTGAGTGTTATTCTTCATCCAGGTCGACCTTCGCTCGCCTTGATCAAGCTGTTCCGGTTCTGTCGCAACAGCACCAGCCGCCGGAACTCCTCTTGGAGGGCGGAAATACCTTCACGCGCCACCGAATCCTCAGGTACCGCCGCTAGCGCGTCGACCAAGCGCTCCAGAAGAACACCACGCTTCCCTTCGCGCAGGATTTCCGGATGACGTAGGCGTGGCGTGATGAAGGAGAGCTGGCTACGTGCGAGAGTATGGCCATAAAGAGCGGCCATTGCAGCGCGGGGCTCGATCTCACTGATCTGAGTGCTCTCGCTTGGGCTGACGCGCGTGACCGCCTCGATTTCACTAATTCCCAACGATCCGTTGGCCGTGCGTGCGAGCGGCATATCGTGCGCGTGCGCACGCCGCAAAGTCGATGCATGCTTCTTGCTACTATTTGCATGAGCGCGATCGATCTCCATATTCGTAAGCGCGATTTTCCCCGCATTCTTGGTTCCATCATTGGCCGGCTCGGCTGCTCCTGCAGGCTCGATGTTAAGATCGCGCGCCGAGGTGCCGGAGCCGACAGGGTAGCTGGACATCTTGACCATGGAGTTCTCCTACCGAACCTGGAAGTTTAATAAGGGAGCGCAGCAACGCGGCCATTTCGGCTCAGCAGCACATGAGCGTCCTCAATCCGATCGACCATCCATCCATTATCCAATAGAGCGCCGACGAAATACTTCTGCCCACCGATCAGAAGATGTGGCAGATTCCCGCGCCAAACAGCTTCAATGGGGATTGCGGATGGCGCCTTGTCCTCTTTGATCACCACACCGTTCACGAGTGTTAGCGCTCCATTCGTGCGATGATCGAACCGCTGTTGGATCTTCTGCCACTTGGAGACCAAGGCAGGCGTGACGGTGCCCTCGGCGGTAACAACACTGTCTGCGGATTTGATCTTGATATCGAATAACTGCGCCCGATCAATTTCGTCTTGCAGCGCTTTCGCCGCTAACTGGACGCTCTGATCACCAGGGCGGTTGATGGTTACCTTCGATATAGGTGCGGGGTTAGTAGGATTGGCGCTCAATCCACTGGCGCTGCCGTAGAGGGAAAAAATGGTTGAGAGCGCGCCGACTCCAATGCAGCTCAGCAAGACGACGGCTATCACTGGCATTGAGAGGCGACGCATGCCAATGGGGCGCTTTTGCCCGGCATCTTGAACGGACCAGAGAATGGACATCGCGCCCACATGAATGACGACAGGAAGAGACACAACAACGCGCTCGCCTGCTGCAACATTTTGGTTGCCCTCTATGCGGACCCCATCCGCAAGGGCCTCGACCTCGATCGAATTGCCAAGAAGACTGATACGAAGATGACGCGCCTCTAGCCCTTGCTCGATGAAAATTATATCGGACTCAAGACCACCACCGATTACATTCGGCCCCAGAGGCGCATTACCAGTCAGCCCAGAATAGAGGCCCGACAGCACCTCGAAATCGACGGAAATGGCGTCATTCACGGAACTCTCCCGCACAAGGAGATGAGCCGTACAGCATGGCCGTACGGCTCATTTTGACTCCACATTGCACTGCCAAGGCAGCGATCGGGACGACACTACGTCCCGTTTGCAATGTTACTGAACGCGCTCGTCGGCCACCTTCTTGATTGATTGAAGGTTGGTTGTAACGGTGCGCAGCATCACGCTCCTTTCCGTCGCCTCTGCGCTCATTGCCGTGAGCGCCGCAATTTGCGACTGGAAGGCGGCAGTCCCAGCCCCTTCAGCAGCCATATTGCCAATGGCCGGAGCAGCACCACCACCAGCAGGGGGAGCAACTTTAGACATATCGTTTTACCTTTCCTTTCGAATTGCGCCGTCTTGACGGCTTACACTCCTGACGCCGAAGGATCCGGCGTCAGGCATCCTCTTCCGTGTCACCCATGGCGTCATCGAAATCAGCCATGGTATCGCTCGCCATTTGTACCGCAATGGAACTCAGAACACTTTGGAATGCCGCATTCTGATCTACGGCTTGCGGGTCACTTCCGGAACTGACCGAACCGCTGTCCCGACCACCCTCCCCAACCGGTCGGCCACTACCAGAAGGCCCGCCGGGCTCATCCTGCCTATCCCCATGGCCCGCACGAGCCAAGGAAGCACCGGTGCCGCCACCTCCACCTCTAATTGCTCCGACCATCAGGTACCTCGGTTCCTTTATTGCCCTCAAGAGGCTGCGATGCAGTGTTCAAAATCGACTTGCTCAAAGTAAGAGCGCGAGCTTTCGAGAAGCTGACGGCTCAAAAAAAAACGAAGGGACGCTGTCACAAAACTGATGGTCGTGTACGGGCTGGCCTGCTCATATCGATGCGACGGCGGCTTTAAAGGCGCCATTTTCCCGGCAAGGTGGGATCGGAAGGGGCTGTCATGCTCGGTGCCGCAATTGAAGCAGTTCGATGTGAAGCGTTCGTAGTATGCGAACTCTGCCGATGGATGAATTCAGATGGTAGGGGGCTCCCCGCGCCATCGTTATAGACCCGTTCACGATCGCCGCTAAACTGGCGGTCCGTAGGTATATAGCGCGGGTGCGGAACGGTGCTTTATTTTTTCAGACGCAAGTCAGCGAGTGCTTTTGCCAGCGAGCGCTTGGCGGCTGCGGTGGCGTTTGGGGGGGGGGCAACAAATCCGGACGCGCGATGAGGCCATCGACGATGGCCCCCCTGACTCCGCTTCGGTGGTTATTACTCTCTCGTATCGGTGTTTTCACTGCCCTGCGACTTGAAACGATACCGAGGGCTCATTCACACGCTCCCTTCAGTTCCTGTGCTTGTCTACGGTTTATCCTGGTGACGCAACAATATTGGCGAATTGCTGAGTGGCGGCCGCGTTGGGCACAGATGGGCGTGTAGCGCGCTGAGGCATGGATCCGCGTTCTTTTTGTCTTGTTGGTGAGGCGGGATGAAGGTGAGATCGGCTTGTTGGTAGAATGGTCTGCGCTCATCGATCAGTTGGGCGATCTTTTGCTCCGGGTCAGGGCCTCGCAGCAGCGGGCGGCTGGTATCCCTTTTGAGGCGCTTGTTGATAACCTCCAGCTTGGTATCGAGCCAGATCGAGACCGCCTTGTCGCCGATGAGACGGCGGCTCTGCTCATGCATCAACGCGCCGCCGCCGGTGGCGATCACCGCGGGCGCTTCCTCCAGCAGACGGGCGATCAGTTTCGCCTCCATCTCCCTGAAGTAGGCCTCGCCCTGCTCTTCGAAGATTTGCGAGATCGATTTGTGGGTCTGCTTTTCGATTATTTTGTCCGTGTCGTGGAAGTGGAGCTGCAGTCGCTTCGCGAGAGCTGGGCCGATGCTGGATTTGCCGGCGCCCGGCATGCCAACGAGCACGACCGGCCGACTGCCGAGCGCCGCGACGACTTCCTTCGCCTGTGATGACCCGACGGTTTGCGGCATGCTTGGTTGCCCGACAGGTCGCAATTTCAGGGCCGCAGTGGCGCCTGCACCGCGTTCGCCTTCGGCTTCCCACTGAAGCACGGCCAGAGCGCCATCGGGGACTGGAACGCCCTGGCAGTTTTCCATGACGCGCTGCATGAGTTGCTCCGCAGGAGCGTCCCCACCCGCCCGCCGCAGCTGGTCCAGCTGCTTGTATGTGTGATGATTGGCGAGCTTGGCTTGGTAGCTGGCCGGCGTATGGAACTCAACCTGGAAGCGATAACCATGCGGTGTGGCGAGCACGCTCTGGATGCCGCTGAAAGTCGGATTGCGCATCCTGAACCAGTTGGTTGTGTGGCGTTCGGCGTAGCCGCGCTCGTCGAAGGCCAGGATGGCTTTCTTAAAGCCACGGGTAAAATCCTGGTCGGGGAGTTCGAAGATGTGGCGGACAGCGTTGCTTATCAGCTGCGGCGCGCTGCCAGAGGGGGCGTTCAATCCGGTGAGCTGTTCAGCCATCGAGCCTTCCGATCGCACCCGGCGATCGAAATGAGGCATGTTCACCGGGATGCCGGCCTGCCTGAGGCTCTCGGCAACCCAGATTGCCGCTGCGGTGATTGCCTCCTCTTCAACTCTCGCGCGCGTCGCCTCGATTTTGGCCTGCTCCGATGCTTCCTGGCGGCTCAGCGTTACCGTCACATCGGAATCCACGGCGGCAGGGCGGCGGCCGGAGCGTTCGGGCAACAGGCCGTTCTGTGCGGCGAATTTGATCGAGGCCTCCATGACGCAAGCCGCCAGCGTGGGATTGTCCTTCAGTTCCTCCAAGGTCGCATCGACTTCGAACCTGCCCTGGCTGAGTGTCGCCGCCATGCTCTTGACGTAGGGCACGGGCTGCAAGCCCGGCGTCTGGCATAGGAGCCGCTGCAGCTCATGGCTTTTTTTCAGAAACCGGCGGGTGCCGGTGTCGGATTTATAGGCATCCGTCCCGACCTTAATGCCGAGGCTCAGCAGGTTGCTTGTGCTTTCGACGAGGTCGTCCGGATTGTAGCCATCCGGGGAAGGATCGATCCGGGCTTGAGTGTGGTCGAGCAAAAGCTGGACGCGGTCGCGAGGCTGGGACGTTGCCGGATAGCTCTCCGCCAATTCCTGGAAGAGGTTTGCAAGCGCTGGGCTCACCGACGGGCTTAAATCGTCCACGGTCTCGACGGTTGCGGACAAGTTTTGCTGATCCGCCTTCGCCGCCCATGCCGCGAGCTCGGTCACGAGCAACGCGGCCATCTCGCGCGCGACCGGATGCCGGGCGACCTCGATCTCCTGCCTCGCCCTGGCGAGCGTGTCCTGGATATCCTGGCCTCGCACCTCTTCCGCGTTCAACAGGTTAGCGATGTCCCGCCTAAGCTCGTGGTGAATGCCTTCGTAGGTGCCGAAGACAGCACGCTCGGCAAACCAGCGTCGCGCCTCGTCGGACTGCGCCAGAAAGTTTCGCTGCAGGCAGCTATAGGTTTCCAGGACGTCCTGCGTGGTGGCAAGGATCTGGCGGGCACGACTGAATTGGTAGCTATCGTCCTTAAGCGCCGGGGTATGCGACTTCGCCGGCTTGAGTGAGCGAACGCCGCGCGCTTGCTCCTTCTCATCGAACTGCCGCACATGCTCATAAAGCTGCGGTCGGTCGCCGATGATGATGACCGCGTCCCCGTCGAAGTCGCCGTCAAGCTTCTTCTGTTCACTGGTCGGGATAGCAACCAAAGAGCCCGGAGCAAACACCTCCGTCGCCTGGAGGATGCCTATGCTGTCGACCGGCGTGTCCACCTTGGCTCGATCCTTGCCGTGTGTCCAGCTCGAATGCGATTTGACGTCTTCGGCGGACAGCACCAGCCCACGCTCCGCGTAGTCGGCCGGCCACATCTTGTCTGGCACGACGATCAGAATGCCTTTGGCAAAAAACATCGGATCGTCGCCCGCCAGTTCTTTCCCCTTCTTCTCGGCGACATTGAAACTGTATTGAATGGCTACGCAGCCATCCAGGAAGGCCGCAGTCGCATCCCCGTCACCTGCCGACCTGACTTGCCTGGCGCCAAATGGCCGCAGGTTGGCCTTGTCATAGGGGGCTCGCCCGATCAGCACGCCACCCCTCCCCGTCAAGGTCTCGCTCTTGAGCGTGGGCACATGGACGCAATCATCACTGGACGGTACGGCGACCGCGCCGGGAGCGTCGATGTGTCCGGCCGTCACGGTGCGAAACAGATCCTCGGCCCCCAGCTCTTGTCCTTCTCTGCTGTCGAGCCAGGTCTTGGCCTTCTCGCGCGTCTCATCCGCCACCAGCTCGCTGCGCGGATAATGTTGCAGCGCCGAGGCAGGAACGGACGATCTCCTTGCCTCAGCAAAAGCGGCCACCCGATCGAGACCTTGGCCTTGAACGGCCCGACGAACAGCCGGCATACGCTCGGCCAACGAAGCCTTTATGAAGCCGCAACCGTCATGCGGTCGCAAGGCGATCGGGCCTTCCGGCCCGGTCAGCCTGAAGGGATGCGCTTCGCCCGTCAGACGGTCCGGCAGCAGCGACAGTTTGAAGGCTCCTTCGAGTGCGTAGTCGTGGGGCCCTAGACCTTTGATCGCCGGGGGCGCGGCAAAGCCTCGGCGCTGCGTGTAATAATAGGCTTCTTTGAATGGCGCCCAGTGTCGCGACAGCTGCTCGAACGCCGTACCCGGTGCGGTTTCGGCATATGGAATTGCCAGCAGCTTCCCCCCGAGCGCCTGAGCCCCCGTTTCGCCTGGAGCGCGGGCGGCGATCTGGGCAAGGGTCTTTTTCGGCGGTTTTGACTTGCTGCCGCCGAATAGATCCATCCGGTATGGCACACCCTCGACACTCAATGTCCGCCCCAGCATGAAGGCGCTCGGCTTTCCCGGCAGTTGTACCGCGACCACCTTCACCGCCCCTGAGGTCAGGCGATGGAAAATGGAATAGCGCGTCTCGGGCTCCGTCGGCAATCGCCGCCCCTGCATGTCCACCACCGGCAACTGCATCAGCCCCGCATCACCCTCCGGCGGTCTCGGCTCGTGGTCCATAGCGCGCAATACCTTATGGACATCGAAGACGGCGGCTGGATGTCGGGCCTGGATCAGTGCCGCGTTCTGGGCCATGAACTCGTCCAGCGCCTCGACCGGCCCCTCTGCCTCGATCTGCGCGATCAGGTTCCAGCTCATGTTGGAAAGGTCGCCTTCGATGAGGCCGCGCGTGCTGGCCAGGATCTCCCTGGTTCCGCGATGCAGCTCATCCCGACGCCGCTTCAAAGTGGAACTTTCGGCATCGACGTAGGGCCTCTTGTAAAGCCCCTCAAGGACAGCACGGGCCTTGAGCACTTGATAAATCGACAAGGCGGGACAGCGGCTCGAATTCGGTCCAGCGATCCGCTCGGCCTCGCTTGCCTTGAGTTGCGCCTTGATCTTGTGCTCCATGACTGGTTGAATGTCGTTCAGCAGGTTCAAAGTCTGCCTGCGGTGCCAGCGCAACGCCCTTTGGGAGCTGCGCGCTAACGGCACCAGAGCGGCGCAGAGATTGCCCATGGTCTCGAGGTTCTCGGGGGCAAAGCCAGAGGTCCGACGCAATGCCTCGAGTCGATCCAAGCCTGTCCGTGCCAGTAGACCCAAATCGTCATGCAACTGCGCCTTCGCCAGCGCCTTGAAGATATGCACGATGCTTAGCGCGTCGGCCTGCTCCAGGCGATCGCTGGCGTAATGAAGATGATGGGCCAGCTGATGCAGCCGATCCCTCAGCAGAGCGGTGTCTGCAATTTCTCCGGCGTCCTGTCCCCGCACGACGCCGCGCCCCAAGATATTGGCGATGGTGCCGAGCGCGACGGTAGTGAAGGTGCTAAATCTTGGACCCGCCGCGCCGAACCCGCGCGCGATATCCATGATCGCCCCGTGGCATACCGGTTGTTCGGGCCATTTGCTGAAGCCATGCAGGACAATGGCAAGTTGCTGCGAGGAGAAATCGGACAGCCCCCCGGTGCGGTCGGCGCGACAACGAACTTCAGCAGCAATTGCGACCGAGGCGTCCCCGCACCCCGTCTCGTCAGTCCACTTGCTGAAACCGTTAACCAGATTTGCCAGATCCTGCGGATTGAAAGCAGATAGCTGCTCGGCGCGATCGGCACGGCGAAGCACATCGCCGGCGATCGCGACGGTAGCCTCGCGACAGCCCGCCTCTACCGGCCACTTGCTGAAGCCATTCACCAGGTTCGCCTGCTCCTGCGCAGTAAAATCGGTCAGGTGGGCGCCGCGGCGGCGAACCTCACCGGCAATCGCAAGGGTGGCCTGGCAACAGCCCGTCTCATCCGGCCACTTGCTGAAGCCGTTCACCAGGTTCGCCAGAGACTGCGGGGTACAATAAGATAGCTGGCCAGCGTGGTCAGCGCGGCGCCGGATCTCGCAACCGATCGCGACGGTAGCGCGGCGACACTCCACTTGTTCCGGCCATTTGCTGAAGCAACCTACCAGGTTGGCCAGATCCTGCGGATCAAAGACGGACAGCGCGTCGGCGCGGCGGCGAACCTCGCCGGCTAGAGCGACGGTGGCCGCAGCACAACCCGCCTGCTTTGGCCATTTGCTGAAACCGTTCGCCAAGTGTGCCAGATCCTGCGGGCTGAAAGCAGATAGCTCATCGGCACGGTCCCCGCGATGAAGCATCTCACCAGCGATCGCGACCGTGACGTCACCACAGACTGCTTCATCGGGCCATTTGCTGAAACCGAGCGCAAGGTTCGCCAGCTCGCGCGAATCAAAACCAGGGAGCCGGCGGGCGCGGCGGCAAAGAACCTCACCAGCGATCGCGAGCGCGGCCTCGCGGCAGTTCGCCTGATCGGGCCACTTGCTGAACCCGTTCACCAGGTTTGCCAGATGCTGGTGGGCAAAACTGGAAAGTCGGCCGGGGCCGCGGCGAACCAGCTCACCAGCGATCGCGACCGTGGCGCTACTACAGCTCACTTGGTCCGGCCGTTTGCTGAAGCCGTTCACCAGATTCGCTAGTGCCTGCGGAGTAAAATCGGACAGCCTATCGGCGCGGCGACGAATCTCACAGGCGATCGCGACCGTGGCTTCGGCACACGCCAACTCGGCAGGCCACTTGCTGAAGCCGTTTACCAGGTTCGCCAAGTCCCGCGAATCAAAACCCGAGAGCCGGTTGGCAAGGCGACGGACTTCACCGGCGATCGCGACAGTGGCAAGGCGTGAACTCTCTTGTCCAGGCCACTTGCTAAAGGCGTTTACCAAGTTTGCCAGGTGCTGGTGAGTGAAATTGGCGAGCCGATCCGCTCCACTGGCGCGGCGACGAATCTCACCCGCGATCGCGAGGGTGGCCGCACCACACCCCCCTGTGTCAGACCACTTGCTGAAGCCGTTCACCAGATTTGCCAGACCCTGCGGAGTAAAATCAGATAACGCATCGGCGCCGCGGCGAAGAATCTCTTTGGCAATCACCGCCGTGGCCGCGCCACAGCCTGTCCTCTCCGGCCATTTGCTGAAACCGTTCACCAAGTTCGCCAAGTTCTGCGAATCAAGAGCAGAGAGCCGGCTGCCGCCGCGGCGAAGCACCTCACCAGCGATCGCGCCTGTGCCGTCACCGCAGCCTGCAGCTTCCGGCCATTTGCTGAAACCGTTCACCAAATTGGCCAATTCCTGCGGATGAAAATCACAGAGCCAGTTGGCTTGGCCAGCGCGACGGCCCACCTCGCTGGCGATGGCGACCGTGGCCGCGCCACACCCCGTCTCTTGCGGCCATTTGCTGAAACCGTTCACCAGATTCGCCAAATGCTGTGGCTCAAAACCGGCGAGGCCGTTTGTCCGTTCGGCGCGGCGACGGACCTCACCGGAGACTGCGACCGAGGCAAGGCGTGAGTTTTCCTGTTCCGGCCATTTGCTGAACCCGTTCACCAACAGGGCCAGGCTTTGACTGTCGAGTTCCCGAAGCACTCCGCTTTGCTCGCAACAAAATTCAGCAATGCTGCCCATCCCATTTTGGCAAGCCGGCACCCGTGGATATCGGCTGAACGATAACGCCAAGAGCGCAAGCGCTTTGGGCTCGACATCAATGAGTTCGTGGGCAAACCTAGACACCTGAGCTGCCATGGCCCGGCAAGCTTCCATGCCTGCCGGGCCTTCCTCGCGGCTCACTGCATTGCAAACTGTGGCATATCCCCATGTTTGCCGGACGCGGATATCGTGCTGCCAGTTGGTGACAAATCGAGATGTGAACTGGGCAGCGGCCTGTTGCAGGAATGTTGCAAGTTCCGGCATCTTCAGATCTCTGCGATAGCGCACCACAGCCATTGAGAATTTGCGGATGTCACCAGCGAAACCGATGTCGTGTAGGGCGCCATTAAGCAGTTCTTGCGAGTTTGCAGTGCGGCCATCCCGCCTAGCTACATGGTCGATAGGTCGCTCGCCTGATCTGGCGCCCAGATCGGGTACGCTTTGTCGATGTGGCGGCAACGCGTCGATGCGCGAGCTTCCGGCCGCTTGATGGCTGCGCCAGGGTTCGCCACCGGGCTGCCGCGTTGGTCCGTTCCGTAGCGAGATTCCGCCGTGACCGTCCCGCCCGGCTTTATTGTCGATCGGTCGTTCTCCCGGCCTGGCAGCCGGTTCGCTCACGCTTTGCTTACGCGGTGGGCGCGCGGCTGTATATGAAGGTCCGGCTGATCGATCGCCGCGCCAGGGTTCGTCATCAGGATGCAAGAAGCCTTCTTCTCGGGTTGGCCCCTCGCCCTCCGGCACCGAGGGGAAACGACGACGCCGCCCACTGATTTGACCTAGAGCAGCAGCCAAAAGTCGGTGTGAGCCAAGCGAGGGACCGGCAGGGCGGCCGCCAGCAGAATTATCGGCTTGGGGCGCAATGGGAGCGGAGGACGTCCCTTGGTTTTGAGGCCCAGAGTGCATCCGCTCCACGACGGAATTGAACGATTGACTGCCTTCTTCAGGGGCGCGGCCTGATTGCGGGCACGGACCGCTCGATCCCCGCGTGCTGCCGGAGTCAGCACCTCCAATATGCGATCTTCCAGTTCGTCCAATGCCCGTCATATATCCAATCTCCAATGCGGGCAATGCGCCGCCTATAGTGTCGAGGCTGATTCGCTCATCCGTGGGTCGAGAAGTGCGATGGACCGGGCGCCCAGGCGAAGATGGTCTTCACGAAACGGGGGTTCTGAAAAGTCTGACGCTGGCCATGCCCTCATCAGCCGCTCGAAGCGCATGCGACCGAAGTACTCACCCCATTGGTCAACTCAGCATGCGTGAGACCCCATCGGTCCCGTTCGAGGTCTTGTGGATCGCCCTGACGCGATCGCTTGCACGGCACCGGCGGCTATTCCCAAAGTTTGCCTTAATCCGGAGCACGCGCAGCAGTCGCGGCAGGAGATGTCGCGCGCACGTCGGCGGCATGGAAATAACGGGAACCGCGGTCATCGAGCCATGCGCCAAAGGCGACGATGTCCCCCGTACCACCCGACAGACATCGATCTTTCGCAAAATGTTGCTTTCCTGAGACAATGACAAAGCTTTGGCCATCGCACATAGCCGTCCTTACCTTACATAAACCTGACCTGCGCTCAGCCAAAATGCTGAAGTTGCTAAAAGCGAAGACCACTGGAACTACTGCGGCAGCGGGCGCGGGCTACAGCCTGAGAGAACTGGAAATTTGTGAGCAATCTGCGTCATCGTCAGCCCTGCGGCCGCTCCGTGGCCGAAGAGGCCGAACGATGGGAATTGCGCGCCTGCCATATCGGCTGCAGACCGACGACCGGGCAACCATGCAGGCGTTGTTCGCCAGCTGCAAAAAATTCGATTCCTGTCGGTACCCTCGTGTCGACACTGTCCTGGGCAACAGGGCGCGTGTCGTGACCACAAAACGAGCCGCAAAGGCCTGATCGCTCGATGGGACGCAGGCGGCGAGAGCTCAATAGACACGGTGACGTCGAAGCAGTCTGTCAGTGGCGTTCGAGGAGATCATATCTGCCTGTTCATTCCCGCTCAGCCATCCGAGTTCGCAACCAGTTTGAACATCAAACATCAGACCGGCAAACCAGTAGCCTCGTCATTGCCACCCACAGGCTGCGCACTTCAATATCTGTGAAATTACCGGCACGTACAAAGGTGCTCGTCAGCCTTTTGACAGCTAAATGAGAGATACACCGGACGTTGAACAACGCAAAGCCTTCGAAGCGGCCGTTAGGTTCGGTCGAAATGCAAATTCCGCATCCGAGCTTAGCTTGGGTCCAGCTATGATTTGTCTCATCTAGGGAGAGTGATTTGGAGCCCCACAACGGATGGTTTGATACGGACGCCTGGATGCGCGACTACGCTGCTCTGCAGGAACAGCAGCGGGCGAGGCAACAATCGGGAGGCATGCCCGCGGATCAAGCACATTTTGAACAGCAACTGAGCGAGTTGCAGCTCAGTTCCGCTGGTGCGCGCCCCAGTGATGCTACTTACCCTGAAGCTAGTATGCCTGACACTCGCCCTGCCAAGCCGCATGGAACCCCCCAGCGCGCTGACATAGACGATTCAATGTGGATGCCTCCGCAGTCCAAGCCACGAAATGGCGGGTTCAGCAGCACGTGCTACACCGGGCCCTTGGGAGCGCCTCCTGCTGTGCGGACGAAGGACGGCAAAGGCCGGCACCTATGGTCACGTGTGAAGTCGGGTGTCGTCAAAGCCTTTTCGGGGAGTTGTCGCGAGGACTCGTCCGGAATGTCGGCGTCGGATGTAGTTCATTCAGAGCTTCGCATATATTACGCGAAGCGACGGCTCCCGACCGAGCCCTTTGAGGCGGACAAAATCCTTGTTTCCAGGTTTTTGAGGGCGTCTCTCGGCAGCACATTCGTGCAGACTGCCCAGAGGAATGCATCTCATTTGCACCAGTTCAGTGCATGGCTTAACCAGCGCGAGAGGGACCCAATTGCCGACCGGTTGAACGACCATGAGTTGGACAACGATGCACGGGAGTATGCGCAGCAATTTGACTCTACCGGCAGCAAGAAAACCAAAGATCAAATCATAGAGGCATTGGAAAATATACGACAAACCAATCTGCCACCAGCTGAGCTCACAGATGACGAGAGGCTTATTGCGGGGTTCAGCGAGGCGGCCCAATCCGCCGGCCGTGCGAGAAAGACCGTTAGTGGGTGGGAGACCAGTCTGCATAAATTCCGCACCTGGCTACGGCCCACGAACTTAACGCTGTCCAGCTTGCTTGACCGCCCCGAGGATCTGAATCGACTTGCGACACGCTCTGGCACAAGAGATATCCATGCGGCATTGACAGTGCTTCAGGAGTTCCATGCCGCGAACGTCGAGGAACGCCCCCCAAATTTCAACCCCCACCGCCGACAGCGCTTGGCTGCCCCTCCTGCCGAAGATGCTGCGCTCATGAAGAGGTTCAAAACGGCAGCCATGCAAGCCGGGGTTCCCAAAAACACGATTGACAGCAGCCTGATACATGCAAAAAAATTCGCCAACTGGCTCCATGAGAACGACAAGGAGCCGTTGGCTTCTCGGTTTCGAGATGAATCGCTGGCGGACGATTTAGACCTGTATAAAGCCCAGGGTAACGACCCTGAGAACCGTCTTCAGTCGACGCTGAATCATCTCCGGAGGCTTATGTCGGAAGGGTGCGGCATCGAACAGATCGGGCCCGGCCCGCGTATCATGGGGCGGCGCCTCCTGGATGCTTATCCCGACGACGCCGAACTTATCGACCTTGTGACCCAAGAAAGATTGAGCAACCTTGGACCCGAGCCGACTGCGAAACAGAAGGCCCCTATTTTCCATGCGGCTAGCGTGCAACGCAGGTTTAGTGATTGGCTCCAAAGGGAGAAGAAGGGGAGCATAGTGAGCCGACTCAAGGGGGGTCAGCAGCAACAAAGTGAGTTGATGCGAGATGTCAAGGGCTTCGAACAAGCCACTAAGCATGCCAAGCTGCGTCTCAACGACCTTCGGCAATACCTACAAGTCGTTGAGGCGAACAGAGCGCTCGGGTTGCGGGATCCTGAGGAGGCGGGTTCGTTCGCCGGGGAAGGCGCCCAGCAGGCCAGCTCGTTTCAAGAGTTTTCCTCAGCTCCGCATACTCCGTTCGAGGGGGCTTGGGATTGGCTCACCACGCAGATGCAGTCCTCCACGCCCTCGTCTGCGAGGTCTCCGTCCTCAGACATCTACCGCGGTCTTGACCCTCTGGTTGATTTGCCCTCCACGCCCTCGTCTGCGAGGTCTCCGTCGTCAGACATCTACCGCGGTCTTAACCCTCTGGTTGATTTGCCCTCCCTCCCCTCGTCTGCGAGGTCTCCGTCATCAGACATCTACCGCGGTCTTGA
>NZ_JAVIIY010000037.1:0-18671 GCF_033977345.1 Mesorhizobium dulcispinae
GCGATCCGGGCGAGGAAATCAGCGGTTGAGGGAGCTTGTTCCGACACCCAAACTACATACCCGAAAGAGCTCCGTTACGGAAGCAGAATCGACACAAAATCAATAACAAACGAGCAAAATCAGCCAGCCAGACGCGGCCGATAAGTCTTGCTCGGCCGGCACCAATCGATCCCTTCCAGAAGCAGCGAAAGCTGCGCCTTGGTGAGCGACACGGCGACCTGATCCTTCGTGGCGGGCCAGGCAAAACAGCCATCGGTAAGCCGCTTTGTGAACATGCAGAACCCCTGGTCGTCATGCGCCAAAATTTTTATGATATGACCCTTGCGTCCACGGAAGCAGAAGATCGCGCCACTGTGCGGGTCGAGCGCGAGCACCTGCTGCACCATCCGCGCCAGGCTATTGATCCCGCGGCGCATGTCGGTCGCGCCACAGCACAGGTAAATCCGGTCGGTCGGCACCACCGTGATCACCTGCTCAACTCCCCCAGGACGATGCGCAGGGCTGTCGGATCGACGATCCCGTCGATCCGCAATCGCGCGCCGTTCGGGAAGGCCACCACGATCCTGCCGGCCGGGTCCGGGCAATCGACGGCGGGCCGGTCGACCTCGGGCAGATCGCTCACGTCGATGTGGGCGAAGGTCGCCACCGCCTGATCGGCATCGAGCTCGCCGCCGGCCATCTGCTTGCGCCACGCATAGAGCTGTGACGGAGCTACGCCGAACGCTTGCGCGACCTCGGTCACCGACGACCCCGCCGCGCTCGCAAGGTCGACCAACGCGCGCTTCTCCGCGCAACTCCACAGCCTCCGTTGCCGTACGCGGCCGGGCATCGCTGCACCATCTTCAGCCGCCGCGGCGCCGCTGATCTCGGCGACCACATCGCCCTCTGCATGTTCCAATGTCATGGCGCGAAAGCTCCATGTTCATCGGCCTATTGCAAGGTGCCTTGGTGCAACGCTTACCCTTAATCGAATGGCGGAATTGTTTGGCCCGCCAGTTTTCTCGCCCATAACAAGATCTCTCCGCTGTCGATCAGCCATCGGCTGTTCGTGCGACGAAGTCCATAGCCCAATCGCTTGCGCGTTCAATTCACCTCACGTGATCCACCGCGGGGTTAGTCGCATAGCCGCGCCAAGCGGCTTGCGTCGGATTATTGCACATTTGCGATTAATCGATGCCAAAGAAATGTTGGACGCGCAACAGTCTTTGAAAGAAGCTGTAAGAAACAGCCTCTCAAAAGGAATTATCCATGAACGAAGTCGTTACAAAGCAAGACACGCAAGGGTGCCACATTATCGACAACCAGCGCGAACTGACCACTCGGGCAACAGCGGTGAGTCGCATACTTGAGCCGCATTCGGTCGCAGTCATCGGCGCATCCGCGAGCCCTTCCAAGCGCGGGTACCAGATCATCAAGGCTCTTCAAAAAGCGGGTTATCAGTACCCAATTCTCCCGGTCAACCCGAAGGGAGGTTCGATCCTGGATTTGCCGGCTTTCAAAAGCATCGATGAGCTGCCCGATGGCGTAGACATCGCGGTGATCGTCCGACCCGCGGAGGAAGTACCAGATATTCTTCTCGAGTGCGGTGAAAAGGGCATCGCGGGCGCGGTGGTTGTGGCACACGGGTTCGGCGAGCGGGGAGATAAGGCGGCGGCCACCGAAAAAAGATTGCGCGATGCCTTGGCGGAGAGCGGCGTTAGAATTATCGGACCTAATACGTCAGGAATGCTGAATTGCACCGTGCAAGCGGATCTCATTGGTCTGCCGGAACTGCCGCCAAAAGGGCCTGTGAGCGTCCTCACCCAGAGCGGCAACATGATTCTGACAGTCCTCGAGGACAGCCGCTCGATCAATGGCCCGGGATTCGACGTCATCGCAGGATTAGGCAACCAGGCTGATCTCGGATATGACGAACTGGTGGAAGAGTTGGGCAGGCGCACGAGCACCGGTGCGGTCGCGATTTACAACGAAGGTTTTCTTGACGGGCGGCGCTTCCTTGAGGCGGCGGCGCGAGTTAGTCAGCGATGCCCAATCGTGATGCTCCGCGGTGTACGGTCTGACGAAGGCGGGAAGGCGGCGCTTTCGCACACGGGTTCCATTGCCGGCGCCGACGACATCGCTCTGCGGGTATTGCCTCAGATGGGCGTCTTGCTAGTCGACCGTTCGGACGAGTTGCTGCCGATTGCCTCGCTGCTTGCAACCACGCCTCTCCCCAAATCGCAAAAAGGTATTGCGGTACTGGCTGACGGAGGCGGACATGCGACGCTCGCTGTTGACGCGCTCTCTCGGGCAGGAGTTCCCCTTGCCGTTCTTTCAGAGGACACAAAGACGAAGTTGAGAAAAGTGTTGGGTGAAGAGGCGAGCGTCGCAAACCCGATCGACGTCTATAGCGCCATAGATGCTCATCCAGATGTCTTTCCGGAATGCATCGAAATTCTGGCCTCGGACCCTGAGGTGGGACTCATCCTAACGACCGGAATGTATGGAGCATACTATCTCAGATTTGAAGAGTCCCTTCGGGAAGCAGAGAATCTGGCCGCCGACCGGATCGTGACGTTGCAAAAGGCCACCGGGCTCCCACTCGTGTTTCATAGCTGCTATGCCAATTCTAAGCCAGAGAACCACGACATCCTGCGTAGAGGTGGGATGCAGGTGTTCAACTCGCTAGATTGGGCTGTAACGGGTTCCAAGGCGTTGTTTGAAAGAGCGAACTGGCTTTCTGAACAGGCTAGCCGCAAGAGCACCTTGGTTCCTGAGGTTTCGCAAGTTGCAGTTCCCAGCGGGCTTTCCGCTGAAACGAGCGCCCGCCAGATGTTGCAAAAGCTGGGCGTGGATACTGGTGTTTGGCGAGCCGCTGGCGACGCCGCGTCCGTGGAATCGGTGGTTTCCCAGTTCGCTACGCCTTGCGCAGTGAAGGTCGACTCGGCGGCTGTCGTCCACAAATCAGACGTCGGCGGCGTGCGCCTCAATATCACTGGAGAACTTGCGCAGCGTGCCGCAAACGGAATCGCGGATGCTATGGCGACCCACTCTCCCCCGGTAACGAACTTTGGCTTTATTGTCACGCCGATGGTGAATGGCGGTGCAGAGTTGTTCGCAGGGGCGACAAACGATCCAGTCTTTGGCCCGGTCATCCTGTTCGGCTCTGGGGGTGTGCTCGTCGAGGCAGCGGCTGACGTTAGTTTCCGCGCGGCACCATTTTCTCCAGACGATGCCTTGGAGATGATCGAGGAGACGCGTGTCGCGAAGATTCTCGATGGGTTCAGGAACTATCAAAAAGTAGACAAGCGGTTGCTGGCTGACTTCCTTTCCAAGGTGTCTCACGCCGTAATGAACATGAAAAACCTGTCAGAACTCGACATCAACCCCATCATAGCGAATGAAAGCGGGATCTATCCCGTCGACGTTCGGCTCGTCGGGAAATAAGCCGACCTCGCGGGGGAGTTACCCCCCCCCGACAAGAGATGAGTTGGCGGCGGCCTTTCTGTCGGCCGCCTCTTTCTAAGGCAAGTTTACTGAGAGAAAGGTCCAGCCCGTGTCCACCGGCTGTATATATCAGTCTTTTAGGCGCCGTGTTGGCAATCCCGACGGCGTTTCCGGCACCTGCGCCTATCAGTTTAGGACGGCGGCGGTCGTAGCATCAGCGCGGGAAGCCTCTAATCGCGGTTGGCTTTCGACCGTCAGGTCGAATCTCCAGGGCATAGTCGAATCCGGCGGCGAAGCGGTGCATGAAATGGGCATTGGCTGTCATCGAGGCCACGAACGCGGGTTCGCCCACCTCGCGCCCTTCTGGGAGGAAGTCAGCGACGTGAACGTAATGGCGATAGATCATAGTCTTGGCAGCGACACGTATCCGTGCTCCGGATCGGAGGCCTGATCCGGATGCCAGAGTTCGTTCGAATATTCGAGATGGCACCACGCGATGGTCTTCAGAACGAGAAGCGCCTGGTGCCGCTGTCTGAAAAGGTTCGACTCGTTGACATGTTGTCAGAGTGCGGCCTCCGAAAAATTGAGGCAACCTCCTTCGTGTCGCCGAAATGGGTGCCGCAGATGGCCGATGCAGCCGACGTGATGGCAGGCATCTACCGCAAGGCCGGCGTCGCATATACGGCACTGGTCCCGAACCTCAAGGGCTACGAGGCGGCCCGGGCAGCAGTGGTTAGCGAGGTTGCCGTCTTCGCGTCGGCCTCGGAAACCTTCAGCCGTCGGAATATCAACTGTTCGATCGCTGAAAGCCTAGAACGTTTTCAACCAGTGCTGGCCGCGGCTTCTGCCGATGGGATCCCGGTTCGAGGCTATGTCTCGTGCGTTACCGACTGTCCTTACGAAGGGTCGATATCGCCGGTGGCTGTCGCGAAGATTGCGACCGAACTCCTCAAGATGGGTTGTTATGAGATTTCGCTAGGCGACACCATTGGCCATGGTACGCCGACAACCATCGCAGCGATGCTGGATGCGGTGCTGAAAGAGGTGCCGTCCGAACGCCTTGCGGGACATTACCACGACACGAGAGCACAGGCTCTCGACAACATCTTGGTGAGTTTGGAAAGAGGTCTGCGTACCTTCGATGCCGCGGTCGGTGGTCTTGGTGGTTGCCCCTATGCCCCGGGGGCAAAGGGCAACGTCGACACTCTCGCGGTTGCCACTCTGCTCGCCACCCGGGGATATGAGACGGGTCTGAATTTGAAACACTTGGGCGACGCGGCCGGATTTGCGGTAAGCCTGAGAAGGGAATGATCATGAACTTCGAAACAATCCGCGTTACGACGGATGAATCTGCACTTGCCACGTTAACGTTGGCGCGGCCGGAAAAGCACAACGCAATGTCCGGGCAGATGATCGTCGAAATCGCAGCCGCTGCTGAACTCCTTGCTGGCGATGACACAGTACGAACTGTGGTGTTGACCGGCGAAGGCGACAGTTTCTGTGCTGGTGGAGATCTCAGCTGGATGCGGGCTCAAGCCGCAACGGCGCGTCCCGAGCGAATTGCGGAAGCGAGGAAGCTGGCAATGGCTCTTCGCGCGCTCAATGAATTACCCAAGCCGCTCATAGGCCGCATCAATGGCCAGGCTTTCGGCGGTGGTCTCGGCTTGATAAGTGTTTGCGACGTCGCCGTCGCTGTTGACACAGCAAGGTTCAGCTTCAGCGAGGTCAAGCTTGGCTTGGTTCCTGCTACGATTTCTCCTTATGTGCTGTCACGAATGGGAGAGGGGTATGCACGCCGGGTTTTCATGTCGGGAAAATTATTTGATGCCAACGAGGCTCGCGATCTCGGATTGATTTCGAAAGTCGTGCCGTCCAGTGGCCTTGATGAGGCGATCGAGGCTGAGGTTCGCCCCTATCGCGCAGCATCACCTCAAGCCGTCGCGGCCGCCAAGGGGTTGGCGCGCCGACTTGGCCCGATAATCGACGATGCTGTGATCGATCAGACGATTTCGCTGCTAGCAAATGTGTGGGAAACAACCGATGCCGCAGAGGGAATAGCCGCCTTCTTTGATCGCCGAAAGCCGCGATGGCAGGCGTAAGCCTTACCGTCGTTCCCATTCACAACGATGATTGTTGCGCTGCCGCTGCAGGTTAAGCCGCAGTTATCTCTCGCCTGTCAGAGCCAGTATTCTTTATCCTCTCACAACGGCCGAACCATCACGGGAGTAGAACATGAGAAAGATCTATGAGGACGCGGGCTCGGCTTTACAAGGCTTGCTGTTCGACGGGATGTTCATCGCCGCCGGTGGCTTTGGGCTGTGCGGCATTCCAGAGCTGCTGATCGATGCAATCCGTAAGGCCGGCACCAAGAACCTGACGATCGCGTCGAACAATTGCGGCGTCGATGACTTCGGCCTCGGCGTGCTTTTGAAGACAAAACAGGTCAGGAAGATGATCTCGTCCTATGTCGGGGAGAACGCCGAGTTCATGCGGCAGTATCTGAGCGGCGAACTGGAACTGGAGTTCAACCCACAGGGAACCCTCGCCGAGCGCATGCGGGCAGGGGGCGCTGGTATCGCTGGCTTCTACACCAAGACCGGCGTCGGTACGGTGGTTGCACAGGGCAAAGAGGTGAAGAGCTTCAACGGGGAGTATTACGTGCTGGAGACCGGCATCGTCGCCGACCTGTCGATCGTCAAAGCCTGGAAAGCAGACACGACCGGCAATCTCGTCTTCCGCAAGACAGCCCGGAACTTCAATCCACCGGCCGCTACCTGCGGCAAGATTTGCGTCGCCGAGGTCGAGGAGATCGTACCTGTCGGCAGCTTCGATCCCGATCAGATCCACGTTCCTGGGATTTATGTGCATCGCCTGGTTCAAGGCCAGCACGAAAAACGCATTGAACAGCGCACGACGCGTACGGCCGCTTGAAAGCAGAAGGAGACAGAGATGGCCTGGGATAGGAACCAGATGGCAGCTCGGGCTGCGCGCGAACTGCAAGACGGAACTTACGTCAATCTCGGAATTGGCATTCCGACACTGGTAGCCAACTACATTCCCGAGGGTGTCCAGGTGACACTGCAGTCGGAGAACGGTTTGCTCGGCATCGGCCCATTTCCAACCGAAGACGAAATCGATGCTGACCTCATCAATGCCGGCAAGCAGACGGTGACGGCGCTGCAGCATTCTGCCTTCTTTGACTCGGCCCAAAGCTTCGCGATGATCCGCGGCGGCAAGATCGCCATGGCGATTCTCGGCGCCATGGAAGTGGCTGAAAACGGCGACCTCGCCAATTGGACCATCCCCGGCAAGCTCGTTAAAGGTATGGGCGGGGCGATGGATCTGGTCGCCGGCGTCAAGCGGGTGATTGTGCTCATGGATCACACCAACAAGTCGGGTGAATCCAAGGTGTTGAAGAACTGCACCCTGCCTTTAACAGGAAAAGGGGTTGTGGACCGCATCATCACGAATCTCGCTGTTCTCGACGTTGTCGAAGGTGGTCTGAAGCTGATGGAACTCGCCGCAGGCGTTACCGACAGGCAACTGCGCGAGTCGACCGCCGCCACCATTGTCAACTGAGTCGCGCCTCATCGAACCTTGCCGAACTCACCAACGAACAGCGGAGGAGCTGTTATGACCAAATCCATCGTTATCGCCAGCGCCGTCCGTACCGCGGTCGGATCCTTCAACGGTGCATTCGCCAACACACCGGCGCACGAGCTCGGCGCCGCCGTCATCAAGGGCGTGCTCGAGCGCGCAGGCGTCGAGGCAGGCGAGGTCGACGAGGTGATCCTCGGCCAGGTCCTGCAGGCCGGCGAGGGCCAGAACCCGGCGCGTCAGGCGGCGATGAAGGCGGGTCTTCCGCAGGAGAAAACCGCCTGGGGCATGAACGAGCTCTGCGGTTCCGGTCTTCGTGCCGTGGCGCTCGGCATGCAGCAGATTGCAACCGGTGATGCGGATATCATCGTCGCCGGCGGCATGGAGTCCATGTCGATGGCGCCGCATTGCTCGCATCTTCGTGGTGGCGTGAAGATGGGCGATTTCAAGATGATCGACACGATGATCAAGGACGGTCTGACCGACGCCTTCTACGGCTATCACATGGGCATCACCGCCGAAAACGTCGCCCGCCAGTGGCAGCTCAGCCGCGAAGAGCAGGACACCTTCGCGCTCGCCTCGCAGAACAAGGCCGAAGCGGCCCAGAAGGCCGGGCGGTTCGCCGACGAGATCATTCCCTTCATCGTCAAAGGCCGCAAGGGCGACGTCACCGTCGACCAGGACGAATATATCCGCCATGGCGCAACGCTCGACCAGATGACGAAGCTGCGTCCGGCCTTCGACAAGGAAGGCACGGTCACCGCCGGCAACGCCTCCGGCCTCAATGACGGCGCCGCCGCCACCCTGCTGATGACCGAAGCGCAGGCTTCAAAGCGCGGCATCCAGCCGCTCGCCCGTATCGTGTCCTGGGCAACGGCCGGCGTCGATCCGCAGGTCATGGGTACGGGCCCGATCCCGGCTTCGCGCAAGGCGCTGGCGAGGGCCGGCTGGGCGATCGGCGACGTCGAACTGGTCGAAGCCAACGAGGCTTTCGCCGCCCAGGCCTGCGCGGTCAACAAGGACGTCGGCTGGGATCCCTCGATCGTCAACGTCAACGGTGGAGCGATCGCCATCGGCCATCCGATCGGCGCGTCCGGCGCCCGCGTGCTCAACACGCTGCTCTTCGAAATGAAGCGCCGCGGCGTTTTCAAGGGGCTTGCAACGCTCTGCATCGGCGGCGGCATGGGCATCGCTATATGCGTGGAAGCCATGTGAGGGAAGGGCAGTGTCATGACCGGCGCCGAGTATCGTCTCTGCAACGTATCGTTTGACCGCACAATCCGCGGCAAGGATACTCGTATCGAGCGTGAACTAGCGCTCGCCGTTATTGACCTCCTTGAAAGCAACAGTTTCATCCCGATAGGCCACGCCGGTGGACCCTACCGTCTCAGGATCGAAACAGCAGATGGGCGCTTGGCGCTGCATATCGCTGACGATGGCGGGAGGCATGTCGTAAGCCACTACCTGTCGATGACACCCTTCCGGCGGTTGCTCAGAGACTATAACCGCATTTGCGAAAGCTACTATGATTCTATGTGTCGCCCTGGTTTCGAAAGGCTGCAGGCGATCGATATGGGGCGGCGTGGCATCCACAACGAAGCGGCCGAGCTTTTGAGAAGACGTCTCGCAGCCAAGGTCAACATCGACCAAGATACCGCCCGCCATCTCTTCACCCTGATCTACGCTCTGATCATGCGCAATACGGATCATCGCATTCTGCTCAGCTGAACCCGCGCTGCCCTAATCGGAAACATCCCCTTATCGGGGTCGGTACCAGCCGATCCTTATTCGTGTGGATCGTCCACGCGAAGGCATGTGGACGCGTCAGCCTCGTTTTTATTGCGGAAGTGTCTCAATTCGCTGACGTTAAGCTGCGGCCAATTCAGCACTCGCGGTAGTCGAACTCATCGCCTACGCCCCGAGGGAAAAACGCCTGTCGCCGTTTGCGAATCTTCATGGTGTTGCAATTGCATTTGCTCTTAAATTGCATTCAACTGTGGCTCGGTAGCAGTGCATTCGCTTATGCGTCTCGATCCGCACACATCCACTGCCCTACGAGAGAGGATTTATTCTTTACAAAAGCAACTTGCGGCGGCCAATGACACTCATTCACCAAATTTCGACTTTTTCTGCTCAAGATTACACAAGCCTCTGTCAGGCGGCGCCTGAGTGCCCGAGAGAATAGCATTGTTGAAGTTCAAGGGACTTTGACGATTAGCGCTCCGTCATCCTTACGCAGTCCCGGTGTGGCTCGCCGATGTACAATTGGCGCGGACGGCCGATGCGCTGTTCGGGATCCTCAATCATTTCGTTCCACTGCGCGATCCAGCCGACGGTGCGGGCGAGCGCGAAGAGTACGGTGAACATGGTGGTGGGGAAGCCCATCGCCTTCAGCGTGATGCCCGAGTAGAAGTCGATGTTCGGATAGAGCTTCTTCTCGATGAAGTATTCGTCGGTAAGCGCGATACGCTCCAGCTCCATGGCAACCTGCAGAAGCGGATCGTCCTTATGGCCGAGTTCGCCGAGAACTTCATGCGTGGTCTTCTGCATGATCTTGGCGCGCGGATCGTAGTTCTTGTAGACGCGGTGACCGAAGCCCATCAGGCGGAACGGATCGTTCTTGTCCTTGGCGCGGGCGATATATTCCGGAATACGGTCAGCCGAGCCGATTTCCTGCAGCATGTTGAGCGCTGCTTCGTTGGCGCCGCCGTGAGCCGGGCCCCAGAGGCAGGCGATGCCAGCCGCGATGCAGGCGAACGGGTTGGCGCCCGACGAGCCTGCGAGGCGGACGGTCGAGGTCGATGCGTTCTGCTCGTGGTCGGCGTGCAGAATGAAGATACGGTCCATGGCCCGCGAGAGCACCGGATTAACGACATATTCTTCGCAGGGAACGGCGAAGCACATGCGCAGGAAGTTCGACGCGTAGTCGAGATCGTTCTTTGGGTAAACGAAGGGCTGGCCGATATGATACTTGTACGCCATGGCGGCAAGCGTCGGCATCTTGGCGATCATGCGCAGGCTGGCGACTATGCGCTGGTGCGGATCGGTGATGTCGGTCGAGTCGTGATAGAAGGCCGACAGCGCGCCGACGCAGCCGCACATGACGGCCATTGGATGCGCATCGCGGCGGAAGCCGGTGAAGAAGCGGCTCATCTGCTCATGCACCATGGTGTGGTGCGTGACGCGATAGTCGAAGTCCTTCTTCTGCGCGGCCGTCGGCAATTCACCGTAGAGAAGCAGGTAGCAGACCTCAAGGAAATCGCCATGCTCGGCGAGCTGCTCGATCGGATACCCGCGATGCAGCAGCACGCCTTCGTCGCCGTCGATAAAGGTGATCTTGGACTCGCAGGATGCCGTCGAGGTGAAGCCCGGATCATAGGTAAACATCTTCGTCTGCCTGTAGATCGAACCAATATCGACGACATTCGGGCCGACCGATCCTGCTCGAACCTTCAACTCGACGCTCTGGCCGTCAACTTCTACAAGCGCGTTCTTATGATGCATAATTTCTTCCAAGTTGGCGGCGCGACAGCTGCGTTTTGTCGGCTTTCGAAGGAGTTCATCTGTTGGGTAAATGGCATTTCGGCAGCCATTGCCGTCACTTCGCCTTTGCGAAACAGGGACAATGTCGTTGCGCAAATTCCATCTTACGAAATGCGGCTCAGGCGGTGATAAAGGTTCGAGTATTTCAACACTTCAGGCTTGTCCTTGATTTCCTGTAGGTAATGGCTGATCGCGACTCGGATGAGCTCGAAATCCTCCTGCGAAAACACCGCCCGAGTACGCTCAGATTGACTTGATTGGCTCTTGTCTTTTTCTTCCGGCATAGTTTCCTCCATTGAGGAGAGGGGAGCTACGGCGCCCCCGCTCTGAGGATCTAAATGACTTAGGCGGCGAACTGATTCATGGTGTTGTGGGCGCCACCTGCCTTCAGGGCTGCCTCTCCGGCGAAGTAGTCCTTATGATCGTCGCCCATGTCGGAGCCAGCCATGTTCTGGTGCTTAACGCAGGCGATCCCCTGGCGGATTTCCTGCCTCTGCACATTGGCGACATAGCCGAGCATGCCCTGATCGCCGAAATACTCTTTGGCCAGATTGTCGGTCGAAAGTGCTGCGGTGTGATAGGTCGGCAGCGTGATCAGGTGATGGAAGATGCCGGCGCGCTTGGACGCGTCGCGCTGGAAGGTTCTGATCTTTTCGTCGGCCTCGTGCGCCAGATCACTGCCATCATACTGCTCGCTCATGAGCTTCGCCCTGTCAAAGCCGGAGACGTCTTTGCCTTCCTTCTGCCAGGCATCGAAAACCTGCTGACGGAAATTCAGGGTCCAGTTGAAGGAGGGCGAATTGTTATAAACCAGCTTGGCGTTTGGGATGACCTCTTTGATGCGGTCCATCATGCTGGCGATCTGTTCGACATGCGGCTTTTCGGTTTCGATCCACAAAAGATCCGCGCCATTGTTTAACGCATTGATGCAGTCGAGAACGCAACGATCCGCACCGGTGCCGTCGCGGAACTGGAAAAGGTTGGAACGGAGACGCTTGGGCCGCAGGACCTTTGAGCCCCGGGTAATCAAGATATCGCCGCTTGCCGGCTGCTGGCCGGTGACGTCATCGCAATCGAGATACGAGTTGTAGAGGTCGCCGATGTCGCCGTCACTGACGCTGAAGGCGATCTGCTTGGTGAGACCGGCGCCGAGTGAATCCGTGCGGGCGACGATGATGCCGTCATCGATGCCAAGCTCAAGAAACGCGTAGCGGCACGCGCGGATCTTGGCGACGAACTCTTCGTGTGGGATGGTGACCTTGCCGTCCTGATGACCGCATTGCTTTTCGTCAGAGACCTGGTTCTCGATCTGCAGCGCGCAGGCGCCGGCCTCGATCATTTTTTTGGCCAGCAGGTAGGTTGCTTCGGCATTTCCGAAGCCCGCATCGATGTCGGCGATGATGGGCACGACATGTGTCTGGTAATTGTCAACTGCCTGCAACAGCTGCTGCTCGCGCGCCTGGTCACCTTCAGCCCGCGCCTTGTCGATGTCACGGAACAGCATACCAAGTTCACGCGCATCGGCCTGGCGCAGGAACGTGTAGAGTTCCTCGACTAGCGCCGGCACGCTTGTCTTCTCATGCATGGACTGATCGGGAAGCGGACCGAATTGCGAGCGCAGTGCTGCGACCATCCAACCTGAAAGATAGAGATATCGCCGCTCTGTCGTACCGAAGTGCTTCTTGATCGAGATGACCTTCTGCTGGGCAATAAAGCCGTGCCAGCAACCGAGCGACTGCGTGTATTGGCTCGGATCCTTGTCGTAGGACGCCATATCGCGGCGCATAATGGAAGCAGTGTAGTGCGCAATGTCGAGGCCGGTCTTGAACCGGTTCTGGATCCGCATGCGGGCGACGGCCTCGGCCGTCAGTCCGGTCCATTCGGCTTTCCTGGCGATGAGGCTCTGGGCTTCTTGAAGATAGTTGGCATACGACATGGTATTCTCCCGCTGCGTTTGGCGCACTGCAATAACGGGCGCCGAGGGAAAGCTGGAGACCTTTCGGTGTTACGCTGTGAAACTTTACAAAGCGTTTCTGTAATGCTGTAAGGAATGTATGGAAAAGAACGGCGTTTACCTCGGCCCGCGCCTTAGGCGATTGCGAAAGGATCTCGGCCTCACCCAAGCGATGATGGCATCCGATCTCGAAGTGTCGCCTTCCTATGTCGCATTGATGGAGGGCAACCAGCGGCCGGTCACTGCCGAAATCCTGCTTCGCCTGGCCAAGACCTACAAGATCGACATGTCGACCTTGGCCGACGACAGCCGGCCCGAACTCATCGCGCGACTACAGTCGACTATTAAGGATCCGATTTTCGCTGATATTGACATGTCTCCGTTGGAGGTTGTCGACGTGCTCAGCAGCTTTCCGGGTTTTGTGGAAGCCATGCTCCGTCTTTATACCACCTACAAGGAGGAGCAGCTCGTCCTTGCCGACCAAAGGCAGCTCGCATTTGACAAAGGATTGGATGAGGCCGCGGATCCGGTGTCTGAGGTGCGCCGGTTCCTGGTCGCTCGACGAAATTGCTTTCCGAGCCTCGATATTGCTGCCGAAAAACTGGCCGCGGCTGTGGCGGAGTCGGGGAGTCTCGCAGCCTATCTCATGCAGCGGCATCATCTACGGGTCAGGCGGATACCAACAGAGATCATGCCGGGCTCCGTGCGCCGGTTGGATCGGCACAGGCGCGAGGTGCTTCTTGACGACGCCTTGGACATTGCAAGCCAGAATTTTCAGCTTGCCCAGCAACTCGCCTATCTCGAGTTCGACGACGACATTGCGTCGTTGGTGCAGGAGGGAAACCTGACGACCGAAAACGCGCGGCGGCTAGGTCATCGCGCCCTTGCTGGATATTTCGCAGCCGCGGTCGTCATGCCATACACCCGATTTGCAAAGGCAGTCGAAGCGCGCCGCTACGACGTCGAGGCGCTCGCGCGGCAGTTCGGAACGAGCTTCGAGCAAACGGCTCATCGCCTGACGACTCTTCAAAAGCCAGGACAGGAGCGAATTCCATTCTTCTTCATCCGGGTGGATGCCGCGGGCAACGTTTCCAAGCGTCTCGACAGTGCGAACTTTCCCTTCGCGCGGCATGGCGGCGGGTGTCCGTTATGGACCCTGCACCAAGTGTTTTCGTCGAAGCGGACGGTGGTAACCCAGTGGCTGGACCTGCCGGATGGCCAACGGTTCTTCTCGATTGCGCGAACCGTAAGCTCAGGGGGAGGGGCATTCGGAGTTCCGAGGGTGGACCGGGCCGTGGCGCTGGTCTGTGATGCGAGCCATGCCGAGCGGCTCATATATTTTCAACATTATTCCCAGCCAATTGTACCGACGCCAATCGGCATTACCTGCCGACTTTGCCAGCGCGAAGGTTGCACCTCCCGGTCCGAGCCTCCAATCGGCCGACAAATTATGCCCGACCACTACCGCCGCACTGACGCTCCATTTGGGTTTTCCGCCTAAACACTCGCATGCAAAGTGCAGAGGGGAGAAAGTTCAAGCCGGTCACTCGGCCTTGAGGATTTGCGGCAAGAGACCGCGCACAAATTGTGAATGCCTGCGAAGCCTGGAAGCGACCGGCGAGGGGTCATTTGGTGCAACGTTTCAATCCGAATTGCTAAGCGATCTTAATAGTCGCTGTCGTCTTTCCAGATTCCACTCTGCAGCGCGAATAGCTGCGCGTTTCAAATTCAGAGAGATTATGATCCTTTTGTTTCAATATGGGGCCCACAATCCAGTGTATCGCTGCGAAACAGCATCTATAAATTGGTTGTTCAACAGGCTGTACGGGAGAGATCGGTCTGGAGCCGGCGCCGACGGAGCAACCCCCCAAGGAAACTCTCAGGCACAAGTGACCGTACAGTAGGACAATCTGGAGAGAGGCGCTAATGCGCCCACCGAAGGGGAAAGCCCGGCCAGTCGTCGGACTAAGCTCTCAGGTAAAGGAGACAGATTTGGGGATGCCGCAGGTCGGTCGGCTTGCACCCACTGTTCTTTCTGGAGATCCAAATGACGAAGATAGTTGTGATTGGCGCCGGCATCACTGGCGTCTCGACTGCCTATGCCCTTTTGAGCCAAGGCTATGATGTAACTGTCCTTGAGCGCCAACGCTACGCGGCGATGGAGACTTCGTTCGCAAATGGTGGGCAGTTGTCAGCGAGTAACGCTGAGGTTTGGAATCACTGGTCGACAGTGATCAAAGGCATCAAGTGGATGCTCAAGGCAGACGCTCCGCTGCTGATGAATCCTGCGCCGAACTGGCATAAGTACAGTTGGCTAGCCGAATTCGTGTCAAATATAGCGAAGTACCGCGACAACACCATTGCGACTACGCGACTGGCGATCGCCGCTCGGAAGCATATGTTTGAGATCGCGGATCGCGAAGGCATCGACTTCGATCACGTGGCGCGCGGCATTCTACATATTTACTGGGACAAGGCAGGTTTCGATCATGCGGCGAAAGTGAATGGCATGCTCAACGAGGGTGGGCTCGATCGGCGGCCAGTGACGCCAGAAGAGATCGCGTCTATCGAGCCTGTATTGCATGGAAAATTTTACGGCGGCTTTTTCGCGCCGTCGGATTCGACGGGCGACATTCACAAATATAGCACCGGTCTTGCTAGAGCGTGCGAGAGGTTGGGGGGAATTTTTGAATACGACGCGCTGGTTGATCGTATCGATCGCCGCGACCGCTTCCGTTTGTCGTACGCGGCTCACAACGGAGCGGAAAAGGCAGTCGAGCAGGTCCTGGAGGCCGATGGTATTGTCGTCTGTGCGGGCTCTGCAAGCCGTCAATTCGCGGCAATGCTCGGCGATCGCCTGAACATCTATCCGGTCAAAGGGTATTCGATAACGGTTAACCTTGAGGATGAGCGCGCCCAGTCGGCCGCGCCTTGGGTCAGTTTGCTTGATGACCGGGCGAAGATCGTTACCAGCCGACTTGGTGATAGCCGCCTGCGCGTTGCGGGCACGGCTGAATTCAACGGCTACAACCGCGACATCCGAGATGATCGGATCAGGCCTTTGGTTGACTGGACCCGCGAACTGTTCCCGGGAGTAAACACGAACCGGGTCGTTCCGTGGGCCGGTTTGCGCCCAATGATGCCGAATATGATGCCCCGCGTTGGCAAGGGACGCGCGCCGGGCGTCTATTACAACACGGGACATGGACATCTCGGCTGGACCTTGTCCGCTGGCACGTCCGCCGTTCTGGCAGAGATCGTAGCAGAGACCCTTCCGGTGAGATCCCGCCGTGCCGCGTAACATGGAGCGAAACATGAAAGGCGCATTTCGCTCGCCCGTCGTTGAAGCTGAAGGGCTGGTCATCGCTCGGGAATTGTATGATTTCATTTGCGACGAGGCACTGCCGGGCACCGGCATTGAGAACGCAAGATTCTGGGCCAACTTTTCGGCTATCATTCAGGATTTGACACCGAAAAATCGAGTACTTCTCGCCAGGCGCGACGAGTTCCAAGCAAAACTGGACGGCTGGTATCGCGAGCACGGTGCGCCGGTCGACATACAAGGCTATGAAACTTTTCTGCGTGACATCGGTTACCTCTCGCCGGAGGGGCCGGATTTCTCCGTCTCGACAGCCAATGTCGACGCCGAGATCGCGACGATCGCCGGACCGCAGCTCGTCGTGCCGGTGATGAATGCCCGCTATGCTCTGAATGCCGCCAATGCCCGCTGGGGCTCGCTCTATGACGCCCTTTACGGCGCCGATGCCATTCCGGAGACGGACGGGGCCGAACGTGGCAAGGGCTACAACCCAAAGCGCGGAACCAAGGTCATTGCCTGGGCGCGCGAATTGCTCGACGCGAGTGTGCCGCTCGCTTCCGGCCGCTGGAGCGATGCAAAGTCTTTTTCCGTCGACGGATCCGCACTGGCGGTCACGCTGATGAGCGGAGCGAAAACCGCGATCGCCGATCCCGCCCAACTTGCGGGCTATGTCGGCAATGCCGCGGCGCCCTCCGAAATCATCCTCAGCCGCAACGGTCTCCATGTTGTCGTCGTCCTCGACGCGACGACACCGATCGGCATGGCCGATGCGGCCGGCATCTCCGACGTCCTCCTGGAATCGGCGATCACGGCAATCATGGACTGCGAGGATTCGATCGCCGCCGTCGATGCGGCGGACAAGGTCGTCGTCTACCGCAACTGGCTCGGCCTGATGAAGGGCGACCTCGAGGAGGAGGTCGCCAAAGGCGGCCGTACCTTCACCCGCAAGCTAAATCCAGACCGCGCTTTCAAGGCTCCGAACGGCACGGCGCTGGCGCTTCCCGGTCGTTCGCTAATGCTGGTGCGCAACGTCGGCCACCTGATGACCAATCCGGCGATCCTCGACAGCGACGGCAAGGAAGTGCCGGAGGGCATCATGGACGCCATGGTCACGGCGCTGATCGCCTTGCACGATATCGGTCAGGGTGGCCGTCGCATGAACTCCCGCGAGGGATCGATGTATGTCGTCAAGCCGAAGATGCACGGCCCCGAAGAAGTCGCCTTCGCTTGCGAGATTTTCACGCGTGTGGAAAAGGCCCTCGGCATGCGCGCCAATACTACGAAGATGGGCATCATGGACGAGGAGCGCCGCACGACGGTCAATCTCAAGGAATGCATCCGTGCTGCCCGCGAGCGTGTCGTATTCATTAATACCGGCTTCCTCGACCGCACCGGCGACGAGATCCATACCTCGATGGAAGCCGGCCCGATGATTCGTAAGGGCGACCTGCGCCAGGCGGCCTGGATCTCGGCCTATGAAAACTGGAACGTCGATATCGGCCTCGAATGCGGGCTCTCCGGCCATGCGCAGATCGGCAAGGGCATGTGGGCAATGCCCGATCTGATGGCGGCGATGCTGGAGCAGAAAATCGCCCACCCGAAGGCAGGCGCCAACACCGCATGGGTCCCGTCGCCGACTGCCGCGACGCTGCATGCGACGCACTACCATCGTGTCAAAGTTGCTGACGTTCAGGCAAGCCTGAAGAGCCGCACCCGCGCAAAGCTCTCCGACATCCTGTCGGTGCCCGTCGCGGTTCGTCCGAACTGGACGCAGGAAGAAATTCAGCGCGAGCTCGACAACAACGCTCAAGGCATCCTCGGCTACGTCGTGCACTGGGTCGATCAGGGCGTCGGCTGTTCGAAAGTGCCCGACATCAACGATGTCTGCCTGATGGAAGACCGTGCAACCTTGCGCATCTCCTCACAGCACGTGGCCAACTGGCTGCATCACGGCATAGTCAGTGAAGCGCATGTCGTCGAGACCATGAAGCGCATGGCGGCGATCGTCGACCGTCAGAATGCCGGCGATCCGAACTACCAGCAGATGGCCGGCCGCTTCGACGAATCGATCGCTTTCCAGGCCGCGCTGGACCTAGTGCTCAAAGGCCGCGAGCAGCCGAACGGTTATACGGAGCCGGTGCTGCATCGTCACCGGCTCGTTGCAAAATCAAAAGGAGAATGGAATGGACAGGCTTAACCTCGACTGCGCTAACGCGTCGATAGAGAAATCCTTTTCTTTTGCAGCGGAGAAAGGTTTCAAACCGCTGAGCGTCGCCGTGCTCGACGCCGGCGGGCATTTGCTTGCGTTTCAGAAACAGGACGGCGCGTCGATGCTCCGCTTCGAGATCGCCTTTAGCAAAGCTTGCGGTGCTCTGACGGTAGGCTTCGGCTCACGTTGGCTTGAAAAAAGCGCGTTGGAACGCCCCATTTTATCGCCGGCCTGACCGCGGCATCAGGCGGCAAAGTGGTGCCGGTTCCGGGCGGTGTTCTCATACGCAACCGCCGTAATGAGGTAATCGGCGCTGTAGGCATCACCGGCGACACGTCCGACAACGATGAGGCCGCAGCTATAGCGGCGATCGAAGCTAATGACCTCACTGCGCAAGCCAATTAGACACCCTTTGACCAGCGAGGTTCATGTCCATAGAATGCAATTTAATCACTATTGCTTAAATGATCCCGGTCGCCAAGTTTGGCCGGGATGGCGACGACCGTGCCAATAGCGGGCCTTCGGTGGCATCGGCCTCGATGTGCTCTCACACTTCACTAGCCCGTCTTATGCACGACGATGGGCCTTTGAGGCTGGCGGATGTAGCTTAAGCGATCGATTTG
>NZ_JAVIIY010000038.1:0-17272 GCF_033977345.1 Mesorhizobium dulcispinae
TGATCTCGCCGTTGAGACGCTCGATCGGATTCGTCGAGTGGAGCTTGGCGCGATGTTCCTTCGGGAAGGTCATGTAGGCCAGCACGTCGGGCTCGGCGTCGTCCATGATTGTCGCCAGCTTCGGCACCTTCGGGCGGATCTGGTCGGCGACGGCGCGCCATTGGGTGCTGGCGGCTTCCGAGGTCTCTTGGGCAAACGCGGTGGCGATGAAGGCTGAGACGACCCTGCGGCCGCTCTTGCCGGCATGGGCCAGCACGTTCCTCATGAAGTGGACGCGGCACCTCTGCCATGTCGCGCTGAGCACCTTGGTGACGGCGCTCTTGAGGCCTTCGTGCGCGTCGGAGACGACGAGCTTGACGCCGCGCAGGCCGCGACGTGTTAGCTTGCGCAGGAACTCCGCCCAGATCGGCTCGGCCTCCGAGGTGCCAATCTCCATGCCCAGGACCTCGCGCCAGCCGTCCGCGTTGACGCCGACGGCGATGATGACGGCGACCGAGACGATCCGCCCACCGCGGCGCACCTTCAGGTAAGTGGCGTCGATCCACAGGTATGGCCAATCACCCTCGATCGGCCGCTCGAGGAAGGCCTTCACCTTGCCGTCGATCTCCTCGCACAGCCGCGAGACCTGGCTCTTGGAGATGCCACTCATGCCCATGGCCTTGACCAGGTCGTCAACCGACCGGGTCGAGATGCCTTGCACATAAGCTTCCTGGATGACGGCGGTCAGCGCCTTCTCGGCCATGCGGCGCGGTTCGAGGAAACCCGGGAAGTAGCTTCCCTTCCTGAGCTTCGGGATGCGCAACTCGACCGTGCCGGCCCGCGTCTCCCAGTCCCGGTCGCGGTAGCCATTGCGCTGGGCGAGCCGCAGCGGGTTCTTCTCGCCATAGCCGGCGCCGGTGGCCGCGCCCACCTCCATTTCCATCAGCCGCTCGGCGGCAAAGCCGATCATCTCGCGCAGCAGATCAGCATCCGGGGTCTTCTCCACGAGCGTGCGCAGGTTCATCATGTCGTCGGTCATCGGTGGTCCTTCCGAAATGGGTTGGCGTCAACAACCAAACCCTACCGGAAAGCGCCGATGACCACCGACACGCCGCTCACTCGCTACCGCGTTACTAACGGCGCGCTCGCGAGCGGCTTCGTAACCGCCGAGCTACACCACCTGATGGGACACGACCCCGCAAAAAGTTGAACCCTCAGCCAAGATCATTCTGATCCGGTGCCTCAGGGACGGCCAAACCTATCCTTATCGATCATCGATCTGCTCTCTTCGTGCTCTCTCCATACCAACGTTCGGCGATCACCTCTTAACTGGCACTGCTGGTGCAAGGACGTGGGAGGCCGCAGATTGTTCCTGTTCGCCAAAGGTCGGAGATGGTGTGATCGACCAATCAATTAAGTCGATAGCGCGCTGAAGTATCGTCTTGCTCTGAGCTG
Organism: Mesorhizobium dulcispinae; assembly: GCF_033977345.1. Lineage (NCBI taxonomy): Bacteria > Pseudomonadati > Pseudomonadota > Alphaproteobacteria > Hyphomicrobiales > Phyllobacteriaceae > Mesorhizobium > Mesorhizobium dulcispinae. The sequence continues at coordinate 1,435 of NZ_JAVIIY010000038.1, forward strand.
CGCTGGGTGAAGCGGCGATGACATGTCCGATGCGGTCTCGGACATCCCCTTTTCTGATGATCCGCGTCTTGGGTTCAACATACAATTTGACCTCTGTGACACCTGGGATAGCAGCTGCCAGACTGATCCCATCGATCCAATCAAGTATGCCATCGCCATCGGGAACGAGGATCCGCGAGGCCGCAGTGTGCGAATGCTTTCTGCTCAAATCCCATTCGTCGCCGATGACAAGCTTGATGTGCTCAGTGATGAGATCGACACCGCAAGCCAGCCGGACCACTCGAGGAGTGATACCAGCCGGAAGGCGCGGATTGACTTCAATGACGACTGGCCCATGCTTCGTCCACCGGAATTCAATGTTCGTTGGTCCCCAGCCAAGGCCGAGAGCAAGCAGACAGATAAGCGAAACATCGGCGATTCGTTTATTCTCTGCATCATTCAGCGGGGCCGGAAAGATGCTGTCACGAAAGACAAAATGCGGTGGGGGCCCGAACTCAGCGGCGGTAATACCAATGACTGAATTCCCCATTATCTCAGCTTCATAGTACGGGCCTTGTGCGAATTCTTCGACCAGTATTCTCGGCGACGTCCGCCATATGTGCTTCCCGCTCAGCAGATAGCCAGTGTGTTCGGCTAGTTCATCGACGGTGCGGCACAATCGGACACCGCGGCTGCCGTTGCCGACGACTGGCTTAACGACCACCGGCAGGCCGATCTCCGCGGCACAGCTTTCCACCTCTGTCGCATCCGTTGCCAAGCGGTAAGCAGGCATTAGAACCCCGGCCTTCTCGAGGAGCTGACGTTGAGTGAATTTGTCGAGGCATTGTTCAATCGAGGCGGGGTTCGGTCCAGGGAGATCGAAATGGCGGCAGAGTCTGCCAACTGTCGCATAGAGCGACTCGTCAGCAAAGCCAGTAATGCCTGCAATATCATAGGCCGCACCTAGCCGGGAACATTCATAGATCAAAGCATCGAGATTGTCTGTATCGACGCTGATTACGTCAAGTCTTTCTGCATCAATATAGTCATACTGACTTGAATCGCACGCCAGGGTAATTGGATGTAGCCCCAGTTTCCGGGCCGCTTTGATGTATAGCATGCCAATACTCCTGTGTCCTTCAAGCAAGATCAGTGCTCTTCTTTTCATCGCCATTAATCCCTCAGTTCGTACGGTGCCTAAGTCGAGCGTCGATTGGCCTCAGCCTTTTCCAGATCAGCCTGACCCTCGACCTGCGCGGTGAATGTATCACTGTTATGGAACAATGCTCGCTAATAGTCTGTAATTTTACATGACAGTATTGTTGCGACAGTCTGAAGTGCGACGCAAGGAGGACTAGCAAAATGCAGGAGGATCTGATTCAAGGCGCACTTCATCTTCTTTTGGTTCTTGAATCAATTTGCACCATTTAGGTCACGGTGGCGTGGCGAATAGAAGCCAGCATGTACCACGCAGCGCCTGATGCGCTGATCTGTTCAAAACAACGTGGCTGCACGCACTTTGGTGGAGTCGGACTGGCTTCAGCTAACGCTGGATAGGATCCTGCAAGCGATTTGTGGCGTCTTAGGAAGTGATCGTTTTACTGAGCTGAATGCCCCGCCGATGATGACGCAGCCGGCCGGCCATGAACAGGCCCGTGCGGGACTTATCCTGTGCGAAGACGTGCTCGACGAAACCGCAGATTTTTGAGCGCCCTTGGTGCCGGCCTTTGGTATCGCTGTCGCGCTCTTTCGAAGCGCTTCAGCGCCTTGGCCAAGGTTCGCAGAGAGCCTCCCAAGGCATCACGCATTCAGTTTCTCCAGTGAACCCGCCGGCCTCGCACAGCCGCACTTAAAGCTCATCCATGTCGAAGAACTCCCCTTTAGGCTAGGTCGATACCAGCAAGCCTGCCGCGAATGAACGTTGTGCAGGAACATCACGCGGGCGGCGATGCGCGGAGATAGTTAGTCGTCCGTTGTAGGTGCTGCAATCGCGCGACCGATAGTCTTTTTCGTGACACTGACAGGCAGGCCCATTACTCTTTCGTGAATGGGCGCCCGTATTCCATACACGCCTTTTGATCTCATACTTCGGGCAAATCTTCCAACCAGCAGGCCGCCTCGAGGTGCGGCCGGGAAAAAATCTTGCCTATCTTTTCGGCACACTTGTTTTGATGATATCGCATATACACACGGCCATCGGCTCCAAGGTCGAGGATCTCGATCTTTCCTGTGTGATGGGACATGATGTATTTGAATGTTTTTTGGATGCCGCTGAGGCGTTGGTTGATGCCACGAGCAATCTCTATTCCCCGGCGCAATGAAACCTGAAAATGGGATGCGCCTTTCACCGGCCTAGCCTGAAAGAGATAATAAGGACGGATACCCATTTGGTGACATTTGGCGAATGTGGCAGCCAAGATTTCAGGATCATCGTTGACTTTCGCGAGAAGCACGGTTTGGTTCAGGAACTGCACGCCTTGTGCGCGCAAAGAGCGAATGCTGCGCTCCGCGTTGACGGAGATTTCGCCGATGTGGTCGAAGTGTGTGACGATCACTGCGGCCTTACCCGCTTCATCGATCCGTTGGAAAAAAGCTGGTAAGGCGGGATCTTCGAACCGCTTGGGGTTATAGGCTAGTGTTTTTGTGCCGAAGCGAATCGAATCCAGGTGTGGGATTGGCAGCAGATGATCAAGCATTTTGTCGAGCTTGGCCGTACTGAGTACCAGCGGGTCACCCCCTGTTAGCAGCACGTTCGTCATCTCGGGATGACCCCTAATATATTGCGCAATTCGGGCGAAATCAGCTGCTATTTCATCGGACTCCTTTCCGACAAGGCGTTTGCGAAGGCAATATCGGCAATATGAAGCGCAACGATTCGTTACCAGCAACAACCCGGTTTGGGCGTACTTGTGCTGAAAACCGGGAACGATCGTGTTATCTTGCTCGCCGCTCGTATCCAGGTTGCCGGGGCTTTCGAACTCTTCGAATGAAGGCTCCACGATGAACTTGAGCTGTTCGTGGTAACCGCTGTGGGTGATCTGCTCACGATAAGCCCTTGTGACATGATAACGCATGATACTACTGGCTTGCAGTTCACCCTTGGTAACGACGCGCGGCCCCTCGATGAAATTCATCACCACAGTGTCGGGCCGCGGGTCCGAGTTGGTGCCTGGTGCTTCGGATGAGCAAATTCGAGGCGCCAGGGAGGTCGCCCAAGTGTTCGACTCAAGATCGCTAAGGCTCTGGCCCTTGTTAATGACCGTGATCGCTTCCGGATCAGGCTCCGTCTGCGCCTCAAGCAGGTCGTGCATCCAGCGGTCCTGGGGAGAGGCTGCTTCCGTCGGGATCGACTCAACTGGAAGTCGCTGTTCCTCCGCCGACACAAGCGGTGCGGACCAGACTCGCTGCCCAAGGTCGACTGCCATCTGGCTCAGCGCCTGCTGCAAATAGCTCACAAACCGCTCCATCGTGCTCCGCTCAAAAAGCGACGTCGGATAGATCAGCCTACCGCAAATGGCCTCGCCGACCTCAGAAATGTTAAGGGAAAGATCATATTGCGCTACACGCGCACCAACATCAAGATACTCAATTTCGAGCCCTGTCATTTCTTCCGTTATCTCAGCATTATTCCGCCATGTCAGTATAACCTGGAAAGGCGGGTTTTGGCCCGGCTTGCGGCGCGGGGCGATGAATTCCACTGCACAATCAAATGGTAGGTCCTTATGGTCCTGTGCCTCAAGCGTGGCGGCATTCACCCGTCCCAACAATGTCTGCAGCGTTGGATCGCCTGACAGGTCGATCCGCAGCGGCAAGGTGTGAGCGAAGCAGCCGATCAGCCCCTCGATCTCCGAGGGGGCGCGGTTGGTACACGGTGTGCCAATGACCAAATCGTTCTGACCTGACAGCCGCGCCAGTACCAGCGCCAAGCCCGCCAGCACGGTCACGAACAGCGTCGTCCCATGACGCCGGCACAGCGCTTTGATCTGTGAACTCAGCGGCTCGTGCAACACGAAGTCGACGTAACTGCCGTTGTAGTCCTGCTGCGCCGGACGCATCCGGTCTGTTGGCAGTTGCAACATCGCTGGCGCGCCATCCAGGATGCGGAGCCAGTATTCCGACTGGAGCTTTAAGACCGCGCCTGCCAGCCAACGTCGCTGCCAAATCGCGTAGTCGGCATACTGCACCGACAATGGCGTCAGCCGATCCGCGCGGCCCTCGAGGGCTGCGGCGTAGAGCTCGCTGAGCTCGCGTATCAGAATCTCCCGCGATCGGTCGTCTGAGACTATGTGGTGCACGGTGATCAGCAGCATATGATCGTCCTCGGCCAAGCGCGCCAGTCGTGTGCGGACCAGCGGCCCGGTTTCTATGTAGAACTTCGCCTGGCCTTCATGGCGCACCAACTCCGAGAGTGTGGCCTCTACGTCCGCTGCAGCCGCCAGATCATCCCGTTTCAGCGGCAGACCTACGTCCACCCGCCCGATCTGCTGAAACGGCTCGCCGTCCTCCATTCCGAAGGTGGTGCGCAGCACCTCATGACGCGCTACCAACGCGTCTAAGGCCGACTGCAGGGCTGCCTCGTCGAGCTCGCCGCGAAGCCGAAGCCCTATCTGCATGTTAACGACCTCGCTGCCGCCCTCCAGACGCGATAAGAAGCAAAGCCGCTGCTGGGAGAATGACAGCGGAACCCGCGACGGACGCGTCAAAGTTTCAATTGCCGGGATCGCGCTCAGTGCACCGTTTCTTTCATTGATTTGGATTGTGCGAACAACTTTCATGTAGACCTCGTCGGTCGATTAGTGCGGCAATGTTTCGTTGTAACCGGACCCTCCCCGTGCGCACGCAATCGGCGTGCCACCGAGGAGGTTGTGAGAGCAAGAGGAGCAAAACCAATGTGTTTCGCGCCGCGGCGACGGAATACTTGCCCATCATTTTGTCGGGTTCCGCACAGCGACGTCTTCAACCGCGATATGCGGTAGCTCGTATCCGACAGCACACTGATCGTCAGCCCTATCAGGTATGGTCTGATGTTAAAGCCGTCCCGAATCCTGGATGATGGACGACATGATGAACGTGCGCGCGCTCGTGGAGTAGAGCGTGAATACCGGTTTACTGCGTCCGAGACGGTGGCTTTGCCGCCGAGCCGCCTGGTGGAGATGGCCGCGAGCGCCGCCACTGGACCGTTGGTGCGGGCTATGCGAGAAGGGCCCTTGCGGATGCGCAACAATTATCTGGCCAAAATTTGTCCAAAACCTGCTACCAACGAGCAATGACCCCTGTGCAGATCGGTTACGCGCATTGCACTGAGCCAGATACCACGGCACGCAAAGCCGGATCGCAGACTGAACCCGGAGGTCCCTTGAGCATAGCAACCCTCCGAAATTCATCGAGACGCTCCGTGCGACACCGTCGGCAGAAAGCGTTGCAACAATACCTTCACGCAAATTCACAGATTTTTTGCGACGACATATTGCCGAGAATGGTATCTTCACGCAGGTCTGAGGCGAGACTCTGCTGAAAAAAGGCTGATGCCGGAATTTCCTTCAAACCGCCGCACAGCACGCAACGAGGGTCAATAGTAATGAAACGAAGAGCACTCATCCTGCTTGAAGGTCACAGGAGTATTGGTCTGCTATATGTGAAAGCGGCCCAGCGACTTGGGCTCCTTCCAATTACCCTCTCATCTGCTCCAGCTCAGTACGGTTATCTTGCGGCGGAACGACTTGAGTCCGTCTGCGTCGATACAAACAACCTCGACGCGCTGATCCACGAGTGTTCCCGGCTAGGTGCAATCTATGATATTGCTGGCATTACTGGCTTCACAGGGCTCGACGAGTCGGTCTATGCGACGGTTTCTAAGCTCTGCCGGCATTTTGGTATACCTGGACCGAACCCCGCATCGATTGAACGATGCTGCGACAAATTCGTTCAACGTGAGTTCCTGGCGGAGGCTGGCGTTCCAATACCTGCTTACCGCTTGGCAACGGATGCGACGGAGGTCGAAAATTCTGCCGCACAGATCGGCTTACCGGTGATTGTTAAGCCAGCGGTCGGCAGCGGCAGTTGCGGTGTCCGTTTGTGCCGTACCGTCGATGAGTTGATCGAACATACGGCCTATTTGTTGGGCGGCAAGCACCTATGGTGGTCTTCACCGAGGATACTGGTTGAAGAATTCGCACAAGGTTCCCAGTATAGCGCTTACACTATGGGAAAAGAGATCATTGGGATTTGTGCCGCAGACTTCGGCCCCCTACCGCATTTCGTCTATCATAATTTCACATTTCCGGCCCTGCTGGCCGATGACAAGTATAGACGTATCGTCGATGTTTCGCTGAGCTGTCAGCGAGCTCTCGGCCTTGGCTGGGGGCCGGCTCACATTGAATTCCGGTGGACGAAGCGTGGCCCAATCGTGATTGAAGTTAATCCGCGTCTTCCAGGTGGGACCACTCCTCGGCTGATTCAGCTGGGTTACGGTGTCGATCTCGTCACGGAGCACATCAAGCTTGTCATCGGCGAAGAATACGATTTGAGCAGAAGGCAATCCCAAATTGCAGCCGCCCGCTTCCTAGTTCCTGATCGCGATGGCATCCTGGACTCGATCAATGGCGACAGTGCGGGTGCTGTTTCAGGAGTGGCCGAGGTCAAATTGTATGTTGAACCCAACACAACAATCGTTAGGAAAGGCGATTACCGAGACGCGATCGGACATGTGATCGCGGCTTCAGCCAGCCCTACTGAGACCGAGGCGATACTTCAGCGTGCCGTCGATTTAATCGATTGGTCGATCACACCATTTCCAACCGTAGGGGAATAAGTGTGATAACCAGGCCTGCCAGTTTGAATGCAAAGAGCTGAATAGGGCGCACGGTAGGATCGGTGCGCGCGAATCAGGCGGCGACAATAGCGAATATCCCGCGAAGGACGGATTGGCTTGACGGGCGATTGGGGCATGTCGCCTGGCTCTGTTGCGAGCTTATTTGGTCACGGAGGTGCAGGGTGCTGATCACGCTGATAGCCGATAAGTAGAGCGTCTGCACCGCACCTGGCGCGGTAACTTCCGCGTGGAGGCGGCGCGACGTGGTTCGACATCAGCGAAGAGAGGTAGATAGTTGTCGACTTCGACGTCGCGAACCCTCGCAAACTCGGTCTCCGCAGAAATGAACCGCCGATGTCACGATATCGGGCAGCGTCAAGCCACCAGACTTGGCAGCTCAAAACGTCAACACACTATCGGCATTGGAGCATGCGCTACTAACCATACCTGGGGTTTTCACTCCGCGGTCGATGGGGCGCGAATCGAAGCCGGGCCCCGATGAAGAGCGTCAAGCCGAAGGATCTTTGGACGAGCTGCAGGGCGATGGCCGCTCTCGGAACGCCGAAGGCTTTCATGGCCATCGCGGGCACCATTCTTCTACTTCCTCACACCGGGCGTTGCTTTGCCCGCGCCGAACAATCTCGCAAATCGCATGTCCCGACGCATTGACTGCGCCCGTGGATCGCGAGGTTTTCTTCTCGAAGAGGCTCAATCTGATGCTGGACACTCAGTGGCGGCTTCAAAAGGTAGCCCGGAGTGAGGGTTTCGGTACCCTCCAACGCTAAGCCATAACCCGCGGCTCGAACTTGACACGGTCGAGAGCGATCATGCTCTTAAATTTTCGGACATTGGGATTAGTATAGAGCTTCGTCTTGACGAAAACGTCGAAGGCCTCGACGTCGGCGACCGCCACGATGAGGACGAAATCGGCGTCACCCGTAACCATATAGCATTGGGTAACCTCCTTGGCCGCCCGCATTGCGCGCTTGAAATCGTCGACAAGGTCCAGGCGTTCGCGGTCAAGCTCTACGGTCACGACAACGGTAAGCGATTTGCCGAGAGCCTTCGGATCCACGAGTGAGATATCCGCAACGATTACGCCATCAACACGCAATTTGTTCACTCGACGCATGCATGAAGCAGCCGAAGAACCGACAAGCTCCGCGAGTTCGGCAAAGGAGAGCCTGTTGTTCTTCTGTAGCGCCGTAAGGATCCTTCGGTCTAGGTCGTCCACCGTGCGATGCCGCCATTTTTGGAAATTTCATGGTCGCTTAATAACTTTAACAATCGCATAGGTTTTCGCAATGTTTGTTGCAATTCGCCCACAACTTGAAACAAAATGGGCACCTTCTAGGCCTGCGGATTGCTCGAAGGTGCGCCCATACGCGCTACCAAGTGCCGAGGTCATGCAGTCGCCGCGCTCTTGAGCGTACTCGCGCGCCACTCATCGATCGCGCCGATCATCGTCAAAATGGGTTGACTTGGCGCGGCTTCTTTGAGCAGCCAAGACCCGGCTCTACGGCCAAGAGTGATCCAGATCTCTACCCAGAAGGTGTTTGAAGAAGCCGAGGATGGCTGCGCGCCGGCGGTTGCATGTGCCAACCGAGTTGGATCAGTGTCGCGAGGTGACCGAGAAGTTTACTTCTATAATTGCGGCGCCCGCGCCGGCGAGAAGAGAGACGTGTTGTGGAACGATCCCAAGTGGCATCGCCACGGCAAGTGGGCCTACGCGGCAAAGTTAGGAATGAACGGCTAGCTCTCATGTTCCCGTCAGGGGTGAAGGCAAGCGGAATCGGCTACTTGGCGCGAGTGCGCGAAGAGTCGAATTGGCTGAAGCTGCACAGGGCTGGGGGTGGAGCTCAAAGACGACGGTTGATCAGACTCTCATCCGCGGGTTAGAGACCGCCTTCCGTGTCTTGGGCGGTCGTCGAGCGGATTGGCTCAGCCACATAACTAGCGAAGGGAGTTCCCCGTGGCTTCCCCCAACGCTATGCAGCGGGTCGGCCTCGGAGGGCCTCACTTGCCTTGCCGACAGAATCACCTATACGCTACCTTTGCTCACTCATTCATCACGGTTAAGCCACCTTACGGCTCGCGCAGTTCTAATTCGGGACATACCGCAGGCCTTGTGTCGGAAGGAAGCGTAGAGCAAAACCGCGACCTGACGAACAGAAGCGGATATGAGGCATCCCTGGTCCGGCGAACGACGAACGGCTCCCGGCCACGTCATGCCTGCCAACGCGCTGGCGACAGCGCTCTTGCGCTGCTTCTGGACAGTGAGATCGCTGGTGACCTGACTGAGCCGAGCCACCAAGGCATCGAGCCGCTGCTGGGCCTCGCTCGGCGGCGGCGTCGGTTGGACGAGCTTGGCCTGTGCGTAGCCGGCGATCATGGCGGCATTGATCCTGTCGGTCTTTTCCCGGAAGCCCATCGCCTGCAAAACGGCGTACGCTACGCGCATTGACGAGAGCGCAAGCCAGGCTCAGCGCCCATAGCAGCAGGAACGCCAAACGCTCGCAGCCGTCGCTGGCCTCCATGACGGCAAGCTCGACGCCATGACTCTGACACCAGGCGGCCAGATCGGCTATGCCTGCCGCATCGTTGATATGGCCATCGAGCCATCCTTTCGCAACATCCACTCCACAGATGATCTTGTTCACGGTAACCTGCCTTGTGCGTGCGATTTGAGCCAAGCGACTATTCGGTCGTACGTGACGAAGGCGAGGATCCCACGCTCATCCACGGTTGTGACGCAGGGTTGTCGGGCGACTTCGCCAAGCCTCGAATCGGATCGCGATCCGAGTCGAGGGTCAGTCGCTGTGACAAGGGGTGCTGGACGTAGTGCGACCTTAAAGACCGGCAGCCCTCGATGTCGGACGAGATGGGTCGCGTTTCTTCCAGTACCCCTCATCCGTCTCGGCGCTGCGCGCCGATCCACCTTCTCCACCAGCGGCGCATAGTCTCGACTTGTCGCAACTTTGGCGGCCCGTGCCACAGGCGCATCGACCAAAACGTGGACCAATAGCGTTTGCGAGATCGCCGCGACTATCCGCGACTTCTCGACGACGCGCCGTTGCTGCTGCCTCTGTTCGTCGGGGAAAACGTGTTGGGTATCGGGCAGGCTGTCATGAATCTGTGTCTCACGCCGCGCGAGGTTGCCGCGACTGCAAGAGCCAGCCTGTCATCATCAAAGCTGAATGAGCGGCTGAGCGATCCACATGTGGTCGAAATCTTCCACTGTTCGCACGTCTCAGAGCAACCATCGCTCGAGCGATGGGTGGTTGATCGACCGCAATGCCGCGCTCGGCCATCTTCTCCTCGAGATCGCGCCGGCTGAGCTTGGCGGCCAAGTTCCAGCGCATGCCGCGGATTACCTGAACGGATCCCGCCAAGCTGACCGCGAAGCGCCGATCGCGGCGGGAAAGCTGTTGAACGACCCCGTCGCGCCGTTCTTCTGATGAGCATAGCATACCACTGAGCCGAATGCTGACCGGCGGACGGGTTCGGTAGAAGACTCGTCAGCTTCTCGAAAGTTAAGCTCCCTAGCATCCGGACTTGGTCTCCAGATGCGGATGCCTCAACTGGTGACGGACCCAGGTACTCACCAGACGGATCGGTATGAGATCGTTGTTTCCGTAACAGAAGGAGAGCTTCATGGATTCCACTCGGATAAACGGCAGCGGATCGCTGCCCTCCCCGCCTGGGTACGTAGACAGACACGATGATGATCCATTTAGGCAAGCTTTGAACCAAGCCATGTCATCAATTGTCGCACCTGTCTCGGCAAACGCCCCGATCTGGAGGTCGAGTGCGCCATACGAAGACTTTTCACATGGCGGCTATTCCTGGAACAATGATATCTGGGGGGGAAAGGGCGCTGGGCCTCAGACAATTTCGGTGTATGCAGACAACCGGTGGAGCGTGTGGTCGAACCAGCCTAATACTGGAGGTATCAAGAGCTATCCCCACCAGGCTTTCAATGTCGGGAAACCGCTCAGTTCAATTAAAACTCTGACTGGAAGCTTTAATCAGGATGTTCCTTCTGGCGGCGCCTGGGACACCGCCTACGACATCTGGGACAGCTCGCATCAAAATGAGATAATGCTCTGGACAAACCACACCGGAAATCCAGACGGCAGCGGCAATGTTAAGCCGATCTCAAGTCAATATGACCCTTCCGGTGCGGCGATTCCGGTCTACCGCAATGTCAATGTAGGCGGGGCGAATTGGAACGTGTTTGTAGGCTCCAATGGCCAAAGGGTAATCTCGCTGGTGCGCACTTCGAAGACCGACAGCGGGACGGTAGACATCAAGGGTGTCCTGGATTGGCTCAAGTCTAAGGGTTACTTTGGCGACATAAATGTCGGCAGCGTTCAATACGGTGTCGAGATTACCGGGTCTCCCGGGGGAGCGAACTTCAACTTCAAGAGCTGCTCGGTGACTTCGACGTGATACATATACGGGCCGCGGATCGCCTGAAAGATGCGGCCAAGTATGTCGGCCGTTCCATCGCCTATACGATCGAAAAAAGACGTCCTGATCGAAGGCTATGACTGGCTGGCATCATGGATCGCCGCGACCGATGTCGATCGCCGCCGTCAACGCCTTCAACTCGCTCGTTTGCGCAATTGCTGGCCACGGGCGACTATCAGGCGTCGACGAGGATGGCCTTCGCGATATGTTGCGCGAAATTCGTGCGCGCGATTCCAAGCCTGGAAACCAATTCCACTCCGGGAGCCGGAAGCCATCATACCCGTTGTTTTGATCCAGCCCTCGCCCGGCGGCCGGTGGCAAATCGAACTCAATCCGGAAACGCTGCCTGGGCCCCTGATCAACCAAACCTATTTTGCCGATATCTCACGTCTCACCGCCAACAACGCGACCCACAAAGCATTCCTCAATGAATGCTTTAACAACGCGAACTGGCTGATCCGTAGCCTCGATCAGCGCGCCATCACGATCCTCAAAGTAGCGGCTGAAGTCAGCAAGACGCGCTCCTGGAACCGGCGTTGCCCACCTGCAGCCACTCAATCTCAGAGCCGTTGCCGAGGCGATCAACATGCATGCGTCGACCGTAAGCCGGATGACGTCGAACAAGTATATGCTCCCGCCACGTGGTGTATTCGAACTGAAGTATTTCTTCACCGCCGCGATGGCTTCCTACCAAGGCGGTACGGCGCACTCCGCTGAAGCCGTTCGCCGCCAGATCAAGGCAATGCTATCGACGGAATCGCCGGATGATGTACTCTCCGACGACCACATTGCCTTCAGGCTCAAGGAAATCGGCATCGATATTGCGCGTCGAACTGTCAACTCGATATCAAGAAGCTTGGCCGGATTGGCTCGGTGGGCCATCGCATCACCGGGCGGCATCCTGGCGTGGTCAACCGCCATCTCGGCGTCGGCTGGGAGTTCGTCCATGTCTGCATCGACGACGCCTCGCGCGTCGCCTTCTCGCAGGTCTTGCCGGACCAGAGGAAGGAGAGCGCTATCGCCTTCCTGAAGGCGGCGGTCGCCTACTACGCCAGCTTGGGCATCGTGGTCGAGCGCGTCATGACCGACTACGTCCTAAGAGCGGAAGGAAATGGAGCCTGCAGTCAAGGTCTCTCTGTTCGTCAGCATGCTCTTGCTGCGTGACGTTGGTCAAGTCATCGAACCAGGCGGCTTCCACCGACAAGGGAAAAGATCTCGTCCATAGCAAACACAGGGTACGCACGCAGGCGGCCCTCACCGTCCTCAACACGAGCTTCTGATCCAGGCGGAAGACCCGAACATTATCTACAGGGTCATCGAAGCGATGCCCTCACGGCCCTAGCTGACAGAGGTTCTTCCACCTGGCACCCGCCCTTCAACGAAGGGCCGGTAGTCGGAACCACCTTTGACGACGGCGTGCACGACACGCGCCATCTTGGCGGTAATAGCGGTCATTGCCTTGCGGCGTAGATCGGGATTGTCGCGATCCCTCGCGATGTAGCGTTCGAACTTATGACGGAAGCCATTCTCCCGCTGGCGGATGGCGACTTGTCCGGCGATCCACAGGGTGCGGCGCAGCCGAGCATTGCCGAATTTGGAAAGGCGGGTCTGGCCTCGATATTGGCCTGATTGCTGTGTCGAGAGGTCCAGTCCGCAGAACTTTAGGAATTGGCGATGATGACCGAAACGGCGAAGATCGCCGGCTTCGGCAATGATGGTCAATGCGTTGATCGGTCCGATGCCCGGGATTTGTCGCAGGAGTTGATAATCCTGGCTGTGCCGCAACAGCTCGTCGGCCTGCGCTTCGATCTCATTGCGCTGCCGGATCAGACTGCGTGCTTCGTCAATGACCATCCGGAACATGCGAATGGCAGGCGCATCAAGCGGCAGCGGCAGTCCGATCGATGAGCGCGCCGTCTCGTAAATATCCATTAGAAGCTGTGACTTGCTGACCTTGCGGCCGACGACATCCCAAGCTGCTGTTACAAACTCCTCCTTCGTCAGCACCGTGATGCTTGCCGGCGTCGGAAAGGCATCGAGGAATGCGAAGAACCAATCGCTGCGGCTGTTTCCTCGGAAGCGATCGATCTCGGGAAAATACAGCGGCAGGTAGTGCGTCAGGATCCGGTGCTGAATCTCGGTCTTTGCCCTGGCGATCGCCTCATGTGTCTTCGACAGTTCCTGTACATCGTTGATGCCGGCGCGCAGCGGATCGTGGTAGCGCTGCGTCGCCTGTATTCGGAGCATGTGCAGGATCACCTGCGCGTCCTTGGGGTCGTTCTTGTCCCAGCTATTGTGCAACGCTTCTCGCGTCCGCGCGAGCGCCAGAGACGACACCAGTCGAACCTCGAAACCAGCCTCAGCCAGGCGCCATGCAATCGGCCGGTGATAGTTCCCCGTCGCCTCGAAGCCACAGACCACCGGGCGACCGTACGTCTGCAGGACTTCGACCAGATGGTCATGCTCAGCACGGTTATTGAGGACTTGCAGACGGCGTCGGCGTTTGTGGCTTGGGTCTTCGATCAGAACTTCATTGCGAACCTTGGCGATATCGATCGCTACCAGCACCGCGCCGGCGGGTGTAGAATCTGAAGTGGTCATGGTCGGTCTCTCCGGAATGGGTTGTGAACATTCACATTCTAGAGAAACTCTGACTGGCCATGGCCGCCTCCAGCGGTGCGCGCCTGCAGCGAAAAGCTGCGCGCACCGCGGTCTCGGCCGCCGCCGCTCCTTCATTCCGCAGGTGCTATCAAAGAGCTTCCGAGCCACCTGCAAACGCCTCGGCCTGCGCCAGATCTTCACCAGGCCCTATGCGCCCAAAACCAACGGCAAGGCTGAGCGCTTCATCCAGACCAATGCGTCGAGACCGCGGTGCGGGATGCCAGCGACCGCGGCTACAACGTCGTTCTCGTCAGCGATGCCTGCGCCGCGATGAGCGGAAGTGGCTGGACTAATCATCCTTGATAGCTTGCCCGCGGGCAAGCTCCGCATTCGCCGCCCTCGGTAACATTCCTCGGTGAGGCAATAGGAGGGGGCAGTTTGAGCCAAGGCGTCGAATAAGGTCGACGCCGGGCCTAGCACCTACGAATGAGGCGCTCGCCCATATTGCACGGCGTAAGGTTGAGGAACAGCCTGGACGGGATCCGGACTGCCTCAAGTCTTTCATTGGGCGTTTTCGGCGCTTCTAAAATCGATGCCGAAGGTTCAATCGCCGACCTGTTAGAAGCGGTAAGTGACGCCTGCACCAATCAACCAGGGGTCTAGCTTGGCCTTACCCTTCAGATCGGCGCCGGCCACTTTGACGGTGAAATCTGGTTCCAGGAAAAGCTTCTTGACATCGACGTTGACCCCCCAGTGCCGATCCACCATGTAGTCGAAGCCCACCTGCAGCGCGGCACCAAACGCGTTCTTCACGTGGAGAGCATCGGCGCTGCCGACACTCTGGTTGTAGAAGACGGTGTAGTTCAGGCCGGCGCCGACATAGGGTCGGAAGGCCCCGAAGTGGGTGATATGATACTGCAGCGTGAGCGTGGGTGGCAGTATCCATACCTTGCCGACATTCCCCAGCGCGCCGATTGCTCCGGTGCCATCGACGTTGGCGTAGGTAGTGGCGAGTATGAGTTCGGCAGCGATGTTTTCGGTGAAGAAATAGGAGATGTCGAATTCCGGTGTCACGGTGTCTGAATAGGAGAGATTGGAACCGGCGATCCCGCCGACGTAACCTGAATCGTTGGTTTTCACTCCCAACGCGCGCACGCGGATCTGCCACGGGCTCGACGCCTCCAGTGTCCCCTGGTCCTGTGCGATGTAGCGTTGCGCAGGGTCTGCCGCCATAGCCTGCTGACCCACCCCCATAAGGACGATGAGCGCTATCGCACCCTGCGCCGCAACCATCCGCACTTTTGTCATCATGTTCTCTCCTGGTATCTGATAACCGTAGACTCTGTCGTTTGTACGCGTGGGATGATTTCTCATCACTCGCTGGTACAGACGCTCTGCCAAGAGCACTGCATTTGTCGTGCCAACCAGAAGAACATTGGGAAACAGCAAGATTCGCTTCCGACACACTCCTGTCTCAGAGCTGATACTGTCGCGTTTCGAGCTGGTATTGTCGTGTTTTGCACAAACGGACTAACGGCCGAAAGCAGGCGAGAGCTATCCCTGACCCATTGGCAGAGGATGAACGAGACAATACCTCACGAGGTGATCGCGACGCTGGTCATGCGAGGCGAGCTCTTCCACCCACAACTCCGATGTCTCATACGAGAGTGTTTGGGCCTGCCAATCAGGCTTGAAGTGATCGCAATCTCTCGCGTTAGCGCTATCGCTGATCCGGCCGAGCATGGTCATATCGAGCACGTGATCTTTCTCCCAGCCGGTCACGCCAGGCTGGAAACTCTCTTCGAACGCGATCGAGAAGATAAGGCCGCCCGTCGAATTCCATGCGCTGGCTCTCTCCGGAGATCGCCCACGCAGCAAACTCTCCAGCACCGGCGATCATAGTCGAGTAGCTCAGCCATTCGGCTTTCGCCCTCACAGATCCGGGCGGGCGGATTTCCCGCACCCGGCTCTTCC
>NZ_JAVIIY010000039.1:0-15585 GCF_033977345.1 Mesorhizobium dulcispinae
TGGGGAAGGAAGCGGCGCGCATGTCCTCCATCGGCAGGTTCATGGCCTGCCGGACCTCTTCCGGGATGTTGGTGGGTCCTGGGATGAAGAGATGGGTATAACCGGCCATGAAATCCTCCTCGACATGCGGCTGACCCGCTCTTGTCATGAAAGGAGCATCGATCGATGGCCGGCTACCAACAACACCTGCCCGGATAGAAATGGCCTGTTGGCCGGATAGGTTTTTGCCTACCCGGCCGGATGATGAACTCCAGGCAATCGAAACGAACCCCTTGAAATCATTGCCTGGGCGCTGACAGGCCATCTTCGCTGGAAGCCTGTTCGGCGCGAACCGAAACCATTCTTTGGCGCCGGATACGAGCTTGCGACTGCATACCGCAGCGCCAGGTTCGGCAGACAACGTGGTGGGAATCCAAAGCGGCTGGAGCAGGATACGGCCAGCCAAGTAGCGGGCTCGATCTTCCTGGCAGAGAATGGGCAGGACGTCGTTAATGCATCGCCCAAAAGTGCGCAGCGGTTTTGGGAAGACGACATGCATCAAAACAAAGACTTAAAGCGCGTCGCCTGAATCCATTTCAGCGCGACGCGCTTTAAGCCGCGTGACGTCCGCCACGCGGCTTCATGGGAGCAGCGAACTCACCGGCTTCCGTATCTCGGCCGCCGGTGGACACGGCTTGTTCAGTCCGGCCAAATGCCCGGCGACGTCGGAGCGCCGTCGTCATATCGCGACAGCCATTCCACGATCTTGGGCCGATTGGTGACAAAGCCCTTGTAGGTCGCAAGCTCGGTCGGCAGGTCGCGGATGACGCGATGGAAGCGCCTGGCCCATTTCGGCACCGTCACCAGTTCGTCGAGCTTGATGAGGTAGCAGCGGATCGGAAACACCAGGGCATTCGAGCGAGGCAGACGGAAGAAGGTCTGAAGCTCAACGCGCAAATGCATCATTTGCCCCATGTTCTCGAGCGTCAGATCTTTCTTCATCACGCCCCATTTGTGATAGTTTTCGGGGCTTGTATCGAGCAGGGGATTGACGGTCATCGTCCAGTTCAGGCGCCGCGCCGGCGAGCCCTGCTGCACGTTCAGGAGGAACTTCAAGGCGCGCTGGAAGATGCCCATCTCATGCGCTTTCGGCACCGGGGCGTGCCACTCGAAGAAGTTCATGCCGATGTCGAAATCAAGGCTCCAGTCGGCCTGGGTCGTCACCATGCCGGCGTCCATCCACAGGTTGTCGTCGCGCTGGTCGAGCACCGCAAAGTCGCCCTGGGTCTGCCGCGTGATGTACTCCATCGGACCACAGGGCAATGTGGTCTCATCGAGGAAAGTGAATTTCTGTTCAATCCCCAGCGGACGGTTGATCCAGTGCCATTTGGCGCCGTCGCGGTGCAGCTCGAAAAGCTCCGGATATTCTTCCGCCTTCGAGGTCATGATCAGCTCGAGCAGGTCCCAGCCGGCCAAGGTCATGTGCGGCAGCGACTGGCAGCGCAACGGATCTTCGGCAAGGACGCGGACACGGTCGCGCATCTCTGAGACGTAGTGCTCATCGACGTCGAAGGTCCGCTCGTAGACGCTGCCCGGGCGGTATGATTTATGCGGCTCCAGGTTCACCGAGTACATGTAGCTGTCCTCGGGGAACGGGAAAGGGAAGCGCTTGACCGCCTCCGGCGAGTTGCGGAAAGTGAAATCGTCGTGGAAGGTTTCTTCCTTGAAGATGATAGTCATCGCAGCGTCCTCCTCGCTATCGATCCAACACCAGCGTCTTGCCTTCGAAGCGTGATACGCAAGGCATGATCTTGGTGCCGCTGGCACATTGCGTCGGCGTCAGCCAATGGTCCTTGTGCAGGAACCTTCCCTCATACTCGAGGACGTCCGTCTCGCACTGACCGCAGGCTCCGCCGCGGCACAGATATGGCGCCTCGACGCCGGCTGCTTCGATCGCTTCGAGCAGGCTTTGATGTTCGCCGACCTGGATCGTCTTGTTCGAGCGCGCCAGCATCACCTCGAAGGGCTTGCCTGAGGCAGGTGCAAGGAATTCTTCGTGATGGACCGCCTCGCGCGGCCATCCGAGCGCCGTCGCGGTCTTGCGCACCCAGGCGATCATGCCTTTGGGGCCGCAGACATAGACATGGGTGCCGAGCGGCTGCCCGTCGAGCAGCGCCGGCAGGTCGATCTGCTCGCCCCGGTCGTCATGATAGAGATGGACGCGAGAGCGATAGTTGGCCACAAGCTCGCCCGCGTAGGAGCCAAGGGACGCTGTCCGCACGGAGTAGTGCAGTTCGAAGTTGCCATTCATGGCGCTTAGTTGCCTGATCTGCGCCAGGAACGGCGTGATGCCGATGCCTCCGGCAAGCAACAGGTGTTTTCGCGCCCGCAAATCCAGCGCGAAGAGATTGACCGGGTTGGAGATGACCATTTCCATCCCCGGCCTTACCTGCCGGTGCATGAACAACGAACCGCCTCTTCCGTTGTCGTCGCGGCGGATCGAGATCGAATAGCCCTCCCGGTCGGCGGGATCGCTCATGAGCGAGTAGGGATTGCGGCGCACGCGATCCTGGTCGTTCATCTCCACGACCGTATGCGCACCGCCCGAGAACGTAGGCATCAGGCCGCCGTCACGGCGCACGAACCTGAACCGGGTGACGAGCTCGTTGACCGGCGTGACCTCAGCCACCCTCACGGGTATTTTCGCGGCGCCTGCACTCATCTGAACCGCTCCACCGATTCCGGAATATTGCCGGGGTCTTCCGCGTCCACGCGCACGCCTTGGAAGGCAGCGATGCGGCGCGAATAGTGATCGCGCACGAACAGATGCAGCCCGCAATGGGCGCACTGGAAAGGATCGTGCGTCACGTCTTCGGTGATACCCTTGCAATGCACGCACTGCACACGGCGCGCGGTCGAGCCGCGATGTTCCGTCTGGATGGCGGAATGCGGGATGCCGGCCTCCGTGGCCTCGAACATCGCCTGCCCCACCAGCCCTTCAGTTCCCGCCAGATAAACCTGCAGGCCCATATGCGCCCCGGCCAGCACCCGCCTCAGCCGTGGAAGCGCGGCCTCATAGCTCGGCCCGACATAGAGTTGGGCAGGGGCGAGCTGCTCCAGCCTGGCGACGAACTTGTCCCCCGATTTCTTGGGCAGGTAGATGATGTGAGCCCGGGCGAAGAAATCGGAGGGCGCAGCGGCGGCGGCCAAATCGAGGACGGCCTCGGCACCTTCGGCATCGGCGACCAACAGGTGCAGCCGCCCTGGCCGCACCTCCAGCACACCGTAGACCGGGCGGCTTGGGATCGAGCCTTCTAACACTGACTTTGACCCTCGGCTCCGTTTTGGTTGGTTTGCGGGCTTGAATCCCGTTTGCGACCTCTCACCGCGACCTATCCCTTGGCGGTGCGACGTTTCTTTTCCGCATCAAAGAATGGCATCGAGTGGGCGACGCAGGGAATTTCGCCGGTCGAATTGCGAACGGTCATCTTCACTCCGTCGACCGCGCAATCCACCGGCATGCGGGCAATGCCGATATTGTGCTCGTTGAGACTGGAGTACATGCCAATCGTCACCACGCCGACCTTTTTGCCGTCCTTCAGCAACGGCGCGCCTTCCTCGGCCGGCGTCGTGCCCTCGAGCTTGACGCCATAGATCTTGAAGCGCTCCTTGCCCGTCAGCCGATAATGTTCCTCGGCGCCGCGGAAACCCACCTTGCCGGGCGAGACGGTGAAGTCGAGCCCGAGTTCCCACAGCGTGTCGCCGGGACCCTCGTTCTCGAACGGATATTTTTCCGAATTGTCGTAAGGGAAGAACAACAGATAGCTTTCGGCCCGCAGCAGATCGAGCGTCGTGAACCGGCAGGGGATAATGCCCATGCCCGCGCCCTCCTCCAGGATCCGGTCCCAAATCGCGGGAGCGTCCTGGCCGCGACAGAAGATCTCGTAGCCGCGCTCGCCTGTGTAGCCAGTGCGCGAAATCGTCACCGGCAGACCGAAGAGCGAGGTGTGCATATGGCTGAAGTAGTTCAGGTTCCGGATGCCTTCCACATGCTTCTGCAGGTAGTCGACGGCAAGCGGCCCTTGCAGCGACAGGTCGTGGAGATTGTCATCGAAGCGGATGGCGACGTCGCGCCCGGTAGCCGCCATCGTGAGCTGTTCATGGGCGCCGCCGGAGCCGTGCACGACCATCCAGCTGTTCGGCCCCATGCGGTAGATGACGCAGTCGTCGATGAACTTGCCGGCGTCGTTCAGCATTGTGGCGTAGACCGAACGGCCGGGCATGATCTTTTCGGCGTTGCGGGTCGTGGCGCGGTCGATGACGTGGGTTGCCGCAGGGCCGTTCAGGTGCACCTTCTTCAAGCCGGAAACGTCCATGAGGCCTGCCTTGGTGCGGATCGCCAGATATTCGCGCTCCGGGTCGCCCGCATACTGCCAGGCGGTGCCCATGCCGCTCCAATCTTCAAGACTCGAACCAAGCGCGCGATGGCGATCGGCGAGCGTCGAAAATCTCCAGGAATTGGTCATTGCATTCCCCTTTTTTATACCAATTATTGAACCAGTTTGCGAGAACTGGTTCTTGAAATCAATACTCCCGTTAAAATTTTTTACCTGAGAGCAAAAATGACCGATCGGACATCGCGGCAAGGAAGAGCCGAAGGCCAACCGAAATGGAAAGCGAGGCGCTCGCGCGAAACAGACGGCGAAACGCCAGATTGGCGATCAGGATCAGCCGACCGCCAGAAGGGCGCGGTCATCGGCCGTGGCTTGCGTGGCCAACCAGAACCATCGCAAATGGATGCGAACTTTCGGATGTCGAAAGGAACATCGCCGATGTCATCGAAACATGAGGCTGCCTTGGCACTAATCGCGGATCATTCAATCACCGCCACGGTTCGTGTCGTGGTGGACACGCTGCTGGCGCGAATAAGCTCTCAGCAATACACCACCGACGAGCGACTGCCCTCGGAGCGGACATTGGCCAGTGAACTTGGCGTCGCCCGCAACACGGTTCGCGAAGCGCTGGACATACTTGAGAAACATGGCTTCATACGCCGGCGTGCCGGGAGCGGCAGCTTCGTGAAGGGTCAGGCAGCCCCGGATGACGCGACCGGAGGTGTTGCTGCCGAGACGAGCCCGCTCGACCTCCTGGTGATGCGCGGAATAATCGAACCCGACATGATGAGACTCGCCATCATCAACATGTCGCCGCGCGCCATTGAGGGACTGAGCGAGACCTTGTCCGCCATGGAAGGGGTTCAAACCGAAGCAGCGGAGTTCGCCCGGCTCGAGGATGAATTCCACCGTCAGGTAGCCCGCGGCGCGGGAAATCCGCTACTGACGTCGTGCTACGATCTGTTGCTCCAGGCTCGCCGCCAGAGCTTCCGCGCCGCCCTCAACCGGCGGCATCTGACACCCAGGCGAATACAGGACTACCAGCGCCGCTACAACACGCTGCTCAATGCGATCATCGCCCGCGATATCGAGAGCGCGGTCGAATTCACCAAGCTGCTATTGATTGAGGAGCAAAAGCTGCTTCTGCAGGAAGACTGAGCCTCGGTCAGTCCAATCCGGCAGCGATGCGCAGCTCTCCAGAGGCGCTCGAATGGCGCTGATCCCACATCAGCCCAAGCGCGCGCATTTCGTCGCGCAACCGGGCGCCGTGCCTCTGCAGCCAAGCCGGCACCGACCCAAAGGCTACGATACGCGCCTGGCCATTCGTAATGCGTACGACCGGCCAGTCGCCGATCAGGGCGTTGTCATTCCCGAATAGTTCCGAGCCCGCCCATTGCGCCATCCCGAACGCATGTTCGCCGAGCCCGCCATGCTTCATCGCTGCGAGAACGGAGACAGGCGCTGCCGTTCCGGCTTTCTCGACCGCCGCATGCCAAAGGTCGAGCGTGGCAACGTATTCCCAGGAAACCGCGCTCCAGCTGTCCGGGAAACGCCGGTTGTACTCCGCGAAGAACTCGGCTGGACGATTGAAGAAGAAGGCCTTGTCGCGAAGCTCCGGATCGTCGAAGTCCGGGAACTGGAACAGAAAGCCCTCCATGAAATCGACCGATGTCCGGTCGACCAGCCGCCGATAATAGTCGGCAGTGCAAGAGATGATCTGCCCCCGAAATCCCGACCGGAAAGCAGCTTCGGTCAGCGCGTGAACCATTGGCTCATAGCTCGTGCACCAACACAAAATGTCGGGATTGCCGACCAGCATTGCGCGCAGAATTTCGTCGGCGTTCGTGGCCTCCGGCGCGTAGCGGATCTCGCCCACCGACGCGATCCCCTCAGCCGCAAAGGCAGCTCGATAGGTAGCCAGCGAAGGCAGGCCCAGCGCATCCGTCTGGCTGCACATCGCCACGCGGCGCAGGTCGGGGCGGTTGCGTGCAAGCCATTCGACTGCCGTGACGTTGTAGAGGGGGTGGATCTCGCTGGGGGCGATCAGGTACGGCGTGTCGGGCGAAAGATCGCTCGGCAGGAGCGTCGAGGTCAGGATCTTGCGCGACATGAGATAGTCCTGGACCGGACGAAACGTGTCGCCTCCGTGCATCATCAGCAGCCCTACCCCGTGATCCTGCACGAGGCGCCGAGCCCCTACCGCCGCCCGATCGGGTTCATAGCCGCAGTCCTCGGCCAACAGTTGGACGTTGTGCCGCGTCCCGCCGATGAGCATTCCGCCGGTGCGATTGATCCAGTCCACCCAGATGCGGCAGCCGTTCAGTCCCGGCAGCCCCCAAGAGCTGACAGGCCCGCTGAGCGGCCCGAGAAAGCCTACTTTGACCACTCGTTGCGCGCCGACGCCCAGCCGTTTGACCTGGGCGTTCACTGCAAGTCGTTGCACTAGGCTGGCGGCATTCATGGCACGCTCCTTACCGGCCGTTTTTAGACCGAGGCCAATTCCGGCGCAAATTCATTTTCCTTCCATGAATATTAGTTGACAAGTTTTCCGTTTCGATCATAACTGGTTTGAACCAAAAGAACCAATCCAGCAAAAACCGGTTCAGACCAAATGGGAGAATCATGATGAAGAAACGGATTGCCGTCATCGGTGCGGGCCCGTCCGGCTTAGCTCAGTTGCGCGCCTTTGCGTCCGCGGCGCAGAAAGGCGCAGAGATTCCCGAGATCGTCTGCTTCGAAAAGCAGAAGAATTGGGGAGGGTTGTGGAACTACACCTGGCGCACTGGCCTGGACGAATTTGGCGAGCCGGTGCATGGCTCGATGTATCGCTATCTCTGGTCCAACGGTCCGAAGGAAGGTCTGGAATTCGCCGACTACTCCTTCGAGGAGCACTTCGGCAAGCAGATTGCCTCCTATCCGCCCCGGGCCGTGTTGTTCGACTACATCGAAGGGCGCGTGAATAAGGCCGGCGTCCGCCCGTGGATCCGTTTTTCCACCGTTGTCAGGTATGTGACCTGGAGCGCTGAGACCCGCAAGTTCACCGTGCGTGTGCACGATCTTCCCCATGACCGATCCTACTCGGAAGAGTTCGACCACGTGATCGTCGCGTCGGGCCATTTCTCGACTCCGAACGTGCCGGAATTCCCCGGTTTCGAGACATTCAATGGCCGGATCCTGCATGCTCACGACTTCCGCGACGCACGAGAATTCGTCGGTCAGGACATACTGATCATCGGAACCAGCTACTCGGCCGAGGATATCGGTTCCCAGTGCTGGAAGTACGGTTGCAAGTCGGTCACGGTCAGCCACCGCACGGAGGCGATGGGCTTCAAATGGCCGGCCAACTGGAAAGAGGTGCCTCTGCTGACCAAGGTCGAGGGTAACGTCGCAACCTTCAAGGATGGCTCGACGGCGACCGTCAACGCGATCATCCTATGTACAGGCTACAAGCACCATTTCCCGTTCATGTCGGACGACTTGCGGCTGCGCACCGCGAACAGGTTGGCCACGGCTGACCTCTACAAGGGCGTCGTCTACGTCCACAATCCGGCGCTGTTTTATCTCGGCATGCAGGACCAGTGGTATACCTTCAACATGTTCGATGCGCAGGCCTGGTGGGCGCGCGACGTTATCCTCGGCAGGATCAAGCTGCCTGCATCCAAGAACGAGCTGATCGCCGACGTCGAGAAGCGGGTGGCGGCCGAGGATGCCGGAGAGGACAGCTATGACGCGATCCGCTACCAGGGCAGCTATATCAAGGAGCTGATCGCCGAGACCGACTATCCAAGCTTTGATGTCGACGGTGCAGACGAAGCTTTCTTCCAATGGAAGAAGCACAAGATCAAGGACATCATGGGGTTCCGCAACAACAGCTACAAATCGGTCATGACCGGTACCATGGCGCCGCAGCATCACACGCCGTGGAAAGACGCGCTGGACGATACAATGCAGAGTTATCTGCGCAACTGAGCTCGCGTTGCCCAGCGACTTTTCCAGAAGCCCTACGGACCGTTCACTTCCCTTGCCGCGTTGGAAGCAGTTCCGGGCAGATGACGAGACGGGCCCTGTTCAGCGGCACGCTGAGCAGGGCAAAAACGAGGAGGAGCCAGGATGCTGACTACACAGACCGCGCAAAGGTCGTTCAGTTTCTACCTCTTGCCTGGCTTCTCGCTTCAGGCGTTCTCTTGCGCGGTAGAAGTGCTGCGGTTGGCCAACGAAGCAATCGGGAAAAACGCCTACAGCTGGCAAGTCATATCCGAAGACGGGCAACCCGTGATGTCGAGCTGCCGAATGACCGTCGGCATCGACTCCACGTTGAGAGATGAGCGCGAGAGAACCCAAAAATCAAACTCAACATCAGCCGCGGTGATTTGTGGCGGCAGCGCCATCCCGCGCCCGAACAGGCAACTCGATGCCTGGCTAAGGGAATGCCGCATGCGCCGTATTCCCCTCGTTTGCATCGGCAGTGGCACCGTCGTTGTCGCACGGGCTGGATTGGCGGACGGGCGTCGGTGCGCCGTTCACTGGGAGCAGCTTCCGTTGTTCTGCGAGCAGTTTCCGGGGATAGAGTCCACCCAGACCGCCTTTGAGCATGACGGAGATCTGCATACCTGCTCGGGTGGGGACGCGCCCTTCGACATGTTCCTGAACCTGGTGGAACGTGACCATGGCTCGGTCATCGTCAACCGCGTCTGCGAAAAAGCCATCGCATACCGAATGCGTTCAGCCGGGGAGCGACAGCGCCTGCCCCTCCATTCTCGTGTCAAGCTCAACCACAAGGCAGTGATGAAGGTCATTGGCCTGATGGAGGCAAGCTTGGATGATCCTATGCCGGTCGACGATCTTGTCGCGTTAAGCGGAATATCGCGCCGGCAGATCGAGAGGCTTTTCGACAGAGAGTTGGGGCGCTCCCCGAACCGATACTACATGGAACTGCGCCTGGAGCGGGCGCAGCTGCTTCTTGTGAGCACCAACTTGCCGGTCGTGGAAGTTGCGGTGGCCTGCGGTTTTATCTCGCCGTCGCACTTTTCCAAAGTCTATCGCGAAGCCTACGGATGCGCTCCGCATCAGACACGATTGGCCGCCCGTGCGTGCGGGCAAGCCGATCTGATGGACCCGGCGCTGCTGGGACTGAACTGCACCGAAGTATCCCAACACAGGTTGTCGATGACCGCGTAGCCGACGAAGCGGCTGAGCCCCAGCCTCAGCGAGGAGGTAACGATGCTGAACACGATCTACCCTCCCGTCCGCGGTGGACCGCCGCAGGCGACCCGCATCATCCGTCCCGCAGGATTGACCTTGCCGGCCGGCACCGAGCGCTACATCGTCAGCGGCGCCGGAGCGATGTTGATCGACATTGCGGCAGGCGACAGCATCACCGTAACGAATGATGAGGGCGGCCAGATCTGCGAGGTCGTCGTGGCCGACGCGTCGGGCCGCATTGACGCCGGCATGGTCGGCCATGGTCCGAACTCGGGTGCTGCTGGTTTGAAGGCGCTGCTGACCAGTCAGGACCGCAGCCTGCAGCGGCTGCGCAAGGCGCTGGATATCCGTGGCATCGACCTCGCCGCGGCTGGCGGGATTCGCTTCTTCGAAGCGACAACACCACCGAAGACCAAAGTCGAGCTGACCGTCCAGCGCGGCGGCTGGCTCGTCATCGCCGCGCCGGGAACCGACATGGCGCCGGACGACCAGAGGACAGCGACGCCGCTGACCGTCCTTGTGCGGCGCGCGACGGTGCGCTTGCGTGAGACTTCCCGGGATTTGCCAGATCCGCTTGCCGATCCGGTTCTCGACCTTCGCGTACACTCGTCGACGGCAGAGGCCTATTTCGTCAAAGCCGGGGACTACATTCAGATCATCGATGTCGACGGACGCCAGTGCACCGATTTCCAGTGCTTCTCGGCACGCAAATTGGACAACGGAAAGGAGCATCCGCTCGACGTCACCACCACGCGCAGCGCGATGGGTCATGCCTATCCGCTACCTGGCCTGCATTCGAAGTACTACGATCAGGACTTCCTGCCGCTGGTCGAGGTCGTGCAGGACACTTGCGGTCGCCACGACGCCTTCTCGCTGGCGTGCTATGCGAAATATTATGACGATATCGGCTATCCCGGCCATATCAACTGCACGGAAAACTTCAACAAGGCGCTCGGCTCATACGGCGTCGGTCCGCGCGGCGGCTGGATGGCGGCCAACTTCTTCTTCAATACCGGAGTCGACGCGCATGGCGTCATGTATGCCGACGAGCCGTGGTCGCGGCCGGGCGACTACGTGCTCTTGCGGGCGCTGACCGACCTCGTCTGCGTCAACTCCGCCTGCCCTGACGACACGACGGCGGCCAATGGCTGGAATCCGACCGACATCCATGTGCGCACCTATTCAGGGGCGGAGAAATTCCAACGCGCCGTGGCGATCCGCGCCACTCCCGATTCGGAGCCGAAGATGACCAAGGAAACCGGGTTTCACGACCGCCTGTCCAAGCTGACCCGCAACTTCGTGGAGTATCGCGGCTACTGGCTGGCCAACAGCTACGCGGAAGCCGGGCCGATCGAGGAGTACTGGGCTTGCCGGCAGAAGTCGGTGCTGATGGACCTTTCCGCCCTGCGCAAGTTCGAGGTGACGGGACCGGATTCGGAAGCCCTGCTCCAGTACACGCTGACGCGTGACGTGAAGAAGCTGGCGGTCGGCCAGATCGTTTATACCGCCATGTGCTACGAGCATGGCGGAATGATTGACGACGGCACGTTGTTCCGTCTCGGTCAGGACAATTTCCGATGGGTCGGCGGCGACGAGTATTCGGGCATATGGCTGCGCGAACAGGCGGAAAAGCTCGGCCTCAACGCCCTGGTCCGCAGTTCCACCGACCAGTTGCACAACATTGCCGTGCAAGGACCGGAAAGCCGTGAGCTGCTGAAGAAGGTGATCTGGACGCCGCCGCATCAGCCGTCGGTCGAACTCGGCTGGTTCCGTTTCACCGTTGGCCGCATCGGTGATGACCAGGGCCTGCCTGTCGTGCTGTCGCGTACCGGCTACACGGGCGAGTTGGGCTACGAGGTCTGGTGCCATCCCAAGCACGCGGGCGAGGTCTTCGACGCGATCTGGGCTGAGGGGCCGGCACACGGATTGACGCCCATGGGCCTGGCCGCCCTCGATATGGTTCGGATCGAGGCCGGATTGATCTTCGCCGGCTATGATTTCTCCGATCAGACCGACCCGTTCGAGGCGGGCATCGGCTTCACCGTGCCGCTCAAGTCCAAGCCCGACGATTTCATCGGGCGCGACGCGCTGATCCGGCGCAAGGAGCATCCATCGCGCAAGATGGTCGGGCTCGACATCGAAGGGGCCGTCGCGGTCGGCCATGGCGACTGCATCCACCTTGGGCGCGCGCAGATCGGCGAGGTCACATCGTCGACGCGTTCGCCGATCCTCGGCAAGAACATTGCGTTGGCGCGCATCGACGTGGTCCATGCCGATGTCGGCATTCAGGTCGAGATCGGCAAGCTCGATGGCCACCAGAAGCGGCTGCCGGCCACGATCGTCCCGCTATCGCATTATGATCCCAAGAAAACCCGTCCGCAGTCCTGACGCATATGGAACCAGTAGCAGCCAAGGAAACTCTTCTTGCGCAGATCGGCGGCGAAACGGCTTTGCGCGGTCTGGTCGACTGCTTCTACGACCTGATCGAGACCGATCCCCGCGGAGAGCCGTTGCTGCGACTGCATTTTCGCGGACACGGCGTCAACCATGCCCGCGAAGAGCAGTTCAACTTTCTGTGCGGCTTTCTCGGCGGGCGTCGTCACTATCTGGAAAAGCACGGGCACATGGACGTCCGTCTCATGCACGCGCATGTGCCGATCTCGACGGGCGACGCCGAGGACTGGCTGGCTCTCATGGATCGAGCCATCGCCGAAATGCAGCTTTCAGGCCCGCATGTAGACAAGATGCGCCTGGCATTCCGCCGTGTCGCACTGACGCTGGTCAATGATCTGGGAGAATGGGGGGTGGGAAACGCTTGACGACATCGAGGATCGTCAACAACCTTTATTGAAGTGAAAAAACCAAGCCTGGCAGGAAAGAAAATAACCGGCAAAGCGAAGCCGGAACGCAGGAACACTCAACCTCAAACAATGGGATAAAAAGCTATGAGCGCTTTTTCGGACACTTACGCGGAGACAGCCGCGGGGCAGTTACACAGAAGCATTGACTGGCGAGGCGCCTTCTGGGTGGCAAGCGGCGTCCCCGCCCTCGTTCTGTTCTCGATCGGCGGCATCGCTGGAACGACTGGCAAGCTGGCCTTCGTGATCTGGACCGTGTCCATGATCATGGGTTTCCTGCAGTCGTTCACATATGCCGAAATCGCCGGTCTGTTTCCCAACAAGTCCGGCGGCGCTTCGGTCTATGGCGCAACCGCCTGGCTGCGTTATTCGAAGTTCATCGCGCCGTTGTCGGTGTGGTGCAACTGGTTCGCCTGGTCGCCGGTTCTTTCGCTCGGCTGTTCCATCGCCGCTGCCTACATCCTCAATGCGCTGGCGCCGGTTCCGGTCTTCACCGAGACCTCTCCGCAGGTGGTTGCCTACATCGGGACCCACGCCGGGACGAGCGCGGCCGACGCCATCGCAGCGGTGACGGCTGCCGCAACGCCTGCGATCCGCACCTGGTCGCTCTTCAGCCACACGCTTGGGCCTGTCAGTTTCTCATTGAACGCGACCTTCTTCATCGGCGCGCTGCTGATGCTGATCATCTTCGCCATCCAGCATCGCGGCATCCTGGGCACCGCCAGCGTGCAGAAGTATATCGGCCTGCTCGTCATCATCCCGATGCTGATCGTCGGTGTCGTGCCGATCTTCACCGGCCAGATCGACTGGGCGAATTTCTCGCCTCTGGTCCCGCTGGCCGCCGCCTACGCGCCCGATCCAGGCTCATGGAACATCGCCGGATGGACGCTGGCGCTCGGCGGCATGTTCATCGCGGCATGGTCGACCTATGGCTTCGAGACCGCCGTCTGCTACACGTCGGAGTTCAAGAACCCCGGCACCGACACCTTCAAGGCGATCTTCTATTCCGGCCTGCTCTGCATGCTTCTGTTCATCCTGGTGCCTTTCACCTTCCAGGGCGTGCTTGGCCTCAACGGCATGCTGGCAACGCCAATCGTGGATGGCTCGGGCGTCGCCGACGCGTTGGCCGGCATGGTCGGCGGCGGTAACCTGATCCACAGCCTGCTGGTGATGCTGATGATCCTGGCGCTGGTGCTCTGCATCATGACGGCAATGGCCGGCTCCTCGCGCACGCTCTACCAAGGCTCCGTCGATGGTTGGCTGCCGCGCTATCTGAGCCATGTCAACGAGCACGGCGCGCCTACCCGGGCGATGTGGACCGACCTTTGCTTCAACCTTATCGTGCTGGCCATCGCCTCGGCCGACGCGACCAGCTTCTTCTTCATCCTCGCGGTGTCGAACTGCGGCTATATCATCTTCAACTTCCTCAACCTCAACGCCGGCTGGATCCACCGGATCGACAACGGCCATATCGAGCGGCCCTGGAAGGCGCCGACATGGCTGCTGGGGATCGGGGCGATATTCGCCTATGTCAACGCCATCTTCATGGGTGCCGGTGCCAAGGTCTGGAATCCGATGGCGCTGTGGGCCGGCCTGATAACCGCGGCACTGATCCTCCCGGTATTCTGCTTCCGGCACTACATTCAGGACGGCGGCAAGTTCCCCGATCACATGCTGGACGATCTCGGCATGAAGGCCACCGATCTCAGAGCCAAGAAGGCCGGAATCTTGCCTTACGCGACGCTGGTGGCTGGCATTATCGTGGTGCTGATCGCCAACCGGATCTTCGTACTGTGATCGGCGACAGCCCGATCATCTTTGAACCGGGAAACGTTCCCTCCTCCCGGCCGCGTTGAACCGCGGTTGCTTGGTCACCGCCTGCAAGGCCGGGCGGTGACTTTTTTGGATCCATGAAAGGCCCGGCGTAGCTGCCCGCCAACTGATCGAGGCAGACAGAGGCGCAAATTTCTTTTTCTTCGTATGAATTTTTTTTTCCTTATAGTTGACTTTCAACCCAAATAATTGCAAGGTTTTGCAACTCGATTTTCAAAGTTCGACGGCAAAGCGACGCCGTATTTCATTCTCAAGAGCGGAGAGAGGCGATGGCTGAAGTGATCGATGGCAAGGCTGTTGCCGCCGATGTGATCGCAAAGGTCACAAGCGCGAGCAGCGACCTGGCTGCTGCAAAGAATGTGACGCCTGGTCTTGCGGTCATCATCGTCGGGGAGGATCCGGCAAGCCAGGTCTATGTGGCCGCGAAGTCGCGTACAGCGAAGGAATGCGGCTTCAATTCGCTGCAACATACGCTGCCCGCGGACACCAGCGAAGCCTACCTGATCGATCTTATCGATATCATGAATCATGACCGTGCGATCCATGGCATTCTGGTGCAGTTGCCGCTTCCGGATCACATCGATGCGGGCAAGGTCATCCAGGCGATTGCGCCGGAGAAGGACGTCGACGGCTTCCACTTTGTCAATGTCGGCAAGCTTGGCACCGGTGAGCTCGATACGGCTTTCGTACCCTGCACACCGGCCGGCTCGATGCTGCTGATCGAGCGCGTGCATGGCAAGGACCTTTCTGGTCTCAATGCAGTCGTCGTCGGCCGCTCCAACATCGTTGGCAAGCCGATGGCGAACCTTCTGCTTGCCGCGAACGCGACCGTCACCGTTGCCCATAGCCGGACGAAGAATCTGCCCGAGCTTTGTCGTGGCGCTGACATCCTCGTGGCGGCGGTGGGCCGGCCGGAAATGATCAGGGGTGAGTGGGTGAAGCCAGGCACCACTGTGATCGACGTGGGCATCAACCGGATCGCCGCGCCGGAGAAGGGCAATGGCAAGAACCGCCTGGTAGGCGACGTCGCCTACGCCGAGGCGGCGGACCATGCCGGCGCGATCACACCCGTGCCCGGCGGCGTCGGTCCAATGACGATCGCGCTTCTGATGGCCAACACGCTGACCTCAGCCTACCTCGCCAGCAACCTGCCGAGGCCACAGTTCTAGAACCACAGCATGCATTTCCGACAACCCAATCTTCGAGGCAAATGACCATGGCCGAATTCAAAACCGATATTGAAATAGCGCGTGCAGCCAAGAAGAAACCGATCCAGGAGATCGGCGCCAAGATCGGCATCCCCAACGAGCATCTGCTGC
>NZ_JAVIIY010000040.1:0-9536 GCF_033977345.1 Mesorhizobium dulcispinae
GGAAGAGCCGGGTGCGGGAAATCCGCCCGCCCGGATCTGTGAGGGCGAAAGCCGAATGGCTGAGCTACTCGACCACGATCTTTTGCGGCGAGTAGCGCGATCAGGATCTAGCGCCGCAAGTCTCAGTCAGTCAGTTGCGCGGCCTGCTATAACCTGCCGCTGAACTTTCCATCCACCGTCGATTAGGGCCTCGGGCGTTTCCCTGGCTGAGCGGCAAGTTATCCGACGCTGGATGCGTGAGGAATAGTTGGCTCTGATCCAGGGCGCTCATGAAGGATATGTCAGTTGGAAACGGGCAGAGGTGATCCGCAAGATGGGGAGCACAACGTGCCGACGAGATGTCGGAGTGTTGTGCTTGGCGCCCGTGTATCGCACCGTGAGCTTGCGGCCGCAGCGACCGCCTCGACCAAAACCCCTCGGTCGCCGGCGCGAGAGGCCCGTTACCCATCTAGGCCGCGGCGATCAGATCATCGCTGGCGATCGCGCCAAATGCAGAGAATGGCCACATGATGTCGCCGGACGTGCTGTTGCGCTGCCCGCGTCGCCGCTTCAGAAGTTGCAGTTCGGCATAGGCCTCCCTCACAATGATGGTATAAACGGCGTCATGGCCGAAGCCAGCGCCAAACATCAAGGAGAGAAGACCGTGGACTATTATGCCGGGATCATTGGAATGCTCCGCCGAAGAAGTACCAATCGGGCGAGACCGACGTGACCGGTCGCATCTCGAAGATCGCCGACCATGGCGTGCGTGTGGCGCTCTACGAGGCGGTCAACGTGATGCTGACATGCCCAGTGAAAAGCTCGGCCTTGAAGTCGTGGGCGCTTGCGGTGGCCAAGCGCGCCGGGATGCGCAAGGCCAAGGTGGCGCTGGCACGCAAGCTGGCGGTGGTCCTGCACCGTGCAGCGGTGAGCAATTCCTAGGGTCCGGCCGCTCCGCTACCGTCGCATTCTGGAGAATTCGATGGAGGAACACGGCGGGCCCGGGCACCAGCCCCGCCGTTGCCAAGTTTCTGCCGGGACGGTGGATCCGGTTAGGCCGCTAAGACGGGAGCAGCTCGTTTGATGACTGTGCATCACTAGACCGGCCAACCGATCCCGATCAGACCACATCAGGCAGCGGCCAAAAGCGCCGACTGCGGACAGAAGCAACACCCCGGCGGCGGACCGAGTTACGAGGGATTGACAAGTCGAAGCCCGTTACAGAAGCCCGTCTTATGCGCGACAATGGGCCTTTGAGGCTGACGGATGTAGCTCAACCGATTAATCTGGTCTAGGATTCGATTGCTAGGCTATAAGCCACATCCGCCATGACCGAGGATGCGTTGCTGCCGCTGTCTTTTCCAGCCGTCGGACGCAAGAAGATCACAGCTCTGTTTGATGGCGGCCGCATCAAGCTCGCCTGCGGACGGTTGCCCTAGAAGCTCGACCTGTGCTCACAGCCGACGTGTTCGCGGCTGGAGGACCTGCCCGACTTCTGGACCGTCATTCGGCTCGGCCGCGTGCTGGTCGATCTGTGGCTGTCGAGCTACGCCGCGCCGACGGAAAGCGTTAGCGACTGGGCATGGCAATCAATGGGCACAAGAGCGGGTCAACGGTCACCGCGCATAGACCATATCACAAGATCCCGGTCTTCGGCCTGCACCGGATGGGGGATGAACCATGGCTTCACCTCTGGGCGGCGCGTCCCCTCGGCGTACCGTAGATCGAGGTCGCGCGAGACGACCTCGGAGTCCCTTGTCCACGAGAATTCTCGCCTTCTGTGTCCGCCGATCCGGTTAAAGACATCGCTGTTCGGAACCTGACACACTGAAGCGCAAGCATTCCGCCGTTGCAGGGTGCAACATATGGTTTTGCCCCTGTTGCTCGCAACCTCCTTCGTGGCACGCCAATTGCATGACACTCAGTGATCTGTTGCAACCATGGGGATATCGCACTCTCCAACCAAGGGCTACATGAAACTTGCTCACAATCCAAATCAATGCGACAGACCCTGCGCTGAGTGCGCTCCCGGCAATTGAAGCTTTCGCCGCCTCGGACGGCTCGCGGGATATTCTAGCCTGCGAGCTCGGCAAGCTCGATGCCGCAGGCCTCGAGGGCCGCGCGGATCGGCCGAACCCCTTGCCGGTGGTATGCGGACCACACGATTTGGCAACGACTTTGGCTAGTAACAATCCCTCCAAAGGCGGGGGCGTAACCTCCTCGTTCAGCATCTCGTCCTTAAAGTATCGCTCGGCTCGCCGGCGGTTGGTCACCAAGGAGTACTAAGATGTTCCCCGATGGCATAGATTCGCACATCGCCGGCTTAAAAGAATTAAATCCGATCGCCTTCAAGGCCATCGAGCCACGAATAGCTAGAGAATCATTTGATTGCCTTACCGACCTGTCGCTCAACGAGTTCACCTCGGAAGGGCGTGGCTCGGATTACCTCGATAGCATTCAAGTATCCCTGCTGGCACGATCGGAGGGTGTGATGGATCTTCTGGCCAAGATGCACCCCAATGGTCGCGACGGACTTTGTTCATCAATGATCATCTGCGATCTCCTGGCCGGTGACGGATATGTAAACAAGGTAGCGAATCGGCTCTTGGGTGCGGGGCGCTGCCCAAGTTTTATCAACTCTGACGTCTCCCAGTTCATGGTGGACCGTTGCATCCGAGATGGCCTGTTTGCCATCTGGCAGGGCGCGACCAATCCGTTCTGGATTAAAGACGGATCGGTGGATGGTGTGCTGATGGCTTACGGCACGCACCACATCCCGCGCGCTGAGCGCGCCACCGCAGTTCGGGCCGCCGAGCGAATTCTCCGGCCCGGTGGCATCTTTGTTCTTCATGACTTTGAAGAGGGCTCACCCACTGCCCGCTGGTTCGCAGACGTGGTGTCAACTCATTCCGTGACCCCACATGATTATCCTCATTTTACTGCAGGCGAGGTGCTCGATCTGTTCGCTGCTGCGCAGTTTGATGATGTAACTGTGCAGCGAATCACAGACCCGTTCGTCTTCCACGGAGAAGACGAAGAGAGCGCTCTCCAATTGTTAGCCGAATACGTCGTGAAGATGTACGGGCTAGAGCAGCTTCGGAGCTATACGCAGCGCGTGCTCGCGCTTCTTGACGAGTATTTCGGGCTCGTGGTGACGCGAATCTCTCACGGTGATTTCGAAGCGCGCATAGAGCGCAATGCCTTGGTCGGCCGCGGGCGACGGGTTTGAAACACAGTATCGCTGGCCCATCTCCGCCCAGGGACATCCCCGATAGCGTCCAGCTTAATGCGCGCTCTTGCCTATCTTATCTCGATCAGATAGTCGCGGTCGGTGGGCCGAACCCGTTCACTAACAGGCTAACTAAAGGAACGATCATTCCTAGAACGATCATTCCTTTCAGCGCCTATCACGCTGTGGATCATGCCAATCGGTATGCGTCGCTTGCCCCATGAACAAGATCTGACGCAGGAAGAGACAGCTGCACGCGTGGAGCTTAGCATGCGCTATGTGGACTCGAGCGTGCCCACCTCTCCGCAAGCGTCAGCGTGCTCGGACGGCTCTCGCGAGGCATTTAAATTTAGCGTTCCCTTTTCGAGACAAAATCATCGCGCAAGGTCAGTGTTCGCGACCAGCTTCGAAGGAAGCGGCAAATTCAGCCAGCTCTTGAAGGCGCCCGCGCGTCTGGCGGCGCGCGGCTGGACGCTCGTGTTGAGTTATCAATCGCCGCTGGACGTCAAGCATGTAATAGCGTCGAGACGACGGCGAGACCTCTTCGCTGCGGTCCTTCGAGGCCTTGGTCGCGTACTGCGTTGAGACGCGCTTGCCAACGTCGTCCCCACACCTCGCCCAGCAACACTGACCGCGCCTATCTTCGCGAATGCGTCACCGGCGTCACCGGCAGCCGGATTTTCGGGGAACTGAAGGACCTCGGCTATGACGGCGGCTACACGACCTCACCGACTTCCTGCGCGACGTGCGTCCTGCGGCAGCGAAGCGGGGCTACGAGGTTCGCTTCGAGACGGCCGACTTCGCCCAGTTCAAGGCCGTCTTCACCGATGAGCCGACCACGCCGAGGATCGTCTGGCTATTTTGCTCGGCTTCAGCCGTTTGATCTGGGCACGCTTCGTCGTCCATGATCAAGACACTCGCCGGCTTCGACTTCTCTTTCCAGCTCTCGCTCGACCGCGATCGAATCGTGACGCTCGCCCAGTTCGGCTTCGTCGCCCGCTGCGAGGTCGTCCATTTCCTCGGGCCGCCCGGCACAGGCAAGAGTCATCTGGCCATCGCGCTTGCCATCGAGGCCGTCAAGACCGGAAAGAACGAGCCCATGTCCGAACACCTGAGATCAAAAGCCTCCATCGCACCGCCGACACTAAATCCACCATCGCGACCGCACGGCCGGCGCCGAAAAATGGGCACCACTCCCCGACGGCCTGAGGGACGAAACTGAAGATTACCTCGGCACTTTTTGGGGAAAATTCGAGCCGATTGACAGCCATTCAACCACGAGGTTTGTTTGATGTCGGACAAGATCAGATACGCTACGCGGTAGATTAGGCTCTATCCGATGTTATTAAAGGCGTTTCTCGTTTGGCACGCTACCTGCGAGGTCATCTCCAAATGCGTCACAGACTGAGGAGAAATCGTCCCATGGTCACGTTCAACGAAGAACCGCGCCGATCCCTTCTGCAAGTCTGCTCCTCGACCTATCGCGGTACGTCGATGAACTCCACGTCCCTGCGACTAAGACCACTGTCGTCATTCTTAGGTATGGCGATCCAAACAGAAGAGGAAATCTGTATATGAGAAAGGTCGTTGCAGCCAAGCTTCATGGCATCACTGTGACGGGTTCGGACCTGAACTACCACGGATCAATAACACTGGACCCAGATCACTGCGACGAGGCGGGTGTTCTTCCGCTGGAATTCGTTGAGATCTGGAATAGGTCTTCAGGCGCGCGTATCAGCACATACGTCATTTACGGTGAGAGGGGTTCTCGTTGCTGCGTGCTGAACGGAGCCGCTGCTCGTACATGTCAGGTCGGAGACGAGATGATCATATGCTCCTCTACATATATCGAGGAACATCAGATCACAGAGATCAAACCGCGGGTGCTGACGTTCGACCGGGACAATTCTGTCCGCGACCGCATCTTCTACGATGCTAGGATAAGGGATGATGGAACGGTAACATTCGATGTTCGCGAGGGCATTCCGCCGCGGTAACGCGCCTACGAACTCGAGTTGGCCATTCGCTAACTCACGGGGCCGGACACACCAACCCGATGTCATCCCGCTTTATTCAGATGGTCTTTGTTCCGAAGCCTAACCTGCCGCACGGCGGAATACTTGCGTCTCGGTGTCAACTTCCGAAAACAGGACACAGCGTAACCGTCCGGTGAGGCTTCAGCTCCGACGTCCTGGCCCTGAAGAAGTGAAAAGACGACGGCCTTCGCTTTATGCGGTGCACGATGTGCTGCTGATTGCCATGCACCACATGGTCTCGGACGCTGAGGAGGTGGCCTGAGAAGCGAGCGGGTGCGTTTCGCCGCTCGTTGTGCCGCCCACCCTCTGAGATTCAGGGGCTATCGGCTTCTTGATGGCGGCGGTGGTGCTCCTGGTCACTGCCGCCTTGCGTCCGCTGGTCAAGGCGGACGACAGTTACGGGCGAGTGGCCATGCGGTTCAGCCTTAGGCTGCGCTGCTGTTTTGCGCCGCTACCGGAAAATGGTCGGCTGGAGGAACAAGGCCGCTCGCCACTTGGCTGACCGTACCGGCGGGGCGCGCGGGGTCCAGATGAATTGTTGTCTTCGACGAACACCAAATCCCGGCATATGAAACGTGTTAGCGGCCAGAATACAAGGAGTAGACTCATGCGAGTAGCCGTAGTGCGGAACGATGATCACACGGGCGTTATCAACAGGTTCGGTCAGCCTTGTCCGGAGGAATACCACCTCGGCGGGGAAGTCGAAGGCGTGCTTGCGGCACTGCAAGAGGGCGGGCACGAGACGCTGCTGTGTGAAGGCGATAAAGGACTGCTTGCTGCGCTTGAGCGGTTCATGCCACCCGGTCCGCAAGCCCGCCCGTCGGGAATCGTTTTCAACATGTCATCGGGAATTCAGGGCGACCAACGTTACACCCACGTTCCGGCCATGCTCGAGATGGCCGGTCTTCCGTACACCGGTTCGAGCCCGCTCGGGCATGTGCTAGCGCAGGACAAGGTCGTCGCCAAGAAGCTCCTGCGCGATGGCGGCGTGCCAACGCCGAACTTTCGAGTGATGCTTCGCGGCACCGAGAGTATCGGCGAACTGCGATTCCCCGTGGTAGTGAAGTCACGTCTCGAAGATTGCAGCCTCGGATTGCAGCTTGTACACGAGCCGGCTCAATTAAGGCACGCCGTAGAAGAGACCGTCGCGCGCTATGGACAGGATGCGCTCGTGGAAGAATACATCGAGGGGCGGGAAATCTATGTCGCGCTGCTCGGAAACGAGGAGCTCGAGGTGCTGCCTCTGGTGGAGCAGGACTTCGGCGATCGCGAAACACGTATTTACACTTTGGAAGACAAGATACACACGGGGGTCGCAGAGTTGCAGAAGATTTGTCCGGCGCAAGTCGGAAGCAAACTCGCGACGATGTTGCGGGATGTTTCGGTAGCGACCTTCTGTGCCTGCCAGTGTCGGGATTTCGCCCGCGTCGATCTCCGGATCGATCGCTCTGGCCAGCCCTTTGTCCTAGAGATCAACGCCATGCCGGGGCTCGGCACGGCCAGCATTTATGCCTTGGCCGCCACGACGGCCGGAAACAGCTACTCGAGCCTGATCAATCGCATCCTGGATGTGTCCCACAAGCGGTATTTCGGAATCGGCATCCCCTAGGCCGAACACACGTCGCATGCGACGAGATTTTTCCGCGTTTGAAATGATCGTAATTCGCTGCCTCGGAAAGCGGCCAGGGATTGGATGTTGGCTGCATAGGTCGGGGTCGCTATTGGCCTGGGGGCGGGAGCTTTTCGCGTTAAGGGGCGACTGGTGCCGGTGTTTCGACGGCACGAGTTGAAGTTGACGGGCGCCGCGTTTCTGGATGGGTGTTGTCTGGCATAGAGCGCAAGACCGGCTGGCTGATGCCCGAGTAGGCTGGCCTTGAGCGCCTCTATTGTTTGAAGGCGCTGCTGGGCCGCAGCCGTTGAGGGAAGCCTTGCGCGCTGCGCGTTTATGTGGTGGGGACGTTAGGCGATCCGGATGGCGTGCTGGTAGTCGATGAGACGGGTTTCCTGAAGAGGTGGATCAGTCGGTTGGCATGCGAGCACGACCGGGCGGATTCAGAACTGCCAGTGGCGGTGAAGGGCGAAGAGCAACAGGCCGCGGCCATTGTGTCCCGCGTCCGCGATCTCGTGGTGCGCTAGCGGATCCAGACCATTATTGCGATGAGCGGCCATGTTCCCGAGTTTGGGCTCGTTGCTGCGGCAGTTTCATGGCCGCGTCGCCGTCGGGGAAGTGGCCGACTGTCAGGAATTCTGTG
The DNA here is from genome assembly GCF_033977345.1 of Mesorhizobium dulcispinae. Lineage (NCBI taxonomy): Bacteria > Pseudomonadati > Pseudomonadota > Alphaproteobacteria > Hyphomicrobiales > Phyllobacteriaceae > Mesorhizobium > Mesorhizobium dulcispinae. The sequence goes on from NZ_JAVIIY010000040.1 coordinate 7,497, forward strand.
CGCGAGGCCATGATGATGGAAAGGAGAGACTCATCACATGGCTATCGAGAGGAACTTCTGGACCAACTGCTTTCGGGCCGCGATCCGGGTGAGGTGTTTGCCAAGGACGGGTTGCTCGACGACCTGAAGAAGGCGCTTTCGGAGCGGATACTGAACGCCGAACTTGACGAGCACCTCGAAGATGAAACGTCGCCGAGGGCGGAGCCAATCGCCGCAATGGCCATTCGAAGAAGACGGTTTTGACCGGCACGTCGAAGATGACGCTTTCGATCCCACGGGACCGTGCGGGAAGCTCGATCCGAAGCTGATTGCCAGGTACCAGCGCCGCTTTCCCGACTTCGACGGGAGAGCTCTACGGGATCGACGTTTCGCCGGGCCCTCGGCCGTCACCGACGCGGTTCTGGAGGAAGGGGCCGAGTGGCAGAACCGGTCCGCTCGATGCGGTCTATCCACTCGTCTTCTTCGACGCCATCCGGGTCAAGATCAGAGACGAAGGGTTCGTGCGCAACAGTGCGATCTACATTGCTCTCGGCATCTTGCCCGACGGCGCCAAGGAGATCCTCGGCATCTGGATCGAACAGACCGAAGGCGCCAAGTTCTGGCTCCGCGTCATGAACGAGTTGAAGAACCGTGGCGTAGCCGACATCCTGATCGCTGTCGTCGAGGGCCTCAAGGGGTTCACCGAGGCGATCGACGCCGTCTTTCCGCAGACGACCGTCCAGACCTGTATCGTGCACCTGATCCGCCACTCGCTGGAGTTCATGTCGTGGAAGGACCGCAAGGCCGTCGTACCATCGCTCAGGGCAATCTACAGGGCCGCAGACGCCGAAGCCGGAGCATGAAGGCCTGGAGGACTTCGAGGCCGGCGAATGGGGGCAGCGGTATCCGGCGATCACACAGAGTTGGCGGCGCAACTGGGAGCATGTCGTGCCATTCTTCGCCTATCCCCGAAAGCGTGCGTTGCATCATCAATACCACCAACGCTATCGAGGCATTGAACTCCAAGCTGCGCCGCGCCATTCGAACGCGCGGCCACTTCCCCAATGACGACGCGGCCATGACGCTGCTATATCTGGTGCTCAATCACGCGGCCGAGGAATGGAAACGACCGCCGCGCGAGTGGTTCGAGGCCAAGACCCAGTTCGCCGTCGTCTTCGGCGAAAGGTTCGTCAGCCAGTGACGAAACCGGCCTCGCGGACAGAATTCCTGACAGTCCCGATGTAAAAACGTGGCCGGCCGCCAGGAGTGAAATCCGACGATCAACCTGACAGGCGAAGAGGCCCGGTAATCAGCCGGCATCTTCGGCGGTGGTGGCGGGTTGATGAGCGCTTTGGAGCGAATGCTCCGGAACAAGGTCAGCATGCTGGCGCAACCGATAGCTCGATCCTTCGATCTGCACGACGACGGCATGATGAAGAAGCCGGTCGAGCAGCTGCAATGCGATCGTAGGCGAAGCTTGCGCCCGGCTTGGGCCACCCGACGGATTCGTCGGTGGCAAGGTCGTCAAGTTCGATCTCGTCATCTGGGAAAATGTCGCCGATGTGCAGACCGCTTCGGCGGCCTTGCAGGCGAGTGAAATTGATTTTGTTCAAGCTCTACCCGCAGATCTTTTCTCAGCGATCCAGAACGATCCCAATCTGGACTGCAAATTCTGGATAAGTCGGGCTCCGACATGTGCCTGCGCCTTCGAAAACAGTGCGCCTTATTCCAACGACGAAAATACGGAATGGTTCAAAAAGGGCGGCGACCCAGAAAAGGCCAGGCAACTGTTCAAGCAGGCCCGATATGCCGGCGAGAGTGTCGTCATTCTCCAGGCCACGGACTGGCAGCGGGTAACAAGCCTCGTAGCTTCTGGCGAGCACGCTGCGCAAGATTGGGGTCAATGCCGAGCTCGCCCCTAGTTACTGGGGCGGGTTGTCCAGCGGCGGGCGAAGAAGGGGGCCGTCCAGAGCGGCGGCTGGAGCATCTTCACCAGCGGGCGCGGATGCGGCGCACGAGGCGGCGCAGATAGCCGCGGATCTCCTCGCCCGTCGGGGTCTT
>NZ_JAVIIY010000041.1:0-8937 GCF_033977345.1 Mesorhizobium dulcispinae
CCGACCCGCCAAATGCCGCGTCAGCGGCTTCGTTCAATCCCTTCCGATTCAATCAAGCTGTGAAACGCTCTAGCTGAGAGCGATGACCGCTTATCTCGATCTTGGCCCGCTCCAGACGTCTCTTGCGGCTAAGAAAAGCAAGACGTAGCCGATCAATGAGATGATGGATTGACCCCTCCAGGCGTGATGTCGCGGGCACGCGTGCGCAGCACGTCAGTTAGCCAATCTGGATTCATCTGCGGCACCGAACTCATAAGCAGTTGCGTGTATTCATCAAAGGGCGGCGACAACACGACCTGTTTCTCACCGCCTCGAACGACCCGGCCGCGGTGCATGACGACCACTTCGTCCGCAATCGCGTTCACTGTAGCGAGATCATGAGTGATAAAAAGGTATGAGAGTGACAACTCCTTCTGGAGTAGAATCAGCAGCTTAAGAATGCCCTCTTGTATGACTTGATCGAGTGCTGAGGTTACCTCATCGCAGATCATTAGCTCGGGCTTCGCTGCTAACGCGCGCGCGATAGCAACGCGCTGTTTTTGCCCGCCAGAGAGTTCTGAAGGGTACCGATCAATAAGAGCCCGGCTTAGTTCAATCATGTCCAACAGTTCGTTTACGCGCTGTTCAGCCGCCGTTCCCTTTAATCCGTAGTAGAGCCGAAGTGGACGCGACAGCAGCTTGCGAACTGTATGGCTGGGATTGAGCGAGGTGTCCGCCGATTGATAAACAAGCTGAATTCTTCGCAGAAAGTCGCTGCTCCGTTCTCGTCGAGACGACGGCAGCGGAAGGCCATCAAACACGACTTCGCCTTGCTGAACTACCAGCAGCCCTGAGACGACCCTAGCCAAGGTCGACTTGCCCGATCCCGACTCGCCGACGACCGCAACGGTATGCCCGCGGGGTACGGTCAAACTCACATCCTCCAGCACACGAACCGTGCCATATGCTGCGTTGATACGTCGGATTTCCAATATCGGCCGAGCGACATCGGCCTGAGGTTTTTCGAGGCAACGCACAGCCCAGAGAGTCTTGGTGTAGGGATGCTGGGGGGCTGCGAGCATGCGACGAGTCTCGGCCTCCTCGACTTTGAGACCATCTTTTAACACGACGATGCGATGAGCCATCTGCGATACAAGTGCCAAGTCGTGGCTGATATATATGGCCGCCGTCCCGTACTGCTGGACGACTTTGCGAATGGCTGCCAGAACTTCGACTTGAGTGGTCACGTCAAGGGCCGTCGTCGGCTCGTCAAAGATGATGAGGTCAGGCCGGCAGTTCATCGCCATAGCCGTCATTAGACGCTGCAACTGCCCGCCCGAAACCTGGTGCGGGTATCGATTGCCTATTCGGTCTGGGTTCGGGAGGGCAAGCTCACCAAATAGCGTAGTTGCTTTCTTTACGGCTCGGTTGCGCGTTTCTATTTTATGTATTTCGCAGCTTTCGACCACTTGGTCGATGAGCTTATGCGCAGGGTTGAAGGATGCGGCGGCACTCTGGGCGACATAAGCGACGCGCGACCCGCGCAGCTCGCGCTTAACCGGTTCGGGACTGTTACGAAGATCGATTTCATCGAAATTGATTCGCCCGTCAGCGAATACGCAGCCTTCCTTCAACATCCCCATTGCTGCCAATCCAAGAGTGGACTTGCCAGCACCAGACTCACCGATCAGACCGATGATTTCGCCCCGATGAACGTCAAGATCGATGCCCCGCAGGATTGGAACAGGGGAGCCGTCGACCGATCCATTGATAACGAGATTCCGGATGACGAGAAGCGTAGGGCGGCGTTCAATCTCGGTCTGCGAACTTTCCATGATCCCCTCAACCATTTGAAGCAGTCCTGACCTGCAAATACCAGTCGACGATGAAGTTGATAGCCACGGTAATCAAAGCGATCGCGGCTGCCGGAACCAATGGGGTGATATCTCCATATGTGATCAGGCTGGCATTTTCCCGAACCATTGAACCCCAGTCTGCCATAGGTGGTTGGATGCCCAATCCCAAGAATGACAGCGAGGAGATAGTCAGAAAGACAAAGCAGAAGCGAAGCCCAAATTCTGCCACCAGGATGAGCCGAATGTTGGGTAAAATCTCATGAGCGATGATCCACAGGATGTTTTCTCCGCGGAGCTGCGCAGACTCTACATAATCAGTTACCGTGACGTTCATCGCTAGTGCGCGAGCCAGCCGGAAGACCCGAGTTGAATCGAGAACCGCTATGATCGTGATGAGGTTCGGAATCGATGTTCCGAAAACGGAAAGGAGCATCAGCGCGAAGATCAACTGGGGGAACGCCATCAGAATATCGATCACGCGCGCGACAACCTGATCCACCCATCCGCCGAGCAGCGCGGCCGCCATTCCAAGCGTGCCTCCCAGCAAGAAGGACATGGTGGTCGTCACGACAGCGATACCGATGGAATTGCGCGCACCGTAAATCAACCGGCTGAGCACGTCACGGCCGAGTTGATCCGTGCCAAGCGGATGCACGCTGCTCCACGGAGCGAATGCCTCGGGAGAAGCCAGTTCCGATTCACCGAACGGCGCCACGAACCCCGCGAATAGAACGGCTAGTAAATAAACTGCGACGATGACGAAGCAGAGTTGAACGTTGAGGGGCGCTTTTCGGACCGAATAGCGGAACCTGTTACGCCGGCCGGGCAAGCGCACTTCACGCGGAGAAATATCGGTTGTGTTGCCGGTGTCCACCATCCGTCACCTCGCGTGGAGTAGCTTCGGGTTTGTTGCTATAGCAATAACGTCCGCAATGAGATTCATAAGGATGTAGACGCTTGCAAAAATCAGTGCGCATGCTTGCACTACCGGTATATCCCGAGTCCGCACTGCATCCACCATTGTCTGGCCGATCCCCGGGTAGACGAACACCGTCTCTACCACCACGACGCCCACCACCAGGTAAGCCAAGTTCACGGCCACGACATTGGCAATTGGCCCCCAAGCGTTGGGCAGGGCGTGGCGCAGAATGATTCGTGCTGGAGAAGCGCCCTTGTATTTCGCCATATCGATGTAGGGGCTAGACAACACACCCACAATTGCCGACCTTGTCATCCGCATCATGTGGGCGATGATGCCGATCGTTAAGGTCATGACGGGCAAGGCCATGCGTTTGACCCACTCGAATGAGTCCATTCCGTCGTTGACATTGGATAGGGTCGGTAGCCATCGCAGCCTGACGGCAACAAACATTATCAGGATATAGGCCATGAAGAATTCTGGGATTGAGATTGTCGTTAGGGAAACCCCATTGATCCCGCGGTCGAAGACGGTGCCTCGGTAAAGTGCGGACAGAATGCCGAGTATGATCGATAGTGGGACCGCAACGAGTGCGGTTACGCCAGCCAGGAGCAACGTATTACGCAGACGCGACGAGATAATATCCGCAACAAACCGAGGCTCGCTTGCCGTGGACGACAAAGATTCTCCGAGATCGCCGTGCAGGATGCCACCAACCCACTTGAAATAGCGCGTTGTCGCGGGTTGATCGAGACCGAGGCGGCTCTCAAAAGCGGCAATTGTTTCCGGAGTGGCGGACTGCCCCAAGATCGAGGTGGCAAAATTGCCTGGAAGCATGCTGACGGTCGAAAAAATAATAACCGAAACGGCCGCTAGCGACAAACTGCCGAGAAGCAAGCGAGAACAGATAGTCTGGAGGAGAGGCGACGTCATCTACGGTACCTTTGCGAAGCTAAATATCCTCTTGGTGTCGAAACCGTCGCCGGGCGGCGGCGCGTGGCCGTCGGGACAACCTGCTGCCCGGCGTGCAAGGGAATGACCGCGGGTAGGCCGCTGATTTGTAGGAGCCAGTAAGGATGGGTGATGTGCTGGCTGGAACTTTCGCCAATCACTTCTTGTGCAGCAATCAACCGACTGTTAACACCACGGCCGAGAGAATTCGCTTGCGACGATGATGTACTCGCCGTGCGTGGTGCCCCATCAATCTGCATCAAGAGACGTTCTCCCGATGAAAGTCGTCGCGATTCAGCTGCGCCTGAGCTTTAGTTCGCTCACCCATCGATTTTCACGCTATGCGTTCAGCCACCACCGCTCAGACGCCCGTCCATTGTCCAGCGGAAACACACCGCCAACGGTATTGAAACCAACCTTCCTGGAGACTGCGTTGGTGTAATTTAGGAAGGCATACGTGATCGTGCCGCCCTCATCGTGCAAAATCTGCTGCATTTCCGCGTATTGCGCGGCGCGCTTGGTTTGATCGGTTTCGCCGCGGGCCGCAATGAGCAACTCATCGAAGCGCTTGTGGCTGAAATGGGTCGAATTCCAAGCGGCACCTGTCTGATAGAATTGAGTAAAGAGCCAGTCGGCAGTTGCCCGGCCGAAATAGCCAACCGCCACGAACGGCTTTTTCAGCCACACCTTGTCCCAATAACCGTCGTCGGCCTCACGGATCAGATTAATTTCGATGCCAGCCTTAGCCGCTTGTTCCTTGAACAGAGCCGCAACCTCAACCGACCCTGTCGCGGCTGACTCAGCTACGGACAAATCAATTCTCAGCGTTTCATAGCCCGCCTTCCTCAGATGCTCCTTAGCCTTCTCAATATTGTAGGTGTGTTGAGGCTTCGGAGCGATGGCAAAAGGCATCGAGGGCGCTAGCGGGTTATCGTCACCTAGATGCGCCGAACCGAAATAAACCTTATTCAAGATCTCATCCCGGTTCATGGCATACTTAAGCGCCAAGCGAACATCATTATTGTTGAATGGCTCCACCTGCGTGTTCATGTCGAACGCATCATGACGCGCGCTGGCTACTAACTGCATCGCGATATCCGGATTGCGCTTCAACATGTTGATGGTCTTGATATCGACCTCCTCCATGTACTGCACCTCGTCAGTAACAAGTGCATTTGTCCGCGCAACGGCATCGGTGATGACGAGAAACTCGACCTCGTCAAGATAGGGCTTGCCTTCCTTGTGATAGGTTGGATTTCGCTTTAGCTTAGCGCTAACGCCGGGTTCGAAGTGCTCGAGCAGGAATGGCCCGGTACCCACCTTCGCACCCCAGTCTAAGCCACCTTCAGATTTCGCCGGCATTATCGGCAAATGGAAGTCCGCGAGCAGGTATGGGAAATCGGCAACGCCACTCGTTAGCTTGAATGTGACGGCTTCCTTTCCGTCGGCCCCAATCGATTCGACCTGCGCGAGCATGGCCTTTGCGCCGGAAGTAGTCCCCTTGCCCATATGGTGTTGCATGGATTCAATAATGTCAGCGGGCGTGACTTTCTTACCGTTATGGAACGTTGCGCCGTTGCGAAGCTTGAATACCCACTTGGTTGCACCCTCGGAAGACTCAAAGCGCTCGGCCAAGTCCGGCACTACGGAACCATCTGGAAGTATTTCGGTCAAATTGTTGCACATCGACCCGCCGAGCGCCGCAAGTGCGAATGAACTCGGCCAGGTCGCGGGATCGAGAGAGTCGGCTTGGGATCCATCGGCCAAGCCGAATTTCATAAAACCGCCCTTAGTCGGTTCGGCCGTATTCGCGAGCGCGGATTTCGGCAAGACGGTGCCCATACCGGCCACGCCAGCTAAGGCAGCTGCGTGATAAAGGAACTCACGGCGAGAAGTCCCTTTGCCTTGGGACGCGGTTCTTTCTTTGGTATTGTCAGGCATTTATACCTCCCTTCTTATCCGTCCGCCGATACTGAATCGCCAAGCGCGAGGTTCAATATTGCCGGAATTTACGTGGGTAATAGCTCGTAAAAAGCGTGCAGAATTGCGCCAAGTTTCGTCGTCCGACGGCCGCCGTCTGCTCCGGTCGGCGCGCTTAACACCTCGGCTCTTTTCTCTCCCTTTGAGTAACTTCTTCCAAAAATTGTTGCTACGTCTCACATTTTTTCAGCATAAGTTTATCGACTTTCGGCAATAATCCGTGCGGCAGCTCAGCTGACGCACGATGCCGAGTTCTCATCGAAAGATCACCGCAGCGTAGGAGTAAGCGATAAGCCCTTAGATCGCGTCATTGGCCTCCGGACGTGCCGAGGCCGTTGAAGGAGCGATTGGAGCGAAAGGGATGAAAGCCGGACGGCTCTTAGCGGTAGTGCCTGGCGTAACGATCGCCGAGGCTTGTCAGAATTTCGTAGGAAATCGTGCCGGCATCGCGGGCCACGTCCTCAAGCGATTGATGTGGTCCGAGAACCTCGACGAAGCTGCCGAGCGACAGCGTGCCTTCGGGCAAGGCGGTGATGTCGACGGTGATGCTGTCCATCGATACGCGGCCGGTAATCGGCAAACGCGTTTCCATGCAACAGACGGCGCCGCGGCCGCTGAGGCTGCGCGGCAGTCCATCGGCATAGCCTGCGGCGACCGTCGCAAGCCGGGTTTCTTTTTCCGCGACATAGGCGCCGGCATAACCAACCTTGGCACCGGCCGGTACCGTCCGGGTTTGGACCACGGCAACTTCCAGGCTGACCACCGGCTCCATTGGATTGGGCTCTCCCGCAGTCGGTGCTCCGCCATAAAGGGCTATCCCTGGTCTGGCGAGAACCCCGTGGTAGGGTTTGCCGAGAAAGATGCCTCCGGAATTGGCAAAACAGATATCGAAGCCAGGGAACTGATCGGCGATGCGCTCCATTGCCACGGACTGGTCGTCATTCTGTTGGTTATCTGCTTCGTCCGCCGAAGCCAGATGGCTCATGATGAACAGGACCTCGACGTTGCTCTGCGCCGACAGTTCCGCGGCAAGCGCACCGCATTCCTCCGCCGGGATACCGAGCCGTGACATTCCGGTATCGAACTGAACGACTGCGGGGAGCGTGCGCTTCAGATACTTTGCGATCGCTGACCAGCGCTGCCATTGCCGCAGCGAATTAATCACCGGTACGATGGCGCTTTCCGCGCAGGCGATCTCATCGCCAGGCTGGAGACCGTTCAGCACGAAGATTTGTGCGTCGTTGGCCAGCAGTGGCCGCAATTTCTGAGCCTCGGAAAACTGTGCGACGAAGAAATGACGGCAGCCCTTCGCACAGAGCGTGGGCGCAACGCGTTCGACACCGAGACCGTAGGCATTCGCCTTCACCACAGCCGCAGCGCGCGCGGGAGTTACGAGCGAGCAGAGCTTCGTATAGTTTCGAGCAAGCGCGGAGAGGTCGATCGTCAGGCGTCCGGTCGCGCCAGCTCGTTTTCCCGGATCGTCTGTTTCGCTATGCATAGTCTTCTCATTGAGGGGGGAACCATGAAATGGTGGACTAAATTTGCCGTCGGTTTCGAACCGAATAAGCCCAATTTCGCGGTATCCATTTCATAATCGTTCCACGGGCGACGGGTTTGTTTCAGATTGGTAATCAGGCACTATGCGCCAAACCAGTTTGAACCACGCTGCCTTCTCGCAGCTACTTACGCGGCGGCTACGCGCGTGGTGGATGATCCAGAATAGCAGGCGGCGAAAACAACTTTGCTCACAGTCGCTCCCGATGCCCCGCGAGGACTAGGTCGTAAACTCATAAACTGTGGACCAGCGACGCGGGCGATGGCAGGTGGTGTTTGATTGTGAGGCTTTGGAAGGTAGGATGTCCTGTTGCTCTCACTTGAAGACCACCGATGGGGCGAACTGCAGCATGTATACGGCCGCGCGGTGGACGTTCCAGATCTGCTGCGGGAATTGCGCTCAGCTACCAGTCCTACGAAAGGCTATCAGGAAGAGCCGTGGTATAGCCTCTGGTCGAGTCTTTGCCATCAAGGTGACGTTTATACAGCTTCTTATGCAGCTGTTCCGCACATCGTGGAAATCGCAGCTGAGACGCGAACGCCCATCGACTCTTCATTCTTCCAGCTACCTGCAGCTATTGAAGTTGCCCGGAGAACGGGGCGCGGACCTGAGATCTCTACCGAATGCGCCGACGACTATCACCGCGCTCTGGCGAGCCTTGGCGAGGTCGTAAGTCTCCATCGAAATGATGCTTGGGATCAATCGATGCTTTTGTCGGCAATGGCTGCTCAGGCCGTTGCTAAAGGTCATGTCGATGTCGCGGAGGTCATGCTGAATTTGGACAGCGATTTGATCGCTAAAATCAACAGGCTTGAGTTCAATTAGGCTTTCCTTCGGCCGCCCAAGCTGATTCACCGATGGCATGAGCCGATACGAACTGACCGACTTCGAGTGGCGCGCAATCCAACCTCACCTTCCCAACAAGCCACGTGGTGTGCCACGCGTCGATGACCGCCGTGTGCTGAACGGCATCTTCTGGGTGCTGCGATCGGGTGCGCCATGGCGCGATCTGCCAGAGCGATACGGCCCACGCACCACCTGCTACAATCGCTTCGTCCGATGGCGGAAAGCAGGTGTGTGGGACCGCCTCATGGATGACATCACCAAAGCCCATGATGCGACGGTGCAGATGATCGATACCTCCATTGTTCGCGTCCATCAGCAAGGCGCGACGGCAAAAAGGGGGATCGAGATTATTGTCTCGGTCGTTCCCGAGGCGGGCTGACGACCAAAATCCATGCTCTTGTCGACGCCGAAGGCAGGCCGATCAAGCTGACGCTCACGGCAGGCCAGATGAGTGACATCGCTTCCGCAGCGGACTTGATCAGGGATTTGCCCGAGGGTGCCATGCTGCTCGCCGACAAGGGCTACGATGCGAACGCCTTGCGCAATGCCGTCACCGAGCGAAAGGCATGGGCCAACATTCCGCCCAAGGCCAACCGCAAGGACGCGATCTGCTTCAGCCCCTTCCTCTATAAGGCGCGCAACCTGGTCGAACGCTTCTTCAATAAGGCCAAGCAATTCCGTCGTATCGCAACGCGATACGACAAGCTGGCCGAAAACTATCTTGCCGCCTTGAAACTCGTCGCAATCCGCATCTGGCTACGCGGTAATGAGTCTACGTCCTAGTCACCTGGAACCAAAGTAAGCTTCATTTTGTTCGGCTTCTGTCACAAGAGCAGGAGTTTGATCGATGG
>NZ_JAVIIY010000042.1:0-8367 GCF_033977345.1 Mesorhizobium dulcispinae
AATGGCCGGCTGAACTGACGTGCGAACGGTATGGCCGACGCGAGTACGTTAGACCGGCTGCGACCGTAAGGCATACGGAATCCAGCTGCTTGGAACGCCGGCAGCCACGCCAGCTGAACATTCCCGCAGAATTGAATTGATTGGACAGCCGATTGACTGGTCTGCCCGTTGTGATTCGCTGATCTGTCTAAAACTTGAGCGACATGACGACAGCAAGGCGGAGCGCCCGGCGGCGCTTCGGCGGGACCGCAGCGTGCGCGTCGTTGGCACCACTGTTCGGCTTGTAGAGCTGTGGATAGCGATCCCCCAGCCGCGCTCTATCGCCATCGAACTTCGCGGCGGCCTTTGCCACCATCATGATGCCTGCGCTTGGAGCAGTTAGCGATTACCAAATCGAGACGAGATCACCGTCGGAAAAAGAAGCTCCCCGACTGCTCCCGCCTGCGCGGCGCTCCGGTCGGCCGCTCGATCGCAAGCCGCGTGCGAGGCGGAAGCTCTCCCGCATGCAGTTCGAGGAGAGACCGATCCAGTTCCCTGTCCTCCGCGGTCAGCCGGTGGTTGAGGCGAAGGTAGTCCATCCAAGTCGGCGTGCGGAACGTCTCCGTCCAATGCAAGGGTTCCTGGAGGTCGCGCTGGAGATTCCAGTGCCGGGCGCCGGCGCGGCTCTGCACCCGGCGGCGTTCCTGCATCTGGTCGAGGAAGGTTTCGACGTTGGCTTCCGGTATGGAGTACTCGATCTTAACCACGATCGGGCCGCTTCTCGACTTCAAGTCGAGGGCGAGCGCCGGCGTTTCGAAGCCAAGCGAATCCTGGTCGGCCTCTTTCCACTGGCGGATCGGGAGCAGCAGTCCGGTGGCGGCAACCAACAAGAGAGCGCCCGCAGAGGCCTCGAGCGCCAGCGTCAGGGAATGGTTTTCGGCCACCACGCCCCAAATCCAGCTGCCGACCGCGACACCTCCCGACGAGAGGGCCGAGTAGATCGAGAGCGTGCGGCCAACGACCCAGCGCGGGCTCGACAATTGCACGCTGACGTCAAGTCCCGTCCAGGTGACGACCCAACCCGCGCCGCCCAGCGTCAAGGCAATCGCCGCCACCACCAGCGAAGGCGTGAAGGCAAGCGCCAGGCAGCAGGCGGCGCAGGCAATACAGGCGAGCGTCGTCAGACGCTCTTGCGACAGCGACCGTCTCAGCGCGTTGTTGGAAATGCCCGCGCACAAGGCGCCGGCGCCAAATCCAGCCATCAGGACACCATAAGCGATCGGCCCTCCCCCGAGCTGGTCCCGGGCAACCAGTGGCAGCAGCGCCAGGATCGAGATGCTCGTCAGACCGAAAAGGAATCCACGCGCGATCGCCGCCTTGATCTCTCCCGACAGCGCCGTGAAGCGGGCCCCGTCATGAATGGCCGTGCTCAATGGCTCACGGGGAAGAGGCGAAGCGCGACCGCTCCATTTGTAGAGTCCTATGGCCCACAGCATCGCCAGATAGGTCAGTGTCGCTGCGGCGAAGGCGGCTAGGGGTCCGAAGGAGGCGACAACGACGCCGCCGAGCGCCGGACCGATGCTTCGCATGGCGTTGTAGCCGACCGAGATCAGCGTGACCGCGGCCGGAACTTCGCGCTTTCGCAGGATGTCTCCGACGGAAGCATGCCAGGCCGGATCAGTGAAGGCAGCGCCGCATCCAGCCAGGCAGCTGAAGGCGAGGATCATCCAAGGATTGTAAAATCCCAGCGCCACAACAGCGGTCAGCATGATCGACGACAATGCTATCACGCACCAGCCGATGGCCATGACATGGCGGCGACTGAAATTGTCGGCAATGGCTCCGGCGAAGATCGATAGAATGAACACTGGAAGCGTCGTGGAGGTCTGCACCAGGGCGACCATCACATCCGAGGTCGAGATGGTCGCCATCAGCCAGCTGACCGCAACCGTCTGAAACAGCCAGCCCAGACCGGACAGCTGTGCGGCAAGCCAGATCGCGCGAAAGGTGGGGCTCTCCAGCGGCGCGAACGTCGCCGACGAAACTGAAGCTGCGTCCGCGCGCGCCACCCTGCTCATTGGGCGAGCCCTTCTCTGTTCGTGAACACGTTTAGTTGGAGATTTCTCCCTCGGCGCACTTGCCTCTGGAGAGTGGCAGGATCAGGGCATTACAATGCCGAACCGAGTAATTTATGCGTCTAGGGCTGGAACGCAACCTTTCATTGCGTTCTGTGGCTGCCTTCATTAATCAAGCTGATTTTTGCAGAAGCCATAAAAATTAGGAGCGTTCCGTGACAGAAGAAATCGAGAGCAATAGTGATGCCCTCATCGAGCTTACCGCCGACGTCGTATCGGCCTACGTCTCGAACAATCCGGTCCCGGTGAGCGACCTTCCTGGCCTGATCGACCAGGTTCATGCCGCCTTAAAAGGCACGATCGGCGGCCCGGTCCCTAAGCCTGAGGACCTCAAGCCTGCCGTTCCCATCAAGAAATCGGTCACGCCCGACTATATCATTAGCTTGGAGGACGGAAAAAAGTTCAAGTCGCTGAAGCGCCATCTCTCAACCCACTATGGCCTTACGCCCGACGAATACCGCGCAAAGTGGGGCCTGCCGGCAGACTACCCGATGGTTGCCCCGAATTATGCCGCAGCTCGCTCTGCTTTAGCCAAGACCCTGGGCCTGGGTCGAAAGCCTGATCGGGCCGAACAGGCCGCGCCGGCAAAGAGGGCCCGCAAAAACGGCGCGGCCTGAGTGTTGTTCCGGCGCGCTGACTTGGAAAGGCGGGGAGACTCCCGCCTTTTGCACTGCGTTCCCCGGCCTGCAACAATTTGCGCGAGGCTTCCGTCGATTTCATGTTCACGCGCGATTTCATCTGCGGCGGTCGGTAGAGGCTCGCCGTCGGGCGGCTGTTGCGCCATGCGCAAGAAGCCGTCAGCTCACTTTACTTTGCTGAGATTGCCGGCCGAGGATTTCCCGGTGCGGCGGTCCTGCTCGATCTCGTAATTAACCTTTTGGCCGTCAGCGAGAGTCGAAAGACCCGATCGCTCCACAGCGGAAATGTGGACAAAAACGTCCGGGCCGCCCGCATCGGGTTGGATGAAGCCGAAGCCCTTCGTGCTGTTGAACCACTTTACCGTGCCAGTTGCCATCCATTTTTCCTTTGTATCGGTTGCAGCGTTGGTTTGCCCAAGCCAGTTAACATTCTGACTTGGGGATAGGCGCAGCAAAAACGAGAAATCGCAAGCCCCCTGGATTGCCAGGAGGAAAATCAAATGCCGGATACCGGCTGGTGAACGCTCAACCCCTGCTTTGTCCCTTGGCTGCTGCGGCCATCACTCGCCATGGCCGGATGGTTCGCGCAACTTCAAAGGGAGGTGGTCGGCTGGAAAGCGCGAACATACTGTCATCGGCAGTTTGGGTTCGAATAGAAAGCGTGGGTCAACCCTGCACAGCGGTTTTCTCACCGCGGCTCGATCCCACTGAAACCGCGGCTGACTGTCTGCGTAAAGGACATCCGGGGCTACGAAGAGATCCATCGGGAAGTCCTTTCCCGGCTACCTGGGGTAAGAAAAATTAGGGCGGATATTCGTTCCGTTTTGATGAATGGCGCGGCCCGAGCGCATCCACGAAATCTTCATTTAGGCGGAGGTAAGGCCAAGCGCGTCTAAATTGCCGAGCGGCTGGCTCACGTTGCTGGCGATTGATACGAGAGGGAAGATACGTGCTGAGAATGACGCGGGCCGAGCTCTACGATCTGGTCTGGTCGAAACCGATGACCGAAATCGCAAGGCAGTATGGCATCAGAGACCAGCATATGGCGCAGACATGCGATGCGTATGAGATCGCTCGGCCGCGTGCCGGCCATTGGATAGAGTAGAGCACGGCAAGTCGGTGGAAATTGCTGCGCTCGATAACAAGAACCATAGCCTTGTCGAGGCGACTCTGCGAGCAGGGCACGATGCTTTCTCGTTCAACGCCTATAGCTCGGGGAGCCTGAGACAGGGACAAAATCCCAAGGTGGCATAGCGCTTGCTTGCAGCATCAGGGGCATTGAGCTCCAGACTGGAGCGCAGCGCTGTAATGTTTAGAGTCGCCAGTTCAGCCAACCTCGTCATCCTGTGTTCACCGGGGGGTCCCCGGCGAACAGCAAGAACAGACATGATTTCCACACCGAACCGCGCTCGCGGGCGCAGGCATGTGAGGCCGTGGCGAACGGCTAGTGTCGAAAAAAAGCCGCCGGAGTTCTCGCCAAGATTTCCTCAACTTGCGCGGAGGCAATCGGCATCGGCAGCTGATCATGTTTTCGTTTCCTCCACAGTTGCCCATGAGAGAGAAACGTCAGGTCGCCCGAGCCAGAATAGTCCTGTTGACGACCGTCGCTCAGACGCCGCCCGCCTCAACAGCCCGGCCTGTGTTCGAAAAAGGGCCGCCCTCCTTCTTCTGATTCCAGTGTTGCTATGGTGGAGCTCGTGCATCGCGGCCGTCCAGACAATCTCGGTCTTGGACCGTTTTAGCAGGGACGTCCCATGCCGCTGCCAATCCTAGCGCTTGCCATAGCATCCTTCTGCATCGGCACCACCGAATTCGTCATTATGGGCCTGCTGCCGGAGGTCGCGGCCGACCTTGGCGTCTCGATCCCTTCGGCTGGCCTTCTGGTCACCGGCTATGCGCTGGGCGTCGTCTTCGGTGCGCCGATCGTGGCCATGGCGACCGCCCGCCTGCCGCGCAAACCAGTGCTCATCGGCCTCGCCACCCTCTTCGTTATCGGCAACTTCTTCTGCGCCATCGCTCCGAACTATTGGCTGTTGATGGCGGCGCGGGTCTTCACCGCCTTCGGCCACGGCGCCTTCTTCGGCATCGGCTCCGTCGTTGCAGCGAGCCTCGTGCCGCGCAACAAACGGGCGAGCGCGATTGCGCTGATGTTCGCCGGCCTGACGCTGTCCAACATCCTGGGCGTTCCCGCCGGCACGGCGCTGGGCGAAGCCTTCGGCTGGCGCGACACCTTCCTCGCCGTCGTCGGCATGGGCCTCGTCTCGGTCGCGGCCATCGCCTGGCTGGTGCCGTCGGATGTCGCCGAGCCTAGCGGTGGCGGTCTGCTCGGCGAATTGCGCGTGCTCGGCAAGCTGCAGGTCTGGCTGGCGATGCTGATCGCCTCGCTCGCCTCCGCCAGCTTGTTCGCGGTCTTCACTTACATCAAGCCCTATCTCACCGACGTGTCCGGCCTGTCGACGGCGACCGTGACCTGGGTGTTGCTCTTGTTCGGCGCCGGCATGACCATCGGCAACATCATCGGCGGCAGGCTGGCGGACTGGAAGCTGATGCCGACTGTGATCACCACGCTGCTCGCCATGGCCCTGCTGTTCGCCGTCTTCACCGAGTTCGGCGCCATCGCGAGCGTGGCCGTGGCGATCGTCTTCCTGTGGGGCATGCTGATCTTCATCGTCGTGCCGCCGCTGCAGATCCGCGTCGTCGAGGCGGCCGCCGAAGGGCCAAACCTTGCCGCCACGCTCAACCAGGGCGCCTTCAATGTCGGCAATGCCGGCGGCGCCTGGATCGGCGGGCTCGCCATCTCCTGGGGCGTATCCTACGCGAACCTGCCGCTGGTGGGCGCCGCGCTCGCGCTTCTGGCCGTCACGGTGGCCGTGCTGTCGCAGTCGCTCGACCGCCGCGCGGTGGTACAGACTTAGTCATCCGCTGATGGGATCTACGCACGATCGTCACGAATATTCAGCATGTAACGTGTGTGTCGGAGTTCACCGGTTCTTGTCAGCGCACCCTTGGCAACCAGATCGTGCAGGTCCCTTGTCGCCGTGGCGCGCGACGCCTGGGTGATGGCGATATAATTCTCCGCGCTGAGGCCGCCCTTGAAACTGGCGATACCTTCCCGGAACATCCGGGCGACGGCTTTTTCCTGGCGTTCGTTGAACTGCCCCCGATGGTGCTCGTAGAACTTGGCCTTGGCAACGGAGAATTCGACGCGGGCGAGCGTTACGCGCTGCGCTTCTAGGATTGTGCTGGCGAAGTAGATCAGCCAATCGGTGATCGCGTTGTTTTTGTTGCTGGCCTCCAAATGATCGTAATAGGCCTTGCGGCGACGCTCGAGCGTGTAGGCCAGCGCGATGAGGCTCGGCTCGCCCAGATTTTGCGCCAGCGCTTTTTCGCAAAGGGCACGTCCTATGCGGCCGTTGCCGTCTTCGAACGGATGGATGCTCTCGAAATAAAGGTGCGCGATACCGGCGCGCGTCAGCGCGGGAAGCGGAGTCTTGCCCTTGAGCGCGGTATCGTTGAACCAGATGGTGAAGGCGTCCATCTCGGCTTTCACGCGCGATGAGGGCGGCGCCTCGAAATGCACTTTGGGTTTGTCCAGCCGGTTAGAGACGATCTGCATGGCATCGGCATGCTGGCGATAGTTGCCGATCGTCTCGATGCGCCGCTCGCCTGACATCACCATCTTGTGCCAGGCATAGAGCGTGCGATGCGAGAGCGGGTTGGCAAAATGCAGATACACGTCGGCCATCATTTCGGCGATGCCCCGCTCGGCGGGCGCGACGCGCCTATTCTCGCCTCCGAGCCCCAGCTGCTGCCGCAAGGATGATTGCAGGCTTTCCCGGTTGAGATACTCACCCTCGATCTCGGATGTCTTCAAGGCCTCTTCACTGATTAGATCGATGCGGATCTGGTCGCGGTCATCGGGGCCAACATGGCGAAACACGCCCAGGAACTCGCCCGATCGCAATAGGAACTCGCTTTCCAGCGGGTCCAATGCCATCTTGTCGTAGGTAAAATGCGGCCAGTCGGCCTGCTCCCAATTCCATACCATGAGCTATAGAGCGCCTTTCTATAACTCATGATAGCGGAAAAAATGAGCTATAGCAATCTTATCTATGCCTCAGCCGGCGCCCACTAGATGGTCTCCGGCGGCCCCCAGAATTTCGGCACATCGACCGTGAAGAACCATAATCCTTCGAGGTTCTCATTGGTTCGGAACCATTCATCCAGCTTGCCTGGAACATCAGTTGGGGACTCCGGCTCAAAGGCATGACAGCGGACGCTCGTGGTGAACTATCGCCACTGGTGAGCCGCGTGAAACGACTCCGATTCAGCCGTTAGACGGAGGGGGTGAAAAAATATGGGGGTTCAAGCACATTCAGGACTTGCGTCCTACCGGGCTGAAACCGGCATAAAAAAGGCAATGCTCGCGTTTCCGCTTACAAAGCCTCCGAGGCGATAAATAGGCGCAACCGGCGGCAACGTCAATAATTCGAGGTGGCCGAGGGGGAACGCCTATGAGACATTCACGCAATCACAGCTGCAAGCAATCGCTGACGCATTTGGCGAGGCCGCCGACGGCCTGACCGGCTTGGAAATCGGACATCTGCTGGCCACGGTCAAGATCGCCGATACCGTTTCCCCAATGACCAAGCGACACAGATCGTACAATGCCTTTGCCAACGACCAGAACAAGCGTGGTGCCCGCACCCATATCATAGCGTTCATCCGCAAGGCCATGAAACCGGAGCGTTTCGCGCGAGAGGCCGAACGAATCGAGCCGCACGGGACTTCGTTCAAGCCGAAACAGACAGCCGGATGCGAAACCGCCTCCCGGAGTAAGGAGGTCCCCGCATGAAGGTCGCGTTCTACGCCTGCTACTCATCGGACAATCAGCGAGACGCCTCGATCGAGGATCAATTGGGGTTCTGCCGCCTCCATGCCGAGACGTAAGGCTGGACGGTCGTCGACAGCTATACCGACCGCGCGACCTCCAGCGCGTTGCCGCTCAAGCTGGGCCTGGCGGCTGAATTCAATGCTGCTTGGCTTTCGACAAGCTGACGGATGAGCCTCTGCACATGGCAGGCTTCCGGTCATGTGCCTGCCAGGCAGTCAGGACGAGATCGACTGGTCGGCCTTTGGCATCGACGAGCGCGTGACCTTGGTCGTGAGCCCGCCGCAGGAACATGAAACATCGTCGTCATCCCTTTTTGCCCTGGCCGCATGTTGGCGAACGCTGACACAGGAGTCGATCATGATGATCTGGCCGTCGAAAGCCTTGGAAAAAGCGGCGAGCACCCTCCAATGAAGTGAAATTGAGGCCCGGCAGGGCTGGCGGTTCCCACAGCGTTTTGTTCTCTGTGCGTTCCGGTGGCCACGCAATGATTAGCGCAATCTAATATTATGAAAGCGGTCCCTTGGCCATGCGTCGCAGAGCACCTGATAGGTGTTTTACATCTCATGGCTTGAGGTTTTCCAGACCGGAGGCCTCCTTGTGCGTATTTCGCAAAAGCCGGACTGGGATTCCGCTAAGTCGCGGACAGTGTTGGAGTGCACCCCCAGACTGAGACAAGGAAAATCGCGGACAGTTTCCCCGCAGGAGAGGAAACTGGGGCATG
>NZ_JAVIIY010000043.1:0-6529 GCF_033977345.1 Mesorhizobium dulcispinae
CGATCGCTTCAACCGCAAGGCCTTCGGCCGCTCGTCCGAGAAGCTGGGCCAGATGCTGCTCGAACTCGAAGATCTCGAGACCGATTTCATCGCCGGCGCGCCCGAGGCCGAGCTACCCATCGTCGCCGACACCGACAAGGTTCGGGCGTTGCCGATGCGCAAGCTCAACCCCAACCTGCCGCGCAAGCGGATCGTTCGCGAGCCGTCTTGCGCAGGCTGCCCGGGCTGCGGCGGCGACCTGCGCGCCATGGGCGAAGATAGCGACGAGATGCTCGATCTCGTCACTCAGGCCTGGCAGGTGATCGAGACCGTTCGACCCAAGTACAGCTGCCGGACCTGCGATAAAATCATTCAGGCGCCAGCACCCGCCAAGGCCATTGCACGCGGCAAGCTCAGCTATGCCGCGCTCGCCCATATCATGATGGCCAAGTGGGGTTATCATCTGCCCTACTACCGTCAAACCCAGATGATGGCCGCCAAGGGCGTCGATATCGAGCGATCCACGCTTGCGCGCAGCGCCGGCTACGCCGCCGCCTTGCTCGATCCGATCTACAATCGCATCCGTGAGATCGGCCGTAGCCGCACCAAGATACACACCGACGACACGCGGCTTCCGATCCTGGCGCCCAGCACCGGCACGACGCACAAGGGGGCGCTTTGGGTTTACGTCGCCGACGACCGCAACTCGGGTTCGCAGGAGCCGCCGATCGCCTGGTACCGCGCCACCATGGGTCGCGCCGGCGAGAGCGTGATGAGCGAGCTCGCCGGATTTGCCGGCACGCTGCAGGCCGACGGGTTCAGCGGCTACAATCAGATCTACAGGGGCGGCGCCATTCGAGAAGCCGCCTGCCTGGCCCATCTGCGCCGCAAGATATTCGACGTTCACGACAGCCAGCCGACCGAACTCAGCACGACGGCGATGGCCGGGATCCAGGCGATCTACCGGATCGAGGAAGAGATACGGGGCTCCCGCCCGCCGAGCGATTGGCCGCACGACGAAGGCGGACCCGACCACTGGTGCGTGCGCTGCGACGACAGCTCATGCGCCAGGCCAACGGTTTGTCGCGCCATGCCGATATCGTCAAGGCCTTCGCCCATGGCACCAAGCGATGGCGCGCGTTCAATCGCTTCCTCTACGATGGCCAGCTCGAGCCCGACAACCTGATTGCGGAGCGCGCGATTCGTGGATTTACGGTCGGCCGGCGCAATTGGCTTTTCTCGGGCAACTTCGCCGCGGCCGAGCGGTCGGCGGTCGTGCTCAGCATCATAGAGACCTGCAAGCTCTGCGGCGTCGATGCCGAAGCCTACATGGCCGACGTCATCGAGCGCATCCAGAACGACTGGCCAGCCTCGCGCTGGGATGAACTGATGCCGTGCAATTGGGTGCGGTGCAAAGAGATGCCGCTCCCCTTGGCGGCATGAGCGCGCTCGATGACATGGCGCTGTCGGACGAGGCGCTCGAGGCCTGGATGGCCGTCAAGACCAACCCCCGCCCGCTGGTGCGGACCGTCTCGGCGCTGGATGGCTTCGTAACGGCGGCGGTCACTGGGCCGCGGTTCGCGGACCCGCAAGACTGGATGTGCCCGGTCATGGGCTTGCCGCGCGACGTCCTGGCCAAAGGCTCCGCAACCGATCACGCGGTGTTTGCCAGCCTCGCCAGGATCCACAACCGGATCAACGAGACGCTGTTCGACAGACCGCAGGATTATGCGCCCCGCTTCACCACCAAGCCCAGCGGCGGCATCGACCCGCGGCCGTGGTGCCAGGGGTTCTACGCGGCCATCAATCTCAACATCAAACGCTGGAAACGGCTACTCGACCTCAAGAACCCCAACCATGGCCTGCTGCTGCCGATCCTGATCTACTGCGTCGACAAAAAGGGGCGGCCCGTCCTCGGCAAACCCAGGGCCGGGCCCGAGACCGCGCACTTCATCGAGCACGAGGCATACAAGGACATCGCCCTCGTCGTCCCCGCCCTTCGCGAACTCCACCAGTCACCCACTACGACCTCGAGTGATCGCCGCCGGCGCACCAACCAACGAGCGACTTAATCAACCATCAAGACGATTCAGGAAAGGCGCCTTGATGCAACGCTTACGATTAAGGCGCCGCTTTCCTCTTCAGCAAGAGTCACCGCTTCGTGGTACGCGCCCGGGGCTGGCACCGCGCTTATCCTTTGCCCGCGTGATTTTAGCGCCCTGGGTGCGAGGCGAGCACAGCCCGCTTGGTCATCGGCTCGCACCAGAGAACACCACGCCTCAGCGGATTTTTCATCTCAGCGCACTGCCGCTATATAGAAGCGGCTGGGCTGTGCGTATCTCAGCCAGATTGTCCCCCGACATCGATAGTGGGCTATGGAAGTGAAGTTCTCCCATAACGCTAAAGAGACTTCATTGGTCCAGTTGCACTTCGCCGGTTGGGCTGCCGACCGCCGTA
Organism: Mesorhizobium dulcispinae; assembly: GCF_033977345.1. Classification (NCBI taxonomy): domain Bacteria; kingdom Pseudomonadati; phylum Pseudomonadota; class Alphaproteobacteria; order Hyphomicrobiales; family Phyllobacteriaceae; genus Mesorhizobium; species Mesorhizobium dulcispinae. Next base: position 2,437 of record NZ_JAVIIY010000043.1, read on the forward strand.
GCGGTCGGATATTGCGCCTCAAGTTGTTTTACTGGTCATCCAGCGTTGACCATTGTCGATGGCCTCAGGCCTCGACAATGGGGAGATCAATGCAGCAACCTACCGGACCATGATGGAACTTGAGAAGCGGCGGCTTTCCGCCGGAGGGTACGTCGAGAAACGTGGTTTTGTCGCTGCCGGCCAGAACCACCCTCAAGCGGTGCCCCGCTGGCAGACGTGCGGATATTGGATGGAGCGTGAAAGTGAGAATGGCCGCCTCGCCTGGAATGAGTGGCTGAGCATCGCGTCTGAGGTAGCTGTGCTGTGGTCCAAGCGCACGGAACGGTGAATCGGTCCATACCTTCCGGTGCACAGCCCGGAGCTGTCCTTCCGTGAGGTAAATGGACACAGCGTCCGGTCGTACGGCTTCGAGATACACCAAAAAGGCACCGTCCTCCCGCGTCGAGGTGACGTTCAAGTGGACGACGGGATGTCCCGTGATTTCAAGGTCACGCGCCAACGCCTCGCCGGTATAGGCCAGACGAGCGGCGTCAAACTCGCGACGATCTCCGTAGTCCACCTTCAGCCCGGTACCAATCTGGGTTCCCCACCGGCTCGTCTTGACGTCACCTAGCGTAGGATCGACCTCCAGCTCGTTGAAGCCCGTGTCTCCGGGCGATGAAGTCAATCGGAAGCCATCTGCCAGGTACCACCGCTGGCGGGTGGCCTCAGGTGGCCACGAGCGGGTCGATTTCCAAACGCCCTCGCCGAGCGTGTAATAGTGAAGGATCTTCCCTTGCTGCTGATCGGAATCGCCGCTGAAGCACAATTGCGCGAAGCGGACATCATTCGCTTGCTGGGTCTCGAAAGTTGGAACGATCGTCTCACCGGGATCCCGCAGGGGATCATAGGCATAATCGCCCCCATGGTTCCAGGGACCAATGATGATGTTCATCGGATTTGACTGTCCTAGAAAGCGACGAATGGCACCTTGCGCCGTTCCGCCATCAAACCAGCCGGCTAAATTTTGCGTGGGGGTACCGGAGCGAGAGATCCGGTCCGCTACTTCCTGGGTACTCCACTCGATCATTGAGTCTCCTCCCCACGTGGTCGGGCGATCATCCTTAAACGTAATCTGCTGGAAACCCTCAGAAATGGGCACAGCGCGTTCGTGGTCACGTAGTGCCGCGGCAAGGTCGGCTTCACCATCGGGCCCTACCGGACGAACGCCAGGCGACTGCTGGCCATCGGTGAGAACTGCTACATTACGGTCGAGCCGCGTAACGCGTTCCGCCCAGTTCCTCACGACGAAGAGGTTGGGTATTCCGCCAGGGTAATAGCAGTCTTCGTAAGAATCGTAGTCAGCAAACCGCGGTATGATGCCCTTAAGGGCCGGATGATTTCGCTCCGCCATCCAGTCCGCGGTGTTGGCTGTGTAGGACAGGCCGTAGCCGATCACGTGACCTGTAGACCAGGGCTGAGCCGCAATCCAGTCAAGTATTTCGCTGAAATCGAGCGTTTCGGCGCGTGCACGGTGATAGGGCCATTGGCCGAAAGATGCACCAGTGCCTCGAGAATCTCCCACGACAACTGCAAAGCCTTTTGGTACGAGCAGGTCAGCCCATCTGTTCGACGGATCTCCTTTTACGCCGCGCCAGTAGCGTGTCATCACCAGAATGGTGTCGCGCTTGGTGTTGGCGTCGTCAGCCATTGGACGAACAACATCCAAGGCGATCCTTATGCCATCACGGATAGTCACATAAGTGGATTCAACCGGGCCAACCTGATGCGGGCTGGGAGCAGCACCATCAAGACGATAATCGAAAATCGAATTGGATTCTTCCGGACGCGAGATATTCATCTCTGTTCTCCTGTTTGAGCGAATGCCAGCGAGAAAAGGTGTGGCCAACAGGGCCGGTGGCAGGAGGAAGGCGGGCGTTCGGCACCTCAGTTGTTCATCTCGCAAGAAAACCGGCCCACCCGGCGCCTTGCCCTGCGGCGACTCGCAAACCTTGTCAGCATCGTTTGATGCTCCGGTCACTGCAGCCATGTTACGCTGCCCAACATGGCTGTTGGCTTCTTGCGGTAACGTTGTTTTACCGTCCCGCGAAACGTGGCGAACGACGTTCTGCGAAGGCAGCTACGCCTTCTGCCCAATCCTCGGTTTCCATGATTGCCAGCACGTCTTCGCCCTCAATCCGAAAAACGTCGTCAGGATTTTGCGGGAAATTTACCGCAGACTTCAGACGCGCCATTGATAGCGGTGCGTTCTTAACGAGCGTCTCAACCAATGCGGCCGTGCGTTCCTTCAATTGGTCCGCCGGCGGGGCTTCGGTCGCCAAGCCGACCTCCAGGCACTTCGCGCCTGTTATCCTTTTACCAAGTAGCAATAGGTCCGTAGCATTTCTTAACCCGATTAGTCTTGGAAGTCGGATCGTTACGCCCCCGCCCACATATGTTCCAATCGCAACTTCGGGAAACCCAAGTTGGGCGTCGTCGGCTATGAGAAGAAAATCGGCAGAGGTTGCGATTTCGGCTCCGCCGCCAATAGCATAGCCCTGCACCTCGGCGATGACCGGCTTCTTCATAGTCTGAATTCGCTCGCAGACGCGCTGCCCAAGTATGATGTAGGCCTCGCGCTGTTCGCGCGTCCGATCACCACTCTTGTGCGCCTTGAGATCAGCACCGGCACAAAAGGCACGGCCGTTCCCGGACAGAACGACACACCGAATCTCAGGATCCTTGTCCGCAGAATCGAGAGCATTCAACGTCTGTTGGTAGAGGGCTTCGTTGACGGCATTTAACCGTTCCGGGCGGTTGAAAATGATATGGAATGTTTGGCTTTCTCGCCGTGTGAGGACTTCGCTCATCGATCTTTCTCTTGAGGTTACGGTTTCTATCAGCATCTTCAAAAAACTATTGCGCGTCCAACATTTCTTCGGCATAGATTAATCGCAGATGAGCAACAATATAACACTCAGGCACCTACGCGCACTCGTTGCGGTTGCGGAGCGTGGCGGGTATACGGCCGCGGCCCGGTTTCTAAACACCGCTCAATCGGCCCTAAGTCGCACCGTGTCGGAGATCGAGGAAGAGCTCGGAACGCGCGTGTTTGAACGCACCACAAGGAAAGTGGTCCTCACGTCGGCTGGCGAGCAGTTGTGCATGAATGCGCGCCGCGCTCTAGAAGAATTCGACGGCGCGCTTTTGAGGTTCAAGCTTTATCAAGACGGGCTCGACGGGACCGTGAGATTGGCTGCGCTTTCGTCGGTCGCATCCATCATGCTGCCGACTATTATTTCTGCATTTCGCAAAGCCAGACCGAACGTTAAAATGTCAATAAAGGACGGCTTTGCCGATGAGGTTGTCCGTTGCGTATTGGATGGACAGGTCGATTTCGGTATCAGTTCCTTCCCAAAAACAAAAGGGCGACTAATCTGCGAACCAATTGTCGCAGACAGTTTCATGTGTATTTGCTCGCAATCACATCGGTTCGCGAGCATGGAAACGGTGTCATGGAACGACTTGTCTGGCGAAGATTTCGTAGCCTTCGATCCCTTAAGTAGCATTCGGGCGCGTGTAGATCGTGCTTTGCAGATAAGCGGGATTGAACTCGGTTCCGTCGTAGAGGCACGGGATGTGGGCACCGTCGCAGGCCTGGTATCTGCCGATCTGGGCGTTTCGGTGGTACCGAGTCTTGTGCTTCCTATGATGGGATTTTGTGAATTTACGCTGAAATCTCTGGTAGCTCCCGTTGTCGAACGCGAGATCTTTCTTGTTTACGATCCGCGATTACCGTTTTCTCCGGCTGCCGATTTTCTCATGGATATGTTGCGGCAAGGTGCGAGGCACCAGTATCAAATTCCAGTCGGAGCAAGATGGGTGAATGATCGGCCAGTTCGCAATCTGCGCAAGTCCGCAAGCGCCACTACAGAGAAATCTTAGCCTGGTATTTCGACTTGGTTGCTGATCTAATTTAGCCACCTCGCGATGCGGCCAGGCCAGGGCAGCGAGGAAAGTCGATGCGCTTTTCGGCTCGCCCTAGAGCGTTTCACAGCTTGATTGAATCGGAAGGGATTGAACGAAGCCGCTGACGCGGCATTTGGCGGGTCGG
>NZ_JAVIIY010000044.1:0-5264 GCF_033977345.1 Mesorhizobium dulcispinae
CAAATCGATCGCTTAAGCTACATCCGCCAGCCTCAAAGGCCCATCGTCGTGCATAAGACGGGCTAGTGAAGTGACGCCTTTGGAACTGACGCGCTTAGTCCGCGAGGCGCACGATGACGTCAACCCTCGCATCAAGGCTGCGCTCGACGTCACCATTTCTGGCGCAGATCCTCTTGCCGACCGGCGGGCCATACGTATTTTAACCCGTAGAAGCGGTCCCGATCAATCTCCCCCAACGCCCACTTACTTGTGCGCGACGACCACGAGTCGCGGGCCACAGGATGTGAACTCTTCGCCCTCCTGCCCGTAGGCTTCAACAGTCTCGAACCCCGCGTTCCGTAACATGCGAACATATTCAGAAAACCCGTAGTGTCTGACAGAAAAACGTGTTCGTCTAACGCATCCATTGCGGACGACGATCCTTTCGGAGTTTCCACGATCCGTTAGCGCATCGTAGCTAAATATATTGATTTTAATATCGTCGTTACGCTGCCAAACATGGTAGGTAGGCGACTTGTCGCGTTGCAAAGCGAAGCGATTGTTCTGATCGATTAGCAGACGCCCGCCCTTTCGAAGTGAAGAGGCAGCTTCATGAAGGACTCTCTCATTATCCGCGTCATCAAAGTAACCAAATGTCGTGTACCACAAAAAGGCCGAGTCAAACCGATCTTGCCAGGGTATTGAGCGCATATCGCCAAGGACATACTCAACTTCTACCCGGCGGTCAGCAGCATCCGCTTTAGCTTTTTCTAGCAAGGTCGGCGAAATATCCAATCCAGTTACACGCGCTCCTCTTTCGGCCAATCGGTTGGCAATCCGTCCATAACCGCATCCGAGTTCAAGGACTGATCCGCCTTGTTTAAGTGAAAGAAGCTCCCAAATTGCTCTTACGTCCCTGTCACTTTTTTCCGGCGGATTGACCAAATCGCTAAGATGCAAGTGATCTTCGTCGAAATATGAGTCGATCTCTGGTAAGGAAATGGCGTTACTCATATCATAGTTCATGCACTTTTCCATGTTATTTCCTTTATGTTCTGATGGTCGAGACCGGATTGTTGCACAGATCAGAGCGTCGTTTAAACGAAAGATTTGTGAATATTTCTATCCGTTCTTGAAGCTGTTGGTAACGGCGCGTTGCACTTGGTTGTAATCTGGCGGTTTGGGATGCTCGGCCGGATCACATATCGGACGCACTCGGAGAGCATCGCGGCGATAGGCAGTACGGAGCTCATCGACGCCCGACTTGCACACAAAATGCCAAACGCGACACCCGCGGCGGGTAGCGCCACGGAGGTATGGGTTGAGCTCAGCTGGTCATACGAAGGCAATTGCACTGCCGCATATTCGCTTGCGGAAAGGCCAGACCCCACTCGTCTTGACGCCTAAACGTTTGGTCCCGGCATTTTGCTGAGAGTGAAGCGCTCGGGCTGGGAAGCCCATGTCTTGCAGATGAACTCGTAGGGCGCGTTTGAGGATCTTCAGCCTGCGGCCGAAGTTGTGGGCTGCGGCGAAGTCGACAAGGTGCCGACGTAGTTGGTCGTGATTGTCGTAGTGGAATCGCTTGAGGGTCCCGTCCTGGATGGTGCAGTCATGCGCTCGACCTAATCATCTGAATCGGATGTCGGCTTCGAGTTGGCTGGTCGAGGTGTGGACGCCGCGGCGCAACTGCTTGCGGGTGAGGTCGGCAAACCAGCGTTCGATCTGGTTGATCCAAGATGCCGATGTCCGCGTGAAGTGAAACATGGTAGTGCGGCCGTCGCGCCAGCCATGACTTGACCAGCGCGGTTTTATGAAGTCGCGTAGTTATCCATAACGATGTGGACGTCGAGGTCCGGGGGGATATTGGCATTGTCGGGGACCAGCAGTGCTGGCGCGCCGCCGAAGGCCTCCAGCACATGCACTGGCATTCCAGCCAGTCCGCCAGCGTCTCGCTCCCGCGCGCCTCGGCAAAGGACAGGCTCGATGTAAGCGCCCGGTGATGACCCGGAGCTCTTACCGGGCATCATTTTGACCGCTGTTGCGATTGGCTTTGTGCTCGCGGATGAAGTCGGTCAGGCATTCGAGACCGAAGTCTGTGAAGGCGGGGATCTGCTGATCGTCGGGCCCACAGACCCAGAGGCAGCCGTCCTCCGGTTCCATGTCGACATAGACCTCCCACAGCAGTTCGGCATCTTGGCCGAGCATTTCGGCGGCGAGCGGGAGGGTGTAGACCCGGGTGATCGCAGCCATGGTCAGGCCGCCAGTCTGGTGTCGGATCGGGGACTCCAGCTCCAGGGGAGAAGCTCGTCGATGCGATTGGCCGGATGGTCGCTGACGCGGCCGATCAGGTCGGCTAGATAGGCCTCCGGATTGATGCCGTTCAACTTACAGGTTTATGCCGAACGCCGAACTATGCCGAGCTGGCGCGTTTCCGCCAGCGTTTTTCATGGTTTAGCCGTAGCTGGAACGGCATAGATTAGGGTCTCTCCGTCGCGATTGGCGCGAAGGAGAGGACACATGAATGCAAGTGATTATCTGCAACGCAGTACGCTGTATCGGAAGCTGATCCACGGCCCCTATGGCGAGTTTTCACGCGTTTACGCAGCCAGATTGACGCGCGAAGGCTATGCTCGGCAGTGCACCTGGCGATCGCTAAGCCTGTTTCGCGACCTGATGGATTGGCACGTTGGCAGCGGGCACGCTCCCCAGGATTTAAGCGAAGATCATGTTGAGCGGTTTCTTGAACACCGCTCCAAACACTGGACCCGCGACTCGGGCGATCGATCGGCGCTCCGGCGCTTGCTTTCTGCATTGCGACGGGAAGGCTTGATCCCAGCTGCCCTCCCGATTGAGCGCACGGAGCATCAGCAGATAGTTGATGTTTTCGCGGATTATCTCACGAATGAGAGGGGACTCGCCGCCTCGACCGTGGAAAGCCATAAGCTGCTGTCACATCGATTTCTGCAGGAGGTCTGTCCGGCTGGCGCAGTTGGGTTCGCGGCGCTCACCCCGGAGATCGTCATCGGTTATGTCGAGCGACATGCTCTCGACGGCTCCGCCGACAGCGGCAAGGCGATGTGCGGGGTGGTGCGCGCCTTCCTGCGCTACTTGCATCTGAAGGGTTTCATTTCGGCAGCGTGGCCGATTGCGTGCCATCAATACGCCGCTGGCGGCTTGCTGGCCTGCCAACTTTCTTGCCGCCACAGAAGGTTCAGAAGGTTCTGGATGCCTGCGACCGGACCACGGCAATGGGGCTTCGGGATCATGCGGTTCTGATGGTGCTGGCCAAGCTTGGCTTGCGCGCCAGCGAGGTTGCGGCGCTCAGTCTTGACGATATCGACTGGCAGTTGGGCAGTATCCTTGTCCATGGCAAGGGACGAAGGCAAGCGACGGTGCCGCTTCGCCATGATGTCGGCGCAGCTATCGTCCCTTACATCCGGCACGGGCGACCGGCTTCAGCGTGTCGTCGGCTGTTTCTGCGGATCCTTGCGCCACATGTCGGCTTTGCCTCCGGCTGCGCCATCACGATGATAGCGAAAGAGGCACTCGAGCGGGCGTGCATTCATGGTTATGCGCACCACGGCGCCCACCTCTTCCGCCACAGCCTTGCAACTGACTTGCTGCGGTCGGGCGCCAGCTTTGCCGAGATCGGCCAGTTGCTTCGCCACCAGAACACCGACAGCACAAGGATCTATGCCAAGCTCGATATCGAGAAGCTGCGCGAACTGAGCCTGCCCTGGCCGGGAGGTGTCCAATGAGCCGGCTTCGCACCGCGCTTGAGCGCTATGTGGGCATGCGCCAGGGGCTGGGATACAAGTACCATGGCCCCGCCCAACGGTTATCGGATTTCGTCACCTTCATGGAGGCTCGCGGTGCCGAGACAATCACCACTGCGCTGGCGATGGAGTGGGTGACATTGATCGGCCGGCAACCGAGCTGGTCCATCCGCCTGACCGATGTGCGCTGCTTCGCTCAACACCTCACTCATTTCGACACCCTGACGGAAGTGCCACCTCAAGATGCTGTGCCGCCAGCGCGGCGGGCAAAGCCCTCCATCTATACCGATACAGAGATCACGGCGCTTTTGGCGGCGGCATTGTCGCTGCCGCCAGCCAACGCCCTGCGTCGCTGGACGTATCATTGCCTGTTCGGATTGATAGCGGTAGCCGGACTACGCCATTCCGAAGCGCTCGGTTTGCGCCGGGATGACGTCGATCTCGACCAAGGCGTCCTCACCGTTCGGGAGTCGAAGTTCGGCAAGTCGCGGCTGGTCCCGCTCCATGCCACGACGGTCGCCGTGCTGTCGGACTATGCCAGGCGACGCGACGCGCATCTCGGCGCCCCGCGCAGCCCCTGTTTCTTTGTCGCTGAGCAGGGCGGCAGATTGCTGCACCAATACGTGCACCGCGTGTTCTGGAAACTGTCGCGACAGATCGGCCTGCGGCAAAAGGGGCAGCGCAACGGTCCACGGGTTCACGATTTGCGCCATCGTTTCGCCGTCCAGACCCTGATCAACTGGTACCGTGCGGGCGAAGATGTCGAGCGCGAGCTGCCGGTCCTCTCCACCTTTCTCGGCCACGCTTGTGTTCGCGACACCTACTGGTACCTGTCCGCTGCGCCAGAGCTGATGGTCCACGCGAGACCTCAATAGGCGGAGCGAGCAACTTCATCGCTTCAGGATGTAGGTCCCACCTGCGCTCGCTTGACCCGGCGACTTGCTTGTTGTCCGACTCGCCTCTAGTCGCCTCGATATTGATTGTGGAATCGATCATTCCTTGAGCTGCTGCGGCGGCGGCATTGAGTTCACCAGCGAGGCCTATGGCATAGGCTACCCGGTCTCTGAAATCGCCTTTAATTTGAACTTGCTCCCCCTCAGACTTCAGAAGACCCGCCTCGCGTGTTGTCGGGTCTGATTCTCGAGAGAAATCCAGGGGTTGCAGTTTGTCGGATTTGTGAGCGAGTTGGAAACGGATGGCTCCCGCCCTCGCGTTCGCGCGTGGAGGCGCCTTGCCACGCCCCAGTTTCCTCTCTTTGTAGGGAAACTGTCCGCGATTTTCCTTGTCTCAGTTTGGGGGTGCACTCCAGTCGCCATCCGAAGCGTGAACCGGCTTCAGAGCGCCGTCAGGGAACCAGCAGTTCGCGCCAGGGCAAACATCGCACCTGCGACGAGCGGCGTCTGTTCTGCAGGCTTGAGGACCACGGTGCAGCCGGCGACAGGCTGTGGTGCCTTCTATCGCCGGGCTGGCTGCTTGCGCCCTTGTGCGATGGACCAAGCGTTGGCGTTC
>NZ_JAVIIY010000045.1:0-4538 GCF_033977345.1 Mesorhizobium dulcispinae
ATCCGCCGCTGGGCCCCGGACGTACCGCCATGTCCGACGCCCGATTTGGCCGCTCGACGATATCCAGCTCTAGAATCTAGTCTATAGGGCCCTGACCAAACCAGAAGAAGAAATCTGGCGGAGAGATGTTCGCAACCTGCGGTAGGAACGAATATCGATAGAATGCTGGAATTTTGATGGACAGCAGGACCATGGCGCGGATCCGATCCTAATGAACTCGGCCGGAGGCGCGGTGCGTCCGCCTCCTACGGACAGCTGAGCACCCATCATGTCACGTCGTCCGCGGCGCGAGTCGTCGTGGCATATCACGCGATGTCTGGCACTCCGGGCCATCGTAGTATCGCGAAGCTGAACGCACACGATTCCTCGCTATTGGGAACGCCGCGAGGTGACGAAAGGAGCACGTGGCTCGCGGCGATCTCGGTGCCATTAGACGTCGTTTCGACGAAAAGTTTCAAATCGTCCCATTTTTTGCGCCGTCTATGTCAGCATTTGCTACGTTTGACTAAAACTTTGCACCCACAGCTCCTAGGTTTGATCGCTGCCAGACCGTCGTCTTTGTCGGGCGACAGTGCGGCGTAGAATGACCAGAAGTGCGGAAAACCGCATAAACAATGGGGAACCAAAACATGAGACTATCACGTCGTAACCTCATCAAGTTGGGCGCGGCTGCAGGAACAGCGCTTTCTTTTCCTTCCATTCTGCGGGCGCAAACGGCCGCTACTGCGGAGCATACGGTGAGTATGGTGCTGAGCGATCCCCTCACCGCCTTCGACCCTTTTTTCACTACGTCTGGTACCACCCAGAACCATAGCCTGGCCATCTACGATACATTGTTCGCACTCGATTCCAAACTTTTGCCGCGTCCGCAAATGGTAGGTAACTGGGATATTTCCGAAGACAAGAAGATCTACACGTTTGAGCTTCGGGGCGGCCTGGGCTGGCACGACGGCAGCCCTGTCACTGCAGGGGATTGTGTCGCCTCGGTTCGGCGCTGGGGCCAGACTTCCGCGGGGCAAACCTTCTCGGCGCGAGTCCGAGATATTTCAAAGAAGGATGAGAAGACCTTCACCATCGTGCTCAATGAGCCGACGGGAGTGTTGATCGATCTGATGGCGACTTTAGCAGGAAATTCGCTGTTCATGATGCGCGAGAAAGATGCAGAACGCCCTGTAACCGAGCAGGTGACCTCGAATATTGGATCAGGACCCTTCAAGTTCAACGAATCTCTTGCCAGGCCCGGCGCAAGCTTCGCGTATGATCGCAATGAAAAGTATGTCGCACGCAACGAGCCGACCAACGGATTCGCCGGTAGTAAGGTCGTCAAAGTCGATCGCGTAGTCTGGCAAAGCATGGCCGACGTGCAGACTGCGTTTGCGGCGTTGCAAACTGGTGAAATTGATTTTCTGGCGTCTCCGCCGGGCGATCTTTACTCGGTTATCGAAAGCGACCCCAACCTCTCACTGCAAGTTCTGGATAAGGCAGGTTCCGACATGTGCCTGCGCATGAACCACCTGCAAAAGCCGTTCAACAACGTCAAGGCGCGCCAGGCGTTGCTTCACTTGATTGACCAGGAGGCATTTCTGCGCGTTACCGCTCCCGATCCGAGATATGGCCGACCCGTCACCTCGATATTCGGGAACAGCACGCCCTATTCCAACGACGAGAACACCGGCTGGTACAAGAAGGGCGGTGACCCGGAAAAAGCCAAGCAGCTTTTCCAGGAAGCCGGATATGCCGGCGAAAAGGTTGTCATTCTAGATCCAACTGACTGGCCCAGGGGCGACGCTGCCTCGCAACTGCTGGCGAACACGCTTCAGAAGATCGGCATTAATGCCGAGCTTGCATCGAGTGACTGGGGTGGAATTGTGAAGCGCCGGGCGAACAAGGGCCCCGTTGAGAGTGGCGGTTGGAACATTTTCATTACGGATGACGGTGATTACGTACAAGGCGATCCTCTCACCGCACTTTTCCTGAACGCGAGCGGTGATAAGGCCTGGTTTGGCTGGCCGCATAATGACGAGTATGAGGCGCTCCGGGCCAAATGGGTGGATGTTGGGACACTTGAGGAGCGCAAAGCCCTGGCCCGCGATATGCAACGGGTTTTTTGGAGTTTTGTTGGTGATGTAAGGCTGGGCCAGACTGTCAGCCCAGTCGCACGCCGCAAGACGCTTACTGAGCTGATCGAGATGCCGCAGAGGCTAGCAATGTGGAACATGCAGAAAGCCTGAGACCACGTTGTCGCACATCATGCGGGCTAGTTCCGATTATACGTCAGGCGATGGTCGGAATTCGCGTCGTTACGCCTCGAACTCGGCACCAGTGGCAACCTGAAATCGGCTTCAGTTTATCGCACGACCGCGAAGTGCCGATCGCATGCCAATCGGAGAGGCGGTCCGAGAAGAACCGGCGCGATGACAATTCCAGAGCGTCGTACCGAGCATCTTCGCCCTTTACTATTTAACGCCGCGTCCATTGCGCGTTGCTTTGTCTACTCTGAGGAGATCCACATTGACTCAACTTCGAGAACCGCTAATCACGATGCGGCGGAAGGCCCCCATTCAGACGGAAGCATTCCTACCTGGCGTCTATCGTCATCCTGCACTGACGCCCGAACATCGATACCTCCCATTCCCGGCAACCGGCCGAGAAGCGGTGCCGTACTTCACCGGGTACATGACTGCGATCAGCGTCAGCCAGGGAGAGGCGCTGTCAGCACATGTGGCAACACGGTCCAACGAAGATTGCTTCGTCGATATCTACCGTGTCACCGGATGCGAGGATGCGCACCTTTTTCCGAAGCTCTCCTTCGTCCGACGCTTCGGTCGAATCCAGCCACATCGTCTGCCACCCTCGGCAGGTGGTCGCCGCCTCAGCTCAGGTGATGCCGACTCTGAAGGATGCCGATGGCCGAAGATTGATCTCCTTGAGGAGGTCCCCATAGATTGGCCCAGCGGCGTGTACCTCGCCCAGTTCTGTTCCGCCGCCGAGCCACGCGCGCGCGCTTCAGACCGGGCGGGTGAGGACGCGCTGTTCATCGTGAGAAGTGGAGCCGACAGGCCGGAGTCACGGATCCTCTGTCAAGTGAACGTTGCGACCTGGGCTGCATATCATATCTGGCACAATCGCAGCCTTTATGTGGGGCGTACAGGTGATGGTCAGCGTTTTGACGACCTTCGCGGTTCGAAGGCCTCCTTTCACCGGCCTGGCATCGGTCTGTGCTACCCGAACGAAGCCATTCTGAGCCCAATGCCGCCGAAAGCGGCATACATCTTCGCATTCATTGACTGGCTGGAGCGCGAGCGCATATCAGTCGACTTCTGCTCTGGCCTCGATATATCCGCTGGAGGCGCAAACCTCGCTAACTACGACGCCTTGGTCACGATCGGCCACGACGAGTACTGGACAGCTGACCAACTCGACGCCGTTCGTGACTTTCGGAACTCTGGCGGCCACATGATTTTCTTTGGCGGGAACCTTGCGTTTGAGCTGGTCCGCGAGACCTCAGACGGCTCTGCAATCGAATGCTACAAAGAGTCAGGCGACTCTTATTCAGGTGACAGTCATGACGACGAGCGCGGCGAGGGCGGGGAATTGCTTGACCCACTACTCACCGCGTCGGCGACGCTCGACGCTCGCCTGACGGGGCCGACGTGGCGCGTGCGTCACGAGTCAACCACCCCTACTACTGGCGTGTACAACATCACACGGCGGCCTGGAGCGCCGGGAGAGGTACTGATCGGCGGCGCGATGTGGTGGTGGGAGATGTTCGGGGGGCCTTCGCGTCCTCAGTGCGGCTTCACCATCTGTGATCCCGACCATTGGGTCTTCGAGGGCTTGGAGATTAATCAAGGAGACACCTTCGGCGCAGAGACAAAGCTCATCGGGCATGAAGCAGACGGTCTTGAAGTCGAGATTCGCGACGCCCGTCCGCAGCTCACATTCGCGGACGGAGCACTCCCGGGAACTAGGTTGCTCGCCGTCGCAGACGGTCGAAAGTGGGGCGAGTGGGATTTTACAGCATGGCCACCTACCTTCAGTCCCGGTCAGCAGCAGACTCTCGGAACCTATGGTGGTTATGTCACCATGGTGTATCACGAGGAGCCCGGCAAGGGCATGCTGTTCAGCGCTCCGACAACGGACTGGGTCTTTGGCCTAGTACCGTCGATCGACTGGACGGCGACACGCAGCCTTGAACCTCCACTCTTGCCAACCGATCCGGTGGTCGAGCAGGTCACTCGCAACGTCTTGCATGCCTGCCACAAGCGGGGGGAGCGGAAGTAGTCGGTTCAGGCCGCGCGAAGTCTGGTCGGAGTCGCATCCGTGGACGATAAGATGCGATCGACGCTCGAACATTGGTGCTTGGAGTGACCCTGGTTTGTGGCAGGTGAGCAATCGACGGTCCTGCCCGCAACGTTCTGCAACATCCATCCCCTCGCACTCTGGAGACATTCCCATGAACCACCGTATCCTCACCGGCGAGATCGAACACGAGGCAAACACTTTCAGTAAGGTGCCGACCACACTTGAAGGTTTCC
>NZ_JAVIIY010000046.1:0-3765 GCF_033977345.1 Mesorhizobium dulcispinae
GCTGGAAACTGTTCTATGGGACTCAGCTGTCGACAGGCTGACGGACCGAGAGCGCGGCAGGACGCAGTCGAGACCATCACTCCAGGCGCGAAGGAGGAACTCGCTGCACTCCGCCGATCTTCCCGTTCGACGAGCCCCGTCCGATCGCCGTTGCGAAGCTGACGAATCTGGTGATGACGCGCCTCGCCTTTGCAGCCCTGCGGCGCGGCAACCTAAGTGAGCGTGCGTATTGCCTCACGTAACGATGCTCCCGAGATTCAAGGTAAGCGATGCGCCGAGGCACCTTTCCCGAAGTCGCCTGATGCGTGTATGGCGGTCAGCCGTTAGTCGGCGCGCCGGCGGCGATTACTGCGGGTCATCATAGCGGGTGACGTAGTGGAGTTCGCGAAGGGCGGGGATGACAAGGGTGATGTCTTTGTATGCCTCGTGCTCGATGAAGTGCGCGGTCTCGGGTCCCGGCCTGGGTTTGCCGAGGACAGGCCGCCCCTTTTTGTCGACGCAATAGATCAGGATCGGCAGCAGCAGGCCGTGGTTGGGGTTGTTGAGGTCGAGTAGCCGTTTCCAGCGTTTGATGTTGAGGTTCATGGCCGCGTAGAACCCCTGGCACCATGGCCGCGGGTCGATGCCGCCGCTGGGCTTGGTGGTGAAGCGGGGCGCATAATCGTGCGGTCTGTCGAACAGCGTCTCGTTGATCCGGTTGTGGATCCTGGCGAGGCTGGCAAACACGGCGTGATCGGTTGCAGAGCCCTTGGCCAGGACGTCGCGCGGCAACCCCATGAGTGGGCACATCCAGTCTTGCGGGTCCGCGAACCGCGGCCCGGTGACCGCCGCCGTTACGAAGCCATCCAGCGCCGAGACGGTCCGCACCAGCGGGCGGGGATTGGTCTTGGCGGCCATCCAGGCCTCGAGCGCCTCGTCCGGCAGCGCCATGTCATCGAGCGCGCTCATGCCGCCAAGGGGAGCGGCATCTCTTCGCGCCGCACCCAGTTCCATATGTGGACGGCTCCCACTTGCAAGTGTTTTTTACAGATATTGTTGATCGGATCGCTTGCTTCCATATGTGCGGCCTTTGTGTGTGGTCGCACATGACCACTGGCCAAGATGGTTTCCGCAACGCATGTTCCTAACACGGCAACGACCTTGAAAGGCCAATGGAACTGACGGAGTATCACGCGTCTTGGATCGATCGATCGCACCATCTGTTTTTCTCTTGCAAGTTCACAGCATCAGCTCAACACGGTAGCATTCTATTCTGCTCACCGTGATGGCCAATTCCTATGTTGCTTGCGTTTGCTCCTCTGTCCGCCGATACGCCTCGCCGCTCACCATGAGCTTCCAGGCGACACGGGCAATCTTGTTGGCGAGCGCCACCGCAACCAGCTTCGGTTTCTTCCTTTGCAGTAGTTCGGTAAGCCATCGGGAAGCATGCCTGCTTCGACCTGCTCTGACGTGTTGAAGAAGAGCAGTCGCACCAACCACCAATATGCTCCTCAGCATTTCGTCGCCAGCACGTGTAATCACCCCCAATCTGACCTTGCCTGCGGTCGAATGGTCTTTAGGCGTGAGTCCTATCCAAGCGGCAAAATCGCGACCCGACTTGAACGTTCGGGGATCTGGGGTCTTCATCATCAAAAGCGATGCGCCGACCGGCCCAACACCCGGAATTTCGGCCAGGCGCCTGCTGCATTCATCGGAGCGATGCAACGCGGTCAGTTTTTCCTCGACGGCTTTCGTTTCGGCAAGCAAGTCTCGATACTCAACGCAATGCATGGCAAAAAGCTCGCGGGCCAATTCAGGCAGGGATTGATCAGCCGCGATCCGCTCCAGCAACGGTTCGATGCGGCACATGCCGGTGGCGGCCACGATGCCGAACTCCATGGCAAACCCGCGTATGGCATTGGCGAGCTGCGTTCGATTGCGAATGAGTCTCTCTCGCAAACCGACCAGCATTAACGCGGCCTGCTGGTCCGCGGTCTTCACCGGCACGAACCGCATGGTGGGTCGGCTCATCGCCTCACACAAAGCCTGCGCGTCCGCCGCGTCGTTCTTGCCGCGCTTGACATAAGGTTTCGCCAGCTGAGGTGCGATCAACTTCACTTCGTGCCCCAAGGAACCTAATAACCTCGCCCAATGATGAGAGCCTCCGCAGGCTTCGAGTGCGATAGTAGTCGGTGCGGCTTTCTCGAAGAATTTCACCATCTCCCTACGCGAAAGCTTCTTGCGAAGGACTGGTTGCTCGACTGCGTTCACGCCATGCAATTGGAAAACGCTCTTTGACGTATCAATGCCAATTCTGATAATCTTTTCCACGGACGGTCTTCCTCGATTGAGCTTTCAACGAACTCATTCTGGCACATTGCGATGCCGTTGGGAGCCGTCCACCCCAACACGGCATCAGCTCATCCCAGCGCGAGGCTGGCCAGTCGTTCTGGATGCGCTCGATGACGTCGGCCATGTAGGCTTCGGCATCGACGCCGCAGAGCTTGCAGGTCTCGATGATGCTGAGCACGACCGCTGACCGCTCGGCCGCGGCGAAGCTACCCGAGAAAAGCCAGTTGCGCCGGCCGACGGTAAATCCACGAATCGCCACGCTCCGCGATCAGGTTGTCGGGCTCGAGCTGGCCATCGTAGAGGAACCGGTTGAACGCGCGCCATCGCTTGGTGCCATAGGCGAAGGCCTTGGCGATATCGGCATGGCGCGACAAACCCTTGGCCTGGCGCATGAGCTGTCGTCGCAGCGCACGCACCAGTGGTCGGGTCCGCCTTCGTCGTGCGGCCAATCGTTCGGCCGGCGGAAGCCCCCGTATCTCTTCCTCGATCCGGTAGATCGCCTGGATACCGGCCATCGCCGTCGTGCTGAGCTCGGTCGGCTGGCTGTCGTGAACGTCGAATATCTTGCGACGCAGATGGGCCAGGCAGGCAGCTTCTCGAATAGCGCCGCCCCTGTAGATCTGGTTGTAGCCGGTGAACCCATCGGCCTGGAGCGTGCCGGCAAATCCGGCGAGCTCGCTCATCACGCTCTCGCCGGCGCGGCCCATGGTGGCGCGGTACCAGGCGATCGGCGGCTCCTGCGAACCCGAGTTGCGATCGTCGGCGACGTAAACCCAGAGCGCGCCCTTGTGCGTGGTGCCGGTGCCGGGCGCCAGGATCGGAAGCCGCGTGTCATCGGTGTGAATCTTGGTGCGGGTACGGCCGATCTCACGGATGCGATTGTAGATCGGATCGAGCAAGGCGGCGGCGTAGCCGGCGCTGCGCGCAAGGGTAGATCGCTCGATATCGACGCCCTTGGCGGCCATCATCTGGGTCTGACGGTAGTACGGCAGATGATAACCCCACTTCGCCATCATGATATGGGCGAGCGCGGCGTAGCTGAGCTTGCCGCGTGCAATGGCCTTGGCGGGTGCCGGCGCCTGAATGATTTTGTCGCAGGTCCGGCAGCTGTACTTGGGTCGAACGGTCTCGATCACCTGCCAGGCCTGGGCGACTACGTCGAGCATCTCCTCGTGATCTTCGCCCATGGCGCGCAGGTCGCCGCCGCAGCCCGGGCAGCATGCACAAGACGGCTCGCGAACGATCCGCTTGCGCGGCAGGTTGGGGTTGAGCTTGCGCACTGGCAGCACCCGGACCTTGTCGGTGTCAGCGACGATGGGCAGCTCGATATTGGGCACGCTGGCGGCGACATCGCTCTCGATATCTTCGAGTTCGAGCAGCATCTGGCCCAGCTTCTCGGACGAGCGGCCGAAGGCCTTGCGGTTGAAGCGATCG
>NZ_JAVIIY010000047.1:0-2791 GCF_033977345.1 Mesorhizobium dulcispinae
CTCGAGCTCGCTGACCAGCAAGGCGGCCAGTTCGCGGGCCACCGGATGCCGGGCCGCCTCGCCGTCCTGCCTGGCCCGGTCGAGGAGCCCCTGCATGGCCTGGCCGTCCGGCCGCTCTGCCTGCAGCTGGACGCGGATGTCGGCCCTGAGCTCATGGTGAATGCCCTCGTAAGTGCCGAAGACGGCACGCTCGGCAAACCAGCGTTGCGCTTCAAGCGGCTGCGCCAGGACGTTGCGCTGCAGGCAGCTGTAGGTCTCCAGCACCTGCTGGGTGGCCGACAGGATCTGCCGGGAGCGGCTGAACTGGTAGTCGCCGTTCTCGATGGCCGGCGTGTGCGACTTCGGCGGCTTCAGCGAGGCCAGGCCGCGCGCCTGCTCCTTCTGGTCGAACTGGCGCACATGCTCGTAGAGCCTGGGCCGGTCGCCGACGATGACAACGGTGTCGCCGTCGAAATCGCCGTCGAGCTTCTTTTGTTCGGCGCTCGGCACCGCAACCAGCGAGCCGGGCGCGAACACCTCCGTCGCCTGCAGGATGCCGACGCAGTCGAGCCCGGTGTCGGCCTTGACCCGGTCCTTGCCCTCGAGCCAGTGCGAATGGCACTTGACGTCCTCGGCCGACATCACCACCGAACGCTCGGCGAAGGCGGCCGGCCACATCCGGTCGGGCACCACGATCAGGATGCCCTTGGCAAACAAGGTCGGATCGTCGGCGGCAAGCCTTTCCCCCGACTTGTGCGCGACGTTGAAGCTGTACTGGAAGGCCACGCACCGGTCCAGGAACGCCGCGGTCGCGTCGCCGTCGCGCGCCGACCTGACCTGGCCGGCGGTGAACGGGCGCAGGTTCGGCTTGTCGTAGGGCGAGCGCCCGACAAGCACGCCGCCATCGGCGGTCAAGGTCTCGCTCTTGAGCGTCGGCACATAAAGGCGTCCGTCGCCGGACGGCACGGCGACGGCGCCCGGGCCGTCGATGTGGCCAGAGGTGACGGTCCGAAACAGCTCCTCGGCCGTCAGCCTCGGCTGCTCACGGCTGCCGAGCCAGGCCTCGGCCTTCTCGCGCGTCTCCTCGGCCACCGCTGCGTTGCGCGGATAATGCTGCAGGGCCGAGGCCGGCACCGAGGTTCGCTTGCCCTGGCCAAAGACACGCACCGGCGCGGCGCCGTCCGGGCGGACGGCCCGGGCGATGGCCGGCATGCGCTCGGCCAGCGAGGCCCTGATGAAGCCGCAGCCGTCATGCGGCCGCAAGGCGATCGGGCCGTCCGGCCCGGCGAGCCTGAAGGGATGCGCTGCCCCTGCCGGGCGGTCGGGCAGGAGCGACAGCCTGAAGGCGCCTTCCAGCGCATAGTCGTGCGGGCCAAGCCCGGGGATGTCCGGCGGCGCGGCAAAGCCGCGGCGCTGGGTGTAGTAATAGGCTTCCTTGAACGGCGCCCAGGCCCGCGCCAGCTGCTCGAAGGCCGTCCCCGGCGCCGTGTCGGCATAGGGGATCGCCAAAAGCTTGCCGCCGGTGGCCTCGTCGGTCGCGCCGGGCAGGCGGGCGGCAAGCTGGGCCAGGGACTTTTGCGGCGCCTTCAGCTTGCTGCCGCCGAACAGGTCCATGCGGTAGGGCACGCCCTCGACGCTGAGCGTGCGCGCCAGCATGAAGGCGCTCGGCTTGCCCGGCAGCTGCACCGCAACCACCTTGACAGCCCCCGAGGTCAGGCGGTGGAAGATGGAATAGCGCAGCTCCGCTTCGCCGGCCAGCGGCCGCCCCTGCATGTCGACCACCGGCAGCCGCATCAGTCCGGCATCGCCTTGCGGCGGCCGCGGCTCGTGGTCCATGGCCTCAAGCACGCCATGGACATCGAAGACGGCGGCGGCATGCTGGGCCTGGACGCTCGGCGCGTTCTGGGCCATGAAGGTGTCGAGCGCGTCAAGCGGCCCCTCCGCCTCGATCTCGGCGATCACGTTCCAGCTCATGTTGGAAAGGTCGGCCTCGATGAGGGCGCGGGCGCTGTCCAGGATCCGGCTGGTCTTGGCGTGCAGCTCTTCCTGGCGGCGCCGCAAGGCGAGCTTGTCGCCCTCGACATAGGGCCGCCGGTAGAGCTTCTCCAGCACCGCGCGGGTCTTGAGCACCTGATAGACCGACAGCGCCGGGCAGCGGCTTGCATTGGCGCCGCTGTCGCGCTCGGCCTGGCCTGCCTCGAGATGCGCCTCGATCTTGCGCTCCACCACCGGCTGGATGGCGTTGAGCAGGTTCAGCGCCGGCCTGCGGTACCAGCGCAACGCCGGCCGCGGGCTGCGCGCCAGCGGCAGCAGGGCGGCGCACAGATTGCCCATGGTCTCCAGGTTGTTGTCGCGCTCGAAGGCGGGCGTGGCGCGCAGCGCCTCCAGCCGCTCCAGCCCCGGCTTTGCCAGCAGACCCAGATCGTCGGACAACTGCGCCTTGCTCAGGGCCTTGAAGATGTTGGCGATGGCCAGGACATCGGCCTGCTGCAGCCGGTCATCGGCATAGTGGAGATAATGCGCCAGCTGCTGCAGCCGCTCCTTCAGCAAAGCGGGTTCGGCCACCTCCCCGGCTTCCTCGCCCTGCAGGATACCGCGCGCCAGACTGTTGGCGATGTTGCCCAGCGCAGGCGTGATGAAAGCGCCGAAGCGACGGCCCTTGGGGCCGAGACCGCGGGCGATCTCCACCAGAGCCTGGTAGCACACCGGCTCTTGCGCCCACTTGCCGAAGCCGTTCACCAGGATCGCCAAGCCTTGAGCAGTAAAATCTGAGAGCCCGACATCCTGGCGATCGGCGCGGCGAAGGACCTCC
>NZ_JAVIIY010000048.1:0-2510 GCF_033977345.1 Mesorhizobium dulcispinae
GAACGAACCCGCTGCGCGGGATGGGCGCATGGGGTGAGGTAGAGATCACGAGCCGGGGGTCGCGCTCGCATTGAGGGTGGTTCGGCAGCGGCAGAGCATCACGGGCTTCTTCAACAAGGAGCCCGACCATGCCCTATCCTGTTCTCGATGCACCGATCAGTCCGCTGCGCCAGCGGTTGATCGACGACATGATGCTGCGCCGGTTCAGCCAGGAGACGCAGCGCAACTATCTCCGCGACATCGGACGCCTGGCGACGTTCCTCGGCCGGTCGCCGGATACAGCGACCACCGACGACCTGCGCCGGTTCCAGATCGAGCAGCAGGACGACGGTGTTCCCGTGCCGACGATGAACAGCATCGTGTCGGCGCTGCGCTTCTTCTTCACGCATACGGTCGATCGTCCCGATCTGGCGCGCAGGCTCGTCCGGCTGGCCCACCCGCGCAAGCTGCCGGTGGTGCTCAGCCGCGACGAGGTCGCCCGCCTCCTCAACGCCACCATCTGCCTCAAGCACCAGGCCGCGCTGTCGGTCGCTTATGGCGCGGGCCTGCGCGTGGCGGAGGTGTCGATGCTGAAGGTTGCCGACGTCGATAGCGAGCGCATGCTGTTGCGTGTCGAGCGCGGCAAGGGCGGGCGATACCGGAACGCCATGCTGTCGCAAGACCTGCTCTTGTTGCTGCGTCAGTGGTGGAAGGTCGGACGCCAGCAAGGCGTGATGCATCGCGACGGCTGGCTGTTTCCGGGGCAGCATGCGATGAAGCCCATCAGCACCCGCCAACTCTATCGCGTGGTCGTCGAGGCAGCGCAGGCCGCCGACATCGCCAAGCGGGTCGGGCCGCACACGCTGCGTCACAGCTTCGCCACCCACCTGCTGGAGGACGGCACCGACATCCGGATCATCCAGGTCCTGCTCGGGCACGCCAAGCTCAACAGCACCGCTTTCTACACCAAGGTTGCAACCCGCACGGTGCGCGCCGTCACGAGCCCGCTCGACAAGCTTGGCCTCTTCAAGCCGGAAGAGATCTCACCCGACGGCTGAGCGTGCGCGCCTCGATCGAGGTTGCCGACATCTTCCGCACTGCCGGGCCCGCCTACCGGGCCGCCCATGCCGGGCATCTGAGCCTCGCCCAGCTCAAGGTCATGTCGGCGATCGAGAACTGCCGCACCGCAGTCCTTGGCGGTCACGTGGAGGCCTGCGAGGACTGCGGCCAGTGGCGTATCGCCTACAACAGCTGCCGCAACCGGCATTGCCCGAAGTGCCAGGGTGCGGCCGCACGTACATGGCTCGCCGAGCGGGAAGCCGACCTGCTGCCGGTCGGCTACTTCCACGTCGTCTTCACGCTGCCCGCCGAGGTCGCCGACATCGCCTTCCACAACAAGGCGGCGGTCTACGACCTGCTGTTCAAAGCGGCATCGGAGACGATGCTGACGATCGCGGCGGATCCGAAGCATCTCGGCGCGCGCATCGGCATCACCGCAGTGCTCCATACCTGGGGCTCGGCGATGACACACCATCCGCACGTGCACATGATCGTGCCGGGCGGTGGCATCTCGCCGGACGGAAGCCGGTGGATATCGTCGCATCCGGCCTTCCTGCTGCCGGTACGCGTGCTCGGCAAGCTGTTCCGCCGGCTCTTCCTCACCCGGCTGATCGCACTGCACGACGCCGGTCGGCTCGCCTTCTTCGGATCAATGGCGCATCTCGCCGGCCGGCGCGCCTTCCTGCACCATCTCAAGCCTGTTCGGAGCAAGCGCTGGGTGGTCTATGCCAAGGCCCCCTTCGCCGGCCCGGAGGCGGTGCTCGCCTATCTGTCGCGCTACACGCACCGGGTCGCGATCTCGAACCGGCGCCTCATCCGTTTCGACGAGGACGGCGTCACCTTCCGCTACAAAGACTATCGTCGCGAAGGCGCCGACCGGCAGCAGCTCAGGACGCTCGCGACCGACGAGTTCATCCGCCGCGTCCTACTCCACGTGTTGCCAAAGGGATTCCACCGCATCCGCCACTACGGCCTGCTCGCAGGCGGCTCTCGCAAGACGAGCCTCGCGCTCGCTCGCGAACTGCTCGCGGTCGCGCCTCCCGTCATCCACGATCCTCCGGCGGAACCAGACGACTTCCGCCCGCCGTGCCCTTGCTGCGGCGGACGCATGATCGTCATCGAGGTGTTCGAACGGTGGAGGCAGCCGCGCGGACCGCCACACGGTTCCCGGTCGACCGGGAGCAGCACGCCATGACCCGGCATGGAATGGTTCAGACTTCAGCTGCAGGCACTCAGCCTCCGGCAACGGATCGACGCACGTCTATGGTGATTATCGACGCCGACAGAGCCGCGCCCAGCCGCCCACCGTCCCGGCAACACCGCGCGGAGGCGCAACAAAGTGGTCTGTCCGCATTCACCCCAGAGCTTCCCGGCGACGGTCGCGTCATCGCCGACATCTGCCGAAATCCGAAATCCCCATAACCATCGCCTGTGGCCCGCGGGTTCCTTCCTCGGGGACTTTCGTACGCCTG
>NZ_JAVIIY010000049.1:0-2493 GCF_033977345.1 Mesorhizobium dulcispinae
GCTTCATGGACCGGAGCCGATAAGCGGCCTGAGGCGGTCCAGCAAGGCCTGGCGGTCGGCGACGAGGGTGTCGAGGTGGAGCGGCCGGCCGGTGGGCGGTTCGGCTTCAGCCAGGCGTGAAGTCAGCGCCCGGGTGGCGTCGAGGACGAAGACGCCGCAATCATAGTTGTTGTCCTGCTGGGCCATCAGCACCGGCTTCAAGCGGGCGCCCAGCTTTGCGGCGAGCTCTTGTGCCAGCGCGCTGTTTTGGCCGCCGGAGGAGTCGTAATGAGAGGCGAGCGGCTGGGAGCCGCGCAGATCGACAAACAGCAGCGACCAGTGGGTGCCCTGCTCGCCAAGCGCGGCATTGTTGAGGGGAAGGAACACGAAGTCGGTCCTGGCGTCCGCCAAATTGCCCCCGCCGCCGGCGATGCCGTGGAAGATGGCGGCCGCTTCGGCCTCGTCTTCGGTCATGCGCAACAGATGGGTCACCGAAGGCTCGACCAATCGGATCCGGGCGGCGATGTCGGGACTGGCCCCGTGCAAGGCCTCGCCAAGCAGCGCGTAATCGGCCGTGATGTGGTCGTCCAGGAGCCATTGGGTGGCGCCAAGCGCCAGCCGATGCGCTGCAGCGGCTGCCGGGGGAAGCCCGGCTGCCTGGCGCTCGGTCGGCCGAACGCCAGGTGGCACGTCGACTGCGATGCCGGGAGCGTCGGAGATGGCTGATGTCCCGGCAGCGGCGGGCGTCTCGGCAGCGGCAGGCGTCTCAGGAGCAGGCGCCTCGTTGGCCTGTGTCTCGTTAGCAGGGGTCTCGTTGGCAAGGGTCTGTGCGGCTGCGTCCTCGCCGCCGCACAGGTAGGCGTGGAGCGCCTTCACGCAAGGCTCGGCGTTCTCCTTGTCCTTTGCGGAGGGCGGGACCACGGTGATATCGGCCTGTTGGTAGAGCGGCCGGCGCTCGTCGAACATGCGGCTTAGCTTCTGCTCGCCGTCGGGGCCTTGCAGCAGCGGCCGGCTGGTGTCGTTCCTGAGGCGCCTGCGGATCACTTGCGGGTTGGTGTCGAGCCAGACCGACACCGCCTTCTCGCCGATCAGGGCTCGATTGTCGGGCTCGATGAAGCCGCCGCCGCCGGTTGCGATGACGATCGGCCCCTTCTCCAGCTGCTTGGCGAGCTCTTCGGCCTCCAGCTGTCTGAAGTGGGCCTCGCCCTGGCGCGCGAACAGATCGCTCAGATTGCCGTGCTCGCGCACGATTTCCTTGTCGGTGTCGACAAACTTCACCCCCAGCTTGCCGGCAAGCTCGCGGCCGATGGTCGACTTGCCGCTGCTCGGCATGCCGACCAGCACCACCGGGCGCATGCCGAGGGCGGCTATGATCGCGCCGGCCTGCGGCGAGCGAGGGGCAGCGGGCTGGCTTGCCCGGTCGGCGGTGGCCAACCTGGAGGTCCCAGCCGACCGCGACCGGCTGTGGCCCGCCGAGCCCCAGTGGGGGATGCTGGAGGCGTCAGGGGGAATGGCGACCTCGAGGCATCTGTCCCGCACGCTCTGCACGAGCTCGTCGGCCTTTTGCTCGGCGTCCGGCCCGGGATGCCGCCGCAGCCAGCCGATCTGCTTGTAGAGGTCGTGGTTGGCGAGCTTGGCCCGGTAGCTGGCCGGCGTATGGAACTCGACCTCGAAGCGATAGCCCTGCGGGGTGCTGAACACGGTGCGGATGGCGAGGAAGCTCGGCGTGCGCATCCTGAACCAGTTGGTGGTCTCGACCTCGCTGTAGCCGCGCTCCTCGAAGGCCAGCACGGCCGTCTTGAAGGCGCGCGTCAGGGCCGCATCCGGGATCTCGAAGACATGGCGCACCGCATTGGTGAGCAGCTGGGCCTCGGGCGCGGCGCTCACGCTCTGGCCGGTGAGCCCGTCGGCCATCGAATCGCGCCCGCGCAGGCGCTGCTCGAGATGCGGCATGGTCACCTCGATGCCGGCCTGCCGCAAAAGCGCGGCGACCGCCTGCGCGGTCGCGGTGATGGCGCCTTCCTCCGCCGCGGCGCGCTGGGCTGCGCGCCTGGCGTGCTCCAGGGCCTGCTCGCGGCTCAGCGTGATCGTGGCGGCGGGGTCGTCGGCTTCCGCGACGTCCAAGGGGCTGGGCAGGATGCCGTTCGCGGCGGCAAGCTTGATCGAGGCCTCCATGACCGAGGCCGCCAGTGTCGGATTGTCCTTCAGATCCGCCAGGCTGGCGTCGACGTCGAAGCGGCCCTGGTGCAGCGTTGCCGCCAGCGCCTTGACATAGGGCGCCGGCTTCAGGCCCGGGACCTGCTGCAGGAGCCGCTGCAGATCGGCGCTCTTCTTCATGAACAGCCGCGCCCCGGTGTCGGACTTGTAGGCGTCGGTGCCGACCTTGATGCCGACGCTCAACAGGTTGATGGCGCTTTCATGCAGATCGTGCGGGTTGTAGCCGTCGGGCCGCGGATCGATGCGCGCCCGGCAGTGGTCGAGCAGGAGCTCGACGCGCTCCCTGGCGTCGGCGGC
>NZ_JAVIIY010000050.1:0-2328 GCF_033977345.1 Mesorhizobium dulcispinae
GACAGGCTGTGGTGCCTTCTATCGCCGGGCTGGCTGCTTGCGCCCTTGTGCGATGGACCAAGCGTTGGCGTTCCGGCGCCCATCGTGACGGATGCTGAGCATGGCGATGAGGAGGCGCCGGCCGCGATCATGAGGTGTCGCACCAGAACGGGCCGGGCGGTGCCTGTCCGCATCGCCAGACGGCGAGCGTGATCATCCGCCCTCCACAGCATGGGCAGCGGTGCGTTGCCGCAAGAGGAGCGGCAGCGGCGCTTTCGACATCCGGTTCGCGATCATCCAGTTGTGGTTTGGTCAGCAGCCTGCGGCACTGGTCGAGCCTGGCGGCGCGATGGCCGTTGGCGAGGAAGCCGTAGTGGCGGATGCGATGGAAGCCGTCCGGCAGCGTGTGAAGCAGGAAGCGGCGGATGAACTCGTGCGCGTCGAGCGTCATCACCTTTGTCCTTCCGCCATGACGATAATCCTTCCAGCGGAACCCGACACGATCGTTCTCCATGCTGATCAGCCGGGAATTGGCGATGGCGACGCGATGGGTGTAGCGACCGAGGTAGGATAGCACCTGCCCTGGACCGCCGAACGGCGGTTTGGCGTAAACCACCCAGTCGAGGCGGCGCGCCCTCGCCAACAGGCGGGTGAAGGCGGCTGGCTCAGCCAGGCCGGCAATGTCGCCGAAGAACTTGAGGCTGTGCGCGTCGAAGGCGGCTCGTAGGTCCTCCAGGAAGCGGCGGCGAAACAGGCGCGACAGGACGCGCACCGGAAGGAAGAACCCTGGCCGACAGGAGACCCAGCGCGAGCCGTCGGGCGAGACGCCACCGCCCGGCACGATGCAATGCAGGTGGGGATGGTAGGTGAGAGTCTGGCCCCAGCTGTGCAGCACTGCGATGAGGCCGATCTCTGCACCGAGATGCCTGGGATCCGCGGCGATCGTGCGCAGCGTCTCGGCCGCAGTCTTGAACAGGATGGCGTAAACCGCCGCCTTGTTCTGGAAGGCGATCGCGGCGACCTCGGCCGGCAACGTGAACACGACGTGGAAGTAGGGAACCGGCAGGAGTTCGGCCTCGCGTGCGGCGAGCCAGTCGCGGCAGGCCTGTCCCTGGCATTTGGGGCAATGCCGGTTGCGACAGGAATTGTAGGCCACGCGGATCGCCCCGCAGGCTCGGCAGCCCTCGACATGGCCGCCGAGCTCGGCCGTCCGGCAGAGCTCGATCGCGCTCATCACACGCCGCTCGACGCGTCCGAGATGGCCGTCATGAACCTGCCGATACGCCTCGCCGTGGCGGCCGAAGATATCCGCCACCTCCAGTCTCGCCGACATGGGCGGAACCGGTCAGCCCGGCGGCACCACTTCAATGTTCAGCTTGTCGAGCGGGCTCGTCGTGCGCCGGATGAGGCCGTTCGAGACCTTGGTGTAGCGTGCCGTCGAGGAAAGATTGTTGTGGCCAAGCAGCACCTGGATGATGCGGATATCGGTGCCGTTCTCGAGCAGATGCGTGGCGAATGAGTGCCTGAGCGTGTGCACCGTCACCCGCTTGTCGATGCCGGCGGCAGCGCGCGCCGAGCGGCAGGCCGAATACAGCACCTGCACGTCGATGGGGCGATTGGGGTCGCGGCCGGGAAATAGCCAGCCCTGCGGCTTCGCCAGTCGCCAGTAGACCCGCAGGATCCGAAGAAGCTGCGCCGACAGCATCACGGTGCGGTCCTTGCCGCCCTTGCCGTGACGAACGAGTATGACGCCGCGGCTGCTGTCGATATCGCCGACCTTCAGCCCGACGGTCTCCGAGGCGCGAAGACCCGCTGCGTAGGCCGTTGTCAGCGCCGTGCGCGTCTTCAGGCTCGGCACTGCCGCCAGGAAGTGGACGACCTCGTCGGCGCTGAGAACCACCGGCAGCGTGCGTGGCGAGCGGGCATAGACGATCCGTTCCGGAATCTCGGCATGGCCGAGCGTCACGCCGTAGAAGAACCGCAACGCGCACACCGTCTGGTTCAGCGCCGGCCACGAGATCCCGGTCGAGACCAGATGCACCTGAAAGGCGCGGACATCTTCAAGGCCAAGGCGGTCAGGGGATCGGCCGAAATGGCGGGAAAACTTCGCCACCGCGTGCACGTAGGATCGTTGCGTGGCCGGCGATAGATTGCGGATCGTCATGTCTTCGATCATGCGCCGGCGAAGAGGGCTCAACTCGGCCATCTCAGTGCTCCTGTTCCAAGATTGCGCTTCAACAGCCGCAATCCTTCAAAACAGAAGCCTCAACCGCAAACCGACCCGCCAAATGCCGCGTCAGCGGCTTCGTTCAATCCCTTCCGATTCAATCAAGCTGTGAAACGCTCTAG
>NZ_JAVIIY010000051.1:0-2246 GCF_033977345.1 Mesorhizobium dulcispinae
TCGGGGCTGTAGGCAAGGCCGCCGCGCGGCACATGCACGCCGTGACGGGCAAGCAGTTCCTTGGCCTGGTATTCGTGAATGTCCATCTTGTCCTCCCAGAAAGCTTAGTGCGCCATATTTCTCACTGAGTGGCCTGCGCCTGGCCGGCGCGCTCGATCGCCTCGCTCACCACCAGCACGTTGCGGGCCATGCGTTCGGACGCCGCGTCGATCATCTTGCCGTCGAGCGCTGCCGCGCCCTTGCCGAGCGCCTCGGCCTCCTTCAGCACCTCGAGGATGCGGCGGGCGCGGGTGACCTCCTTTTCCGGCGGCGAGAAGACGTCGTTGGCCAAGGCGATCTGCGAGGGGTGGATCGCCCATTTGCCTTCGATGCCGAGCGCCGCGGCACGCCTGGCGGCCGCCTGGTAGCCTTCCGGATCGGAGAAATCGCCGAACGGTCCGTCGATGGCGCGCAAGCCATAGGCGCGGCAGGCAACCGTCATGCGCGACAGGGCAAAGTGCCACTGGTCGCCGGGATAGTCGGGGTTGAGGCCGCCGATGTTGACGGTGCGCGCCTTGTTGCTGGCGGCGTAGTCGGCGACGCCGAAATGCATCGCCTCCAGCCGGCCGGGCGTGGCGGCGATCGCCTCGACATTGGCCATGCCGAGCGCGGTCTCGATCAGCGCTTCGAGGCCGACGCGGGTCTTGTAACCCTTGGCCATCTCGATCTGGTTGACCATGGCCTCGACCATGTAGAGGTCGGCCGGCACGCCGACCTTCGGCACCAAAATCGTGTCCAGCCGGTCGCCGGCCTGCTCCATGACGTCGACGACGTCGCGGTACATGTAATGGGTGTCGAGGCCGTTGATGCGCACCGAGACGGTCTTGCCCCTGGCGCGCCAGTCGATGTCGTTGAGCGCCTGGATGATGTTCTTGCGGGCGCGCTCCTTGTCGGGCGGCGCCACCGCGTCCTCGATGTCGAGGAAGACGAAGTCGGCGGCGCTGCTCGCCGCCTTGTCGATCATCTCGGGGCTGGAGCCCGGAACCGCCAGCTCGCTGCGCTGCAGCCTGAGCTTCTTGAGATGGTTGATGGTGTGGCTCATCGTCCGCTCCTCACGCCGCCTCGGCGACCGGCACCTCGGCCGTGCCGCGGAAGTGTTCGATCGCCGCCGCCACGCCCGAACCCGGGGCCAGTTCGACGCCGCAGTCGAGCAGCGCAAGTTCAGCGGCGGCCAATGATCCAAGCACCATCACCTCGTTCAGCCAGCCGAGATGGCCGATGCGGAAGACCTTGCCGGCCACCTTGTTGAGGCCGCCGCCGAGCGAGGTGTTGTACTTCTGGTAGGCGCGCTTGACGATTTCGGCGCTGTCGATGCCTTCCGGCACCAGGATGGCGCTGACCGTGTCGGAGTGCCATTTGCGTTGCTTGGCGCACAGCTTCAGCCCCCAGGCATCGACCGCCTTGCGCACGCCTTCGGCCAGGCGATGGTGGCGGGCGAAGATGTTGTCCAGCCCTTCCTCGGCGATCAGGTCGAGCGAGGCGCGCAGGCCGCGCAAGAGCTGCGTGGCCGGCGTATAGGGGAAGTAGCCGGTGTCGTTGGTGCGGATCATGTCCTCGAAGGCGAAGTAGCAGCGCCGGTGCGTCGCGGTCCTGGACGCGGCCAGCGCCTTCTGGCTGACCGACAGGAAGCCGAGGCCGGCCGGCAGCATGAAGCCCTTCTGCGAGCCGGAGACGGCGCAGTCGACGCCCCATTCCTCCTGGCGGAAGTCGATCGAGCCGATCGACGAGACGCCGTCGACGAAGAGCAGCGCCGGGTGGTTCGCGGCGTCGAGCGCGGCGCGGCAGCCGGCGACGTCGCTGGTGACGCCGGTCGCGGTCTCGTTCTGGGTGCAGAAGACCGCCTTGATGCGATGGGCTTTGTCGGCCCGAAGCCTCTCAGCATAGAGGTCGAGAGGAACGCCCGTTCCCCACTCGCAGTCGATGACATCGACCTCGAAGCCGAGGCGCTCGGCCATGTCGACCCACAGATGCGAGAACTGGCCGAAGCGTGACATCAGCACCCTATCGCCGGGGCTGAGCACGTTGGTCATCGCCGCTTCCCAGGCGCCGGTGCCCGACGAGGGATAGATGAAGACGCGGCCGGTCTCGTTCTTGAACACTCGCTTGATGTCCTCGAACAGCGGCAGCGTGAGATTGGGGAAGGAAGCGGCGCGCATGTCCTCCATCGGCAGGTTCATGGCCTGCCGGACCTCTTCCGGGATGTTGGT
>NZ_JAVIIY010000052.1:0-2164 GCF_033977345.1 Mesorhizobium dulcispinae
GCATGGACGAGCGGCGGCATTAGGCATCGGCTGCAGCGCCACATATGTGGAACGGCCACGCGGGCAAGCGCTTTTCATCCAGCGGGATCGGTGCGGTCATATGTCCGGCGCGCGGTCCAAGACCGCTGGCCTCGATAAAATTCGCGATGCGAGGGACTGATCAATCTGACGCGCTTTAAGCGCATTGTCGCGCCGGCCTCTCCTCCTCGGGATTTCGTCCCGTGGATCATCGTCTAATTTTGCACCTCGCCTCTGTCCGGCGTCGCGTCGGCAAGTCCGTCCTGGTCGTCATATCGGCTCAGGCGTGTGCTGCGCTGCTCGCCGCGCCAGTATTTCGATATGTCCCGCCCTGGCGAGCAGCGCCCAGATGATCCTCGCCATCTTGTTGGCGAGCGCGATTGCGACGACGTCGCGCCACAAACGAGCAGCGAGCGGAGCGTTCGGGTTGCCCATTTCGATATGCCGCCGAGCTGCTCCTTGCCGTCGCTCGAATGGGGCTTTGGCATTAGTCTCAGCCAGGGGGCGAAGTGACGGCCGGATTTGAATCCGTCGGGATCCGGGATCAGCGCTTTTGACGGAAGCCGCCGCGATCGCTCCGACGCCCGGAATTGTCGTCAGCCGTGGCATGTCCTGGTCGCGCTTCGCCTCGCCGACGATCCCTCGTTCGAGCTTGTCGATTTGACGCGTCAGCGCCTCGATCTGATCGGCGATTTCAGCCAAAGCCAATCGAGCGGCTTTTGGCAGGCAAACGTCCTCCTCGTCCCGCACGATCTCGATCAACGCAGCCATAGCCGTGCCGAGGGCGGCAACAACCCCCAACTCCGACAAATGCCCGCGAAGCGCGTTGATCGCCTGAGTTTGCTGTCGGATCAAAAGGGCGCGCGTCCTCAGCACCATGGCCGCCGCTTGTTGATCAGCCGATTTGATCGGAACGAAACGCATGGTCTTGCGGGTGACGGCTTCGCTGATCGCTTCGACGTCGGCGGCCTCCGTCTTGCGCCGTTTCACTAATCACGAGGTCTTCATAATGCGGAGGAATGTTTCACGGATTTTCGCCATTTTCGGATCAGCTTGCTTTGCATTATTTCGTGCCGAACCTCTGCGGGTCAACCAACAGAGGAGTTGCCAATGTCAAATAGCCGTCACGACCTGATCGCCGCACTCAAATCCTCGCTTATCGGTCAGCGGTACAGCCCTGTCGTGGCGGGGAGCTACTGCGCCTACGCGTCTGAGTTTCTCGATTATCTCGTACATCGGAGCATCCCGTCGCGGACGTGATCGACGTGCAGGTCGAGCAATACCTGCAGCATGCGATCGTACTGTTCGAAAAGCGGCGTGGTCGACGTCCCAGCGCGCGCTGGCACCAGGTTCCGCGCTCCGGAATTCGAGCCTTGTTGCGGCTTGCTCACGGTCAATGGCCACGAGCTATCGAGCCTACCTGCGCGGCCGATGTGGTCCGATTTGCAATCTGCGACGAATACGAAATCCGGCTGCGTGAGGAACGCGGGTTGGCTTGCTCCAGCGTCGCAACGTTGATGTGGGAAGCCCGCAACTTCCTTGCTTGGCAGACCGGTGGCGGCATCGACGGGTGGACGGGCCTCAGCAGTAGCGACGTTGACCGCTATATGGATTTGCGCGCGCCGAAACTGACGCGCTGCTCGCTGAAGGATACAGCAGAGCGGCTTCGCTCGCTGCTGCGCTACCTCCACATCACATCACAGGTCGCGTCACGGCGGACCTGTCAGGGCACGTGATAGCCCCGTCGCTTATGCGTACGAAGGAGTACACCGTCAGTCCTGAACCGCGATCTGACAGTCGCTGTTTCGAGAGCGCGAAGAAACGAGACATCGGCGGGGCTGCGGGACCATGCGATCCCTGCAACTCCTTGCAACATATGGGCTACGGTCTGGTGAAATCCGCAATCTGCAGATCGAGGACATCGACTGGCGGACGGAAGCCATCCATGTTCGCCCCACAAGACGCGAGCCAGCACATCCTGCCACTGATGGAGCTGGTCGGCGAAGCGTTGCTCGCCTATCTGCGTTCCGGGCGGC
Organism: Mesorhizobium dulcispinae; assembly: GCF_033977345.1. Lineage (NCBI taxonomy): Bacteria > Pseudomonadati > Pseudomonadota > Alphaproteobacteria > Hyphomicrobiales > Phyllobacteriaceae > Mesorhizobium > Mesorhizobium dulcispinae. The sequence continues at coordinate 2,055 of NZ_JAVIIY010000052.1, forward strand.
CCATGACGGACGCCAGAGAAATCTTCCAGCGCACGCGCGCACCCTATCGCAAGCTCGACAAGCTTTACAGCGTGGTTCGCCGGCGGCTCCGTGACGCCGCTCGTCCATGT
>NZ_JAVIIY010000053.1:0-1983 GCF_033977345.1 Mesorhizobium dulcispinae
CGCCGGGCCGTTGCCGGCCGCAAGTTTCGCTTCGGCGCAGTTCTGGCAGGATGCGGAGCGGGTGGTCCACTCACCCGCGCAAAGTGTCGATCAGCCACGGAGCCGCGTAGCGATTGGGGGCGGTTACGAAGCTCCGAGTTCCATGCCGCCGCCGCGGGTCAACCTGCCCGACACGGGATTTGGAAGCGCACCCGATGGCGTGAGCCTCCCTCACGTCGTCACGGGCGCATTTCGGCCTGCGGCCAATCAACAGGGCGATTTGACCGGCGCGCGCCATACAATGCCGGCCGAGGCACCGCACCAGGTTTCCGTCGTTCAGCAAACGCGCAGTCGCAAGCGCGGCCGCGAGCACCCGGACGAGGCGCTTTTTGCCGCCTACCGTGCCGAGGCGGCTAAAACAGCCAAGGTGGGTGAAAGCGCGATTGTTGGCGATATAACGGCGCTGCGCAAGTTCAGCATATGGCTTGACGAGAACCACCAGAGCCAAATCAACGGCCGGATTGATGACGAGCAGCTGGACGGTCTGGCGAAGGACTTTGCGGGCAACGATGCCGTACTGCAGGGCGACACCAAAGTGGCGTTGGGAAGGCTCCGGCAGCATTCTGCCGGGCAGCCTGCGACGGCTGCTTCGGCTGTTCGACCCGGCACGAAGGACGATGAGGAACTCTTCGCCCAATACCGGGCAAAAGCCGTGGTCAAAGGATCAGCCGTGAGGCGCGATCTAGCGGCCTTACGCAAGTTCAGCAAATGGCTCGCCGAGAACCACCGCACGCAAATCGCCGGCCGGATTGAGGACCCCGGGTTGGACGCGCTGGCGAAGGACTTCGCGGAGCGCGATGACGAGCGTATCAATCCGGCGTTGAAGAGGCTCCGGCAAGCTTCTGGGACGGCTGCTTCGAATGTTCGACCTGGCACCAAAGACTATGAGCAACTCTTTGCCCAGGCTGCCGGCCTCGAAGAAGGGACCAGGGGAGGCGATTTGACCGGCGCGCGCCAAACAATGCCGGCCGCGGCGCCGCACCAGGCTTCCCTCGTTCAGCAAACGCGCAGCCGCAAGCATGTCCGAGAGCACCCGGACGAGGCGCTTTTTGCCGCCTACCGTGCCGAGGCGGCGAACACAGCCAAAGTGAGTGGACCCTCGATTGATCGCGATACAACGGCGCTGCGCAAGTTCAGCAAATGGCTGGCCGAGAACCACCAGAGCCAAATCGACGGTCGGATTGATGACGAGCAGCTCGACAGCCTGGCGAAGAACTTCGCGGGCAACGATGCCGGACTACTGAGCGACACCAACGTGGCGTTGGGAAGGCTCCGGCAGGCTTCTGCCGGACGGCCTGTGACGGCTGCTTCGACTGTTCGACGACCCGGCACGAAGGACGATGATGAACTCTTCGCCCAGTACCGGGCGAAAGCCAGGGCCCACCTCAAAGAACCAACCGTGAGGGCCGATCTAGCGGTGCTGCGCAAGTTCAGCAAATGGCTTGACGAAAACCACCGGACGCAGATCACCGGCCGGATTGAGGACCGGGGGTTGGACGCGCTCGCGAAGGACTTCGCGGAGCGCGAGAGGGCGCGTGTCAACCCGGCGCTGAAGAGGCTCCGGCAAGCTTCTGTCGGAGAGCCTCTGACGGCTTCGAATGTTCGACCTGGCACCAAGGACGATGAGGAACTCTTCGCCCAATACCGGGCAATAGCCGCGGCCCGCCTCAAAGAAGGAACCATGTGGCACGATCTAGCGTCGCTGCGTAAATTCAGTGCATGGCTTGACGAGAATCACCGGACTCAGATCGCCGGCCGGCTAGATGATCGGCAGTTGGACAGTCTGGCGAAGGACTTTTCGGGCAACCATCCCAAACTACTGAGCGAAATCAACGTGGCGTTGGGAAGGCTGCGGCAAGCCTATGCCGGAGAGACTGTCACAACAGCTAAAACTCGCCCCGTCAACGAAGAGAACCAGGTGATCGAAGATGCATGTCGGTCAGC
>NZ_JAVIIY010000054.1:0-1901 GCF_033977345.1 Mesorhizobium dulcispinae
CGGGAGTACGTCATGCCAAGCTGATGATTGCTTGTGGGTGCAAGTCCCATCCGGCCAAAACCGTAGCGGGCAAGCCGGGACCGAGTCTTGCGGGCGTCGCGGTAACGCGGGGTCTGAAGTGTAGACAGGAGCCATGCGGGGTGCGGGATTGAGCCTCGAAAGGTGGAAGTTCGCGGAGGCCGAGTGTGTTCCCTAAACACGAAGGCAGCATGAGCATCGTCGTTATGCGAGACGATGTCGCTCCGTCGGGGTCGAAGGCCGGATCACGCATGGAAGGTAATCATCGGAACATGAGAGGCCCGACCGGGTCCGCTGGATTGGTCTCCAGTGGGGGGCAGCAGCAAGGCACTGCCGGAGCTGCCGTCCGAGCTGAGGTCGGGAGTCGGACTGGTTCATAGTACTGATGAAACCGTCAAAGGAAACGAGACGCGTGGAGGGAAGGGGCCAGCCCGAGGGGAACCTGCGCGAGGAGGCCAGGGTCCGGACGCAGAGCCGGGTTGCCTTGCCGCCGCACCTTGAGCGGGTGAACGCGGCGGCCAGACAGGCTGCCCAAACCCGGTTCACCTCCCTGCTGCATCACGTCGATGAGGCCGCCCTATATCGGGCGTTTCGGCGACAGAAGCGGCAGGCGAGTGCTGGGGTCGATGGGATGACAGTGGCGAGGTACGAAGAGAGGCTGGAGGATAACCTCCGCGATCTCTGCGAACGGGTCCACGCCGGACGTTACCGGCCGCAGCCGGTGCGACGGGTCTATATTCCCAAAGCCGATGGCGGTAAGCGGCCACTCGGGGTGCCGGCGCTGGAAGACAAGATCGTCCAAGGCGCGGTGGCCGAGGTGCTGAGTGCTGTCTACGAGGCCGACTTCCTGGGGTTCTCCTACGGCTTCCGGCCGGGGCGGAGCCCCCACATGGCGCTGGATGCCCTGCATACGGCGATCATGAGCCAGCGTGTGAACTGGGTGCTCGATGCCGACATTCGCAGCTTCTTCGACTCGGTCGACCACGAGTGGCTGCTGCGGATGGTGGCGCACAGGATCGCTGATCCTCGTATCCTACGGCTCATTGGGCTGTGGCTGCGGGCTGGCGTCCTTGAGAGCGGCGAGAAGCAAGAGACGGACAGGGGTACCCCGCAAGGGGCGGGCATCAGTCCGCTCCTCGCCAATATCTTCCTGCACTACATCCTCGATCTCTGGGCCCACCAATGGCGTCGTCGCCATGTACACGGTCGCGTTGTGATCGTGCGCTACGCCGACGACTTCGTCATGGGCTTTGAGAAGAAGGCCGATGCAGAGGAGATGCTGTTGGCCCTCAAGGCGCGGCTGGCCGGCTTTGGCCTGACACTCCACGAGGACAAGACGCGGCTGATCGAGTTTGGGCGGTTTGCGGCCCTTTCACGACAGCGGCGTGGCGAGCGGCGACCCGAGACCTTCGCCTTTCTGGGCTTCACCCACTACTGCGGGCGGACCCGGGATGGCCGGTTCATCGTGAAGCACAAGACGGAAGGGAAACGCCTGACGCGCAAGCTGACGGCGCTGCGCCAGGATGCCTGGCGGCTCATGCACGCGCCAATGGCTGCGCAGCACAGGTGGTTCGCCGCCGTTCTGCGTGGACACTACGGCTACTACGGCAGGCCGCACAACTACCCAGCGCTCAACGGATTCCATCGGCAAATGCGCCGGATATGGCTACGCTGTCTGAGACGGCGCAGCCAGAAAAGCCGGCGCATGGGCTGGTCGGAGTTCGAGACCCTGACGGCGCGCTTCCCCCTGCCAACTCCGCGCATCACTCGAACTTGGGCGCAAGCACGGATATGACGCGGGTTACTCTCGGGAAGAGCCGGGTGCGGGAAATCCGCCCGCCCGGATCTGTGAGGGCGAAAGCCGAATGGCTGAGCTACTCGAC
>NZ_JAVIIY010000055.1:0-1861 GCF_033977345.1 Mesorhizobium dulcispinae
CGGTCTTCACCTCGTTGGCCTGGAACTGGATATAGGCGCTGGTGATGATGGCGCCTTGCGGGATGTCGATGCCAGTGAAGCGGATACCGACGGTCTGTCGGGTGGTGCCGTCATAACCCAGCTCCAGGTCGTTGATGTTGGTTCCGATCGTACCGGAGCCTTTCTCCTCGACATCGTCGCCGGCGGTCGCCACCCTCGTTTCGAAGATCGGGTCGATCGCAGTTGAGCTTGCGAGGAGACTGCTGGTGGTGGGCGTGGCGCCAGTCGGCACCGTGCCGGCGTCAGTGACTACATGGGGGGCAGGGGTGGCGCCAGTGATACCACTGCCGGCAATGCCTATTCCCGCAAATTGCCATTGGCCGCCGGAGACTTTCGTCGCCAGGGTGTCGAGAAAGGTGCTGTCGAGGTGAATGCCTGGGCTGGCTGCCGCCTCGGCCAGGCCGATCAGTTCGCCGTTGGTTATCGAGGTCGAGGCTGCGCCATGGCCGGCATTGTGCTCGCCCGGCTCGACGGCGAGGCTATCGTTATTCAATAGCGCGGAAGCCTGCGGCACGCCATCGTCGCCGTGCTGGACCCCTACAAGGTTCGGATCGCCGGTAGCGAACGGCGAGCCGTCATCGAGCGGGTGAAGGCTTTTGGTGAGGGACGTCGAGCCGAGCTCTGCCGAGAGCAGTCCAATCGCATTGCCGCTGTCGGGAATCGATGGTTTGGACATGACAAATCTCCCCGTCGCTAGTTCAGCAGGTCGGGGACGCGCGTTCGGGGCCGGCCATGGCCGTCCATCGCGCTCATCAGTTGCCTCGAACCTACCGCATCCGGAGCAAGTCCATTCGGCCGAGAATGCGGCGCCCTGGTGCTTGAGTAATGCGCCCGCCGGGTCAGGCAAGCAGCCAATCGTTCAAATGAAATTCATAGACCTTGCCGTCGTTCTCGGTCGGATTGGTGTTGTTGTCCACGCCGCGATCGACAATGTAGAGACTCATGCCGTGGCTTGGATCGTCGCTGCTCGGCGCCAGGGCGAGTCCCGCGGGTTTTTTCGCGTTGGCGGCGGAGATGTCGAGCGTGCCCAGCAGATCCCCGGTTGGCGTCACCATTGCCACCGAGTTTCGTGACACGATGACATAAAGCAGGTCGTGGACCGGATCATACGCGATGCCCCCGTCAGAAGGGGTTCCGAGCGATTGTACAGAAAAACTCGTCACGACATCGTCGCCGCCCGTGCTTGGCACGCCGTCGAATTTGCCGTTCTGGCCCGGAGCGATGGTGTAAATCCTATGGGTTGAGCCATCCTCGAGATAGAGCACTCCGCGGTTTGTGTCGTAGGCAAGACTCTCCGAATCCGAACTGCCGAACGCGGCGGTCTTGAATGAGGTCACGATATCGTCGGACGTGTTGTAAAGCCCATCCTTGCCTGGGTTCAACTCGTACACGCTCTTCGTGCCGGTATCGTCCGAGAAGAAGAGATGGTGGTTCGTCGGATTATAAGTGACCCCGGCCGGCTCATCGGAGAAATTGATGGTGGTGAGCGTACCCGCCAGGGTGCCGTTCAGATTCATCTGGTAGAGATTCTTGCCGGTGAAAATGGGCATTTCGTCGACTTCGCTGTCGGCAACCAGCAGCGTGCCGAGATGAGAAATATAGACGATATCCGTCGGATCGGGACTCGGCGGCGACCACTGCGAAGTCAGAATGGTATGCGCCAAGGTCAACGATGTCGGCAACTGGCTGGCCGTGACGTCGACGGTGAAGGCATGAGTGTCGGTGCTGCCGTCGGACGAGGTGGCTGTGACGTGGAGATTGATCGTCGGCTCGGACTGGGCATTGAGCGTGCCGGTGCCCGATCGCGTGATGACGCCGGTGC
>NZ_JAVIIY010000056.1:0-1704 GCF_033977345.1 Mesorhizobium dulcispinae
GTTGGAACTGGCGCTGGAGGATCTTTTAATCGCCGCATCGGAAAGCAGCACCAAGCCGCTCGACGAGGTCGATGAGGCAGTGCCTGCTGCGCCTGCGGCAAGCACGCCCGAAAAGACTATGCGCCGCCGTCCGCGGGTATCGGAACAGGCAGCTCGCGAGCGCAAAGAACTCGATCCTGGTACCTGCTGCCCCGATTGCGGTGGTGAACTGCGCCTTGTTGGCGAAGACGTCAGCGAAATCCTCGACATGATCGCTGCGCAGATGAAGGTCATCGAGGTCGCTCGATTGAAGAAGTCCTGCCGTTGCTGCGAGAAGATGGTGCAGTTGCCGGCACCAAGCCGTCCAATACCAGGCAGCATGGCGGTGCCGGCCTGCTGGCTTACATCCTGGTCTCGAAGTTCGACGACCATCTGCCACTGTATCGCCTGAACGAGATCTTCGCCCGCATGGGCGCCGACATTCCCGACAGCACGCTGGTCGATTGGTGCGGTCGCGCCATGCAGGTGCTTCAGCCGCTGATTGAGCGGATCGAGACCGCGATCATGGGCAGTGACCTCCTCGACACCCCAATCCGGGTGCTGGATCGTTCTCTGCGGGATAAGGGTTTGGGCAAGGGCGTGAAGAAAGGCAGGATCTGGACTTATGTCCGCGATCAGCGTCCCTGGGCGGGCGCTGCTCCGCCGGGTGCGGTCTACTACTTTGCTCCCGACTGGAAGGAAGAGCACGTCCACCATCACCTCAGGCAGGCGAGCGGCATCCTTCAAGCTGATGGATATAAGGGCTACGGGAAGCTTTATGAACTTGGATTGGACGGGACATCCCGCTTCCGAGAGGCTTCATGCTGGGCGCATTGGCGACGTGACTTCCATGATATCTGGACCTCGAACAAATCCGAGATCGCACGCGAGGCTCTCGATCGCATCGGTGCGCTTTACGACATCGAGCGCGACGTTGCAGGCCAGCCTGCCGATATCCGCCTTGCCGCGCGTCAGAAGCACAGTAAAGCGAAGATCGAAGCATTGCGTGTCTGGGTCGAAGCGCAACTGACCCGTATTCCGGGCAAGGGTGATCTGGCGAAAGCCTTCCGATATGGCCTGAGCCGTTGGTCCTCATTTTGCCTGTTCCTGGAAGACGGTCGTGTCGCCATGGATAACAACGCTGCCGAGCGGGCCTTGCGTCCAATTGGAATTGGAAGAAAAAATTGGCTCTTCGCTGGCGCCAACACGGGTGCGGAGACATTGGCACGTGCCATGACTATTATCGAGACGGCCAAGATGAACGGCATCGATCCTCAGGCCTATCTGGCCGACGTGCTCGACCGCATCCACGATCACAAGATCAACCGCCTCGATGAGCTGCTTCCCTGGAATTGGTTACCTGTCGCCGCCATCCGCGCCGAGGCAGCCTGATGGCAACCGTGACCCATGTGTTCAGCATCGATTACGTCGCCAAATTGCTCGACGAAGATTCTGAACTCCTTCAGGCGATCGTCAGCAACGATGACAACCTGAGCTACGGCAGCATCATCAGCGTCTACGTCGGGCCGGACGAGGCAATAACTTCGCTTACCCGCGACGGCATTGAAGAGCTGGAGCAAATGCTTGCCCATGCTCGCCGCACCGCTGACGAATGGAACGACTTCCTCGAAGCCTTCGTCGCTGACCAGGAACTCATCGCTCGCATCAAAGCGAAATCTCCGCGGT
>NZ_JAVIIY010000057.1:0-1698 GCF_033977345.1 Mesorhizobium dulcispinae
TCGACCTTTTCCTGCGCCGACTCGCCGAAGGCGGAGATGATGGCGCCGGCGTGGCCCATGCGGCGGCCCTTCGGGGCGGAAAGCCCGGCAATGTAGGCGATCAAGGGCTTCCTCATATTGTCGCGCGCCCAGATCGCGGCTTCGGCTTCCTGCGGCCCGCCGATCTCGCCGATCATCACCACGGCGTCGGTCTCGTCGTCCTGCTCGAACAGTTTCAGGATGTCCTTGAAGGAGGAGCCGTTGATCGGATCGCCGCCGATGCCGACGCTGGTCGAGACACCGATGCCGAGCGCCTTCATCTGCGAGGCGGCCTCGTAGCCGAGCGTGCCGGAGCGGCCGACGATGCCGACGCGGCCGGGCAGATAGATGCTGCCCGGCATGATGCCCATCAGCGCCTGGCCGGGCGTGATGACCCCGGCGCAGTTCGGGCCGATCAGCCGCATGCGGTCCTCGAAGCGGTAGCGGCGCATGTAGCGCTTGACCTGCATCATGTCCTGCGAGGGGATGCCGTCGGTGATGCACACGCAAAGCTTGATGCCGGCGTCGGCCGCCTCCATGATCGAATCGGCGGCGAAGGGCGGCGGCACGAAGACGATGCTGGCTTCGGCGCGGGTCTCGCGCACGGCGCCCTTGACGGTGTTGAACACCGGCAGGCCGAGATGCGTCTGGCCGCCCTTGCCGGGGGTGACGCCGCCGACCAGCTTGGTGCCGTAGCGCTTCATGTCCTCGGCATGGAAGCTGCCGATCTTGCCGGTGAAGCCTTGCACGATGACGCGCGTGCTGCGGTTGAGCAGGATTGCCATTTTCTCGACCTCCCTCAGGCTGCTTTTTTGTTCTTGGCGACCTTGCGCCAGGCGGCGACGGCCTTTTCGGCGGCTTCGGCCAGCGTGTCGGCAACGATCACCTTCTCGCCGGAATCGGCCAGGATCTTGCGTCCTTCCTCGACCTTGGTGCCGGACAGCCGCACCACCAGCGGCACGTCGACGCCGACCTCGCGGATCGCCTTGATGACACCCTCGGCGACCCAGTCGCAGCGGTTGATGCCGGCGAAGATGTTGACCAGGATGGTCTCGACCTGTTTGTCGCCGAGCACGGCGCGGAAGGATTTCGCCACCCGCTCGGGCGAGGCGCCGCCGCCGATGTCGAGGAAGTTGGCCGGCTCGCCGCCGGCGATCTTGATCATGTCCATCGTCGCCATGGCCAGCCCTGCGCCGTTGATGATGCAGCCGATATTGCCGTCGAGCCCGACATAGGAAAGGCCGCGGTCGCTGGCGAAGGTCTCGCGCGGGTCTTCCTGGCTCTTGTCGCGCAGCTCGGAGATTTCCGGGCGGCGAAACAGCGCGTTCTCGTCGAACGACATCTTGGCATCGAGCGCGACCAGGCTGCCGTCGCGCGTCACCACCAGCGGATTGATCTCCAGCATCGAGGCGTCGTAGTCGCGGAACACCTGGTAGCAGCCGAGGATGGTCTCGGTGGCCTTGCCGATCAGGTTGCTTTCAAGGCCGAGGCCGAAGGCGATCTCGCGCGCCTGGAACTGCTGCATGCCGACGCCGGGATCGACGGTGGCGCGGATGATGGAATCGGGCTGCTTTTCCGAGATGTCCTCGATCTCCATGCCGCCGGCGGCCGAGGCCACGATCATGACGCGCTCTTCCTTGCGGTCGAGCACGAAGCCGAGATAGAGCTCCTGCGCGATGT
>NZ_JAVIIY010000058.1:0-1568 GCF_033977345.1 Mesorhizobium dulcispinae
CAGGATCGCCAAGCCTTGAGCAGTAAAATCTGAGAGCCCGACATCCTGGCGATCGGCGCGGCGAAGGACCTCCTCGCCAATGGCGACCGTGGCCTGCCGATTGCGCTCCTCTTGCGGCCACTTGCTGAAACCGTTCACCAGGACCGCCAGATGCTGATGACTAAATCCTTCGATTTTGCCGACGCGGGAAGCGATCTCCCCAGCCATGGCAACTGCAGCCTGGCGCATGCCTGGCTCTTGCGGCCATTTGCTGAAGCCATTCACCAAATTGGCCAGGCTCAGCGGAGCAAAGTCGGAGAGCCCGACATTTGGGTGATCGGCGCGGCGAAGGACCTCCCCGCCGATGGCGGCCGTGGCCTGCCGATTTCGCTCCTCCTGCGGCCACTTGCTGAAACCGTTCACCAGGATGGCCAGCTGCTGATGGGTAAATCCCTTGATTTTGTCGGCACGGGAGGCGATCTCCCCGGCGACGGCGACCGCCGCCTGGCGCATGCCTGGCTCTTGCGGCCACTTGCTGAAGCCATTGATCAGATAGGCCAGCTCCTGACCAGGAAAACCGCGCAATCGGTTGGCGGCGCGACTGACCTCAGAGGCGATGGCGATCATCGCCTCGCGCGTGCTTGCCTGTTCCGGCCACTTGCTGAAACCGTTCACCAGGTTGGCCAACTCTTGATTCGCAAATTCCTTGAGCTTTCCGGCTCGGGCAACGACCTCGCCGGCGATGGCAATGGTCGCCTCGCTCGTCTTCTGCTGGTCAGGCCACTTGCTGAAACCGTTCACCAGGTTGGCCAACTCTTGATACCCAAATCTGTTGAGCTCGCCGGCTCGGGTAACGACCTCGCCCGCAATGGAAACCGTCGCCTCGCGCGTCTGTTCGGGCCACTTGCTGAAACCGTTCGCCAGGTTCGCCAGATGTTGATCAGTGAATCCGCCGAGCTCTTTGGCACGCGCAACGATCTCACCGGCGATGGCAACGGTAGCATGGCGCATGTCGAATTCTTCGGGCCATTTGCCGAACCCGTTCACCAGATTGGCCAACTCTTGATGTGGAAATCTATTGAGCTTGCCGGCGCGGCCAACGATCTCGGCGGCGATATCCGCCACAGCTTGGCGCAAATCCTGTTCTTCCGGGTACTTGCCGAAGCCATTGACCAGGTTCGACAGGCCCTGCGGGCTAAAATCGGAGAGCCGCTTGGCTCGGCCTGCAAGGCGCGTCACCTCGGTGCCGATAGCGCTAGTGGCTTTCCGACACTTCGCCTGGCTCGGCCATTTGCTGAAACCGTTCACCAGGTTCGCCAGGCCCTGCGGTTCAAAATCGGAAAGCCGATTGGCTCGGCCTGCGAGGTACGTCACCTCGGTGCCGATAGCGCTGGTGGCGTCCCGACACTCCGCTTGTTTCGGCCATTTGCTGAAGCCATTGACCAGATTGGTCAGGTTCTGCGGATTGAATTTGGAAAATCCCTCCGTCTCAGCGCGGCGAAGAACCTCACCAGCGACTGCGAAAGTGCCGTCGCCACACCCTGGCTGGTCAGGCCACTTGCTGAAGCCGTTCACCAGCAGCGAGAGGT
>NZ_JAVIIY010000059.1:0-1417 GCF_033977345.1 Mesorhizobium dulcispinae
TTGGAGTGCACCCCCAGACTGAGACAAGGAAAATCGCGGACAGTTTCCCCGCAGGAGAGGAAACTGGGGCATGGCCGGACGGCAAAGATTTATTGATGAAGACCAAAAACGGGAGCTGCTCCAGCGCATGGAAGCGGGCGAAAACGTCAGCAAGTTGGCAGATGAGGTCGGCATCAGTCGTCAACGACTTTACGAGTGGCGTGATCACCTGAGGCTTTATGGCGATCTGAAGTCACGCCGGCGCGGCCGGCCGGCCAGATCGACAGCAGGACTAGACGGGGCCGCGCAGCTGCAGAATTCAGTCGATCTGCCGACGCCTCAGGAAAAGGCACTGACCAAGGCCAGGCGCCGGATCAGGGAATTGGAGCAGAAAGTCGGGCAACAGCAGCTTGATCTCGATTTTTTTCGCGAAGCCTTGCGGCACTTCGAGGAAGATCAGCGCCGGAGCAGCGCTCCTGGCGAAACGGGATCTTCAAAGTCATCGAAAAGATGACGACCGGCCTGTCGCAAGGCGAATTCAACATCGATAGAATGTGCTGGCTCGCTGGCGTCAGCCGCGCCAGTTATTATCGTCACTGGCTAGACTCGGCCCCGCGACGGGCCGAGACAGGTTTGCGCGATCTCATTCAAAAGATGGCTCTCGGCAACGCGCACTACGGTTACCGCCGGATCGGAGCCCTGTTGCGTCGGGAGGGGTGGCAAGTCAATCACAAGTGCGTTCTACGCATCATGCGTGAAGACAATCTGCTGTGCCTGCGCACGCGACCCTTTGTGCCTGCAACGACGAACTCGAGGCATGGTTGGCAAGTCGTGCCGAACTTGGCCAGGGGCATGATCCTCAGTGGGGTCAACCAGCTATGGGTTGCCGATATCACCTTCCTGCATCTGGCTGAGGAGTTTGCTTTCCTTGCCGTTGTGCTTGACGCGTTTAGCCGCAGGGTGGTCGGATGGGCGTTGGATACGCATCTCAGAGCAAGCCTTGCCATTGAGGCCCTCGAGATGGCCATCACCGATCGCCAGCCTGCTCCAGGGGGTCTCGTGCACCATTCCGACCGCGGCGTTCAATACGCCTGTGGGGCCTACTCCGAACTTCTGCATCTCCATGGCATCCAGGCGAGCATGAGCCGCGTCGGAAATCCTTACGACAACGCGAAGGCGGAAAGCTTCATGAAAACGCTGAAGCAGGAAGAGGTGCAAGGTCTCGCCTATAAGGATGCTGATGATGCCCGTAGGCGCATCGGCGCTTTCATCGATACCGTTTACAACACGCAGCGCCTGCATTCGGCGCTCCATTATCTCACGCCGGAGGAATACGAACAGAAGCATTCAGGTGGACGACAGATGGAAAAGGCGGCATAGCTTAACGTGGGACGATGTCCGCGATTTTCCTTGTCTCAGTCTGGGGGTGCACTCCAGT
>NZ_JAVIIY010000060.1:0-1301 GCF_033977345.1 Mesorhizobium dulcispinae
ACCTCTCGCTGCTGGTGAACGGCTTCAGCAAGTGGCCTGACCAGCCAGGGTGTGGCGACGGCACTTTCGCAGTTGCTGGTGAGGTTCTTCGCCGCGCCCACACGCAAGGGTTTTCCAAATTCAATCCGCAGAGCTTGACCAACCTGGTCAATGGCTTCAGCAAATGGCCGAACCAGGCGGAGTGTCGGGAGGCCACCAGCGCTATCGGCACCGAGGTGACGTACCTCGCAGGCCGAGCCAATCGGCTTTCCGATTTTGTACCGCAGGACCTGGCGAACCTGGTGAACGGTTTCAGCAAGTGGCCGGAACAGGAAAGCACGCGCGAAGCGACGATCGCCATCGGCTCTGAGATCAGTCGCGAGGCCAACCGACTCGGTCGCTTTCCTGAGCAGGAGCTGGCCACTTTGGTGAACGGTTTCAGCAAGTGGCCGCAAGAGCCAGGCATACGTCAGGCTGCGGTCGCCATCGCAGGGGACATTGCGTCCGGCGTCGGCAAGCCCGGCGGATTTACTCATCAGCACTTGGCGATACTGGTGAATGGTTTCAGCAAGTGGCCCGAAGAACTCAATATGCGCCAGGCAGCAGTCACCGTCGGTGGGGAGATCGTTGCGCGCGCCAGGGAGCTGGGTGGGTTCACGGATCAACACCTGGCCAATCTGGTGAATGGTTTCAGCAAGTGGCCGGAACAGGAGAAGACGCGCGAAGCGGCCGTCGCCATCGCCTCTGAGGTCAGCTGCGACGCCAACCGATTGCGCGGTTTTCCTGGTCAGGAGCTGGCCTATCTGATCAATGGCTTCAGCAAGTGGCCGCAAGAGCCAGGCATGCGCCAAGCTGCGGTCGCCATCGCCGGGGAGATCGCCTCCCGCGCCGACAAAATCAAGGGGTTTACCCATCAGCAGCTGGCCATACTGGTGAATGGTTTCAGCAAGTGGCCCGAACAGGAGAAGACGCGCGAAGCCACAGCCGCAGTTGCCTGCGAGATTCTCCGCCGCACCAGTCACCTCCGTGGATTTACTGACCAACATGTGGCGAACCTGGTGAACGGACTCAGCAAGTGGCCCGAGGAGCCTGAAGTGCGCCAAGCTGCAGTGGGCCTCGCCGAGGAGATCGTGTCCCGCGCCGGCCAACTCGCCGGATTTGCCGATCAACACCTGGTGACCTTGGTGAATGGTTTCAGCAAGTGGCCGGATCAGCAGAAGATGCGCGAGGCTACGGTCACCATTGGCAGGGAGGTCCTTCGCCGCGCCGATCGCCAGGATGTCGGGCTCTCAGATTTTACTGCTCAAGGCTTGGCGATCCTG
>NZ_JAVIIY010000061.1:0-1166 GCF_033977345.1 Mesorhizobium dulcispinae
TCGTCATCAACTCTGAGGAATCATGGCGTCCCGGAGCCTGGCATTTAGGGTGACGACGATCTTTCGCATGACGGCGGCGATGGCCACCATAGGCTTTTTGCCGTTGGCGCGCAGGCGTTTGTAGAAGGCTGCGAACTCACCCTTTCCGGCTGCGGCGCACAGGGCCGGCATGTAGAGCATGCTTCTGACGTCAGGGCGTCCGCCGCGGATTTTGCGGTAGCCCCGTCTTTGGCCGCTGTCGTTGGGATGCGGCGCGACGCCGGCAAGTGCTGCGGCCTTGCGGCGGGTCATGGAACCGAGCTCGGGCAAATTGGCCAGCAGCTTGGCCGCCATGATCGGGCCGAGATTGTCCATGGCCGTGCAGATGGCTGCCCGGTGCTTGAGGGTGCTGCTGTTGGCGATCAGCTCGCGGATGGCGACCTCGATGGCCCGGATCTGATCCTCGACGGCTTTGATCACCGCCTTGAAGGAGGCGGCGAGTTCGCGGCTGCAGGGAGCCTTGGCGCGGCACTTCTCGGCGCCCTTGAAGGCGATGAGCTCCTGACGGCGGCGGACCAGGGCGCGCAAGCGCACCTCGTCGGAGTCGGGAGCCTGCCAAAGGAACAGCTTTTCCCAGCGCTCGCGGCCGTAGGCAGAAAGCATGCCGGCATCGATGGGGTCGCTCTTGCCATGCGTGCCGAAGGAACGGATGAAGCTCTTGAGCTTGAGCGTGTCGGCGCGATGGCAGGCGATGCCGGCGCGCAGGCACTCGTCGAGCAGCAGGCTCTCATACCCTCCGGTCGGCTCGCACACGACCAGGTCGATGTGCTTGTAGCGCTTGAGGAGGGCGCGGATGGCGCGCCGCTGATTGGCGATGGTGCGGGTGGCGGCGCCGTCGGCGGCGGTGATGGTGTTCTTGGCGATGTCGAAGCCAAGGCACAGCTGCGGTTGTTGATGCAGGAAGGCCATGCTGGTGGTATCCTTAAAGGGCTTCGGATTGTTTGCGGGCGTGGCTCAGGCCAGCGGCCAATCAACTCTCCAAGCGATGGCGGACAAAGACGGCAGGGACCATGATGACGTCGGGTGCTTGCCCGATCCTAGGGACGGTCGCCTGCCGCCGGGACTGCTGGCTGTGATGGGCCTGCAGTCCCGGCCGCCAAACTACCCGATCCTTCTCAAACAATCCT
>NZ_JAVIIY010000062.1:0-1166 GCF_033977345.1 Mesorhizobium dulcispinae
CTAGTCACCTGGAACCAAAGTAAGCTTCATTTTGTTCGGCTTCTGTCACAAGAGCAGGAGTTTGATCGATGGTTGGCAGGCAGGCGGACGTCGTCGTTCTGAGCGACGCGGATAGAAGTTTTCTCGAATCTCAGGTGCGCCGGCATAAAGCGCCACGCTCCTTGTCGGATCGATGCCGGATGATCCTTTTGTGCGCGCAGGGTTTGCAAAGCAAGGACGTTGCCGGACGCCTGGGTGTTCACGAGCACACGGTTGGCAAGTGGCGCCGCCGGTTCGTACAGGATGGTATTGAAGGGCTGACAGATGAATATCGTGCGGGTCGACCGCGAACTGTCTCCGATACCCAGGTTGCCCAGGTCGTCGAGCGTACGTTGAACACCACCCCTAAGGATGCCACGCACTGGTCCATCCGTTCGATGGCAGCCGACAGCGGCCTTTCGCATACCACCATCCGTCGGATCTGGACCGCGTTTGGCCTGCAGCCGCATCGTGCCGAGACATTCAAGCTTTCCTCTGATCCGCTCTTTGTCGACAAGGTGCAGGACATCGTCGGCCTTTACATGTCGCCTCCGGACCGGGCGGTCGTGCTTTGCGTGGATGAGAAGTCGCAAATCCAGGCCTTGGATCGCGAGCAGCCTGTGCTGCCCATGGCGCCGGGCGTCGCCGAACGGCGCACCCATACCTATGTCCGCAACGGCACGACATCGCTGTTTGCCGCGCTAGATGTTGCCACCGGGGCGGTGATCGGTCAGTGCTACAAGCGTCACCGGGCCACCGAATTCCTCGATTTCCTGAAGCGGATCGACGCCGAAATGCCCGATGGGCCGGACGTGCATCTGGTGATGGACAACTATGCGACCCACAAGACGCCGAGGATCAAGGCCTGGCTCGCGCGCCGCCCACACTGGCATGTTCACTTCACGCCAACGTCGGCATCCTGGATCAATCAGGTCGAGCGGTGGTTCGCCGAGCTGACGCGAAAGCAGTTGCAGCGCGGCGTACACCGTTCCACCGCAGAACTGGAGGCCGACATCGACGCATTCATCGAAACCCACAACGAAAACCCCACCCCATACAAGTGGGTCAAATCCGCCGACCAGATCCTCGCATCGGTCAAGCGTTTCTGCCAGAAGACAATGAACCGAACTTCAGATTCAGGTGACTAG
>NZ_JAVIIY010000063.1:0-1148 GCF_033977345.1 Mesorhizobium dulcispinae
GCTGACCGACATGCATCTTCGATCACCTGGTTCTCTTCGTTGACGGGGCGAGTTTTAGCTGTTGTGACAGTCTGTCCGGCAGAGGCTTGCCGCAGCCTTCCCAATGCCACGTTGATGTCGCTCAGTAGTACGGCATCGTTGCCCGCAAAGTTCTTCGCCAGGCCGTCCAGCTGCTCGTCGTCAATCCGACCGTGGATTTGGCTCTGGTGGTTCTCGGCAAGCCATGTGCTGAACTTGCGCAGCGCCGCTAGATCGTTCCCCAAGGTTCGTGCTTTGAGGCGGGCCACGGCTATTGCCCGGTATTGGGCGAAGAGTTCCTCATCGTCCTTCGTGCCGGGTCGAACAGTCGAAACAGCCGTCACAGGCTGTCCGGCAGAATGCTGCCGGAGCCTTGCCAATGCCACTTTGGTGTCGCTCAGTAGTCCGGCATCGTTGCCCACAAAGTTCTTCGCCAGTGCGTCCAATCCCGGGTCCTCAATCCGGCCGGCGATCTGGGTCCGATGGTTCTCGTCAAGCCATTTGCTGAACTTGCGCAGCGCCACTATATCGCCAGTGATCGAGCTTTCACTCACCTTGGCTGTTTTAGCCACCTCGGCACGGTAGGCGGCAAAAAGCGCCTCGTCCGGATGCTCGCGGCCGCGCTTGCGGCGGCGCGTTTGCTGAACGACGGCAGCCTGGTGCGGCGCCGCGGCCGGCATTGTATGGCGCGCGCCGGTCAAATCGCCCTGTTGATTGGCCGCAGGCCGAAATGCGCTCGTGACGACGTGAGGGAGGCTCACGCGATCGGGTGCGCTTCCAAATCTCGTGGCGGGCAGGTTGACCCGCGGCGGCGGCATGGAACTCAAAGCTTCGTAAGCGCGCCCAATCGCTGCGCGGCTCCGCGGCTGATCGACACTTTGCGCCGGTGAGTGGACGACCCGCTGCGCATCCTGCCAGAACTGCGCCGAAGCGAAACTTGCGACCGGCAACGGCCCGGCGCGGTCGGCGGCGGCAAAGAGCTCGTCCTGGTCAAAACTCTGCGCAGGTGAGTGAGCTGGTGGAGCAAAGGGCAAGTGCGAACCGCCTTCCCCGGCGTCCTCCTCTTGCAGCATCCTCGGTCCAACCGCATCTGCATGTGAGCCGGTCCGCCGCCTGGCGAGACGGCTGTT
>NZ_JAVIIY010000064.1:0-1108 GCF_033977345.1 Mesorhizobium dulcispinae
GGTCGCAGCCAACAATGCGCTGGGCTTGGCAGCCCATGGGCAAGCGGCCCCGCGCGAGCAGCCAAGCGGCCCGCCCACTGGAACTGTGCAGAGCACCTCGGCCGTCGCCTTCTCGCCCATCCCCATGTCCCCGGGCGACCCGGCCTGGGACGTGCTGCGAGCCTTCCATGAAGAAGAGGCCGCACAGCCTGGCGCGCCAATGGCTACCAATGTGCCGCAGTTCCATCAGACGACATCGCTCCCGCCAGAATTGGCCCCCGTGCCGCCCCCATCCTCGCCTGCTCAAAGTGCCGGCTCGTCCTCGACCTTCGCCGGCCTTGAACCACTGTCACCCACACCTTATCGGCGTCCGGATTTTGATCTGAATGCGCTCACGCCCGGGCAACTGGCTGAGGAGAGTAGCGGCTTGGGCCATTGGACCGCAGTTGCCGGCTCGGCAATTGCCCAGCCCGGCTCGTCACGTAGATCATCGCAGATCTATGCCGGGCTTGATGACATCGTCGACTTGCACGACGATGCCGGCTCCGCGCCGTGGTCGGATGCTGCCAGGTCGAGATCGATTGCCGGGCCATCGTCGTCATCGAGCGAGCCTGGAGAAGGTTCCACGGCGTTGAGCGCTGCACATGGCAGGCACCCGGAGCTCGGGCCACAGCTTGGCTCGCGGGAGCAGGCCGATTGGGGGGTAAGGCCCGCCGCCTCGCAGGAAAGTTACGATCAGTCGCAGCTTTGGCAGGAGGTGGACCAAGCCGAAAGGCAAAGACCTGCCGGTCGGGACCGCCCCTGGTCAGGGTGGTCGCCGCAGTCGGATCAAGACATGGGACCAGCTTGGAGGTCCGCGTCAGCTCGCTCGTCTGATATCTACCGCGGTCTTGATTCCATAGTCGATTTGCCGTCCACACCGGCCGAGCTGCGTGATGATGCCCATTATGCCCCGCCTTCAGGTACAGCCTCCGACGCTCAGGTTGAGGCGCTCGATCCGCGAGCCTTGTCTCACGACCGCAGCGGGCTGGCACTAGGCGCCACGGAATGGCTGAACGATGAGCATATCCAGAGAGATTACGAACTTCTGGCGCAGGAGCTGCAGAGGGAAAATCCAGATCTCGCCGCC
>NZ_JAVIIY010000065.1:0-1076 GCF_033977345.1 Mesorhizobium dulcispinae
GCGCGTGCAGCCAAGAAGAAACCGATCCAGGAGATCGGCGCCAAGATCGGCATCCCCAACGAGCATCTGCTGCCCTATGGCCACGACAAGGCAAAGGTCTCGGCCGAGTTCATCAAGTCGGTGAAGGGCAACAAGGACGGCAAGCTGATCCTGGTCACCGCCATCAACCCGACGCCGGCCGGCGAAGGCAAGACGACCACCACGGTCGGCCTCGGCGACGGCCTGAACCGCATCGGCAAGAAGGCGATCGTGTGCATCCGCGAGGCCTCGCTCGGCCCGAACTTCGGCATGAAGGGCGGCGCCGCCGGCGGCGGCCTCGCCCAGGTCGTGCCGATGGACGACATGAACCTCCATTTCACCGGCGACTTCCACGCCATCACCACGGCGCACAACCTGCTTTCGGCGCTGATCGACAACCACATCTACTGGGGCAACGAGCTCGGCATCGACATCCGCCGCGTCGCCTGGCGCCGCGTCATGGACATGAACGACCGGGCGCTGCGCGAGATCCTCTGCTCGCTGGGCGGCGTCGCCAACGGTTTTCCGCGCGAGGCCGGCTTCGACATCACCGTCGCCTCGGAGGTGATGGCGATCCTGTGCCTGGCCACCGACCTCAAGGATCTCGAGAAGCGCCTCGGCGACATCATCGTCGCCTACCGCCGTGACAAGTCGCCGGTCTATGCCCGCGACCTCAAGGCCGACGGCGCCATGGCCGTGCTTTTGAAGGACGCCATCCAGCCCAACCTGGTGCAGACGCTGGAGAACAACCCGGCCTTCGTGCATGGCGGCCCGTTCGCCAACATCGCGCATGGCTGCAACTCGGTCGTCGCCACCACCACGGCGCTGAAGCTTGCCGACTATGTCGTCACCGAAGCCGGCTTCGGCGCCGACCTCGGCGCCGAGAAGTTCTTCGACATCAAGTGCCGCAAGGCGGGCTTGAAGCCGGCGGCGGCCGTCATCGTCGCCACCGTGCGCGCCATGAAGATGAATGGCGGCGTCAAGAAGGAAGACCTCGGCAAGGAAAACATCGAGGCGGTCAAGAAGGGCTGCCTCAACCTCGGCCGCCACATCGAGAA
>NZ_JAVIIY010000066.1:0-1001 GCF_033977345.1 Mesorhizobium dulcispinae
AGTTCCAACTGCTGGATTTCCCGCTCGATCTTTTCCGAGGACTTGCCGAAGACCTGTTTCTTCAGCTTGGCGATGCGCAGCCGTAAGGTTTGGATCAACTGGTCATGCGCCTGCAACGTCGCCGACATCTTCGCATTTTCCGCCTGCAGGGCGGCGATCATCGCCTTCAGGAAGGCCGGATCATCGGGAAGATTTTGGCTCGCGCTCGACATGAACCTGACTACCATAAGTCAGGACGAGTATCCATAAAAACAAGCAAATTCAGTGAGATAAATCAACCGACACGCGCCGGTGGGGCACCCCAGTCGGGACGCCGCCAATCAATTCCTTCCCATAACATCGCCAATTGCGCCGTTGTCAGCCGGGCCGTTCCGTCCGCTGCTGAAGGCCAGGGAAAACGCCCTCTCTGCAAAATTTTATAATACAGGCAGAAGCCTTGGCCATCAAAATACAGGAGCTTTATGCGATCGCCCCGTCTTCCTCGAAACGCGAAGACTGCACCTCCCGTCGGCTTCTGGCGTAGCACATCCTGCGCAAGCGCAGCCAAACCTTCTACCCCTTTGCGCATGTCCGTGGCTCCGCAGGCGAGATACACTCGAACACCGGTCCCCGGTCCAATCATGCTGCTTCAACCGCCCGGATGAGCCGAGTCAGGACGGTGGCATCAACGCCACTGTCGAAGCGAAGGCTGCGCCCATCGTTCAACCGCAACTCGATCATTGCAGGCACGCGCGCAACGTCCTCGCGCACGAGCGGGGCACCAAGCATGGCTAACGTGTCTACGGGAAGGAAGACCGTATCGGCAGTGGACGGCAACAAACCCTTCTTCTTCAGCTCATGCCGCCAGGCGTAAATCTGCTGCCGGCTCACATCGTGCCGATGTGCAACCTCAGTGACCGTCGCACCGTCGAGCCCAACCGACATGACAATGTCGAGCTTCTTCTCGTCACCCCAACGCCGCCGCCGTTCCTGACCAAGAATTTCGACACGCATCCCATACC
>NZ_JAVIIY010000067.1:0-953 GCF_033977345.1 Mesorhizobium dulcispinae
ACCCTCTGGTTGATTTGCCCTCCCTCCCCTCGTCTGCGAGGTCTCCGTCATCAGACATCTACCGCGGTCTTGACCCTCTGGTTGATTTGCCCTCCACCCCGCACGAGTTGCGTGACGATGCTCACTATGCACCGGCGTTTCCGAGCACATCGGCGGATGCTCAGATAGCGGCGTTGAATCAGACAGCCTCGTTCCACGGCCACGGTGGGCTAGAGCTCGGCGCCAGGGATTGGCTGAGCGACGAGCATATCGCGGCGGATTACATGCTTCTGATTCAGGATCTGCAGCGGGACAATCCGGATCTCGCCTCCCGGACG
Organism: Mesorhizobium dulcispinae; assembly: GCF_033977345.1. NCBI lineage: Bacteria > Pseudomonadati > Pseudomonadota > Alphaproteobacteria > Hyphomicrobiales > Phyllobacteriaceae > Mesorhizobium > Mesorhizobium dulcispinae. The sequence continues at coordinate 318 of NZ_JAVIIY010000067.1, forward strand.
CGGCTCGTGGATCCGCTCATAGCCCACTATCATCTGCGCTTGGGCTCCCAGAGCGTGGCCACGCGCGCCTTCCAGCACGTTGTCCATGATCACGATGGTAATGACACAGCCGACTTCCTGTTCCTGCCAGTGAGCGATGCCAGTGCTTCGGATCCCAATCGCCGCGGCAGCCATTGGTCGCTGCTGCTCGTTGATCGTCGCGAACGGGCAAGGCCGGCTGCCTATCATTACGATTCCGCCGTGGGATACAACGACGGGCCTGCAGCACTGCTCGCACAACGGCTGGGCGCTCGTCTGGAGCTAGCCCGCATGACCCAGCAGAGCAACGGCTATGATTGCGGTGTCTTTGTGCTGGACGGGACGCGGGCATTGGTTAGGGGCCTGGCGCAAAGAGGACGGTCAGGCGTGCTGCACCTCGACAACCTCGTTGTCGATCGGCTGGCACTGCAAACCCGACTGAGGCGCTGACTGGGGTGGCTGCTGATAGAGCTGGCTGGAGCGGAACTGGGCGACATCAGCACTCCTTATGCGGGGCCCTGACCGAGGGAGCGACGATGACATGCCTCCGCTTGCGAATCGGCCAGCCAGCCGGTCGGCATGCGCGCTCTGGCCTGGATCGGAGGTGGAACATGACGG
>NZ_JAVIIY010000068.1:0-905 GCF_033977345.1 Mesorhizobium dulcispinae
CATGACATTGGAACATGCAGAGGGCGATGTGGTCGCCGAGATCAGCGGCGCCGCGGCGGCTGAAGATGGTGCAACGATGCCCGGCTGCACGCGCCAACGGAGGCTGTGGAGTTGCGCGGAGAAGCGCGCGCTGGTCGACCTTGCGAGCGCGGCGGGTTCCTCGGTGACCGAGGTCGCGCAAGCATTCGGCGTAGCTCCTTCGCAGCTCTATGCTTGGCGCAAGCAGATGGCCGGCGGCGAGCACGATGCCGACCAGGCGATGGCGACCTTCGCACGGATCGAGGTGAACGAACTGCCCGAGGTCGACCGGCCCGCCGCCGATTGCCCGGACCCGACCGGCAGGATCGTCGTTGCCTTTCCGAGCGGCGCGCGATTGCGCATCGACGGGACCGTCGATCCGACAGCGCTGCGCATCGTCCTGGCGGAGTTGAGCAGGTGATCACGGTGGTGCCGACCGACCAGATTTTCCTGTGCTGCGGCGCGACCGACATGCGCCGCGGGATCAACAGCCTGGCGCGAATGGTGCAGCAGGTGCTCGCGCTCGACCCGCACATGGGCGCGATCTTCTGCTTCCGTGGACGCAAGGGTCATATCATCAAGATTTTGGCGCATGACGACCAGGGGTTTTGCTTATTCACAAAGCGGCTTACCGACCGCTGTTTTGCCTGGCCGACCACGAAGGATCAGGTCGTCGTGTCGCTCACCAAGGCGGAGCTTTCGCTGCTTCTGGAAGGAATCGACTGGCGCCGGCCGAGCAAGACTTATCGGCCGCGTCTGGCCGGCTAATTTTGCTCGTTTGTTATTGATTTTGTGTCGATTCTGCTTCCTCGAAGGAGCTCTTTCGGGTATGTAGTTTGGGTGTCGGAACAAGCTCCCTCAACCGCTGATTTCCTCGCCCGGATCGC
>NZ_JAVIIY010000069.1:0-891 GCF_033977345.1 Mesorhizobium dulcispinae
CGCCAGGTGTCCTCGACGGTGCGTTTCTGCGCCTGGCGCATCCAGTGTTTGATCTTGGCGAAGGCCTGCTCGATCGGATTGAGGTCCGGTGAGTAGGGCGGCAGGTACCAGAGCCTGGCCCCAGCGGCCTTGATCATCTGCCTGACGGCGGCGGACTTGTGGCTTCCCAGGTTGTCCATGACGACGATATCGCCGGGCTTCAGCACGGTGATGAGCTGCTGCTCGACATAAGCGCGGAAGCATTGGCCGTTGATCGGTCCGTCGAAGACGCAAGGTGCCGCCAGCCGATCCCAGCGCAGCGCGCCGAGGAAGGTCAGCGTGCGCCAGTGGCCGTACGGAGCCAGGCCGCGCAGCCGCTTGCCCTTCGGCCCCCAGCCGCGCAGCGGAGCCATGTTGGTTTTGATCCAGGTCTCGTCGATGAAGACCAGGCACCGGGGATCGAGGCCGGCCTGCCAGGATCGCCATCGTTGGCGCCTGCGGGCAATATCGGCGCGTGCCTGCTCAAGGGCGAACAGCGTTTTTTTTGAAGCTCAGGCCCTCGCGGCGCAGGAACTGCCACACTGCGTTGTGCGAGACCTTGACCCCGCGAGCGGCCAACTCATCCTTCAGGCCATGCAGCGTCAGATGCGGCGTCTCACGCAGACGGGCCTCGATGAAAGCACGATGCGGCTCCAGCACCCTCTTGCGATGTCCGCCCATCTTGCCAGGCGCAACCGAGCCAGTCGCCCGATGACGCTGCAACAACTTCACCGCCGCCGAAACCGAAATGCCGAACCGTTTGGCGGCCGACCGGCGGCTCTCACCACTCAAAACCGCCGCCACAACCCGTTCGCGAAGATCGTCCGAAAGAGGTCGCGTCATCAGATGCTGGCCTCCATTCCAGCCAGCATC
>NZ_JAVIIY010000070.1:0-797 GCF_033977345.1 Mesorhizobium dulcispinae
TTCACCAGCGGGCGCGGATGCGGCGCACGAGGCGGCGCAGATAGCCGCGGATCTCCTCGCCCGTCGGGGTCTTGCCGGGGCGCAGGATCATGGCGACCGGGCGGCCGGTGGCGGCGTCATAGACATGGATCGGCAGGAAGCAACGCTCGTCGTAGTGGGCGGTGAAGAGCGACAGCTGCTGATGGCCGTGAACGACATCGAGCGTATCGTCGACGTCGAGCGTGACGCTTTTCGGCGGCGCGGCGTAGCTCGACAGCCACAGATCGACCAGCACCCGGCCGACCCGGATGACGGTCCTGACGTCGGGCAGGTTCTCCAGCCGCGACGTCGGCTGCGAGCACAGGTCGAGCCCGCTATCGGGCAACCGTCCGCAGGCGAGCTTGAAGGCTGGATCGGTGCGCAGCCGGTTGAGATCGTTGGCATCCTCATAACCGCAGGCGATGGCGAAGATGCGGGCGCGCAGGATGTCGGTCATGGCGTGCGTCACGCGCGCTCGATCACGTGGATCGTGGATCGCAGCCGCAAGCCGGTCTGCCAGTCGCAAACGCGTTCGGCGGCCGCCAGAAGCATCACGCCGCCATCCGATGTGATGCGACCGCCGTCAAACGCAGCTGTGATCTTCTTGCGTCCGACGGCTGGAAAAGACAGCGGCAGCAACGTATCCTCGGTCACGACGGGTGTGGCTCGCGAGATGCGGTGGAAGGGTTGCAACCGAATCCTGCGCCAAATCGATCGCTTAAGCTACATCCGCCAGCCTCAAAGGCCCATCGTCGTGCATAAGACGGGCTAGTGAAGTG
>NZ_JAVIIY010000071.1:0-771 GCF_033977345.1 Mesorhizobium dulcispinae
GGCGGCGAGATCTGGATTTTCCCTCTGCAGCTCCTGCGCCAGAAGTTCGTAATCTCTCTGGATATGCTCATCGCTCAGCCATTGCGTGGCGCCTAGTGCCAGTCCGCTGCGGTCGTGAGACGAGGCTTGCGGATCGAGCGCCTCAACCTGAGCGTCGGAGGCTGTACCTGGAGGCGGGGCATAATGGGCATCATCACGCAGCTCGGCCGGTGTGGACGGCAAATCGACCAGGGAATCAAGACCGCGGTAGATGTCTGACGAGCGAGCTGACGTGGATTTCGGCGTTGGCCACGTAGTCGCGTCAAAATCCGACGGAATCTGCGGCGACCAATTCGAGTCGGAGCCGGCAGATTCCCGCCGCCCAGCTTGGTCCACCTCCTGCCAAAGCTGCGACTGATCGTAACTTTCCTGCGAGGCGGCAGGCCTTACCCCCAAATCGGCCTGCTCCCGCGAGCCAAGCTGTGGCCCGAGCTCCGGGTGCCTGCCATGTGCAGCGCTCGACGCCGCCGAACCTTCGCCAGGCACGCTCGATGATGGCCCGGCAATCGATCTCGACCTGGCAGCGTCCGACCGCGGCGCGGAGCCGGCATCGTCCTGCAAGTCGACGATGTCATCAAGACCGGCATAGATCTGCGATGATCTGCGTGACGAGCCGGGCTGGGCAATTGCCGAGCCGTCAACTGCGGTCCAGTGGCCCGAGCCGCTACTCTCCTCAGCCAGTTGCCCGGGCGTGAGCGCATTCAGATCAAAATCCGGACGCCGATAAGGTGT
>NZ_JAVIIY010000072.1:0-746 GCF_033977345.1 Mesorhizobium dulcispinae
GACGATGGGAGCGCGCGCGATAGCCGCCGCATAGGTTCTCAACGGCCTGAAGGGTCGCGGCAGCAATCAGGCGCTTTGCGGGCCGAGGGCGGACCCTCGCGCCAGGCGCAGCGGTCCGGACTTTCCCACGGAGGCGGGCTACCGCCGCATAGACAAACTGCCGATTTGCAAGCGGGACGGCATTCCGAAGCAGCCCGGCAGCGCGTCTCTCGCGCAATGTCGAGTAATCTGTTCAACAATGCCCTCGATGACATTGGTCGAGCTCGGGACATCGTTCAGTTCTCCTGTGCGGTGGTGCGCCACAGCGGCATGCTGCGGGACCAGGAAGAGCAGGCAGCATTCCTGCAAGGAGCCGCTGTCCAATTCACCCGTCACTTTCTGCCAAACTGGGAACAGGACATCCGTGAAGGAGAATCGTTTGGATATGCGACCGTATCCAACGCAGTCAGCCGCGAACTCGGAGGTCAGCCGGGCATGCAGGCCTGCAGGGCCATGGCAGCCAAGGTATCGAGCTCTACCAGCGCCCTCGACGATGTAGATGCTCGCGCGTTGCCGCTCTTGGCATTGTCGTTCGGCCGATATCCCCAACTGGCGGAATGCCGCGACGGCACGGTCAGGATCGGCGAATTCTGCAGCGACAACCCAGCAGTGCTTCGCCAGCTCGACGCTCGAAACCTCTCGCTGCTGGTGAACGGCTTCAGCAAGTGGCCTGACCAGCCAGGGTGTGGCGACGGCACTTTCGCAGT
>NZ_JAVIIY010000073.1:0-743 GCF_033977345.1 Mesorhizobium dulcispinae
TTTGTCGGCACGCAAGGCGATGCGCTTGAACTCCTTGAGCTTGCAAAAGAAGTTCTCGATGAGGTGTCGCCACGTGTAGAGCTGGCGGTCGAGTGGCAAGGGCCTTGCACGCCTTGGGTGCTGGGAGATGACGATCTTGGCGCCACGTTCGTTGAGATCGGCAACGATGGTATCGCTGTCGAAGGCCTTGTCGGCGATCAGCCCGCCGAAATCTACGCCCTGCAGAAGTGGCTCGACGCCGACCGTGTCGAAGCGGTGCCCCGGCATCAGATGGAAGCGCACAAGATTGCCGAGTGCATCGGTCAGCGCGAGGATCTTGGTGGTCATGCCGCCTTTGGAGCGGCCTATGGCCTGGCTCTGAGTCCCCCTTTTGCGCCCTGTCCGTGGCGGTGGACCTTGACGATGGTGGCGTCGATCATGGCGTATTCCATATCCGGCTCATCCGAGCAGGCTTCGAAGAGCTTCACGATTACATCGGCCTTGCGCCAGTCGCTGAAACGACGAAACGCTGTGCTCCAGTTCCCGAAATGGGCAGGCAGATCGCGCCAGGGGCTGCCCGTGCGTGCAATCCACAGAACTGCCTCGATGAACAGTCGGTTGTCCTTGCCGCTGCGTCCGGGATCGCTGGTTTTACCCAGACAATGCGGCTCCATCTTCGCCCATTGGGCGTCAGTCAATACGAATCGGTCCATCAAAAGCTTGAATCACATCGCCAAGCTTTGGTGAATCCCCACAGGCCTTAG
>NZ_JAVIIY010000074.1:0-701 GCF_033977345.1 Mesorhizobium dulcispinae
GCTTCTGGCCGGCGGTGATGACCCTGAACTTGTGGCTTTGAGGTGCATTGTGGCCGCGGTATCCAGCGTCGGCTCAACCCGATTGCCGCTACGCGCCGCAGATTATCCTGCACCGTACTGCATGCTATTCCCAGCACGACCGCAATCTCGCGCGAGCTGATCCCGCTTCCGGCAAGCCGAAGCATTTGTCTCAACTGTCTCATGGTCAGCCTTCTCTTTGCCGGCATTAAAATGTCCTCGTTCATCGCGAGGTAATTGGTGCCAAAGTTGCTGATCCAGGAGGTAATCTTCAGAGCCGAAAAACGGCCGGTCTCTGGTTGGAATGGCGGCCGGCTTCATATCGGAATCCGCATGCGCCGGCGGAGATCGCGGCAGGACGCAGTCGAGATCATCACTTCCGGCGCGAAGAAGGCACTCGCGGCGAGCCCGCCCATCTTCCCATTCGACAAGCCTGTCCGGCTGCGGTTGTGAAGCTGTCGGATCCGGCTGATGCCCCGCCCCTGTATGCCGCCCGTTGAACGATCCGCAGCCGGTTGCCTAAAACGTCGCTGTGACGGTCGTGGCACCGCTTAAATCGCCATCATCCGCTGGTCAACCAGGCCGGAGTGTCGGCGAGCCGTTGCAGCAAGCTTCATGGACCGGAGCCGATAAGCGGCCTGAGGCGGTCCAGCAAGGCCTGGCGGTCGGCGACGAGGGTGTCG
>NZ_JAVIIY010000075.1:0-655 GCF_033977345.1 Mesorhizobium dulcispinae
CTCCTGAAAACGCGCCTGGTTGGTCTGATGCTGTTGCGAGCCTGCATCGTCTGTGCGGGCGAAATCTGAGACGATGGATTGACGTTGTTAAAGGGATCCATGCTATCTCCTTTGCCTGTTCCGAGCAGCTCATGACGGCCTGGCGGTTGGAAACTGTTCTGTGATGTAACGTCCGGAATTATCTGTCGCCGTGAGGGCCCGAGCCCAGAATTATCTGTCGTCGGCTGGGAGTAACCGGGGCAAAACCATAGCGGACCACCCGCTTCGGACCCGTTGCTGCAGGCGAGCTCCGCTTGGACGACTGCTCCATCCCGCTCGGCTTCAGCGTCGGCGCGGCGGTAGACCTTTCAGACGTCGTATCTCATCCTTCAGAGCCGCATTCTCGGCGCGAAGCCCGGCGACCTCCGCCCGCAACTGCCACGATCACGTCGAGCAGGCCCGCAGGGTCAGCGTTCGAGAATCGGGTGGCTCCGACATGGTCTGATGGAATCATGCCGCACGCCAAACCGCCACCCACCTCAACCCGACACGCCCGAGTCATAATGCCGCGTCCGCCACCACTGTACTAGATTTAGCGAAAAGACTGGAGTGCACCCCCAGACTGAGACAAGGAAAATCGCGGACATCGTCCCACGTTAAGCTATGCCGCCTTTTC
>NZ_JAVIIY010000076.1:0-594 GCF_033977345.1 Mesorhizobium dulcispinae
CGCCTGATTGCTGCCGCGACCCTTCAGGCCGTTGAGAACCTATGCGGCGGCTATCGCGCGCGCTCCCATCGTCACAGCGTGGCGGCCTGGCCTCCATGCCGGATGGGTTTCGACCATGCGACGGGGCGGAGGTGTGTGAGCTTTCGGTGACGCCATCTCTGCGCCGCGATCCGGCATCGGAACGCGAAGCAATCGCTTGCCGTCCTTGCCCATGAGACCGCTGCTCGCTTCCAAGACGGATGTTGGTTTCTGCGCCATCGTCGGCACGTCGCTCTCCTGGCCCTGCGTTCCTATCGGACGTGGTTTGTCGATGCGACAGGACCGGAGCGTAAGAACTTTCGCTTGCATGATCACCGCGTCCCGGCTCATCGTCAGAACGCAAAGCGCTTTCTTCCTCGCTTGCTTCACCTTCTCGCGCCAAAGGAAAACGGCGCCGCGTCATGCCCGTTCCGCGCAATGCGGAAGCGAAAAGTCGTGGTTGACCAACGGGGACGCGCGCGGACCGTTCCTGCGGGGTATCATCACCGCGGCCTGCGACGCGGCTGGAGGAAGCTTCGCTAGCCTGCGGCTCGCGGTGCGTCCGCTCGACAATCG
>NZ_JAVIIY010000077.1:0-586 GCF_033977345.1 Mesorhizobium dulcispinae
CGATGAGCATATCCAGAGAGATTACGAACTTCTGGCGCAGGAGCTGCAGAGGGAAAATCCAGATCTCGCCGCCCGAACGCGGCTCGTCGACCCGCTGATAGCCCACTACCATCTGCGCCTGGGCTCCGACAATGCCGCGCTCAGGGCTTTCCAGCGCATCGTCTATGATCGCAATGGCAACGACATTGCCGACTTCATGTTCCTGCCTGTCAACGATGCCAGCGCTACCGATCCCGAACGCCGCGGCAGCCACTGGTCGCTGCTTATGGTTGATCGACGCGAGCGGGAAAGGCCGGTTGCCTATCATTACGACTCCGCCGGGCGGCTCAACGACCAGCCCGCGGCACAGCTCGCACGACGGCTGGGAGCCCACCTGGTGCCCACCCGTATCACCCAGCAGCAGAACGGCTACGATTGCGGCGTCTTTGTGCTTGACGGCACGAGGGCGCTGGTCGGACGACTGGGGCAAAGGCGGCAGCCAGCCAGGCTGCACCTCGACTATCTTGCCGTTGATCGGCAGGCACTGCAAAACCGACTGCGGGGCTGATGTCGGCCTCTGCTGGTCAAAAAGCGATATACCGACCGA
>NZ_JAVIIY010000078.1:0-545 GCF_033977345.1 Mesorhizobium dulcispinae
TTCTCGAGCTTGATGCCGAGGTCTTCCGAGATGACCTGGCCACCGGTGAGGATGGCGATGTCTTCCAGCATGGCCTTGCGGCGGTCACCGAAGCCCGGCGCCTTGACGGCGGCGATCTTCAGGCCACCGCGCAGCTTGTTGACGACCAGCGTGGCCAGGGCCTCGCCTTCGACGTCTTCCGAGATGATGAGCAGCGGCTTCGAGGTCTGAACGACGGCTTCGAGGAACGGCAGCATGGCCTGCAGGTTGGAGAGCTTCTTCTCGTGCAGCAGGATGTAGGCGTCTTCCAGATCGGCGACCATCTTGTCGGCGTTGGTGACGAAGTAGGGCGACAGGTAGCCGCGGTCGAACTGCATGCCTCCGACGACTTCCAGCTCGGTCTCGGCGGTCTTGGCTTCCTCGACGGTGATGACGCCCTCGTTGCCGACCTTCTGCATCGCTTCCGCGATCATCTTGCCGACCGACTCGTCGCCATTGGCCGAGATCGTGCCGACCTGGGCGACTTCCTCGGAGGTCTTGATCTTCTTGGAGGCCTTGCCGAGAGC